>NZ_JBBCYQ010000006.1:0-266130 GCF_037144815.1 Curtobacterium sp. USHLN213 | reverse complement strand
CCCCCGGCCCGGGGCGGGCGCCGCCCCCGCCCCCCACCCGGTGCCCCCCACGTGGCGGGGGGCCCCCCCCCCCCCGCCCCATTCCCCCCCCCCAACCCCGGGGGCCCCCCCCCCCCCCCCCCCCCCCCCCCCCCCCCGCGTCAGACCGTCGCGACGCTGCCCGTCGGCACCGCGCCGCGCGAGCGCGCGCGCCGCGCCGCGGCCGCGGCGACGGACGTCAGCACCACGGCCGCCGCCGTGATCCCGGCCCCCGCCCAGATCGGCGAGGTGTACCCGAGCCCCGCCGCGATCGTGAGCCCACCGATCCAGGCGCCGAGCGCGTTCCCGAGGTTGAACGCCGCGATGTTCGCCCCGCTCGCCAGGGTCGGCGCGTGGTCCGCGTACTGCATCACCCGCGTCTGCAGCGCCGGCACGGTGGCGAACTCGAACGCCCCCATGAGCACGAGTGCGATCACGGTGAGCACGGGCGAGGCCGCCACTGCCGCGAACACGGCGAGCACCACCGTGAGGACGACGAGCACCACGAGCAGCGTGCCGTCGATCGACCGGGACGCGAGCTTCCCGCCCGCGAAGTTGCCGACGAACAGCCCGACGCCGAACACGATGAGCAGCCACGGCACGGCGCCCGACGAGAACCCGGACACCGCGGTCAGCGTGTACGCGATGTAGGTGAAGGCGCCGAACATCCCGCCGTAGCCGAGCACGGTGATGCCGAGCGAGAGCCACACCTGGCCGGAGCGGAAGGCGCCGAGCTCTCGGCGGAGCGAGGGGACCGCGGCGTCGGCCGAGCGGACGGTGGGGACGAGCAGGGCGACCCCGACGAGGGCGACGACACCGATCGCCGCGATGGTCCAGAACGTGGCGCGCCAGCCGAGCGCCTGGCCGAGGAAGGTGCCGAACGGGACGCCGAGCACGTTCGAGGCGGTGAGCCCGGTGAACATCAGGGCGACCGCGGACGCCCGCTTCTCCTTCGCGACCATGTTCGACGCGACCACGGAGCCGATGCCGAAGAACGCCCCGTGGCAGAGGGCCGCGATCACCCGGCCGAGCATCATCACGCCGTACACCGGCGCGAGGGCGGACAGGGTGTTGCCGATGACGAACAGCACGAGCAACCCGATGAGCACCGGCTTCCGGGGGAGCCGGGTGGTCGCGGCGGTGAGTCCGAGCGCGCCGACGATGACGGCGAGGGCGTACCCGGTCACGAGCCACCCGGCCGTGGTCTCGGTCACGCCGTAGTCGGCGGCGACCTCGGGCAGGAGCCCGGTGATGACGAACTCGGTCAGGCCGATGCCGAATCCGCCGAGTGCGAGGGCGATGAGTCCCGCGGGCATGGATGTCCTTCCGTTGTGCGGTGCAGCTGGGCCGCGTACGCTGGTTGTTGCAGACGCGGGATATCGATAGTTGCACACGCGGGGTATCCGCGCAAGCAACCAATCCTGCCCGGAAGCACACCAGGAGGCCCCTCATGTCCGTCGACGACTCCTCCGTCGCCGTCCGCGCCCACGGCTGGCGCACGCTCGCGGCCCTGCACGGCCTCATCGAGACGCGGCTCGAGCGGGCACTGCGCGCCGTCGACCTGTCGGTCGTCGAGTTCACGGTGCTCGACGCCCTCCGCCGCCAGGACGGCTTCCACATGCGCATGCAGCAGCTCGCCCGGGCGGCAGCGCTCAGCCCGAGTGCGACGACCCGGCTCGTGAACCGCCTGGAGGAGCGCGCCCTCCTCACCCGCGTGCTCTGCGCCGACGACCGCCGCGGGCTCTACACGGAGCTCACGCACGCGGGCCAACGGCTCCTCGACGAGGCCACGCCCGTGCACGCAGCCGCGCTCGAGGAAGCGCTCGCCGAGGCGCGCGAGGTCCCCGAGCTCGAGGAGCTCGCCGTCGCGGTCGACCGGCTCGAGGGTGCCACCGTCTGAGGTCCAGGAGGCGCGGCTCGGCCCCGCCCCGCACGCTACGGTGAGCGGGTGGTGCGGCGGACAGGACTCGTGGTCGGTTTCGCGGTCGTGGTCGCGCTGGCCCTCGGTGGCTGCGTCGCCACGCAGGGTCCCGACGCCGACCTCGCTGTCGAGGCGTACGTCGAGCCGGGTGACGAATCGGCGGCGACGGTCTCGGACGCGTCCCGTCGTGC
The DNA here is from genome assembly GCF_037144815.1 of Curtobacterium sp. USHLN213. NCBI lineage: Bacteria > Bacillati > Actinomycetota > Actinomycetes > Micrococcales > Microbacteriaceae > Curtobacterium > Curtobacterium sp. USHLN213. The sequence continues at coordinate 264,000 of NZ_JBBCYQ010000006.1, read as the reverse complement.
GGCGACGATCGGGATCGACGGCGTCACGGTGACGGACGACGGTGCCGGGCTGAACGACCTGCCCGGCGGCGTGGCGGCACTCGCCCGCACGGCGCGTACCGGTGGAGCCGCACCCGAACTGCTCGTCAGCAACTTCTCCGAGTCGATCGGGGACTTCTCACCCGAGGTCGGCACCGCGCTGTTGTCGGACGCCGGGAACCGCTCGCGGGTCGCCGAGCGCCTGGCGGAACGCGCGTCCGATGCGCACATGCGCGGCGTGCAGATCGACCTCGAGTCGCTCCGGAGCCGCGACCGTGCGGGGCTCGTGGCGTTCGCCGCGACGCTCGAGGACGCCGTGCACGAGTGGCTCGGGTCGGAGGCCGAGGTGTCGATGGCGGTCATGGCCTCGACGGACGAGCGGGGCTACCGCGACACCGGGTACGACCTCGGCGCGCTCGCGGACCACGTCGACCGGTTCGTCCTCATGACGTACGACCAGCACGGGCCCTGGAGCGGTGCCGGCACCATCGGGTCCCTGCCGTGGGCGGAGCGGGTGGTCGATGCGGCCGAGCGCTCGGGCGTGCCAGCCGACCGGATCGACCTCGGCATCGCGGGGTACGGGTACGTGTGGAGTGGCTCGGGTGACGCGCAGGTGAGCCCGGCGCGGGCGCGGGAGCTCGCGGGCGACGATGCCCGGTGGTCGGCCCGGACCGGCGAGTGGTCGGCGACGCTGGACGACGGCCGCGAGCTGCACTGGTCCGACGCACGTTCCTACCGGGCGCGGGTCGCGCTCGCCGAGGACCTCGGGCTGCACGGCGTGGCACTGTGGTCCCTGAACACGCTGGAACTGCCTGGATCGGAGGCGACGTGAAGCTCTTGCTGACCTCGGGAGGCGTCACCAACCCGACGATCCACGCCGCGCTCGTGTCGATGCTCGGCAAGCCGGTCGAGGAGGCGAACGCCCTCGTCGTCCCCACGGCGCAGTGGGGGCATCCGATGTGCGGACCGGCCTCGGTCCGGGACCTCGTGGCCGGCGGTCCCGACTCCCGCGCCTTCACCGGCCTCGGCTGGGCGTCGATCGGCGTGCTGGAGCTCACGGCGCTGCCGACGATCGACCCCGAGCGGTGGCGGCGGTGGGTCACGGGAGCCGACGTCCTGCTGGTCGACGGCGGGGACGCCACCTACCTCGCCCACTGGATGCGGACATCCGGGCTCGCGGACCTGCTGCCCTCGTTGCCCGACACGGTGTGGGTGGGCGTGAGCGCCGGCAGCATGGTCATGACGCCGCGCATCGGCGCGTCCTTCGTCGCGTGGCCGTCAGCGGTCGACGACGTGACGTTGGGAGTCGTCGACTTCTCGATCTTCCCGCACCTCGACGCGTTCCCGGAGAACACCCTCGAGAACGCCGAGCGGTGGGCGGCCGAGATCGGCGTTCCGACCGCCTACGCCATCGACGAGCAGACCGCCGTGGCGGTCGACGGTGGCTCGGTCCGGGTCGTCTCCGAGGGGCGCTGGGTGCAGCTCGCGCCGTGACGGTATCGGCACCGACCGGCGGACACCGGTCAGCGGGTGACCGGCGGACGCCCGCGGTCCGGACGGTCAGCGGGCGCGCGGGGGAGCGGTCGTCGATCGGACGACGAGCGACGGCGGCACGAGGACCCGGGTCGGCTCCGGCCGCTCGGCTGCACCGATCAGCTCGACGAGCCGGTCCGCCGCGAGTCGCCCGACCTCGTCGTTGTGCGGGTCCACCGTCGTCAGGCGCAGCAGGGGTGACGCGGCGAGCGGGGTCTCGTCGTTGCCCATGACCGACACGTCCTGCGGTACCCGGAGCCCGGCCTCGTGCACGGCGGCGATCGCGCCCATCGCCATGACGTCGTTCGCCGCGAACACCGCGGTCAGGTCCGGGTGGTCCTCCAGTGCGCGGACGGTGCCGCGGTAGCCGGTCTGCTCCGAGGTCGGTCCCTCGCCGTACACCAGCGGCTCGATGCCGGAGGCGACCATCCGGGCGACGGTGGCCTCGCGGCGGACGGCAGCCGGGCCTCCTGCGCCGGTGACGTGGGCGATGCGGCGGTGACCCAGGCCGACCAAGTGATCCGCGGCCAGACGTCCGCCGGCGGCTTCGTCGGAGGCGACGACGTCGAGTCCTCCCGGGACGTCGGCGCGTGCGCCGGCGATGACGACCGGGGTGTCCGCGGGGACGACGAGGTCGGGGAAGCCCTCGGCGGCGAGCACGACACCGTCGACACGGAGCGAGACGAGGTCGTCGAACGGGGAGGAGTCGAGGTGGGCGTTCGCGCGGGTGTCCGCGAGCGTGAGGCGCAGGCCGTGCGGGGCGAGCGCGTCGCGGATGCCGTCGAGCATCGGGACGTACCAGGGGTTCCGGAAGTCGTCGACGACGACGCCGATCGTGCGCGTCCGCGTGCCGGCGAGGATCGCGGCGGCACGGTTGGGGCGGTAGCCGAGCTCGGCGGCCGCGGCGAGGACGGCCGCCCGGCGGGTGTCCGAGACGCCGGGGTCGTCGCGCATAACCATCGAGACGAGCGACTTCGAGACACCGGCACGGGTCGCGACGTCGATGATCGTCGGTGGTCGGGACACGCGGCTCCTTGACAGGACATGGGTGGGTGCGTCTACAGTCTACCGACGCTCTCTGGAACGTTCCAGAGCCATCACCGACTTCTCGAGGGAGAGAACATGAGCGACAGCATCGGCGTCGCCGTCATCGGCGCCGGCATGGCCGGCAAGGCCCACATGGCCGCGTGGCGGAACGCACCGTCCCTGTTCGGTCACACGCTGCCGTCCGTCCGGCTCGTGTCGGTCGGCGACGTCTACGAACCGCTCGCGGCCGAGGCTGCGACGCGCTTCGGGTACGACCGGCACGACACCGACTGGCGAGCGATCGCCGAGGCCGACGACATCGACGTGGTGAGCGTCGTCGTCGCGAACACGCTGCACCGCGAGATCGTCGAGGGGCTCCTCGCCGCAGGCAAGCACGTGCTGTGCGAGAAGCCGCTCTCGGACTCGCTCGACGACGCCCGCGCGATGGCGTCCGCGGCCTCGCTCGCGGCCGGTCGTGGTCTCACCGCCCGCGTCGGTTTCACCTACCGACGCGCTCCCGGGCTCGCGGCGATCAAGCAGCTCGTCGAGGACGGCACCCTCGGTCGCGTCCTGCACGTCTCCGCGCGGTACTGGACCGACTACGGCTCCTCGCCCGACGTCCCGTTCTCGTGGCGCTTCGCGGGGGCCCCGGGGACCGGTGCCCTCGCCGACGTCGGGTCGCACCTCGCGTACGTCGCCGAGTTCCTGGCCGGCGAGGTGCAGAGCGTCAACGGCGGCATGTTCACCACGGCCGTCACCAAGCGGCCGATCGCCGCCGGGTTCGCCCTCCGTGGCCAGGCCGTCCCGTTGACCGGGGAGTTCGCCGACGTCGAGAACGACGACTACGCCACGTTCAACGCGCGCTTCGGCGACGGCTCGGTGGTCGGTTCGCTCGAGGTCTCCCGGGTCGCGACCTCGCACCCGAACGGCCTCGTCGTCGAGGTGTTCTGCGAGCGCGGCGCCGCACGCTGGGACCAGGAGCGCGCATCCGAGATCGGACTCGCGCTGCAGTCGGACGGCTCCCGTCTCGGCGGCTACCGTCAGGTCGTCCTCGGCCCGGACCACCCCTACGTCGCCGGCGGCATGGCGATGGACGCTCCCGGTGTCGGCTGGGGGCAGAACCAGATGTTCGAGTACCAGGCGCGTGCCTTCCTCGACGAGGTCGTGGGCAACACGGCCGACCCGCTGCCGGCGAACGCCACGTTCGACGACGGCGTCCACAACATGGAGATCCTCGACGCGGTGGCCCGGTCCGCCGCCGACGGAGGAGCAACCGTCGACCTCACCGCAGCGTCCGTCACCGGAGGAGCACACGCATGAAGCTCGGTCTCTACAACGCGATCTTCCACGACCGCCCGCTCGCCGCGGCGCTCGAGGCCATCGCGGGCAACGGCCTCACCGGCATCGAGCTGAACACCGGCGGGTTCCTGCCGCCGGTGCACGTGCCGAACGTCGACGAGATCCTCGACGACGACGAGGCGCGCGACGCCTTCCTCGCGCAGTTCGACGGGACCGGCGTCTCGATCGCCGGCCTGAACTGCAACGGCAACCCGCTGCACCCGGACCCGGAGATCGGGCCGAAGCACGCGGAGGACGTCCGCCGCAGCATCCGGCTCGCGGCCCGTCTCGGCCAGGACCGGGTCGTGACGATGTCGGGCCTCCCCGCGGGGGAACCCGGCGGCACCCGGCCGAACTGGATCGTGAACGCCTGGAACTCCGCCGCGCTCGACGTGATCGAGTACCAGTGGAGCGTCGCGGTGCCGTTCTGGCAGGAGATCGACGCCCTCGCCCGCGAGCACGGGGTCAAGGTCGCGCTCGAGCTGCACCCGCAGAACGTCGTCTTCAACCCGGCCACGATCCGCGAGCTCGTCGAGCGCGGCGGGCTGACCAACGTGGGCGTCGAGCTCGACGCGTCGCACCTGTTCTGGCAGCAGATGGACCCGGTGGCGGTCGTCCGCGACCTCGGTCCGCTCGTGTTCCACGCCGCCGCGAAGGACGTCCGGATCAACCCGCAGGCGGCGATCAACGGCGTGCTCGACAACTCGTTCCGTCGGCTGTCACCGGACGAGCCGCGCACGAACCTCGGCGGGGACGAGTGGGCGAACGAGTGGCCGAAGCCGTCTGCGTGGGACTTCGTCGCGCTCGGCAAGGGGCACGACGAGGCGTACTGGTCGGCGTTCCTCGAGGCCCTCCGCGAGGTGGACCCGGACATGTGGGTGAACATCGAGCACGAGGACACCGAGCTCGGGCGCGAGGAGGGCGTCGCCGTGGCGGCGCAGGTCCTGCTGGCCGCCGACGCGTCGCTGGCGGCTCGCGTCTGAGGTGCTGCGGGATCCGGACTGGAGGCGCGGATCGCGTGCGCTGATCGGCGCACGCGACCCGCGCCTCCAGTCCGTCGCCGTGTGTCCGGCGGCCCGGTCGGTGACGCATCCCCCGGTCCCTGTCACCGGGCCGTTGTAGCATGCACGACACCTGTCCTGAGCCGAGGAGGCCTGCGTGCCGGAACCGACCGACCCCGCCTTCCCGATCGAGCGCATCCGGGACGTCGGTGACGACATCACCGCCGCCGTCTCCACCGTCGTCGACGGCAAGACCGAGGCCATCCGCACCGCCCTGACGGTGATGCTGGCCGAGGGACACCTGCTCGTCGAGGACGTCCCCGGCGTCGGCAAGACGGTGCTGGCCAAGGCGCTCGGCGCATCGGTCGGCGGGTCCGTGAACCGCATCCAGTTCACCTCGGACATGCTGCCGTCGGACGTCACCGGCGTGAACATCTTCGACCAGTCCTCCGGCACGTTCCGGTTCTCGCCGGGGCCGGTGTTCGCGAACGTCGTGATCGGCGACGAGATCAACCGCACGAGCCCGAAGACCCAGTCGGCGCTGCTCGAGGCGATGGCCGAGGCGCAGGTGACCGTGGACGGCGTGACGCGCAAGCTGGACAGCCCGTTCATGATCGTCGCGACGCAGAACCCGATCGACATGGAGGGCACGTACCCGCTGCCCGAGGCCCAGCGCGACCGCTTCATGGCCCGCCTGACGATGGGGTACCCGAGCGCCGACGCCGAACGGCAGATGCTGACCAACCGCGGTGGGGGCGACCCGCTGGCGCACCTCCGACCGATCGTCGACGTGGACACCCTCCGCGACCTCATCCAGTCGGTGCGCACGGTCCACGTCGCGCCCGACGTCGAGGCGTACATCGTCGCGATCGTCCGGGCCACCCGCAGCCACCCCGACATCGTGCTCGGTGCCAGCCCGCGGGCCACGCTGCACCTCGCCTCGGCCGCCCGTGCCCACGCCGCGCTGCTCGGTCGTCCCTTCGTCACGCCGGACGACGTCGCCACGCTGGCGCCGGTCATCCTCGCGCACCGGCTCGTGCCGGTCGCCCGCGGCCTCGGCGGGACGGGCGACGACACCGTCCGCGACATCGTCGTGCGCATCGTGTCCGACACGGCCGTGCCGTTCACGGCGACCCCCGTCCGCTCCTGATGTCCGGGTCCCCGGCGCCGACGTCGCTCGCGCTGCGTGCCGGCGCCCTGCGCTCCGGGGCGCTCCGGTACGGGAGGCGTGGCCTCGCGCTGTTGCGTCGCACGCCGTTCCCCCGACCGACCGTGCGCGGCTGGACCGTGATCGCGGTCGGCATCGGGCTGATCGGCGGCGGGCTCGTGGGGACGACGAGCGTCGCGGTGTCCGCGGGGCTGCTGCTCCTCGTGCTCGTGGTGCTCGGCATCGTCATGGCGTTCGTCGTCGCCGCACCGCTGCGCGGCAGCCGGAGCACGGCGCGCGCGATCGTCCAGGTCGGCGAGGTGTACCGCGAGCGGATCACCCTCGGCGGGACGAGCCTGCCGATCGGCCCGCGGTCGATGCTCCTCGTGCGCGAACAGCTCGACGACGCCCTCGTCAGCATGTCCACCGCCGAGACCTACGCCGCCGTCGGGCCGAACCTCCCGCCGGCGGTGCTCGACGTCGAGGCCCTGGCGATGCACCGCGGGCGCAGCGTGGTCGGGCCGGTGACGATCCGCGTCGAGGACCCGTTCGGCCTGCTCCGCATCGACCGCCCGGTGGTCGCCGCGGAAGAGGTCGTCGTCGTCCCGGCATCGACCCCGCTCGCGTCGCTCGACGCGGGTGCGCTCGCCGGTGCCGTCTCCGCCGACGAAGGACGGGTGGGGCAGGGCGGGTCGGCCGACGACAGCGAGCTCCGCCCCTACCGCCCGGGTGACCCGATCCGCCGTGTGCACTGGGCCCAGAGCGCCCGCCGCGGGGAACTCCACGTCCGTCAGACCACGCAGGCGCAGCCGCCGGAGGCCGTCATCGCGCTCGACGTCCGACGCGAGTCGTACCAGCGCCTCGGCCGCGACGACCTGGCGGAGCTCTCGGACCTCGGCGGCGACGCCGCGTTCGAGCACGCGGTCGTCGTCGCCGCGAGCGTCGCACGGGCACTGGCCGCACGGACCTCGCGCGTCGTGCTCGTCAGCGACGGACCGTCCGGCAGCACCCGGCACGCGGGGGACGCCGGCGGGCTGACCGACGTGCTCGTGGGGCTCGCCGACGTCCGGGTCCGCTCCGACGCCCGCGAGGTCACCGAGGTCCTCCCGGACGTCCGCGGCCGCGACGTGCACGGCATGACCGCCGTCGTCACCGGCAACTGCACCGCCGAGCAGGCCGCCGAACTCGTCTCCGCGACGACCGGTTCGAGCCGGGGGATCCTGGCGACCATCGTCCCGCCGGACCCGGTGGTGCGCGGCATCCTCGACCGCGGCGGGTGGCGGACCCTGGTGGTCCCGGTCGCCGGTGCCCACGCGCCCGGGAGCATCCGGTGAGCGGCGTCGCCACCCGTCCGGCCCCGCCCCGGGGCGAGGCGCGGCGCGAACCCGACCGACGGGTCGACCGACCGGACTCGCCGAGCCCGTGGATCGTCGCACTCGCACCGGTGCCCGTCCTCATCGCCGCCCTCGCCATGCGTCCCCTCGTGCAGGGCGTCGCGTGGTGGGTGTCCGGCGTCCTCGTCGCCGCCGTCCTCGTCGGCACGATGCTCGCCGTCCGTCGTCGGGCGCCCGGGGTGCGGTTCGTGGCACTCGTCGCGGCGCTCGTGGTCTGCTCGTGCGCCGCAGCGGTCGTGAACGACGTCCAGCCACTCGGGTGGCTCGACCGGAACGGTGCGCTCGGCGAGACGCTCGCGGCGATCCGGCTGAACCCCGCACCGCTGCCGCAGTCCGACGCGATCCGGCTCATCGTCACGGTCGCGATCGGCTGGGTCGCCGGCGTCTCGCTGTTCCTCGCGGCCGTCGCCCCGACCGCCGCACTCGCCGCCGTCCCCGCGCTCGTCATCCTCATCGTGCCGGGCGTCGTCACCGGAGCCCCCGCGGCACCCGGGCTCGTGATCGCCACCGGCATCTCCTTCCTCGTCCTGCTCTGGCTCTCGGTGCGGCCGGTCCAACGGGCGTTCCCCGCCGCCGTCGTCGGGGCGATCGGACTCGTCGTCGCTGTGGGACTGCCCGCGATCGTGCCGCTCAACGCCAGCTGGTTGTCCGGCGTCACCGGGGCGATCCAGTCGCCCGTGCAGCCCGGACGCCCCGGCACGCTGCTCAACCTCGGGCAGGACCTCCGGCAGCCGAACGAGCTCGAGGTGTTCCGCTACCGCTCGTCCGACGGTCGGCCGGAGTACCTGAAGCTCGCGAACCTCGACGAGTTCGGCACCGGCGACTGGGTGCCGACCACCACCGACGCCGCGAAGTCCGAGACCGCCGACCAGCAGCAGTGGGCGGTCGGCATCAACCCGCGGCTCTCCAGCCGCGGCGACGTCACGATCCGGGTCACCGGGCTGTCGAGCAACTACCTGCCCGTCCCCGCCGGCGCGGTCTCGATCGAGTCCCGCTCGACGAACCTCGACCTGTCGCAGTGGCGCTGGATGGGGGAGTCGAGCACGGTGCGTTCCACCGGCCCGGCCACCCCGCGCGGTGCCACCTACGAGGTGTACGGCGCCTCGACGTGGTCCGGCGAGTACCTCGACGCGATCGCCGGCTCCGGCCTGCTCGGGCGTGCCGACGGCCGGGGGTTCGCGACCCCCTCGGCGAACCAGCTCCGGACCGACCGCGAACTCCCCGACAAGCTGCCGGTCAGCATCGCGCGGACGGCGCAGCGCGTCGCGGGCGGCGCGGCCACCGACTACGAGAAGGGCCGCGCGCTCGAGCAGTGGTTCCGCAGCGACCTGTTCACGTACTCCGAGACGGCGCCGGTCGAGCAGGGCTACGACGGCGACAGCATGGACGTCGTCGCGAAGTTCCTGCAGGTCCGCGAGGGCTACTGCGTCCACTTCTCCTCGGCGATGGCGGTGATGGCCCGCACGCTCGGCATCCCGTCGCGCATCGCGGTCGGCTACCGGGCGGGCTCCACGCAGGCCGACGGTGAGTACACGGTGTCGAACCGGCAGCTGCACTCGTGGCCGGAGCTCTACATCAAGGGCGCCGGCTGGGTGGCGTTCGAGCCGACCCCCGACTCCGACGCCGCCGCGACGCCCTCGACCGAGGCCACGTCCACCCCCTCGGCCGCCGCCCCCGAGACGCCGCTGCCCGCCCCGGGCGAATCCGCTCCCGCCACGTCCGAGACGCCGACGCCGAGCGCGTCCGCCGCACCGGGAGCCGCCGGGACGACCGGCGGTGGGGGCAACGGACCCCTCGGGCTCGCGGTGGGACTGGTGATCGCCGTGGCGCTCCTGGTGTCCCCGGCGCTCGTCCGGGCACTCCGCCGTCGGACACGACTCGGCGCGGTGCGATCGGGCAGGTCACCGGCGGTGAACGCCTGGCGCGAGGCGCTCGACGACGTCGCCGACCACGGCTACGCGCCGGGCCTCGCGCCGCCGGGTGACGCCGCCGCAGCAGCGCGGACGGCACGTGCGGTGCTCGGGCGGCTCCGGCCGTCGGTGCCGGCGACGGTGCTGCCGCACCTCGAGACGATCGTCGACGCGGTCGACCGGGAGCGGTTCGCCGCGGGCGGTGCGGCATCGGTGGACGCTGCGGCGTTGCTCGCGGCGGTCCAGGAGGCGCGGGTCGCCCTGGACGCCTCGGCCTCCGGTGCGCGGGTGCTCCGGTCGCGCCTGGTGCCGCCGAGCCTGCTGCCGTCGTCCGCGTGGTCGCACGAAGGGCGGCGCGCACGCCGCAGCGCGGCGTAGCGCCGCGCGTAGCGTCCCGCGCGCCGCGCGCTCGTAGCGTGCGAGGTTCCGCGCGTGGTGCGGGGCCCGCAGGGTCCCACCGCGCGCGGAACCTCGCACACTGCGTCACCCGCCGCAGCGCGTCAGCGCCGGCGGATGACCGCCTCGACGAGGGCCGCGACGACCTCGCCCGGGTTCACCCCGGGCAGCGCCGCCGCGTCGAACACGATCCCCACGTTCGCCCCGATGAGCACCCGGGAGAAGTCCTCGAGCGACATCCCCGCATCGATCTCCGGGTGCGCCCCGAACCACAGCTCCACGAGCTCGAACACGCCGTCCTGCAGCTCCCGCCGCTGCCGCACGAACTCGGGCAGGAACTCGGGGTGGCGCGTGGCGTACCCGCGGAACTCCGACAGCAGGGCGAACTGGCCGCTCTGGTCGTGCCGCCCGAACGCTGCCCGGACCACGTCGCCGATGTCCACCGCGGCGATGTCGGCGCGGACGAGTTCCCGCAGCGACCCGAGCACCAGGTTCGTCGCGCGCTGCATGACCTGCGCGACGAGGTCTTCCTTCGACGAGAAGTTCGAGTAGACGGCGCCCTTGCTGAACCCGGCGCGTGCGGCGACCTCGTCGAGCCGAGCCTCGTGCACGCCCTGCTCGGCGAAGACCTGGGCCCCGGCGGTGAGGAGTCGTTCCCGCACCTCGGCCCGCGGGGTCCGGGGCGTGGGCGAGCCGGTGACGGAGGGGCTGGGGTCGGAGGCGTCGTCGCTCATGGTTCCTGATTCGACGGGCCCGCCGTGATCCGTCGGGTCCGGCTTCGTCGGGCTGGCGTGGTGGTGGGTCACGACCATTGTGCTGGAGGCAGGGTGCGTCGGGAGACCTGCCGCGCCGCGCGTCTGATCCCGCGCGGCATCAGCGAAGCCCCCAACCACAGGTCCGTACGGAACCGGCGCGTTCGGGTCGCGTCGGTGCACCAGCGGACCATGGATGCCGGGTCGATACCCGGCGGTACTGATTGTACGACCGAGCACCGACAGATGACAGCCCCTTCGCGGATTCAGCCGTCCGACGCGTCCGCGGGCCCCGACTCGTTCTCGTGGTGCACGCTCCCCGCGCCGGACCGTCGCCCCGGCCGTCGCAGCAACCGGATCGCGTCCGGTCGGAGCTTCCGGCCGCGCTGGAGCAGGGATCCGAGCGTGGACTTCGGCTGCCACTCACGACCGTTCGGCAGCCCCCAGCCGCGCCGGACCGCACCCCACCGCAGCCCGAGTGAGAGCACGATCGCGGCGATGATGCCGATCGACGGCGACCCGAGGTGCGACGCGACGACCATCACGGCGGACGCGGCGACGGCGACCGTGGCGTAGAGCGCGTTGCCGCCGAACACCGCCGGGACCCGGCGGAGCAGCAGGTCCCGCATCGCACCACCGCCGACCGCCGTGATCGTGCCCATGATGATCGCGGCCGGCCAGTCGAGACCGGCGTCGAACGTCCGCTGCACCCCGACGACCGACCAGAAGCCGATGACCGCGGCGTCGAGCACGGTGAACAGCCGGTCCCAGGTCAGCTCGGAGAACGACACGAAGAAGGCGATGAGCGCCCCGGCGATCGCGACCGGCACGTACAGTGGGTCGACGAGCGCGACGGGCGGCCCGTTCTGCAACAGGGTGTCGCGGAGCATGCCGCCGCCGAGGCCGGACACGAACCCGACGACGAGGAACCCGAAGAGGTCGAAGTCCATCGTCCGCGCGAGCGATCCGCCGAGCAGCGCCGACGCGAACACCCCGGCCAGGTCGAGCACGTTCGTGACCGACGCCAGGCCATCGACGGTCAGCAGGTTCATGAGAACCATCAAACATCACCGGCGGGAGGTGGCGGGTCGCGCGCTGGTTAGGTTAGCCTCACCTTTGCCATGCTCGCCACCCTCGTCATCGGCCTCCGTGAAGGCCTCGAAGCGACGCTCATCGTCGGCATCATCGCCGCGTTCCTCCGTCGCAACCGCGTCCCCCTCGCCCCCATGTGGTTCGGCGTCGGGGTCGCCGTGGTGCTCAGCATCGCCGTGGGCTTCGGGCTGCAGGTCGTCGAGCAGGCGCTCCCGCAGGCTCAGCAGGAGGGCATGGAGGCGATCATCGGCATCGTCGCCGTCGTCTTCGTGACGGGCATGATCGTCTGGATGCGCACGCACGCGCGGACGCTCACGACCGAGCTCGAGGCGAGCGCGACCGAGGCCCTCGGCCGCGGCACCGCCTGGGCACTCGCCGGCATGGCCTTCCTCGCCGTCCTCAAGGAGGGCTTCGAGACCGCGGTCTTCCTGCTCGCCACGTTCCAGGCGTCGTCGGACACCGGGCTCGCGGCGCTCGGTGCGGTCATCGGCATCGCGGGCGCCGTGGTCGTCGGGTACGGCATCTACACCGGCGGCGTCCGGCTGAACCTGTCGAAGTTCTTCACCGGCACGGGGATCTTCCTCGTGTTCGTCGCCGGCGGCCTCGTGCTGACCGTGCTCCGCCGCGCGCACGAGGCCGGCTGGATCGTGATCGGGCAGCAGCGCACGGTCGACCTCAGCTGGCTCGCGCCGAACGGCTCCGTGCAGGGCGCCCTCGTCACCGGCGTCCTCGGCATCCCGCCGGACCCCCGGGTCATCGAGGTGCTCGGCTGGGTGCTCTACGTCGTCCCCGTGCTCGCGATCTCCCTCTGGCCGCGTGCCTGGCGCCCGTCCCGCGAACGGGTCCCCGCCGTGCGGCTCGGCATCGCCGGTGTCCTCGCCGTCGCCGCTGCGACCCTGGCGATCGCGGTCCCGACCGGAGGCGTCGACCTCCCGTCCACGACCGCCGTGACCGGCGGCGGCTCCGTCACCGCGTCCGTCGACGGGACAGCCGCGAGCATGCGCATCAGCGGCACGGGCCAGGAGGCGCGGTTCGCCTTCCCGGCGTCGACCCACCGGAGCGTCACCCGCGCGGGCGTGACCGCCGACCGCTGGCGGCGGACCGAGGACGGGTCGGCCGCGCAGCGGCCGTCGAGCCTGACGCTCGACGACCTCGTCGACCTGTTCGGCCGCGTCCCCGTCGGCATCTCACCGAGCACGAACCCCGGGCCGTTCTCGGCGCGCTGGGCCGTCCGCGACACCGTCAGCCTCTGGACCGTCCGGGGTGGGGTCCTGGACGCGAGCCGCGCGGAACGCACCGTGCTCACGCTGAGCGGTGGGGGCCTCCCGTCCGCTCGGACCACGACCCTGGACCGCACCGTCTGGTCCGTGCCGGACGCCCGCGTCCAGCAGGCCGCCACCGCGATGGCGACCGCGGACACCCGCTCCGCCGAGCTGCTGCTCTGGAAGGCCTGGCTGCCGATCGCCCTGGGCGTCGCCGCCGCTGCCCAGGCGTTGCTCGCCCTCCGCGACCGCCGTCGGCGGCCGGAGCCCACGACCACCACCCCCGAAACCGACCCGTCACGCGGCCCACCCGCGGACGACCCCACGAGGAGCCCTGAGTATGCCGTTCGGTAGGACTGCCCGCCCCCTGACCACCCTCGGCGCCCTCGGCGTCGTCACCGCCCTCGCCCTGACCGGCTGCGCGAACTCGTCCACGTCGGCGGGTGACACCGCGAGCAGCTCCGGCAAGGTCTCCCGCGTCTCGGTCACGCTGACGAACGACGGCTCCGACAAGTGCGCCGTGTCGACCACGAAGGTCCCCGCCGGCCCGGTCACGTTCACCGTCAAGAACGAGTCGTCGACCGCGATCACCGAGGTCGAGCTGCTGCAGGACCAGCGCATCCTCGGCGAGAAGGAGAACCTCGCGCCCGGGCTGGCCGCCGTCACGTTCACCGCCACGCTCACCGGCGGCAAGTACCAGGTGTACTGCCCCGGCGCCGACCAGGAGCTCACCGACTTCACCGTCACCGGCAAGGTGACCTCGACGGCGAACAGCAGCGCCGCGACCCTCCTCGACGAGGGCACGAAGGGCTACGCCGAGTACGTCGACGGCCAGGTCACCGACATGGTCGCCGCGGTCGAGCAGCTGCAGAAGGACATCGACGCGGGTGACCTCGCCGCCGCGAAGACCGACTACGCGAACGCCCGCCCGTTCTACGAGCACGTCGAGAGCGACGTCGACGGCTTCGTGAAGAAGGGCTTCAAGGCCACCGACAACGCCGGCAACCTCGACTACCTCATCGACATGCGCGCCTCGAACCTCGACCCGGCCGTCGGCTGGAGCGGGTTCCACGCGGTCGAGAAGGACCTGTTCGAGGCCGGGGCGATCACCGCGTCGACCAAGCAGACCGCCGCGGACCTGACCGAGAACGTGCAGCTGCTCGCGAAGCTCGTGCCGACCCTCGACTACAAGCCCGAGGACCTCGCCAACGGTGCCGCCGGCCTGCTCGAGGAGGTCCAGTCGAACAAGATCACCGGCGAGGAGGAGGCGTACAGCCACATCGACCTCGTCGACCTCGCCGCGAACGTGGAGGGCGCCCGCCAGGCCTTCGCGTACCTCAAGCCGGGCCTGACGAAGCTCGACCCGACGCTGACGAAGCAGATCGCGACGCAGTTCGACCGCACGAACACGCTCATGGACGGCTACCGCAACGCCGACGACCTCGGCGGCTTCGACACGTGGGACGCCGCGACCAAGGCCTCGGACGCGAACACGATCTCGCAGCAGGTCCAGGCGCTGCAGGACCCGCTGTCCCGCCTCGCCGAGAAGGTCGCCACCGCGTGACGACCCCGCACGACGAGCCGGCCCGCGACGGGACGGGCCCCGCGCCCCTCTCCCGCCGCGGGCTCCTCGGCGCCGGCGTGACCGCCGGTGTCGCTGCGGCCGGAGCCGGCCTCGGCGCCGCCGCCGGGGTCGCCGGTGCCACGGCCGCGACCGGGGTGAACCCGTTCACCGCGGCGACGAACGGCGACGAGTCGATCGACCTCTCGCGGAGCCACCCGTTCTACGCGACGGCCGCGCGGCAGCCGCAGGGCGGGGTGCAGACCGCTCCGCAACGGTACTGCGTGTTCATGACGTTCGACATGTCCTCGACGGTCCGGACCGACCTGCAGGTGCTCCTCGCCCGCTGGTCGGCGTCGATCGCGCAGCTGCAGGCCGGGAAGACCGTCGGCAGCGTCGAACCCGCCCACGGCGACGGCGTCGGTGCGGACACGGGGGAGGCGCTCGACCTCGGTCCCGCGTCCCTGACGGTCACCGTCGGCCTCGGCCCGGGGCTCTTCGACGAGCGCTTCGGTCTCGCGTCGAAGAAGCCGGCGCACCTCGCCGCGATCCCGACGCTGCCGAGCGACAACCTCGACCGTGCCCTCACCGGCGGCGACCTGTCCCTGCAAGCGTGTGCGGACGACCCGCAGGTGGCGTACCACGCGGTCCGCGACCTCGCCCGGATGGCCCGCGGCACCGCGACCGTGCGGTGGACGGTGCTCGGCTTCGGTCGCGCCTCGGCCGGGCCCGACCAGTCCACGCCCCGGAACCTCATGGGGTTCAAGGACGGCACCCGGAACATCACCACCGACGAGGACTACGACCGTTTCGTCTGGGTCGACGAACCGGGCTCCGGGGCCGGCTGGATGCGCGGCGGCACGTACCAGGTCGTGCGGAAGATCCGGATGAACATCGAGATCTGGGACGCGGACGTCGTCAGCGACCAGCAGCGGGTGTTCGGCCGCACGAAGATCGAGGGCGCACCGCTCTCCGGCGGCTCGGAGCACACCACGCCCGACTTCCACGCGACGGCGTCGGACGGCACGACGAAGATCGACCCGACGTCGCACATCGCGCTCGCGGCCCACGAGGCGAACGGCGGCGTGAAGATCCTGCGGCGCCCGTACAACTACACCGACGGGCTCAACCAGTACGGTCAGCTCGATGCGGGGCTGCTCTTCGCGGCGTACATGAACGACCCCGAGCACTTCACGACGCTCCAGCGGAAGCTCGGCGCCTCCGACCGGCTCAACGAGTACGTCTCGCACATCGGGAGCGGCGTGTTCGCCGTCCCGCCGGCTCCGCGCAAGGGCTCGTACATCGGCGAGCAGCTCTTCCGCTGAGGAAGTGAGATGGGTGCCCTCCGTCGTTTCCCTGGAGACGGAGAGCACCCGCGTCGCGGAGTCCCCCGGGCGGAACCACCGTCCGGGATGAGAGGCGACCCAGCGCGACGCGTCGCGATGCGACAGGGCTGAGCGTACCCCGCCGATCGCCGGTACAGCAGGGAAGTACCGTGATGGGACAAGCGTCGCGGGCCACCCGCGGACGGGCGCCGACGCTGCGGACCGGCACCGCGCCTCCTGGACCCACGAGAACGGGCCGTCCCACCTGGGTGGGACGGCCCGTTCTCCTGCCTGGAGGCGCGGCGTCAGTCCGTCAGGTCCGTCGCCTCGCGCTCGGCGCGCTTCCGACGCGCGAGCACCAGCGCCACGAGGCCCGCGAGGAGCAGGAGGCCGGCTGCGACGGCCGGGGCCGCGATGTCGGCACCGGTGTACGCGAGCGCTCCGCCGGCGTTCGCCGGGACCGTGCCGTCGACGACGCCGTCACCGTCGGTGTCGACACCGACCGCACCGTCGTCACCGCCGCCGGCGCCCGGGGTACCCGGCGTGCCGGGGTCGGTCGGGTCCGTGGGGTCAGCGGGGTCGGTCGGGTCCACGGCCGCGGCGACGGGGATCGTCACCGCGAGCGTGATCGTCTGCCCGTTCGGCAGCGTGACCACGAGGGGCTCGTCGGTCGTGGCGGCCGGGGCCACGGCTGCCGCGAGGGTCGTCGTGCCGGCTGCCCGGCCGAGTGCGGTCGCGGGGTCCGTGGTCTCGCCGGGGACGAGGAACGACAGCGTCGCCTGTCCCTGCTCGTCCGTCGTGTCGACGATCGTCGTGTCGACCGTCGCGCGGTCGAGTTCCTTCCCACCGGCGCTGACGGTGACCGTGCCGCCCTGGTCGGGTTCGTTGCTGAACGTCAGCGAGGAGAGCTCGATGGTGACCCGGTCACCGGGCTGGAAGCCGCCGTCCGGGGTCGCCGTCGTGTGGATGCCGGTGGAGCGCTGGTCGTGGGCGACCGTCACCGTGGGGTCCGCGCGGAAGTACTCGACCTGCGCCTCGAGGTCGACCTTGCCGCTGTCCTGCTTCGCCGCCGCCTGCTTGAACGCGGCGAAGTTGTCGCCGCCGCCCGCGAGGAACGAGTTGACGGTGACCTTGTAGGTCGTGTCCGCGTCGATCGCCGTTCCGTCGAGGGTCATCGTGGTGATGCGCGAGCCGGCCGGAGCACCCGGGTCGTAGGTGTACCCGAAGCCGTCCGAGGCGCCGAGCTTGAGGAACGGCCGGCTCGACCCGGAGGGCTGCCACTGCTGTTCGAGCGCCTGCCGGATCTGCGCGCCGGTCAGGTCGAGGACGACGAGCGTGTTGGCGAAGGGCTGGACGACCGCGGCCTCCTTGTAGGTGACCGTGCCCGACGCGATGTCGGCCCGGAGCCCGCCGGGGTTCATGAACGCGATCTGCGAGCCCTGGCGGGTCGTCGCGGCGCGCTGCACCTCGGCGACGAAGTTCCCCAGCGTGGACTCGCCGCCGCGGTTCTCGGAACCGTTGCGCTGCTTCGCACGGCCCAGGTCGCGGTCGACCGTGCCGAGCTCGACCGCACCGAGGACCTCGGCCTCGGCCACCGCGTCGTCGACGGTGGCCTGCACGTCGGCGTCGGGCGTGAAGGTCCCGTCGACGAGCCGGATGTTCTCCGCGACGGTCGACGTGACGGTGCCGTCCGCCGCGACGGTGAGCTGCACGTGTCCGAGGTTGAAGCCGTACGAGCCGGTCTGGATCACCGGGCGGGTGGCCGGACCGTCGCCGATCTTCGCCTGGTGCACGTACGTCTGGTGGGTGTGCGCGGAGAGGATCGCCGAGACACGGGGGTCCACGTCGCGGACGGCACGGGCGAAGTCGGAGTCGCCGTCGAGGTCCGTCGCAGCAGCGGACTCGGCACCGTCGTGCACGAGCAGGACGAGGACGTCGGCCTCGCCGTTGCCCTCGACGCCGTCGGTGAGGTCCGCTGCGACCTTGTTCACCTCGGTCGTGATGTCGCCCATCTCGAGGCCCTCGATGCCGGCCGGGCTCACGAGGCCCTGTCCGACGAGGTCGACCGTGGCGCCGATGAACCCGACGCGCTTGCCGCTGATCTCCTCGATCGCGTACGGGTCGAACGCGGGCTTGCCCGTCGCGGTGTCGAGGATGTTCGCCGAGACGTAGTCCCACTGCGCGTTCCGGTCGCCCTGGGGTCCGATGACGCGGTCGCGCAGGTCGTCCTGGCCCTTGTCGAGCTCGTGGTTCCCGATCGCACTGACGGAGAGGTCCATCTGGTTGAGGACGTCGATCGTCGGCTGGTCGTCCTGGATGAAGGACTCGAACGTCGATCCGCCGATGTTGTCGCCGGAGCTGACGAACGCTGACGTCGTCGGGTCCGGCCCGCGGAGCTGCTCGAGCGCACCCGCCAGGGTCGCGGCACCGGCGGCGTCGCCGTCGCGCGGGGTCGGCTTGCCGTCGGTCTGCGAGATCGACTGTGCGATGCGGCCGTGGAAGTCGTTGACGTCGTAGAGGTCGATCGTGGTGTCCCCGTCGGCGGCGATGGCAGCGGACGGGACGGACAGGGCGACGAGCACGCCGGCGGTGGCGAGTGCTGCGCCGCCGACGAGGCGCCGTCGTCGGCGCGGGGAGGTGTGAGCGTTCATCGCCCAAGAACCTATGAAGTCGTACAGCCGACGCGCCAGGGTGTGCCGCAACACGTCACGTGTTGTTCACACACGCAACACGGGCACGCACGCCTCATTCGACGGCGATGAGGGGCCGCAGCGTGCGGTGGGCGATCCGGAGCCCTTCGAGGACCTTCTCGTCGGTCCCGCCCCACAGCGGGTCCTCGTGCTCGACGCTCAGGGTGCCGTCGAAGCCGGCCTCGTACAGCCGGTCGACCACGTGCGGCCAGTTCACGATCCCGCGACCGGGGACCCGGAAGCGCCACCAGCCCATGTCCCACGGGTCGTCGCCCTTGTCGACCTTGCCGAAGAACCCGTACTCGTCGCGCTTGCGCGGGAAGAGCTCGACGTCCTTCGCCTGCGCGTGCACGATGTGCTCGGCGAACGGCAGGATCGTCTCGAGCGGGTCGATGCCGATCCAGGTGAGGTGCGAGGGGTCCCAGTTCAGGCCGAAGCCGAGCCCGGTGACCCAGTCCCAGAGCTCGGGAGAGTACGCGAGGTTGCCCGGGTACCCGTCCGGGTGCCAGCCCTCCATCACGCAGTTCTCGATGATCAACCGCACGCCGCGTTCGCCGGCGTGGTCGACGAGCTCCGGCAGCACCTGGTCACCCAGGCGCATGTTCTCGCGCACCGACTTGCTGTTGTCGCGGCCGATGAACGTGCCGACGTACGGCACCCCGAGCACCTGGGCGGCGTCGATCGCGTGGAACAGGTGCTCCTTGATCTCGGCCCGGCGGTCGAGGTCCTGGTGCAGGTTGTTCTCGTAGTAGGCGAAGGCCGAGATCTCGAGCCCGGTGCGGTCCAGCAGCTCCCGCGTGGCCTGGGCGTCGTCGTCCGTGAAGGTGGCCACGGGCAGGTGCGCCGCCTCGAAGTCACGCCCGCCGGTGCCGGGCCAGACGCCGACCTCGAGGCGCTCGTACCCCTGCTGCTGGGCGAACGCGGCGATGCGGTCGAGCGACCACCCGGGCAGGCAGGCCGCCAGCATCCCGAGCTTCACCGGATCTCCCCCCACGTGCCGTCGGCTGCGCTGCCGACGACGGCGTCGATGATGTGGGCCGACCGGGCGCCGTCCGCGAAGGTCGGGAGTCCCTCGGGCCACCCGTCCGGGTCGGGTCCGCTCCGGACCGCTTCGTAGGTGTCGGCGACGAACGCGGCGAACGCGTCGAGGTAGCCCTGTGGGTGCCCCGACGGCACCACGGCCAGGCGCCGCTGGTCCGGCACGCCGAGCGACGGGTCGCGGACGACGATCTGCGCGCCGCGTTCGTTCCCGAACCACGCCGACTCGGGCTGCTCCTGGTCGAAGGCGGCGGACCCACGGGTGCCGTCGATCTCGAACCACAGCCGGTTCTTCCGCCCGGATGCCACCTGCGAGATGACCACGTTGCCGATGCGACCGGTGCCGGTCCGGAAGGTCGCGACCGCGGTGTCCTCGGTGGTGACCTCGGCGCGCTGCGAGGCGTCGGCCACCGGGTCGGGGTCGGGTGAGCCGGAGAACGACGGGCCGGACGCCGCCGGACGTGTCGGGTAGACGATGTCGGTCGCGGCCGAGACCGAGGCGAAGCGCTCGCCCGTGACGAACTCCACCAGGTCGCACCAGTGCGAGCCGATGTCGGCGAACGCCCGCGAGAGGCCCCCAGAGCCCGCGTCGACCCGCCACGACGAGGCGTCCTCGTCGAGCATCCAGTCCTGCAGGTAGTGGCCGTGGACGGCGAGCACGCGCCCCAGGTCGCCGTCGGCGATGCGTCCGCGGATCTCCCGGATGATCGGGTGGTACCGGTACACGAACGGCACGGTGGCCACGACGCCGGCCAGCCGTGCGGCCTCGACCAGCTCGTCGGCCTCGGTGGCGTCGATGGCGAGCGGCTTCTCGCACACGACGTTGATCCCGGCGCGGATGACCGCGAGGGCCTGCGGGTGGTGCTGGTCGTTCGGCGTGCAGACGTGCACGACGTCGGGAGCGTCCGCGATCACCTCGTCGAGCGAGGCGTACCCGCGGGGGAGGTCGAGCTGGGCGGCGACCTGCTCGGAACGGGACGGACTCCGGCCGAGCACCCCGAGGACCTCGGCCCCGGCCGCGCGGGCGGCCCGCGCGTGCACGCCGGCGATCATGCCGGTCCCGACCACGGCGACGCGCAGGCGTCGCCCTCCGTACCCACTGCTCATGGTGCTCCCTCGCGCCGGACTGGACCCCACCGTACCGACGTCTCCCGGCCACACGCCGGAACGCATGAGTACGTTCTGGGGCATGTCGAGCCTCCAGACCTCCCTGCTCATCCTCGGTGCCAGCGGCGACCTGTCCAAGCGGCTCCTGCTGCCGGGCCTGGCCACCCTCCTCGAGGTGAAGGACGACTGGGACGTCCAGCTCGTCGGAGCCGGCGTGGAGGACATCTCGGACGCCGACTGGAAGGCGCAGGTCCGCGAGTCCTTCGAGAACGCGCAGGCGTCGAAGAACGAGGAGGACGAGGGGGCTGCCGACGGCGGTGAGCGCCTCAGCGAGCGGCTCCTCGGTGTCATCGACGCCTCGACCTACCGCAAGGCGGACGTCACCGACGCCGACGACCTCCGGACCCTGCTCGGCGACTGCCGGTACGACCCCGCGATCTACTTCGCCCTGCCGCCCGCCGTCACCGAGAAGAGCTGCGAGGTGCTCAAGGACCTGGACCTGCCGTCCGGGACGCGCCTGGCGCTGGAGAAGCCGTTCGGCACCGACGCCGAGAGTGCCGAGCACCTCAACGACGTGCTGCACTCGTTCCTCCCCGAGGAGCGCATCCACCGGGTCGACCACTTCCTCGGCCGGTCCACCGTGCTGAACCTGCTCGGCCTCCGCTTCGCGAACCGCATCATCGAGCCGCTGCTGTCGTCCGCGCACGTCGCCCGCGTCGACATCGTCTACGACGAGACGCTCGGACTCGAAGGGCGTGCGCGCTACTACGACAAGGCGGGGGCGCTCGTCGACATGATCCAGAGCCACCTGCTCCAGGTGATGGCCGTGGTCGCGATGGAGGCGCCGGCGTCGATCGACGCGGACGACCTGCGCACCCAGAAGGAGCTGGTGCTCCGTGCCGTCCGGCCGTGGGGCGGCGACGTCGTCGCGGCGGGCAAGCGCGCCCGGTACACCGCGGGCACGATCGGCGACCGGTCGCTGCCGTCGTACGCCGACGAGGAGGGCGTGGACCCGTCCCTCGGGACCGAGACGCTCGCGCAGCTCACCCTCGAGATCGCGAACTGGCGCTGGGCCGGGGTGCCCTTCACGCTGCGGTCCGGCAAGGCCCTCGCCGAGCAGCGCCGTGAGATCGTGATCACCTTCAAGGACTCGCCGCACGTGCCGGTCGGCCTGCACGGTGCGGAACTGCCCGACCGGCTCCGGATCTGGATCGCACCCGACGAGATGCAGCTCGAGCTCAACGTCAACGGCGCCGGCGACCCGTACACGATCGACCACACGAGCCTGGACGTGACGTTCAACCCCGGACGCCTCAGTGCCTACGGCGAGGTGCTCGCCGGGGTGCTCGAGGGCGACGCCACCCTGTCCGTCCGCGGGGACAGCGCCGTGCAGGGCTGGAAGGTCGTCGAGCCGTTCCTGCAGGCCTGGCGCAGCGGGAAGGCCCCGCTCGACGAGTACCCGGCAGGCTCCGAGGGACCCGGTTCCTGGGACAACATCGACTGCTGACGGACCGCGCGGCGTAGGTTCCGACGCGTGACCACGATCGACGACGTCCTGCAGACCGTTCCCGAACCCGCCGGAGCCGACGTGCGCGTCGATCCCGTCCGCTACGACCACGAGGGCACCCCGCTGCTCGGCGTGCTGGCGAAGGACGCGGCGATCGCCGGTCGTCGCCCGGCCGTGCTCGTCGTCCACGACTGGCACGGCGTCAACGAGCACGTCGAGGCGCGCGTCACGATGCTCGCCCGCCTCGGGTACGTGGCCTTCGGCGCCGACGTCTACGGCGAGGGCGTCCGGCCGGGCGACGACACTGCCGCCCAGGTCGCCGGGTCGTTCTACCAGGACCTGGCGCTCATGCGGGCCCGCGTCCGCGCCGGCCTCGACCGCCTGCTCGAGGACCCCGACGTCGACCCCGCCCAGGTCGTCGTGATGGGCTACTGCTTCGGCGGATCCGCCGCGCTCGAACTCGCGCGCACCGGGGCCGACCTCGTCGGCGCGGTCTCGTTCCACGGTGGGCTGCTCACGCACGACCCCTCCGACGCGGCCGACGTCCGGGCGAAGCTCCTCGTCCTGACCGGCGCCGCGGACCCGGTCGTGCCGGACGAGAAGGTCCACGCGTGGCAGGACGAGATGCGGGCGGCGCCGACCGTCGACTGGCAGGTCGTGACCTACGCGGGCGCGATGCACGCCTTCGCGGTCCCCGGCACCGACGCACCGGACCACGGCGCCCAGTACCAGGCACGTGCCGACCGTCGGTCGTGGCGGGCACTCGAGGTGTTCCTCGCCGAGGTCTTCGACGAGGAGCTCGCCGCGCTCTGAGGGCCGACACGCCGAGGGCGGGCTCGGGGCGGCCTCGATTGGCGTTCGGGGCCGGAGCTGTTGTAGAGTCTTCCACGGCCGCAAGGCCACGCGCTCGTAGCTCAATGGATAGAGCATCTGACTACGGATCAGAAGGTTGGGGGTTCGAGTCCCTTCGAGCGCACTGCACCACCGAACCGATCGAAGGCCCCGTCGCACTGCGACGGGGCCTTCGTCGTGTTGGCAGTGGGCCGCAACGCGAGTTCGCATGCGAACTCCTTGCAGCCCGATCTCCGTGCTGTCTAGGTTCGTGCCCATGGCACGGCGCACCCAGCAGCAGCGGCGAGATGAGCGTCGTGCGCGTGCCACGGCAGAGCGAGTCACCGCCGACCAGACACGCGGCGAGTACCGGCCGCCGGACCGGTCCACCTGCAGCGAGCGCTCCTGGTACCAGAGCGTCGACGACGCCGACACCGTCCGGGTCGACCACCGGCTCTTCCGGAGCGGCGGGAGGCTGGTCGACTTCGCCATCCTCGTCCACACGCTCGACATCGACGGGGAGTGGATCGAAGCTGCTCGTGTCGACTGCTGCCACGGGTACGTCCACCTCCACCACACCTCGGGCGAGGTCAGCGGCATCGGGCCGGTCCACAGAGCCGACGATGTGGCCGCACTCTTCGCCGTGGCATCGGACCAGGCCATGCGGTACGCCGTTACAATCCGGGACATGAAGGGCAGGGACGAGCGCGATGTCTGAGCTGGACGCATTCCGTGCGGAGATCAACCGGTCGCTCGCAGTCGGCGACTTCGCGGCCGTCGAACTCGAGGTCGTGGACGTCGAAGGCCGCACGCCGGTCGTCGTGGCCCTGGCAGACGAACGTCTCCCGGTGCTGTTGCGGCGGATCGAGGCGGTGGGCGGCTACGCGAACGTCTTCGTGAAGACGGGCAGTGGTGTTCGTCGCGTCGCCGTGATGGACGTCGACGGCGCGCTCGACGTCCGGTCCGCCGATGACATGCGGTCGGCAGCTGAACAGCCGAGCTCGGACAGCACGGTCGGGGCGTTCGTCGACTACCTCGCACACCGGGTCGGCGGTGTCGTCCTGCCGGCTCGCCTCGCGACCGCGTCGCGCAGCGCTCTGCCCGCACGTCAGGTGGAGATCGTGGCCGCCCGCTGACCGCGGGGCTGGCGCGTCAGCGCAGGCGCGCCGCCTGCTGCCGGTCCTTCTCGTGCTCCCGCACCACCGCGCTCACCGCGAGCCACAGGAGCAGCGACACGAACCACCAGAAGCTCACCACGGCAGCAGCGCCGGCGAGCGACGCCGCGAGCGGCACGAGCTCGACCGAGTCCGGTCCCTTGCCGAAGATGACGATCGCCGAGACCCAGAGCCCGATCGCCGCCAGCAGGGAGATGATCCACACGACCAAGAGACCGTCGCGCCACCCGTTGTTCACGGGACCACCGTACCGGAGCGTTCGCACAGGAACGCCGCGGACGCCGAGCAGCCCGGTCAGGGCAGGTTGATCGCCACGATCAGCGCGACGAACCCGAGCGTCACCGTCCCGACGATGAGCACCGTCCCGGCGCCCCAGGTCGTCCGGAGCCGCCGTCCGGGCCTCGCGACCTCCCGCACCCGCACGACCGGGCCGTCATCGGCGGCGACCGCTGCCTCCGAGCGCTCGTCCCGCCACCGCGCCCAGCGCTCGACCCGGTCGTCGAGGGCGTCGACCGCCGCCGCGAGGGCCTCCCACCGCTCGGGCCGGTCCGTGATCAGGTCACGGGCGCTGATCAGGTACATCCAGTCGTCCACGATCTCGACGTCGAGCCCCCGCAGGTGGTCGACGAGCCGCGCCATCACGTCCGGCGTGAACAGGTACAGCGCGTCGCGTTCGTACCCGGCGGGGCAGTACAGACGGAAGTACCGGTCGAAGTCGCCCTCCAACGACAGCACCTGCGAGCCGCGAACGACCGACGAGGTGTGCAGCGGGCGTCGAGGGCCCTCCTCGGAGCGCAGCAGGATGTTCGGCAACGCCACGGGCAGACGCATCGCGCAGTACCCGCCGAACGCCGGCGAGGTGTTCGTCATGGTCGACCGGACGAGCTCGTGGTTCGCGAACTCCAGGCCTCGGGGCCCGGGGGTCCGGAGCACCCGGTAGCAGTTCAGCGCGCCGCGTCGACGGAGCGGGGCGTCACGACGGGTCCCGGTCGGGCCCGGGCTGTACGTCATGCCGTTGGCTGCCGCGAACCGGGCGAGGCGGTGGTGGACCCGCTTCCGCGGGCGCCGGCGCCGCACCCGGATCCACGCCCAGGTGCAGAGGACCCCGGCCAGGCCGAGGAAGGCGCCGATCACGCTCTGCACGAGCACGGCGGTCGCCACGTCCTCGCCGCCCTCGGCGACGGTGGCGGTGATGACGAGGGTGAACGCGAGCAGGCCGATCGGCAGGCAGAGTGCTCCGGCGCCGAGGACGATCCGTCGGACGAGTCCGACCAGGTCGCGCGCCTCGGGGTGTTCGGCGACGAGGGCCTTCCAGGTCCGTCTCGCGTCGCGGCGTCGGACCGGCTCGGTGAGGGCGGTGGTGTCGATCGGTGTGCGCAGTGCCTGCACGGTTCCCCCCGGTTCGTGACCTCACGACCCTACCGGGTGGGCAGACGGACGGGGGGGGGGGGGGCGGGGGGGGGGCGGGCGGCCCCCCCCCCCCCCCCCGCCTCCCGTCCGACAGCATGACGCGTCGACTACGCGACCTGCGCGCGCACCTCGGCCAGCGTCGGGTAGTCGGTGTAGCCCTCGGCGCCGTTGCCGTAGAACAGCTCCGGGCGCGGCTCGTTCAGCTCGGTGTCCTGCTCCCAGCGGTACGCGAGGTCCGGGTTCGCGATCGCCGCGCGACCGACGCCCACGGCGTCCGCGTGGCCCTGCGTGACGAGGGCGATGGCCTCGTCACGGGTGGTCAGCGCGCTGAAGCCGGAGTTGGCGATGAACGGGGCACCCGCGGTCCGGCGGATGTGCTGCACGAGGTCGCCGGTCGGCTCGGCGTGCAGGATGTCGACGAAGGCGAGTCCGAGCGGCGCGAGACCCTCGGCGACGGCGGTGTAGACCGCGCGGACGTCCGCCGGGTCGCTCTCGAGGACACCCTGGATGCCGTGCTCGGGGGAGAGGCGGATGCCGGTGCGGTCGGCGCCGATGGCCTCGGCGACGGCGGTGGTGACCTCGATCGCGAAGCGGGCGCGGTTCTCGGGCGACCCGCCGTACTCGTCGGTGCGCGTGTTCGACGCTGCCGACATGAACTCGTGCACGAGGTAGCCGTTCGCGCCGTGCACCTCGACGCCGTCGAGTCCGGCGGCGATCGCGTTGCGGGCGGCGCGGACGAAGCCCTGGACGGCCTCGCGCACCTCGTCGGTGGTCAGGGCGTGCGGGACGGGCATGTCCGCCTTCGAGCCGTCGGGGAGGTGGGTCTGCCCGGGAGCGGCGATCGCGGACGGGGCGACGATGCGCGGCGTGCCGGAGATCGCGGTGTGTGACACCCGGCCACCGTGCATGAGCTGCATCACGATGCGACCGCCCTCGGCGTGCACGGCGTCGGCGACGCGGCGCCACCCGGCGATCTGTTCGTCGGTCTCGATGCCGGGCTGCCCGGGGTAGGAGCGGCCTTCCTGCACGGGCCAGGTCCCCTCGGTGACGATGAGCCCGAGGCCGGCGCGCTGGGCGTAGTGCTCGACGAGCAGATCGTTCGGGATGCCGTGCTCACCGGCGCGCGTGCGGGTGAGGGGCGCCATCACGATGCGGTTCGACAGGGGGAGTGCGCCGAAGTCGGCGGGTTCGAAGAGCTTCACGTCCGGGTGGAACGACGTGTTGCCGGGTGCAATTCCCGCTCGGGGCGGATCGTCAGGCTCGGGGGCACACGAGCGTCGAGGAGCGCACCTGCCCCTCGGGACGGATCACCTGGTGCTGGGAGAGGGGCTGGCCGCAGATCGGGCAGCCGCGGTCGATCGTGCGGTCGTCGATGCCCTCGGGGTGGCCGGCGCCGATCTGCGACGGGCCCATCTTGGCGATGAGCGTGCTGTTCCACCGTTCGTACCACTGTCCGAAGCGACCCACGGTCCGTCCTTTCGTTCGTACACGAACCATTGTGCCACGAACGGCTTCGCAGCACACGGCCGATCACACGGTGTCGACGCGTTCGAGCAGTTCGGTGAGCTCGTCCTTCAGTGCTTCGAGGCGTTCCAGCGGCCAGTCGAGGCGGTCGGCGACGGCGAGCGGGACCGCCCGGGCCTGTTCGCGCAGGGAGCGCCCGGCGACGGTGAGGGAGACCTCGAGCTGGCGTTCGTCCGTGGTGCTCCGGGTGCGGCGGACGTAGCCGGAGGCCTCGAGACGCTTGAGCAGCGGGCTGAGGGTGGCCGAGTCGAGCCGGAGTTCGCGGGCGATCTCGCGGACGGAGCGCGGGTCCAGCTCCCAGAGGGCCAGCATGACCAGGTACTGCGGGTGTGTCAGGCCCATGGGTTCGAGCAGGTCGCGGTAGAGCCCGATGACGCTCCGGCTCGTCGCCGCGAGCGCGAAGCAGAGCTGTCGGTCGAGGGCGAGCGGGTCGACGTCGGTCTCGGTCATCCGCCCACCCTACCGTTCGTGTACGAACGAGCGGGCGGGGTCTGCGCGCGCGGTGCTCGGTCGCGTGGTTGCGGGCGCGGGATTGCGACGTCGTCGCGGTCGTACGACATCGGCGATGTCGCTGTAGCGCGCGTGCAACGGTTGCGGGCGCGGGATTGCGACGTCGTCGCGGTCGTACGACATCGGCGATGTCGTTCCGGCTCGGCAGACGGGCGCCGGACGCGACGCACTGGAGGCGCGGGCCGACCCGTGTGGGTCGACCCGCGCCTCCTGGGTGGTCGCGTCGTGCCTACGCGCGGTGCGCCGGCGGGTGCCCCGACTCGTGCGCGTTCGCGTCCGGCTCCACGGGGAGCGCGTGCGACCCGGTGTGGGTGCCCTCCTGCCCACCGGCCGGGTGCGACCGCTCGAGCTTGGCGCCCTCGACGTCGACGTCCGGCACGATCCGGTCGAGCCACTTCGGGAACCACCACGCGCTCTCGCCGAGCAGGTGCATCGCGGCCGGGATGAGCAGCATCCGGACGACGAAGGCGTCGACCAGCACTCCGAACGCCAGGCCGAAGCCGATCGGCTTGATGGTGGAGGAGTCCGAGAAGATGAAGCCCGCGAACACCGAGATCATGATGATCGCGGCCGCCGTGACCACCGCGCGACCGGCGTGCAGGCCTCGCTGGACCGCGACCTTCGCCGAGGCTCCGTGGGCGTACGCCTCGCGCATGCCCGACACCAGGAAGAGCTGGTAGTCCATCGCGAGCCCGAACAGGATGCCGATCTCGATGATGGGCAGGAAGCTCAGGATCGGTGCGGGGTCGTGCACCCCGAACACGCTGCCGAGCCAGCCCCACTGGTAGATCGCGGTCAGGCCACCGAACGACGCCAGGACGGACAGGATGAAGCCGGCCGTCGCGGTGATCGGCACGAGGAACGACCGGAACACGATGATGAGGATGATCAGCGACAGGCCGACGACCACCACGAGGTAGAGGGGCAGCACGTTCGAGAGCTTCTCGGACACGTCGATGTTGGCGGACGCGTTGCCGGCGACCCCGAGCGTGACCTTCCCGTCGTCGGTGGAGACGGTCTGCTCGCGGAGGTCCTTCACGAGGGTCTCGGTCGAGACGCTGTCCGGGCCACCGGCGGGCTTCACCTGGAACGCGATGATGTCGCGGTCCTTCGAGGCGCCGATCGGCAGGACGGCCTTGACGTCGTCGTTCTTCGCGATCGCTTCACCGATGGTGACCTCGGTCGCGGTGACGTCGTCCTCGGTGACCGAGTCCGGCAGGGTGGCGACCACGAGGAGCGGCCCGTTCTGGCCGGCACCGAACTCGTCGTCGAGGGCCTTGTACGCCTTGTACTGGCTGGACTCCACGGACTCCGACGCACCCGTCGGCAGGCCGAGGCGCATCTGCGTGGCGGGGAGGGCGATGGTGCCGAGCACCGCGACGCCGGCGACGAGCGTGATGACCGCGCGCCAGGTCGACATCGGCTTGTTCGGGACGCGCGTCGAGTCGGTGTTGCCGATCTTCGCGCGCTCCTTCTTCCGGAGGATCCGCATGCCGATGAGCGACAGCAGCGCCGGGGTGAAGGACGTCGCGATGAGGATCGCGAAGAACACGGCGACGGCAC
Source organism: Curtobacterium sp. USHLN213 (assembly GCF_037144815.1). Lineage (NCBI taxonomy): Bacteria > Bacillati > Actinomycetota > Actinomycetes > Micrococcales > Microbacteriaceae > Curtobacterium > Curtobacterium sp. USHLN213. Next base: position 234,890 of record NZ_JBBCYQ010000006.1, on the reverse strand, counting down.
CGACCGTGCCCATCAGGCCGAGGAACGGGATGCCCGTGATGTTCAGGGCGAGCAGCGCGACGATGACGGTCGCGCCGGCGAAGACCACGGCGTTGCCGGAGGTGCCGTTCGCGAGCCCGATGGACTCGTGCACGCCCATGCCCTGCTTCAGCTGGGTCCGGTGTCGGTTGAGGATGAAGAGCGAGTAGTCGATGCCGACCGCCAGGCCCAGCATCACCCCCAGCACCGGCGTGACCGAGATGAACTCGACGAGGCTCGAGAACGACAGGGCCGCGAGGGATGCGACGCCGACGCCGAGCACGGCGGAGACGAGCGGGACGGCGGCGCCGATGATCGTGCGGAGCATGAGGAACAGCACGATCGCGGCGATGATCACGCCGCCGATCTCACCGGGGCCGAGGATCGACGGGACGCCCTGGGCGATGTCGTTCGAGACGTACACGTCGACGCCGCTGATGTCGGCCGCCTCGGCGTCGTCCGCGATCTGGGTCTTCGTGTCGGCCGGGACCTCGTAGGTCGACTTCGTGAACTGCACGGTGCCGATGACGGCGCTGCCGTTCGACGACACGAAGCGGATGTCCTTCGACAGGTCGAGGAGCTTGGAGCCCTGCTCGAGCTCCTGCTCGCTGTCGTCGAGCTTCTTCGTGTTGTCGTCGATCTTCTGCTGTGCGGCCTCGATCTGCTGCTCGCCCGAGGTGATCTGCTGCTGCTGCGCGTCGATCTGTGCCTGTGCCTGGGCGAGCTGGGTCTGGGCGGCCGCCGCCGCGGCACCTCCCGCTGCCTCGGCCTGGGCCTTCTGCGCGTTCAGCTGGGCCTGCGCGCTGGCGATCTGCTCCTTGCCGGACGCCAATTGCGACTTCTGCGCGTCGAGCTCCTTCTGACCGCTCTCGATCTGCGCACGGCCGTCGGTGATCTGCTCGCGGCCGTCGACGATCTTCTGCCGCTGGTCGTCGAGCTGCTGCTGGGTGTCGAACCCGCTCGTGGCGCCCTTGACGCCGTCGAGCTTCTCGACCTTCTGCAGGAAGTCGGCGACGTCGGACTTCTGGGCGTCGCTGAAGGCCTTGCCGTTCGTCGTCTCGAAGACGATCGTGCCGGTGCCGCCGTTCGCGGACGGGAACTTGTCGGCGAGCTCGTCCTGCACCTGGCTCGTCTTGGTGTTCGGGATCGTGATCGACGACGAGATGGTGCCGGCGAAGAGCGAGTACGTGACACCCGCGATGCCCATGATCACCACCCACGCGATGATCACGAGCCAGTGGCGTCGTGCGGAGAACCGTCCGAGACGGTAGAGGAGACCGGCCATGCGGTTGCCCCGATCCTTTCGTTGTCAGCTGCTGTGGAGCGGGGTGCGCCGGTGGACCCCTGGGAGGGAAGTGTCAGTCGTCGGCCATGTAGCCGCTGCGGACGCTGTGCACGAGTCGTGCGAGCAGGGCGTCCCAGTCGTCGAGCGCGTCCTGGTCGAGGCGGGGTCCGGTCGTCGTGAGCCAGTGCTCGGCGATCACGACGATCCCGCTCATCAGGGACTCGACGAGGAGTGCGGCGTCGAGGGCGTCGGCGGCCGGGTGGCGTCGGGCGACCTCGTCGCGGAGTCGTTCGGTGACCCGTGCGAAGGCGGTCTGCGTGAGCACCGCGGCCTTGGGGTCGTCCTTGCCGGGGTCGCCGAGGATCCGGTACATCCCGGCGATCGCGGGCGCCAGGTCGGCACCGCGGGCGGCAGACTCGAGTTCGTCGAACATCGACGACCGGCTACCGTCGCCGACCGGGGTCTTCGCCATGTCGGCGAGGAAGCGGTCGATGATGACCGAGAGCTCCTGCTCGCAGACGGCGAGCAGGACCTCGTCGAGGGACCCGAAGTGGTTGAACACGGTCCGACGGGCGATGTCGGCCCGTGAGGCGAGGTCCTCGACGCTGAACCCGCGGCCCCCGCGCTCCTCGACGAGGTCGCGGGCGGCCTGCAGGATCGCCGCACGGTGCTTCGCCTTGAGGGCAGCACGGCGGTCGATCGACAGGGTCACGGCCCCGACACTAGGTGCATCGATGCACTCGGTGCAACGACGTGGAGAGCATCTTCAGGTACGTACCCCGGCGGGAACCGTGGTTCTGAACAGATGTGCACGTGGTTGACTGGGCGAGCACGTCCGCCGTACGAAGGAGTACCCGATGCCCGTCCGTCTGTCCCCGCAGCACCTCGACGAGATCGCCGCGAGCGGTGTCGCCGTCCCGACCTACGACCGCGACGGGATCACCGCCGGCATCGTGCACTTCGGCGTCGGCGGCTTCCACCGGGCGCACCAGGCGATGGTGATCGACCGGCTGCTCCAGCAGGGCGAGGCCCGCGAGTACGGCATCTGCGGCGTCGGCGTGCTCGAGCAGGACCGTCGGATGGCCACGGCGATGGCCGAGCAGGGCGGGCTGTACACGCTCGTCCTCAAGCACCCCGACGGCACCCGCGAGTCCCGCGTGATCGGCAGCATCGTCGACTACCTGCTCGCCGTCGACGACCCCGACGCCGTCGTCGAGAAGATGGCGCACCCGGACACCCGGATCGTCAGCCTGACCATCACCGAGGGTGGCTACAACTTCGACCACGTCACCGGCGAGTTCGTCGCCGACGAGCCGGGCGTCGCGGCCGACCTGCGCGGCGACGGCCCGCCGCACACCGTGTTCGGACTCGTCGTCGAGGCCCTGCGGCGCCGGCGGGACCGTGGGCTGGAGCCCTTCACCGTGATGTCCTGCGACAACATCCAGGGGAACGGGCACGTCGCCCGCGAGATGTTCACCGCCTACGCCCGGCTGCAGGACCCGGCGTTCGCCGACTGGATGGACGAGCACGTCTCGTTCCCGAAGTCGATGGTCGACCGGATCACCCCGGTCACCGCCGACGAGGACCGCGCCTGGGTCCGTGACGAGCTCGGCATCGAAGATGCCTGGCCCGTCGTCGCCGAACCGTTCTTCCAGTGGGTGCTCGAGGACGACCACCCCGCCGGGCGCCCGCCGTACGAGCAGGCCGACGTCCAGATCGTCGACGACGTCGAGCCGTACGAGCTCATGAAGTTGCGGCTGTTGAACGCGAGCCACCAGGGCCTGTGCTACTTCGGGTACCTGTCCGGGTACCGCTACGCGCACGAGGCCACGCAGGACCCGGCGATCGCGACCTTCCTGCGCCGGTACATGGACGAGGAGGGCACGCCGACCCTGCACCCGGTGCCCGGCATCGACCTCGAGGACTACAAGTCCACCCTCATCGAGCGCTTCCAGAACCCCGAGGTCCGCGACACCCTCGCCCGGCTCTGCGCCGAGTCGAGCGACCGCATCCCGAAGTGGCTGCTGCCGGTGGTGCGCGAGAACCTCGCCGCCGACCGACCCGTCACCCTGTCCGCGGGCATCGTGGCCTCATGGGCACGCTACGACGAGGGCACCGACGAGTCCGGCGAGCCGATCCAGATCGTCGACCGGCTGGCCGAGCCGTTGCACCGCATCGCGCTCACGCAGCGGGACGACCGGCTCGCCTTCATCCGGAACCGCCAGGTCTTCGGGGACCTCGTGGACGACGACCGGTTCGTCACGGCCTACCGCGACGCCCTCGACGGGCTGATCGCGGACGGTGCCCACGCGACGGTGACGCGCCTGTCGCGTTCCTGAGACGCGACCGTCCACGGTCCAGGAGGCGCGGTGCCAGGCCGCACCGCGCCTCCTGGCCCGTCCCGTGGTGCGTCCAGGGCGCTAGGGTCGCGTCGTGAACCGGACCGACCGCCTGTACGCGCTCGTCGAGGAGCTGCGCGCGGCGGCACCCGGCCGACGGAGCGCTCGTCGCCTGGCCGAGCACTTCGGGGTGAGCGTCCGCACCGTCGAACGGGACCTGCGCGCGCTGCAGGAGGCCGGCCTCCCGATCTGGTCCGAGCCCGGACGCACCGGCGGGTACACCATCGACGCCCGCGCGACGCTCCCGCCCCTCGGGCTCACGGTGGACGAGGCGCTCGCCGTGGCGATCGGCCTCGGGACCCTCGGCGCGAGCCCCTTCCGCGACGCCGCCAGGAGCGCAGCGCGCAAGGTCACCGCGGTGCTCGCCGAGGACGACGCCCGACGGACGGCACGACTCGCGGCACGGGTGCTCCTGCTCGAGGCGGGGGACCGGGCCCCGGCACCCGTCGCACTCGCAGGGGCGCTCACCGGCGGACGCGTGGTGCGGATGCGGTACCGGGACGCGACCGGCACCGAGACCGACCGCACGGTCGAGCCGCTCGGGTACGTCGGCAAGGGGGAGGACTGGTACCTCGTCGCCTGGTGCCGACTGCGCGACGGGGTCCGGGCGTTCCGCGGCGACCGGGTGCTGGCCGTCGAGGAGACCGACGAGGTCGCGCCGCCGCGGGTCGTCCGGACCGAGGAGCTCGACATCCCGCACGGGGTGCTCCGACCCGTCCTCGGGGACTGACGGACCGATCCACGGAAACCCCGACAGGACGGTGTCGCGGACGGCGAGGATGCTCGACCCCGGGTGGCCACGGTGGTCACCCGGGAAGGCACACCGTGGAGTTCGCATCGATCCGCATCATCACCGACGACCTGGACGGGATGGTGGCCTTCTACGAGCGCGTCACCGGCACCACCGCCCGACGTCCGGCTCCGGTCTTCGCGGAGATCGTGACCGGCGGCCTCGTGCTCGCGCTCGGGACGCCGGCGACGGTCGCGGTGCTCGGCGTCGACGCGCCCCGGGCGGGTGCGGCGGGCAGCGCGATCGTCGAGTTCCTCGTGGCGGACGTGGACGCGACGTTCGACCGCCTGCAGGTGGGTCCCGCCGACGTGGTGCTGCCGCCGACGACGATGCCGTGGGGCAACCGGTCCGCGATCCTCCGGGACCCGGACGGCACGCTGGTGAACCTGTTCAGCCGTCCCGCGTGACCGTTCCGGTTCGTCGACCCCGGGAATCGCGAACCGCGACGGTCAGCGCTCGTCGTCGTCCCACGGCACCGGCGTGGTCGTGCCCGTCTCCCAGTCGCGGCGGAGCACGCCGTACCCGACCGAGGCGACGGGGCGTCCGCCCTCGACGGGCCAGCCCTCGCGGTAGTGCGCCTCCTTCACCCAGCCGGCGCGGACGAACACGCGCCGCATCGCGACGTTGTCCTCTCGCGTCTGCCCCTCGAAGCGCGTGACCTCGGGCAGGGTGCGGAACACGTGGTCGGTCGTCGCGCGGAGTGCCGGGACGCCGAGGCCCTGCCCGCGGAACCGACCGGCGATCCGGAGGTCGAAGAGCGGGACGGGGTCGGCCAGGTCCTCGAGCCGGACGATCCCGACGCGGCCGAGCTCGTCGTGCTCCAACCAAGAGGTGTCGTGCTCGTCGTCGCGGTACGCACCGGCGTCGACGGCGGCCTCGGCGTCAGCGCGGGGGATGGTGCGCCGGACGTGGAACGGGAACTCCTCGCCGGTGAGGAACGCGATCAGGTCGGTGCGGTCGGCGCCGGTCGGGTCGAGTCGGACGAGCGAGACGGAGGACATGGCGATCAGGGTAGCGGCGTCGTGTTCAGCGGCGTCGTGTTCAGCGGGGGAGCGAGGCGGCCCAGCGGCCGACCGCGTCGTAGGCGCGCTCGCGGACCTCGGGGGCGGAGAGCACGACGTCGTGCACGGCGCCGTGCAGGCGTCGGACCGTGACCTCGCTGCCGAGGGACAGGGCACGGTGCGCGACGACGTCCACGTTGAGCGCGACGTCCGCCCGCGCCATCCCGTCGTCCCACCGGGGTTGCAGCATGCTCTTGTCACTGAGGAGGACGAGCACGGGCACCTCGAGGTCGAGTCCGGCCTCGACCGTGGCCTGGCCGTCGAACACCGCGGCGAGCCAGTTCGGGTGCAGGGGGAAGCCCCGGTCGGGTCGCCACTGCTGGTCGTACGTCCACGAGCCCTCGCCCGCGGCGGACACCGTGCGGGTGTAGAAGCCGGGGTCGACGGCGGGCATCGGCGCGAGCGGGTTCCGACGGGCGCCGAGCTTGATGACCGGCGCCACGATCGCACGGCCGACCGCGCTCGCCTGGAACTCGAGCCACGGGCTGTTCAGGATGAGACCGTCGACCCGGTCGGCGTGCCGGGCCGCCCACAGCGACAGGGTCAGACCGCCGGTCGAGTGGCCCATCGGCACGAGCCGACGACCGGTCTCGCCGTGGTGCTCCGCGGCGATGGCGTCGAGCGCGGCGGCGATGTCCTCGTCGTAGGTGGCGAGGTCGTCGACGTTCCCCGGGGTCTGCCGCGGTCGCAGGCTCCGCCCGTACTTGCGCAGGTCGAGGGCGTGGAACCGGGCGCCGAGCCGCTCGACGCGCTCCGCGAGCTCGACCTGGAAGAAGTAGTCCGACCAGCCGTGCACGTACAGCACGTCGACGCCGTGCAGCGGACCGCGCGCGTGCAGCAGGAGGTCCGCTGCGGATCGGCGTCGTCGGACGAGCGTCGCCACCACCGGTCCCTCGTGGTCCTCGCCGAGCGGGAGCTCGAGGCGCTCGAACGGCGCCCCGAGGACGTCATCGCGCCACCCGTGGTCCGCCATCCGTCGAGCGTATCCGGAGCCCCTCCGCGTGGTACCGGGGTACCACGCAGCGCGCCCGGAGATCGGTTCCGGTGCCGATGTGCGGGCGGGTGCGGTCTCCGTACGGTTGCCGCATGATCGAGATCCAGAACCTGACGAAGCGCTACGGCGAGAAGGTCGCCGTCGACGACGTGTCGTTCACCGTCCGCCCCGGGGTGGTCACCGGCTTCCTCGGCCCGAACGGCGCCGGCAAGTCCACGACCATGCGGGCCGTGATGGGCCTCGACAGCCCGACCTCGGGCAGCGCCGTCGTCGACGGGCGCCCGTACCGCGAGCTCCGCGACCCGCTCCGCCGCGTCGGGGCGCTGCTCGAGGCGAAGGCCGTGCACAAGGGCCGCAGCGCGTACGACCACCTGCGCGCCCTCGCCGCGACGCACCGGATCCCGAAGGCCCGGGTCGAGGAGGTCATCGGCATGACCGGTCTCGAGCGGGTCGCGAAGCGGCGCGTCGGTGGGTTCTCCCTCGGCATGGGACAGCGGCTCGGCATCGCCGCGGCGCTCCTCGGCGACCCGCAGACGCTCATCCTCGACGAGCCGGTCAACGGCCTCGACCCCGAGGGCGTCGTGTGGGTGCGGCAGCTCGCCCGGAGCCTCGCCGCCGAGGGCCGTGCGGTCTTCATCTCGAGCCACCTGATGAGCGAGATGGCGCTGACCGCGGACCGCATCGTCGTGATGGGCCGTGGCCGGGTCCTCGCCGACACGGACCTCGCCGACCTCGTCGCGTCCTCGACCGAGCGCTCCGTCTCCGTCCGGACGCCGGAGCCCGACCGGCTCATGACCGCCATCGCCGGTCCGGACGTCACGGTCACGTACGAGGACGACGGCGCACTGCACGTGCGCGGACTCGGCGCGGAACAGATCGGCGAGGCGGCCGCTGCGTCCGGGATCGTCCTGCACCGGCTGGCCTCCACCGAGGCGAGCCTCGAGCAGGCGTACCTCGAACTCACGCACGACGAGGTCGAGTACCGGTCGGAGGTCGCACGATGAGCGCCACGACGACGATCGACCGGCCCCGCACGCTGCACCAGCACGACGCCGCACGCATCCGGTTCTCGGGCGTGCTGCACTCCGAGTGGATCAAGCTGCGGTCCCTCCGCTCCACGATCTGGAGCCTGCTCGTCCTCGTCCTCGTGCCGATCGGCATCGGCGTCCTGCTCGCCTCGCTGGCGGACGACGGGGGCCGGACCGTCACCGGGGACGCCGCCCGGAACGCGCTCGTGCAGTACAGCACCAGCGGTGCGACGATCGCCGTCCTGGTCGTGGCCGTCATCGGTGCCCTCGTCGTGACCGGCGAGTACGGCACCGGCATGATCCGGTCGACGTTCTCGGCGGTGCCCCGGCGGTGGGAGGCGCTCGCCGCGAAGGGCATCGTGCTCGCTGCGACCGTGTTCGTCACGAGCGCCGTCAGCGTGTGGGCGACGGCGTTCACGACGCTGCCGATCGCCGATGCGAACGGGGTCGAGGCCTCGCTCGACGCCAGCGTCGCGATGCCGCTGCTCGGTGCGTCGGTGTACCTGACCCTCATCGCGCTGCTCGCCTTCGCCGTGGGCATCGTGCTGCGCTCCACCGCGGGGGCGATCGCCACCGTGCTCGGGCTCATGTTGGTGGCCCCGGTGGTGGTCCAGCTCGTGCAGGGGTTCACGAACGCGACGTGGCTCGGCACGCTGAACAACCTGCTCCCGCAGAACGCCGGGCAGCCGCTCATGCAGTTCGGCACCGAGGACACCTCGGGCTGGCACGACGGCGTCCTAGCCTTGGGAGGGTGGAGCGGATTCGCGGTGCTGGCGGCCTGGGTGGTCGCGGCGTCGGTGACGGCACTCGTCCTGGCGCAGAAGCGGGACGCGTGACGATGACCGAACCCGTCCCCGGCGCCGTGCACGACGGCGCCGGGGACCTCACGCTGCCCGTCGCACCCGGGCGGATCCGGCGCTGGTGGGCCGGACACCCGCGTGCGGCGGACGTCCTGCTCATCCTGTTCTGGGGCGGCCCCGAGGTCGCCTTCGCGATCGGCGGCGTCTGGCGCGCGGACTCCTCGGTCACGAACACGGTCGTGGTGCTGGTCCTCGTCGGCATCGCGGTCGCGGGCATCCCGTTCCGTCGTACCCGGCCGCAGGTCACGGTCGTGGCCGGGCTCGTGTCCGTCGTCGCGATGGCGTGGACGGAGGCGGGGTACTCGCCGATGCTGTTCGCCGCCTTCGCCGCGTGCGTGTGGTGGTCGCGGGCAGCGGGGTGGTGGAGCATCGCCGTCGCGTCCGTGCTCGGTGCGGCGGCCACCGCGGTCCGGGTGTGGGTCGTGGCCCCGGGATCGGGTGGACTCGGCGAGGTCTTCGCACCCGCACTGCCGGCCTTCCTGGTCATCGCGGTGCTGATCGGCACGACGACCGGGGACCGCCGCCGCTACACCGAGGCGCTCATCGACCGGGCACGCCAGCTCGCCCGCGAGCGCGATCAGCAGGCCCGGCTCGCTGCGGCAGCCGAACGCGCACGGATCGCCCGCGAGATGCACGACATCGTGTCGCACTCGGTCACGGTCATGGTCCGACTGGCCGAGGGCGCCGCGGCGGGGCTGCCGGACGACGACCCGTCCGCGACGGCGATGCGCGGCGTCGCGGACGTCGGCCGGAGCGCGATGACCGACATGCGGCGCATGCTCGGTGTGCTGTCCGAGCCGGGTGCCGGCAGCGGCGGCGCCGACGCTGCGGACTCCCTCGCCCCGCAGCCGGCCGTCCGTGACCTCCCGCAACTCGTCGACGGCTTCCGCGCGCTCGGCACCCCCGTCACGCTCGAGGTCGCCGGTGGTCCGCCGGACGACGACGCCCTGCAGCTGGCGGTCTACCGCATCGTCCAGGAGGCCCTCACGAACGTCGTGCGGTACGCCCCCCGTGCCCGCGCGGTGACCGCCACCGTGACCACTTCGTCCGACGAGGTCGTCGTCACCGTGACGGACGACGCTCGACGGACCGCCCCCGCACCGCAGATCGGTGCCGGGCGTGGGCTCGTGGGCATCCGCGAGCGCGTGCACGCCCTCGGCGGCAGCGTCCACGCCGGTCCGCGCCCCGCGGACGGCTGGGAGGTCCGGGCGACGATCCCGGTCCGGAAGGAGGCCTGAGTGATCCGCGTCGCGATCGTCGACGACCAGCAGCTCATCCGCACGGGGTTCCGGCTCCTGCTCGACGCCCAGCCCGACATCGAGGTGGTCGGCGAGGCCGAGGACGGCGCCGCCGGCGTCCAGCTGGCACGCGCCCACCACCCGGACGTCGTGCTCATGGACGTCCGCATGCCCCGCGTCGACGGGGTCACCGCGACCGCCGCGATCGTCGAGCAGCTCCCCGACACCCGCGTGCTCGTGCTCACGACGTTCGACCTCGACGAGTACGCGTTCGGCGGGTTGCGAGCGGGGGCGAGCGGGTTCCTCCTGAAGGACATCAGCTCCGCGCAGCTGCTCGACGCGATCCGTGCCGTGGCCTCGGGTGAGGCGGTCGTCTCACCCCGCGTCACCCAGCGGATGCTCGACCTGTTCGGCACCCGGCTGCCGGATACGGGGGACGGCGGCCCGGACCCAGCGGCCGCGCTCACACCCCGGGAACGGGACGTGCTGCTCGCGATGGCGCGGGGACTGTCGAACCAGGAGATCGCGTCGTCGCTGCACACGAGCGAGTCGACGGTGAAGACGCACGTCGGCCGGGTCCTTGCGAAGCTCGGCCTGCGGGACCGCGTGCACGCGGTCATCTTCGCCTACGAGCACGGCCTCCTGTAACGATCCGTACCGCCTCGGGACCTTCCCAGCCGCCGTGACGGACTTCCCCGGGGAAGTCCCGGCTGTCGTCCGACCTCGGCTGGGACGCTCCGGGAACCGCAGCAGCGGTGATCCACACGAGGGGGAGGCCCAGGGGATGACGTTCAGACGTGCAGGAGGAGCCGCGCTCGGCTTCGTCGGCGGGAGTGTGCTCGCCGGGTTGCTGGTCGGGGTCGGCGTGACGCCGGTACTGGCGGTGGCAGGGGTGGGGACGACCTCGGCGATCGGGGTCTTCGACTCGATGCCGGAGTACATCGAGATCGGTGAGCTGCCGCAGCGCAACGAGGTCTGGGCGTACCGCGGCGGGAAGCCGGTGCACCTCGCGAACGTCTGGGCGCAGAACCGGCAGGAGCTCAGCCTCGACCAGATCAGCGACACCCTCGAGCACGCGGCCGTCGACGGCGAGGACAAGCGCTTCTACGAGACCGGCGGCGTCGACGCGACGAGCATGGTCCGGTCCCTCGTGAGCGTGGTCGCCGCGGGCGGCAAGGGCGGCTCCGGCGGGTCGACCATCACGATGCAGCTGGTGCGGAACATCAAGATCCAGCAGGCGAGCGAGCTCCCGACGGCCGAGGAGCGCGACGCCGCCTACAAGGAGGCGACGAAGCGTTCCGCGCAGCGCAAGCTCGCCGAGATGAAGCTGGCGATCGGCCTCGCGAAGGAGTACTCGAAGCAAGAGATCCTGTCGGCGTACCTCAACATCGCGTACTTCGGCGACCAGACGTACGGGGTGCAGGCCGCCGCGCAGCGCTACTACGGCAAGGACGCCACCGACCTGTCCCCGGCCGAGGCCGCGTCGCTCATCGCGATCGTGCAGTGGCCGGAGCGGCGGGACCTGTCGCGCCCGAGCCACTACGCCGACAACGTCGCCCGTCGCGACGTCATCCTCCGGTCGATGCACGACCAGGGGCACCTGAGCCGTGCCGAGCTCACCGAGGCACTGGCGTCGAAGCCGGCCGAGTACGTCCGCCTGACGCCCCCGCAGCAGGGGTGCGAGGCCGTCGCCCGCGGCGCGGAGTTCTTCTGCCAGTACGCGGTCGAGGCCGCTCGGGAACTGCCGCAGCTCGGCCCGACGCAGGACCGCCGCGACGACGCCTGGCGGAAGGGCGGGTACCGCGTGCAGACGACCCTCGACCTCGACCTGAACGGGCAGCAGAAGGCGCTGCTCGACCGCTACGACCCGGCCACCGAGTCCCGGTTCGCCCTCGGCGCCACGCTGGACACGGTCGAGGCCGGGACCGGTCGGGTCCTGACGATGGCGCAGAACAAGGACTACGACCGCTCGTCGAACGCCCCCGCGAGCGCGACCTCGCTGAACTACGCGACCGACGAGGCGAACGGCGACTCGACCGGGTTCCAGGTCGGCTCGACCTACAAGATGTTCACGCTCCTCCAGTGGCTGGCCGCCGGCAAGAGCCCCGACGCGGTCGTCGACGGCACCCGGCACGGGCGGAGCTCGTGGACGCAGTGCGGGCAGACGATCGACTCGTACTGGAACCCGAAGAACGACTCGCCGGGGCAGACCGGCCGCTTCACGGTCCGCGCGGCGACGGCGCAGTCGGTGAACGCCGCCTACGCGTCGATGGCCGAGCAGCTCGACCTGTGCGACATCCGCGACACCGCGGCGGCGCTCGGCGTGCACCCGGCGACCGGGGGAGCCCTGCCGGCGAACCCCGCGGCCGTGCTCGGCACGACGAGCATCGCGCCGCTCACCATGGCGGCCGCGTACGCCGGCGTCGCGAACGGCGGCGTGTACTGCGCGCCGGTCGTCATCGACCAGGTGACCTCGCGGGACGGCGAGCAGCTCGGCGGCGAGCAGCGCTCGTGCCGGCAGGCCGTCCCGACCGCCGTCGCGACCACCGCGTTCGAGGTCATGCAGGGCGCGTTCCGCGGCGGTACCGCGAACGGCGGGCAGACCCCGGACGGTGCGACGGTGTTCGGCAAGACCGGCACGACCGACGACGCCGACCAGATCTGGCTCATCGGCGGGACGTCCCGCGCGGTGACGGCCTACTGGCAGGGGAACACCGACGGCGGGAAGGCGAACCTGCGCCACTTCGACAACGTCGAGGGGACGTACGCGAGCACCCGTGCCGCCGTGTGGCGGCAGGCGCAGACGGCGGTCAACGCGGCGGTGTCCGTGGGGTGATCAGAAGGAATCGCTAGAAGTATCTTCCATGGAATGCTATTCTCGGACCATGGAAGACACGATGCGTGCGATCGTCCTCGATGGCCCCGGCTTGCCCGAGGCACTGCGGATGCGGACCCTGCCGATCCCCGACCCCGAGCCGGGCTGGGTCCTCGTCCGGGTCGAGGCGTTCGGCCTGAACCGGTCGGAGCAGCACTTCCGGCAGGGCCTCGGATCGTTCGGCTCCTTCCCGCGGGTGCCCGGCATCGAAGCCGTCGGTCGGGTCGTCCGGGCACCCGGTGGCGAGTTCGCCGAGGGGCAGCAGGTCGCCGCGCTCATGGGCGGCATGGGGCGCACGATCGACGGCGGCTACGCGGAGTACACCTGCGTCCCGGTGTCGAGCGTCGTCCCGTTCCGCAGCGACCTCGACCCCGCGGTGCTCGGTGCGCTGCCCGAGATGGTGCAGACCGCGTACGGGTCCCTCACCACGGGCGTCGACCTGCGTGACGGCGGGTCGCTCCTCGTCCGGGGTGGCACGTCGTCCGTCGGGCTCGCGGTCGCGGTGCTCGCGAAGGAGCGCGGTGCGACGGTCTTCTCGACGACGCGGTCGGCGGCCAACGCGGACGTCCTGCACGCCGCCGGCGTCGACCACGTGCTCATCGACGATGGCAGCGTGGCCGACCAGGTCCGAGCGGTGCTGCCTGGCGGTGTGGACGGCGCGGTCGAACTCGTCGGCACCGGTGCGCTCCGGGACACGCTGCGAGCCGTCGCCGTGCACGGCACGGTGTGCTTCACGGGCATGCTCTCGGACGAGTGGACCGTTCCGGACTTCTACCCGAACGACTTCATCCCGAACGGCGTCCGGCTCACGGCGTACTCGGGCGACGCGGCGGACCTGCCGGCGGCCGTCCTGCAGCGTGTGGTGGACGCCGTGGCCGTGGGGACCCTGTCGTTCCCGATCGGGCGCGTCCACGACTTCACCGAGGACGGCGTCGTCCAGGCGCACCGCGACATGGAGACCGGAGCCGTCCGCGGCAAGCTGGTCGTCCGCGTCGACGGAGCACAGCGATGACCCCGGCGGACCGCCTCGACTTCTTCGACACCCTGGTGCGGAGCCAGATCGAGCTGTGGAACGCCGTGGACCGTGCCGTCACCTCGGCGAGCAGCATGTCGCTCGGGCTCGCGACGGCCCTCCGGGTGCTCGACGCGCATGCTGGGACGGCGCGGGTGCAGGACGTCGCGGACACCGTGGTCATCACCGTCGGCGCGGCGAGCAAGGTCGTCGACCGACTGGAGCGCGAGGGGTTCGTCCGTCGGGTCCCCAACCCGGACGACCGGCGCTCGTCGCTGATCGAGGTCACCCCGCGGGGGGCGGGAGCACTCGCGCTGGCGCTCGACGCGCAGCGCGAGGCGCTCGCGCGCGCGACGGCGGGCGTGGACGACGAGCGTCTGGTGGCGGCGGGCGCGGTGCTCGGTCGTATCCGGGCCGACCCGTGACGGACGGGAGGCGGGGTGCCAGGGGGCCCCGCGCCTCCCGTCATCCACATGGTGGCGACTACGACAGCTTCTTGCTGTCCTCGAGCCAGCCCGCGAGCTGCTGCATGTAGCCGGCCTGCGACGCGTAGTCGAGCGCCGGGAAGGTCCAGCTGTGCACCTGGCCGGCCTCGAGCGCCGCGTTGTCGGCGAACGTCGGCTGCTTCTCGAGGTCGGCGACCTGGTAGCCCTGCTGCGACAGCAGGATCACGTCACCGGAGATCTGCCCGGCGTTCTCCCACGAGTAGATGCCCCAGTAGAAGCCCTTGGGCTTCGGGTTCACGAAGTCGACGCCGAAGGACGTGTACATCTGCAGCGTCGGCTCGTCGCTCGGGCGGGTGACGTAGGCGCCGTCGCCGTCGGCGTACATCGAGACGACCGAGAGGTCGGACTCCTTCGCGGCCTTCTCGAGGTCGTCCGCTGCGGTCTCGAAGCGGTCCTCGGCCTCGTCGACCGTGGACTCCTTCGCACCGAGCGACTCGGCGAGGTCGGCGATCGTCTTGATGACGTCCTCGCCCTTGCCGCCCCACTTGACCTGGGCGACCGGAGCGATCGCCTGGACCTGCTTCTGCTGTTCCTTGTCCTTGAAGCCGTAGCCCGGCTGGGTGGTGTCGAGCGTGCCCTTCTCGTCCGTCGGGTAGACCGAGGTGACGACGAGGTCGGGCTTCAGCGCGGCGAGCTGCTCGAGGTCGATGTCGCCGTAGGCCTCGCCGAGCTGCGTGATGCCGTCGGTGTCGAGGTCGTCGAAGCGGGCGTCCTTCGCCATGGTGAGCTGCCCGAAGGTGCCTACAGGCTTGAGCCCGTACTCGATGAACGAGATCGCGATGTCGTTGAGCACGACGATGCGCTTCGGGGTGTGGTCGACCTTGACGGTCGTGCCGGTGGCGTCCTTGTACGACCAGGCGCCGTCGGCTGCGGCGCTGCTGCCGCTGCCGGCGCTGTCGTCGGAGCTGTTCGTGCTGGAGCAGCCGGCGAGGAGGAGGGCCGAGACGGCCACGGAGGTCACGAGGGCGGCGCGGAAGGAGCCGCGGCGGAAGGTCTTCACGTTAGGAGAGGCTAACCTAAGTTGAGCGCGCCCGCCAGTTCGTCGCGACGGACCACATCGTGCTCGTCGGCCTCGGGGACGATCATCGGGGCCCCGGTCACCGGGTCGGCGACGACGCGGGCGTGCAGCCCGAACGCGCGTTCCAGCAGCTCCGGCGTGAGGACGTCCGCCGGGGTGCCGTCCGCTGCGACACCGCCCTCGTGCAGGACCACGAGCCGGTCCGAGTACCGGGCCGCCAGCGTCAGGTCGTGCAGGACCATGACGACGGTCGAGCCCTGTTCGCGGTTGAGGCGCCGGACGAGCCGGAGGACCTCGAGCTGGTGCGCCAGGTCGAGGTAGGTCGTCGGTTCGTCCAGCAGGAGCGTCTCGGCCTGCTGCGCGACCACGAGCGCGATCCAGGCGCGCTGCCGCTGCCCGCCCGACAGGCTCGCGACGTCCCGGTGGGCGACCTCGGTCAGACCGGTCGCCGCGATGGCCTGCTCGGCGACGTCGGCGTCGTCGGCGGTCCACGGCTTCGCCCACGACTGGTGCGGGTTCCGGCCGCGCATCACCAGGTCGAGGACGCTCGTGCCGGCCGGGGCCACGGGGGACTGCGGCAGGATCGCGAGCTTCTTCGCGACCGCTCGGTTCGACTCCCGGCGGATCGGGGTCCCGTCGAGGTGGACCTCGCCGGCCTGGGGCTTGAGCACCCGGCCGAAGGCCTTGAGGAGCGTGGACTTCCCGCAGCCGTTCGCGCCGAGGAACGTCGTGACGGTACCCCGCTCGATCCGCAGGTCGAGGTCGGAGAGGACGGGGTGCCGGTCGTAGCCGACCGCGAGCCCGCGCGCCTCGAGCACGGGGACGGTGGCGTCGGTCGTGGTGTCCGGGGTGGGGGTCATCGGGACATCTCCTTGCGGTGACGGATGAGGAGCCAGATCAGGTACGGGGCGCCGATCACGGTCGTGATGATGCCGACCGGCACCTGCCAGGGGAACGCCGACCGGGCGAGCAGGTCCGCGGCGAGGACGAGGGCGGCACCGAGCGCTCCGGCGAGCAGCAGGGGTGGACGGTTCGTGCCGGCGAGCCGGAGCCCGACCTGCGGGACGACGAACGCGACGAAGCCGACCGGGCCGGCCGCGGCGACGGCGGCGGCGGTCAGGACGACCGCGAGCGCGATCACGACGAGTCGGTGTCGCTGCACGGCCAGGCCGACGCCGGTCGCGACCTCGTCGCCGAGCTGCCCGATGCCGAGGGCGGCGCTCGTGGCCAAGGCCAGGGGGACGGCGATCGCGGCGACCACGAGCAGCGGCCAGACGCTCGACCACGAGGTGCTCGACAGGCTGCCGACGAGCCACTGCGAGGCCGCTGCTGCCGCCGTGATCTTCGCGCGGACGAGCAGGTAGCTCGTGACGGCGTCGAGCGTGGCGCTCACCCCGATGCCGACGAGGATCAGCCGGTAGCTCTGCACGCCGCCGCGCCACCCGAACCCGTACACCGCCGCGGCCGCGAGGAGCGCACCGATCGTCGCGGCCACCGGGATGCCCCCGCCGAGGACGATCGCCGAGACCGAGTACGACCCGCCGCCAAGCACGATCGCGGCCACCGCTCCGACGCTCGCGCCGGAGGTCACCCCGATGATGTCGGGCGTCCCGAGGGGGTTCCGCGTGAAGGTCTGGGTGAGGGCGCCGGCGACGCCGAGGGTCAGGCCGACGAGTGCGCCGGTGAGGACACGGGGGAGGCGCAGGGTGGAGACGATGAAGGCGTCCGGCCCCGTCTCGAGCCCGAACAGCGAGCGGAGGACCGTGACCGGGGCGATCCAGGTCGAGCCGATCGCGACACCGAGGACGATCAGGACGCCGACGGTACCGAGCGCTGCGACCGTGTACCAGAAGACGCGGGGGCGCCAGGCGAGCCCGACGGGACCGACCACGACGCCGCGACGACCGGCAGCGGCCTGCGCGCGGGGGGGTGCTCCCGTGCGCGCCTGCGCCTGCGCCTCCGTGCGCGTGCGCGCCTGCTCCGCCGCGCTCACAGCGACACCAGCGATCGGCGACGTGCGACGGCGACGAACACGGGCCCGCCGATGACGGCCAGGACGATGCCGACCTCCACCTCGGCGAAGCCGCCGATCAGGCGACCGACCACGTCCGCGAGCACGACGAGCGCCGCACCCACCAGCGCGGACACCGGCAGGGTCCAGCGGTGCCCCGTGCCGACGAGTGCCCGGGCGACGTGCGGCACCGTGAGGCCGACGAACCCGATCGGGCCCGCGGCGGCGGTCGCCCCGGCGGCGAGGAGCGTGATGCCGCCGAGTCCGACGAGCCGCGCGACGAGCACGTTCTCGCCGAGGCCCTTCGCCAGGTCCGTCCCGAGCCCGAGTGCGTCGAGCGCCCGCACGTTCAGCACGGCGAGCACGAGTCCGGCGACGAGGAACGGCCAGACGGCTCCGAGGACGTCGAGCTGCCGTGCCGCGAGCGACCCGACGACCCACAGCCGGTACGCGTCGAGCGAGTCCTGGTCGGTGAGCACCACGAACGACGTCAGGGCACCGAGCAGCGCCGAGACCGCGGCTCCGGCGAGGGCGAGGGGCACCGGGCTCGCGGTCCCGCTGCCCGCGATCGTCACCGAGAACACGACCACGCTCGCCACGAGGGCCCCGACGAGCGCGAACCACACCGTGGCGCCCGTGCTCGTGATGCCGAACACGTAGACGCCGATCACGACCGCGAGGCCGGCACCGGACGAGACGCCGAACAGGCCGGGGTCGGCGAGGGGGTTCCGGGTGTGCCCCTGCATGAGCAGGCCCGCGATCCCGAGCGCCGCTCCGACCGCGGCACCGATGAGGGTGCGGGGGATGCGGGAGCCCCAGACGATCGCCTCGTCCGTGCTGCTGCCGGTGCGCATGAGCCCGTCGAGGACGCGGTCGGCGCCGATCCGGTTGCTGCCGAGGAGCAGGCTCGCGACCGCCACCAGGGCGAGCACCACGACGAGCGCGACGATCACCAGGGCCCGGCGTCGGACGGCGGTTCGGTGCACGCCGAGCGCGTCGGTCGGACGCGTGGAGGGGGCCTCCCGGACGGGAGCCAGGGTGGGGATGGGGGCTGGCACGGAGATCATCTTAGGTTAGCCTTGCCTCATGGCGAAGATCCCGCGGCTCCTGCCCGAGAACCCCCGGCTCTTCCGCGCGCGCGTCGTCCGCACCGAACGGGTCACCCCGTCGATGCACCGCGTCACGGTCACCGGCGACGACCTGCACGAGTTCCGGTACCTCGGGTTCGACCACTGGTTCCGCCTGTTCGTGCAGCGCCCGGACCAGGACGCCTTCCGGATGCCCGACCTCGACGGCACGAAGTGGTGGCCGACCTACCTCGCCATCCCCGAGGACGTCCGCCCGCACTGCGCGAACTACACCGTCGCGGCCTTCCGCCGGCTCGCCGACGGCACACCCGAACTCGACGTCGACTTCGTCGTGCACACCGACGCGGACGGCACCCCAGAGGGCCGCGCAGCCATCTGGGCCTGCGACGCCCGCCCCGGTGACGAGCTCGCGATGCTCGACCAGGGCTGCATCTTCGACTGCCCGCCCGACACGAGCGAGGTGCTGGTCGCCGCCGAGGAGACCGGGCTCCCCGGGGTCGTCGGCATCGCCGCCTCGCTCCAGCGCGACGCGGTCGGCCGCATCATCCAGGAGGTCCCGTCCAGAGGCGACGTCCGTCCTCTCGACGCACCCACGGGTGTCACCGTCACGTGGATCGTCCGCGACGAGGTCGCCCCGCACGCGGTCCCCGGTCGGGCGGCGCTCGCCGAGCTCCAGCGGCACGTCCCGGCCGACGACCGCGGGTACGCCTTCGTGGTGGGCGAGTCGACGCTCGCGACGGAGGGACGTCGACACCTGCACCGTGCCGGGCTGCCGAAGTCCCGGATCACGTTCTCCGGCTTCTGGAAGCACCAGGCCCGCGAGTCCGTCTCCGCCTGACCCACACCCCGTCGCGTCAGGGCGTCCAGCCCCGCGGCACGATGGCCGCGTCCCACAGCGCCCGCCCCGACCGATCGGCGGTGCTGACGTCGAGCATGATGCCGTCGGCGTCGGCGGGCACCGTGATGGACAGGCGGGTGGTGGCGCCGCAGACGATGTCGCCCTCGTCGAGGACCATGCGGGGATCCGTCGACTCGCCGCCGTGCTCCTTCCGCGCGGTGAAGTCGCGGATCGTCAGGTGCACGGTCGCCGTCGAGCGGCACACCGCGAGGACGTCGTACGGTCCCGAGAGCTCGTACTGGAGCGCGGCTGACCCGGTGACCGGTCCGAGGTCGTCGTCGTCGCCCGCGAGGAGCTGCCCACCCGCTCCGCCCTGCCCGTCCTCGCCGCCGCCGAGGAGGGTCGTCATGCGGTCGAGCCAGGCGTGCCCGTAGTCCTTCGGGAATGCGTCGTGGTGCGTGCATCCGGTCAGGGACAGGACGACGCCCGTGGCGGCGATGGCGGCGAGCAGCCGCCGGTGGGTCTTCGGCACCCCGCGATCATGCCGGACGACGCGGCGGGCCGGCCACCCCGCGTCCGGGGTCCCCACACGCAGGACGGGAGGAACGGTGCCAGCTGGCACCGTCCCTCCCGTCCGTCCTGTGGTCGCGTCAGCCCTTGAGGCCGGAACCCGTCACGCCCTCGACGATCTGCCGCTGGAAGATCAGGTACAGGATGATCAGCGGCAGCGCCGCCAGGATCGCCCCGGCCTGGATGTCCGCGTAGCGCTGACCGAAGCTGCCCTGGACCGTGGCGAGCCCGACCGGGATCGTCATGAGGTCCGGGTTCGACAGCACGAACAACGGCAGCAGCAGGTTGTTCCAGACCCCGACGAACGTCAGGATCGCCACCGCGGCGATGACCGGACGGGAGAGCGGCAGGATCACCGACCAGTAGATCTTCCACATGCCGGCGCCGTCGATGCGCGCCGCCTCCTCGAGCTCCCGGGGGATGCCGTCGAAGAACTGCTTGAAGATGAACACCGCGATCACGGCGGGCACCTGCGGGAAGATGACCGACCAGTAGGTGTTCAGCAGGCCGACCGAGTTGAGCTCCTGGAAGATCGGGATGATCAGGACCTGCGTCGGGATCATGATGCCCAGGATGATGAGCAGGAACGCGACGTTCCGCCCGCGGAACGCGAGCCGGGACAGCGCGAACGCCGCCATCGACGCGAACAGCACCGTCAGGGCGGTCGTCACGAGGCTCGTGATGCCGCTCGCCAGGTACCAGTTCCAGATGTCGCCGGCCTGGAACAGTGCCGCGTAGGAGTGCAGCGTCGGGTTCCAGTTCGACAGGATCGAGTTGGCGCCGAGGGCCGCGACGCCGTTGTCGGACAGGGACGTCTTCAGGGCGAACAGGCTCGGGATGAGCCAGATCACCGCGAAGACGCCGAGGACGATGCCGGCGACGAGGTTGAAGCCCTTGCCGGAGACACCGATCTTCGCGGCGTTCGCCGGTGCCGCGGCGGAGACCCCGGTGCGGAGCTTCGGGCGGTCGGTCGTGATGCTCTCGGTGGTGGTCACGTCAGGCACCCATCTCTCGCTTGGCGGCAGCGCGCTCGACGATCTGCCGGATGATCGCGATCGCGACGATCACGATGAACAGGAGCACCGATGCGGCCGATGCTGCGCCGAGTCGGTTGTCGGTGAAGCCGACGCCGGTGATGAGCTGCAGCGAGACCTGGGTCGAGATGCCCGGTCCGCCGTTCGTCATCAGGTACACCTGGTCGAAGATCTTCAGGCTGGCGATGATCTGCAGCAGGATGACCAGCGTCGTGGTGCGGCCGAGCAGCGGGAGCGTGATCGACTTGATCTGCTGCCAGTTCGACGCGCCGTCGACGGCCGCCGCCTCGTACAGTTCGCGCGGGATCTCCTGCAGGCCGGCCAGGTAGAGCACGAAGTTGAAGCCGAGGGTCCACCAGACCGTGGCGATCGCGACACCGATCATCGCGGTGTTCGGGCTCGCCAGGACACCGGCGCCAGGGGTCAGCCCGAGCGCCGACTGGATCGACGCGAACAGACCGGTCGCGGGGGTGAAGATGAACACCCAGATCAGCGAGATCGTCGCCGACGGCAGGATGAACGGCAGGAAGAACGCCAGTCGGAAGAACCACTGGCCGCGGTTCATCCGGTTCGTCAGCACGGCGAAGAGGAACGCCAGGATGACGAGCGGCGGTGTCGTGTAGAGCGTGAACTGCAGGGTGTGCCAGAGCGACGACCAGAAGTCGTCACGGCCGAGCATCTCGGCGTAGTTCGCGAACCCGGCGAAGCTGCCGAGGCCGGTGCGGACCGTCGAGGTGTTGAAGAAGCTCGACACGATCATCCACACCGTGGGGCCGAGCAGGAAGGCCAGGTAGAACAGGCCGAAGGGGGCGAGGAAGAGCCACCCCGTGCGGCCCTGGCCGCGCGTGAGGCTGGTTCGGAAGGAGCCGGCCCGGCGAGCACGCGGCGCCGTGGTGGCGTCGGTGGGCCGGTCGAGGACAGGTGCTGTGGTCACGTCATCGTGCCTTTCGCGCGGGCTTACAGCGGGCTCGGGGTGTTGAGGTAGGTGGACAGCTGGGACTTGATCGCGGACATGGCCTGCGCGGGGGAGCTGCTGCCCTGCTGGACGAGGGCGAGCTGGGCACCGACCGTGTTCTCGAAGGTCGACCCCGATCCGCCGTACCAGGCCGGGTCGTCGAACACGGCGCTCTCGGCGGCCGAGGCGTAGTTCGACTGCGGCGTGAGCTTCTTGTACGCGGTGCTGTCGTAGGTCGGCATGTAGGCCGGGACGTGACCGCCCTGCGCCCACGTGAGGCTCTGCTCGAGCATCTGCTTGATGAAGAGCATGTGCGCCTTGCGCTGCTCGGGCGTGCGGTCCTTCCTCGGGAGGATGAACGTGTGCGAGTCGGCCTGCGTCGCCGGCTTGTCGAAGAGCTGCGGGATCGGCGCCATGCCGAACTTCAGGCCCTTGATGGACTGCGCCGTGCTGATCTCCCACTCGCCCTGCATGAAGAAGCCCGCCTTGCCGGTGAACATCAGCGTCTGCGCGGTGGCGTAGTCGAGGCCCTTGTTGAGCCAGCCGTTCTTCACCCACTTCTGGGTCATGTCGGTGACCTTCGTGTACGCGTCCTCGTTGACGGTGAGCTTCGCGCCACCGTCGCTGATGAACGGCGTCGCACCGTCGATCTGGTTGTACATCGTCCAGAAGAACCGCCACGGGGTCGCGATCTCGCTGACGTTCGCGACGTTGAGGGCCGTGCCGCCGGTGACCTTCGCGACCGCGGCGAGGGCGCTCTCGAAGGCGTCGATCCCGGTCAGGTCCTTGAGGTTGCCGTCGCTGTCGATGAGGCCGGCCTTCTGGCAGACATCAACGTTGTAGAAGAGCACGAACGGGTGGGTGTCGAGCGGGATGCAGATGTTCTTGCCGTCGGTCTTCTGCGCCGTCCACGCCTTCTGGTTGAAGTCGCTGGCACTCAGGCCGACGCTCGCCAGGTCGTCGTTCGTGATCGGGTCGAGCAGGTCGCCGTCCCAGAGCGGCTTCGCACGGGTCAGGTGGGCGATCGCGACGTCCGGCGGCTTGTTCCCGACGGTGGCCAGTGTGACCTTGGAGTAGTACGGGTTGCCCCACGCGAACGTGGTCGCCTGCAGCGAGGACGAGCCGCCGTGCTGCTTGGCGTAGCCGGCCTCCATCTCCTGCATGCGCAGACCGTCACCGCCACCGAACAGGTTCCAGAAGACGAGCGTCTCCGGGTTGAGCGGTGCACCGGCGATGCCGGCGGCGAGGGGGCTGGAGCAGGCGGCGAGCGGCAGGACCGTCGCGGCGGCTGCGCCCGCGGCGAGGAGGCTCCGCCGTGTGAAGGCGCCGCCTCGTGGGTGCGGGGTGGGTACGGGGATTCGGTTCGGCATGGCATCACTCCATCGGGACGGGCCGAGTCGGAGCAGGGTCGGTGCTCCGTGAGCGCTCACATTAGCGCGCGTCCCGGCGTGCCGCCACCCTTTCGGCGCGGGTGACGACCGATCCGTGATGTTCGTGGCCGCCCCCTTTCGTGTCGCGCGGAAAGCCGCTAGCGTTTCGGGAACGTGAGCGCTCACTTTCGCCGAGCGCAGGCAGCCCCACGATCGAAGGAGATCCATGCCCCGCACACACCTCGTCCTCGACGCCGCGTTCACCGTGGGGCCGGTGCGACGTCGCCTGTTCGGCGGGTTCGTCGAACACCTCGGACGCCACGTCTACGACGGCATCCACGAGCCGTCGCACGAGACCGCCGACGAGCACGGCTTCCGCAAGGACGTCGTCGAGCTCGTCAAGGAACTCAACGTGTCCGCGATCCGCTACCCCGGCGGCAACTTCGTCTCCGGCTACAAGTGGGAGGACGGCGTCGGCCCGGTCGAGCAGCGCCCCCGCCGACTCGACCTCGCCTGGCACTCGAGCGAGACGAACGAGGTCGGCCTGCACGAGTTCCAGCACTGGCTCGACCAGGTCGGCTCGGAGCTCATGCTCGCCGTCAACCTCGGCACGCGCGGCACGCAGGAGGCCATCGAGCTCCTCGAGTACGCGAACATCGACGCCGGCACCGCCCTCAGCGAGTACCGCAAGTCGAACGGTCGCCAGGAGCCCTTCGCCATCAAGATGTGGTGCCTCGGCAACGAGATGGACGGCCCGTGGCAGCTCGGTCACAAGAACGCCGAGGACTACGGCAAGCTCGCCGCCATGACCGCCAAGGCAATGCGGCAGATCCAGCCCGACCTCGAGCTCGTGGCCTGCGGTTCCTCCGGGGCGTCGATGCCGACGTTCGGTGAGTGGGAGCGCACCGTCCTCGAGCACACCTACGACGACGTCGACTACATCTCCGCCCACGCCTACTACGAGGAGGGCGACGACCTCGCCTCCTTCCTCGCCTCCGGCGTGAACATGGACCACTTCATCAAGACGGTCACGACCGCCGCCGACCACGTGCAGGCGCGGAAGAAGTCCGACAAGCGGATCGACATCTCCTTCGACGAGTGGAACGTCTGGTCCATCTCGAAGTGGAACGAGCAGCAGAAGACCTTCGAGCTGCAGGACTGGCCGGTCGCCCCGCGCCTGCTCGAGGACGTCTACACGGTCGCCGACGCCGTCGTCGTCGGTGGCCTGCTCATCTCGCTGCTGCGGCACGCCGACCGCGTCGCCTCGGCCTCGCTCGCGCAGCTCGTCAACGTCATCGGCCCGATCATGACCGAGCCCGGCGGCCCGGCCTGGCGCCAGACGACGTTCTTCCCGTTCTCGCTGACGTCGAAGCTCGCCAACGGCACGTCGCTGCAGGTCAAGGCCTCGGGTGACACGGTCGACGGCGGCAAGTACGGCGAGGTCCCGGTCGTCGACTCGGCCGCCACGGTCTCGGACGACGGTGCCGCGGTGTTCCTCGTGAACCGGCACCCGTCGGAGTCGACCACGGTCACGATCGACCTCGCCGGCCTGTCCGTCGACGGTGACGTCCGTGCCGAGGGCGTCTGGGACGACGACCTGCACGCCGTGAACGACCTGGCGAACACCGAGCGCGTCGGGCTCCGCACCAACGAGTCCGTCCGCCGCGAGGGTGACACCATCACGATCGAGCTCCCGCCGGTCTCCTGGACCGCCGTGTCGATCGGCTGAGACGCCTCGGCGCACGCTGCGGCGGGCGTCGAGTGAGCACAGAGGGCGTCGGACCGCTTCGCGGTGCCGGCGCCTTCTGCCGTGCGGCGCGGCCGCGGGGCGGGGCGGGGCGGTCGCGACTTCACGGGGTGGGCGACAGTTCACGGGGCTGCTGGCGCGTGAGGTGTCGCTGGGCGCGTGCGGTGCGCGACGGCGGACGGGAGGCGCGGTGCGGCCTGGCGCCGCGCCTCCCGTCCGTCGGTCAGTCGCAGCGCAGTCCGTGCTGCGGAAGCGACAGCCTGCCGCGTGCGGCGCGCGTCCGTGTCGCCATGGCGACAGATGTGCGCCGGAGGTTCGCTGTGACCTGTCGCTTTCGCGACGGCGGACGGGAGGCACGGTGCGGACTGGCGCCGCGCCTCCCGTCCGTCGGGCGATCGCTGCGCGGTCCGTGCTGCGGAAGCGACAGCGTGCCGCGCGCGGCGCGCGTCCGTGTCGCCAGGGCGACAGATGTGCGCCGGAGGTTCGCTGTGACGTGTCGCTTTCGCGACGGCGGACGGGAGGCACGGTGCGGACTGGCGCCGCGCCTCCCGTCCGTCGGGCTCGTCAGGCGTGCGGCGGCGGCGTGCAGCGCACGGCGCGCGCCCGCCACGAGATCTCCTCGACGAAGGCGGCCGTGTCGGGGCCGAGCGGATCGTCGGCGGCGTCCTCGATGAGGAGCCCGAGCGCCGGGGCGAGCAGGAACGACGTCGTCGTGGTGCTCCCGAACGCGTCGACGGTGGGGACGGCGACGGTGTCCGCCAGTCCGGCGTGCGCGAGTGCTGCGGCGTAGTCCAGCACGGCGTCCGCGGCCTCGTCGGAGGTCAGGACGGCGGTCAGGCCGTACACGATGTTCTTCATGATCCGAACGCGCCGAGGTGGGGAGATGAGGACCGCAGCGGTGGCTCGTCCTCCGGACACACGGAAGTGGCGCACACCCGGGGCCGGGACAGCAGACCGGCTCCGTGTGCACGGTACGCCCCGCGCGCTGACCGTGTGACGGACGCCGTGGCCGCGGGGTCGGTCAGGCCGGCGGCGGCGCCGTGCTCGCCCGGACCACCAGGCGGACCGGCACGAGGTCGGCCTCGGCGCGCACCGGCTGCCCGTCGATCTGGGCGAGGAGGTTCCGGACCGCCCGGCGCCCGACCTCGTCGAAGGACTGGTGCACGGTGGTCAGCGGCGGCCAGAAGGAGTCGGACTCGGGGGAGTCGTCGAAGCCCACCACGCTGAGGGTCTCCGGCACGCGCCGCCCGAGTTCGTGGGCGGCGCGGAGCACCCCGAGGGCCGTCTGGTCGTTCGCGGCGAACACGGCCGTGATCTCGGGGCGGCGGGCGATCTCCTGCCCGGCGCGGTACCCGGACTCGGCGCCCCAGCCGCCGCGGAACACCGGCGGGACGGTGCGCCCGGCGGCCTCGAGCGTGGCCTGCCAGGCGGCGAGACGTCGGGCGGCCGAGTACGACGACTCGGGGCCGGCGACGTGCCAGACGGTCTCGTGCCCGAGGTCGAGGAGGTGCTGCGTGGCCCGGCGGGCGCCGTCGGCCTGGTCGGTGTCGATCGCCGGGTGCTGCGTGGTGCCGGTCGAGTCGACGACGACCATCGGGACGCCGTCGGGCAGGACGACCTCGGCCGTGTCGATGATGTGCGACTCGATGATGATGACGACGCCGTCGACGGCCTGTTCGTGCAGGCGGGAGAAGGCCGAGCGGACGCCTTCCTCGGTGCGGGAGGCCATCGGCAGCAGCGTGATCGTGAAGTCGGCGACACCGGCCGCGTCGGCGATCGCCTCGAGCGTCCGCATGTTGCCGTACGACGCGAGGGTGAACATGATCACGCCGATCGTCCGGAAGCGCCCGGAGCGGAGGGCCCGGGCAGCGCGGTTCGGCCGGTAGCCGAGGTCGTCCATCACACGCTGGACCCGGTCACGGGTGTCCGGCGAGACGTTGTCGAAGCCGCGGGCGACGCGGGACACGGTCTGCATCGAGACCCCGGCGGCCTCGGCCACGGCGGCCATCGAGGGGGACCGGCGCGTGGCGGACATGTCGGTCGTCACGGGGTCTCCCATCGGTGCGAGTGGACGTCGAGCGCGACGGCCTGCACCGGACGCTAGCGCATGTTGACGTTGCCATGCTATCGTCGCGCCGTTCGATGTTGACGTCAACATCGACGGACCCGAACACAGCACGACAAGGGAGTCACATGAGCACGCTGGAAGCGCGCGCAGCCGGAGCCACCGCCCCGGCCGTGCCACCGCGGCGCCGCGCCAGACCGCGCGGCCGGTACACGGGATGGCTCTTCGTCGGCCCGTTCGTCGTCGTCCTCGTCGCGATGCTCATCGTCCCGATCGGCTACGCGCTCTGGCTCAGCCTGTTCCGCGACCAGCTCATCGGCGGCAACCAGTTCGTCTGGTTCGCCAACTACGTGCAGCTCTTCCAGGACGCGAAGTTCTGGTCGGGCCTCGGCCGGGTCGCGGTGTTCCTCGTCGTGCAGGTCCCGATCATGCTCGGCCTCGCGCTGGTCGCCGCCCTCGCGCTCGACAGCGCCCGGCTCTGGGGAACGAGCTTCTTCCGCATCGCGGTGTTCCTGCCCTACGCGGTCCCCGGTGTCGTCGCCGCGCTGATCTGGGGCTTCATCTACGGCAACCAGTTCGGCCTCACCGGTACCGCGAACCACGCGCTCGGCATCGACCTGCTGCAGCCGTTCAGCCCGGACTGGGTGCTCACGTCGATCGGCAACGTGGTCACGTGGGAGTTCCTCGGCTACAACATGCTGATCTTCTACGCCGCGCTCCGCACCGTGCCCGGCGAGCTGTACGAGGCGGCCGAGCTCGACGGCGCCGGCCCGATGCGCACGGTCTTCTCGATCAAGCTCCCGGCCCTGCGCGGCCCGATGGTCATCGCCACGATCTTCTCGATCATCGGCAGCTTCCAGCTCTTCAACGAGCCGAACCTGCTCAAGACGCTCGCCCCGAACGTCATCGGCAGTGCCTTCACGCCGAACATGTACGCCTACTCGCTGTCCTTCAGCGGCCAGCAGTTCAACTACTCCGCCACCGTCGCGATCGTCATGGGCGTGATCACCGCGGTGATCGCCTACGTCGTCCAGGTCCGCGGCACCCGCGAGGAGAACCGATGAGCACCCTGCAGCACCCGGCGACCGGCGCGTCCGGCCCGGCCACCGTCACCGAGGCGACCACGACGCTGCGCGACCCGCAGGCCCGGTCGAGCCGCGCCTCCAGGCGTGCCGAGCGGAAGGCCGAGCAGCACGTCGACGGACGCAAGCCGAAGCGTTCCGGCCTCCTCACGGCCGTGATGATCGTCTTCGTCGTCTACTCGTTCGCGCCGCTCTTCTACCTGCTCGTGAACAGCACGAAGACGCAGGCCTCGCTCCTGTCGACCTTCGGCCTGTGGTTCGGCGGGAAGTTCAACCTCTGGCAGAACATCGTCGACACGCTGACGTACAACGACGGCATCTTCGTGCAGTGGCTCGGCAACACGCTGCTCTACGTGGTCGTCGGCGCCGGTGGCGCGACCCTCCTCGCCACGATCGCCGGCTACGGCATGGCGAAGTTCCAGTTCCCCGGCCGTCGCGCGGTCTTCGCCGTCGTCCTCGGAGCGATCGCCGTCCCCGGCACCGCGCTCGCCGTCCCGACCTTCCTGCTCTTCTCGCAGTTCGGTCTGACGAACACCCCGTGGGCGATCATCCTGCCGTCGCTCATCAGCCCGTTCGGCATGTACCTGATCTGGACCTACGCGGTGGACGCGATCCCCGCCGAACTCCTCGAGGCCGCCCGCATGGACGGCGCCGGCGAGTTCCGGATCTTCTTCACGATCGCGCTCCGCCTGCTCGCGCCCGGTGTCGTCACGGTCCTGCTCTTCGCGGTCGTGGCCACTTGGAACAACTACTTCCTGCCGCTCATCATGCTGAGCGACCCGAAGTGGTACCCGCTGACGGTCGGCCTCAACCAGTGGAACGCGCAGGCCACCGGGTCCGGTGCCGAGCCGATCTACAACCTCGTCGTCACGGGATCGCTCCTCACGATCATCCCGATCGTGGTCGCGTTCCTCTTCCTCCAGCGCTTCTGGCAGTCCGGCCTCGCGGCCGGGTCCGTCAAGGCCTGATCCGTCGGACGGGAGGCACGCAGCGGCCTCGCCACGCGCCTCCCGGCCCGACACACAGCAGCTCCACCCCCTCTCCACGAAGAAGTGAAAGGCACCTCCATGAACAAGCGTCTCCGGCGCGGCCTCAGCGCCGTCGCCATCGGCGTCACCGCAGCCGTCGCCCTCGCCGCCTGCGCCTCCGGCGGCTCCTCGTCCGGCGGTTCGTCCGACGACATCTCGAAGGCCCTCAAGGACGGCGGCACGCTGACCTACTGGTCGTGGACCCCGTCCGCGAAGGACCAGGTCGCCGCGTTCGAGAAGGCCTACCCCAAGGTGAAGGTCAAGCTCGTGAACGCCGGCACCGGCGCCGACCAGTACACGAAGCTCCAGAACACGATCAAGGCCGGCTCGGGCGCCCCCGACGTCGCCCAGGTCGAGTACTACGCGCTCCCGCAGTTCGCGCTGTCCGACTCGCTGCTCGACCTGTCCTCGTACGGGTTCGGCGACCTCAAGGACAAGTTCGCGACGAGCACGTGGAACTCGGTCGACATGGACGGCAAGATCTACGGTCTGCCCCAGGACTCCGGCCCCATGGCGCTGTTCTACAACAAGAAGGTCTTCGACAAGTACGGCATCGCCGTGCCGACGACGTGGGACGAGTACGTCGCAGCGGCCAAGAAGCTGCACGAGGCCGACCCGGACGCCTACATCGCGGCCGACTCCGGCGACGCCGGCTTCACCACGAGCATGATCGCCCAGGCCGGCGGCACGCCCTTCACCACGAAGGGCGACGAGGTCACGATCAACCTCGAGGACGCCGGCACGAAGAAGTGGACCAAGACCTGGGACCAGCTCGTCGAGCAGGGTCTGCTGTCGAAGACCGTCGGCTGGAGCGACGACTGGTACAAGCAGCTCGGCAACGGCCAGATCGCCACGCTCATCACCGGCGCCTGGATGCCCGGCAACCTCGAGGCGAGCGTCGCCGACGCCAGCGGTGAATGGCGCGTCGCGCCGATGCCGACCTACGACGGCGGCACCGCGCAGACCGCGAACAACGGCGGCAGCGCCGAGGCGGTCATGAAGCAGTCGAAGAACCCGGCGCTCGCGGCGGGCTTCCTCAAGTGGCTGAACTCCTCGAAGGAGTCGACCGGGATCTTCATGAAGTCCGGTGGGTTCCCGTCGACCACCGCCGACCTCGAGTCCTCGGCGTTCCTCGACGAGAAGCCGGAGTACTTCGGCGGCCAGCAGATCAACAAGGTGCTCGTCGACGCGTCGAAGTCGTCCGACAACGACTTCACCTACCTGCCCTACCAGGTGTACGCGAACAGCGTGTACGCGGACACCGTCGGCCAGTCGTACGAGAACGGCACCTCGCTCGAGAGCGGTCTCGCCGCCTGGCAGAAGGCCCTCGCGAAGTACGGCAAGGACCAGGGCTTCACGGTCTCGTCCAAGTAGTCACCACACCAGTTCGACCCGGGGCCGTGCGGAACCTTCCGCACGGCCCCGTCTCCTGAAAGAGTTCCCCCATGCGCTTCGCCATCGGCGACACCGACTTCCTGCTCGACGGCGAGCCGCACCGGATCCTGTCCGGCGCGATCCACTACTTCCGTGTCCACCCCGACCTGTGGGCCGACCGGATCCGCAAGGCGAAGCTGATGGGGCTCAACACCATCGAGACGTACGTCGCCTGGAACGCGCACGCGCCGTCGCCTTCTTCGTTCAGTTTCGAGGACGGTCTCGACCTCGGCCGCTTCCTGGACCTCGTCGCCGCCGAGGGCATGCACGCCATCGTCCGTCCCGGCCCCTACATCTGCGCGGAGTGGACGAACGGCGGCCTGCCGTACTGGCTCTTCGCCGACGGCACCGTCGGGGTCCGCCGCGACGAGCCGGGGTTCCTCGCCGCCGTGCAGGGGTACTTGGAGCATCTCGCGCCGGTGCTGGTCCCGAGGCAGATCGACCACGGCGGGCCGATCGTGCTCGTGCAGGTCGAGAACGAGTACGGCGCGTACGGCTCCGACCCCGTGTACCTGCGGAAGCTCGAGGCGATGCACCGCGCGATCGGGCTCACCGTCCCCTTCACGAGCGTCGACCAGCCGATGGGCACGATGCTCGAGGACGGTTCGCTGCCCTCGCTGCACAAGACCGGGTCGTTCGGCTCGCGTTCCGTCGAACGGCTCGCACGGCTCCGACAGGCCCAGCCGACCGGCCCCCTGATGTGCTCGGAGTTCTGGGACGGCTGGTTCGACAGCTGGGGCGAGCACCACCACACCACGCCGGCCGCTGCTTCGGCATCGGACCTCGACGACCTGCTGGCCGCGGGCGGCTCGGTCAACATCTACATGTTCCACGGCGGCACGAACTTCGGCTTCACGAACGGCGCGAACGACAAGGGCGTGTACCGGCCGATCGCGACGTCGTACGACTACGACGCCCCGCTCGACGAGGCCGGCCGTCCGACGGAGAAGTTCCACGCGTTCCGCTCGGTCATCGAGCGCTACGCGCCCGTGCCGCCGCTGCCCGCTGCGATGCAGCCCGGTGGGTCGGGTCGGCTCGCATCCGTCGGTCCTGTCGGTCCCGTCGGACCCGTCGGTCCCGTCGGGTCGGCTCCGGGCCAGGAGGCGCGGCTCGCCCCCGCCTCGGACGTCGCCGTCCGTCTCGACCGCGTCACACCCCTCCGCGCCTTGCTGCCGTCCCTCACGTCGTGGTCCGCGCACGACACCCCGCCGACGTTCGACGCCCTCGGCGCTGCGAGCGGCTTCGTGCTGTACCGGACCGAGGTGGACCTGCCGTCCGGCGGCGTGCTCACCGTCGGCGAGGAGGTCCGCGACCGCGCCGTCGTCTCCGTGGACGGGATCGTCGTCGGTGTGCTCGAACGGGAGCACCACGACCGCGCCATCGCCCTGCCCCCGGTCGCCGGGACACTCGAGCTCCTCGTCGAGGACCAGGGCCGCGTCGACTACGGTCCTCGCATCGGCGAGCCGAAGGGCCTGATCGGCGGGATCGCCGTCGACGGGGTCCCGCTCGCCCGCTGGACCGCGTCGCCCCTGGCCCTCGACCCGATGCCCGAGGCCGCGCTGACGATCCTCGCCGACGCACTGCCCACCGACGGCGACGTGCTGGCCGGACCGGTGTTCGCCACGGGGTCGTTCGACCTCGCCGAGGCGGGGGACCGCTACCTCGCCCTCGACGGGTTCCGGAAGGGCGTCGCCTGGGTGAACGGGTTCTGCCTCGGCCGGTACTGGTCCCGCGGACCGCAGCGCACCCTGGCCGTCCCCGGACCGGTGCTCCGCGCCGGGAGGAACGACGTCGTCGTCCTCGAACTGCACGCCGCCGCATCCCGGTCGGTGTGCCTGCGGGTCGAGCCGGACCTCGGGCACACGGAGGGCTGACCGGGTTAGGCTTCGCTGGAGTCCGAGCAGCCGAGGGGGATGCGATGGTGCGGGTGGTGCAGTGGGTGTGGCGCGTGGTCGTCTCCGTGATCCACGTCCTGGCGGGGGTGCTCACCTCGTTCGGTTCCGGCGGGATCGTCGGTGCGGGAGCGC
Organism: Curtobacterium sp. USHLN213; assembly: GCF_037144815.1. NCBI lineage: Bacteria > Bacillati > Actinomycetota > Actinomycetes > Micrococcales > Microbacteriaceae > Curtobacterium > Curtobacterium sp. USHLN213. The sequence continues at coordinate 202,557 of NZ_JBBCYQ010000006.1, read as the reverse complement.
CGCCGACCCCGACCCCGAACAAGCCCGACGACTACCGCCCCTGACCGTTCCGGGAGTCAGACTGCTCGAGCCCCGGCCCACTCCCGCACCTCGAGCAGCGCCGCACGTCGCCACCGCCACAGTGGGGCGAACTTGGTGCCGTCGTCCTCCCACGCCTGCGTGAGCATCCAGATCTGCCGCCGGTGTTCCGTGCCGCTGTCATCACGCCACTCGACGAACGCATCGTCGAGCACCGCGGTGATCGCCTCACGGGGCACGGTCCACCAGACGACCCAGCCTCGGTAGCGAAGACGATCCACGTCGAGTCGGACGCCCACGCGGGGTGCTCGGAAAGCAGCCCAGGTGCTGGGGACAGCGCCGATGGAGCCGATGACGGTGATCAGCACGGTGCCCTCGACGATGCCGGCGAGCGCCATCCCTGTGCAGGTCGCTGCGAGCAACCAGAGCGAGCACGTCGTCGCGACGGCTTCCCACCGTGGCGGACGAATGGTGGTCATCCGGCGTGCTCGTCGAGGGCGTCGAGGTCGTGGAGCGCTCGCCGGGCGTCGGCGATCCGGTCGGCTTCCGGGCGGGTCCACCACTCGGGTCCGCGCTCGCCGAGGCCGTGCTTCGCCAGGCCGTTGCGGTGCCGTGCTGCGGCGAGGGCGTCCTCGTCGCCGGAGCGCTTGGCCTGCTTGACGGCGTTGCGACCCCGACCGAGGTGCGACCGGAGCGCTGCGGCGACGTCCTCGGGGAGCGCCGGGTCGGTCCGTCGCCACCGCCGACCCTCGACCACGAAGAAGTGGTCGTCGGGTGTCGCGGTCATGCACCCGAGTCTTGCAGCGGACACCGGGTTCGTCCGGAGGGATGACCGTTCTGGTTCGTGGAGTCCGGGGATCGCGAACCAGAACGGTCACCGCGCGGATCCGGTGCACGGTGTCAGGGGTGGGCGGTAGAACGGCGGTGATGCCCGAACCCCGCACCCGCGCCCTGCTCGACGTCCGCCGGATCTACGCCGAGCCGGCAGCCCTCGAGCTCCAGCGCGGGCAGGAGGTCGTCGGGCAGTGGCCGGACGCCGAGATCGTCCCCGTCGAGTCGCACTGGAACATCCCCGAGGTGCACGGCGACGAACGGAACGTCCAGCGGTGGGTGCGCATCAAGACCGAGGCGCTCGTCCTCGGCGTGAAGAAGTCGCTCGTGACCCGGCCGAACGGACGCTCCGCGGACTTCATCGCCCCGTCGACGGCGAACGGCTGCGCCATGGCGTGCGCCTACTGCTACGTCCCGCGGCGCAAGGGCTACAGCAACCCGGTGACGGTCTTCGCGAACATCGACCAGATCACGAAGCACGTCGCCCGCAACATCGCGAAGCAGGGACCGAAGACCGAGCCGAACCAGTGCGACCCGCACGCGTGGGTCTACGACATCGGCGAGAACAGCGACTGCTCGGTGGACGCGATGCTCAGCGACAACGTGCGGGACCTCTGCGACCTGTTCCGGATGTCACCGACCGCCAAGGCCTCCTTCGCGACGAAGTACGTCAACCGCGACCTGCTCGACTGGGACCCGATGGGCCGCACGCGCATCCGGTTCTCGCTCATGCCGCACGAGACCGCGAAGGTCACCGACATCCGCACCAGCCCGATCGCCGAGCGGATCGCCGCAGTGAACGACTTCGTCGACGCCGGGTACGAGGTCCACCTCAACTTCTCGCCCGTCATCCTGACCCCGACGTGGGAGTCCGACTGGGCCGACCTCCTGCGTCAGGTGGACGACGTCCTGTCCCCGGCGGCGAAGGCGCAGCTCGCGGCCGAGGTCATCTTCCTCACCCACAACGAGCCCCTGCACGAGGTCAACCTCGGCTGGCACCCGAAGGCCGAGGACCTGCTGTGGCGCCCGGACCTGCAGGAGCAGAAGGTGTCGCAGAACGGCGCGGTCAACGTCCGCTACCGCTCCGGGATGAAGGGGCAGCTGGTCGAGCGGTTCCGGGAACTCGTCGCGGAGCACCTGCCGAGCTGCCGCATCCGCTACGCCTTCTGAGACGACGAACGCCCGCGCCGTCGGGCGCGGGCGTTGCGTGGTGCGACGGGCTCAGTGACCGTCGAGGTGGTCCTTCGCCTTCTCGGTCTCGAGACGGCCCTCGCCCATGACCTGGTCCTTCTGGCCCTGGTGCTTGAGCTCGTCGTCGTCGGTGTGCTTGCCGACCGCTTCCTCGACCTTGCCGACGACCTTCTGGGTGACGTCCTTCGCCTTGTCTCCGAGCGACATGCTGTCTTCCTTCCTCCGGGGACCGCCGAGGGTCCTCGGGGCCTGTGCCACGAAGACAACCAGGGGCAGCAGCGCGGCTCGCGGCCGGGCCGCAGGTTCGTGTCCCCCGATTGCTTCCACCGGGGTACGGATCAGGGGATCAGCCGGTCAGCGCGGTAGCGGTCGAAGAGCTCGGCGAAGGCACGTTCGGTGCGACGGAAGGCGGTGAACCCGGCGTCGCGGCTCTTGCCCATGTCGGTGACGACCTCCATCGCACGACCGAGGTCGGCGTCGGTGTGCCACCACGAGGCGAGCCGGGTGATGTCGGGTTCGACGAGGCCGTGGCGCTCAGCGATGTCGGCCCACGCAGCCTCGTGCGGCGCCATCTGCTCCTCGAGCGGACGCGGCGCATCCTCGTACCCCACGACCCGCGCCGGGTCGACACCGAGGTGGGCCGCGAGCCGGAGCCACATCCAGCGCCAGCGGAACACGTCGCCGTTCACGATGTTGAACGCCTCGTCGGCACCCTCGGGCGTGGTCGACGCCCAGACCATGTGCTCGGCCAGGATGCCGGCGTCGGTCATGTCGGTGAGGCCGTTCCACTGCGCCTCACTGCCCGGGAACACGAAGTCCAGACCGAGCTCATTCGCCAGGGTCGCCTGCACCGCGATCGTCAGCCCCATGTTCATCGCGTTGCCCACCGCGTGGCCGATCACCGTGTGCGAGCGGTGCACCGACCAGGTGAAGCCCTGGCGGTCGGCGGCGGCGAAGAGCTCGTCCTCCTGGGCGTAGTAGAAGTTCGGGGTGTCGAGGCGCGGTTCTTCCTCGTGGAACGGGGTGTCGGGCATCTCGCCGGCGGCGTACGCCTCGAATGGGCCGAGGTAGTGCTTCAGCCCGGTGACGAGGGCGACGTGCTCGAGCGGCGCGTGGGCGAGGGCGGCGAGGAGGTCGCGCACCATGCCGCCGTTCACGCGGATGTTCTCGGCCTCGGTGTCTTGCCGCTGCCAGGCGGTGAAGAAGACGTGGGTCGGGCGCTCGTCGGCGAGGGCGGTGCCCAGCGACTCCGGGTCGCGCAGGTCCGCGGCCACGGTGCGGACACCGTCGCGGGCGAGGGGCCGGCGGGAGAGTGCGGTGACCTCCCACCCGAGGTCGAGCAGGTGCGAGACGAGTGCCGATCCGGTGATGCCGCTGGCACCCACCACGAGGGCTCGGAGACGGTCGGGGGACTGTGCGGCGGTGTCGTCGAGGGTCATCCCGGTGCTCAACACGTGTCGTGCTGTGCTTGTTCCCGGACGAGCAGTTGACGCCGCGATTCGAGGCGACTGACCACAGTGATGAACACGGCGACGGCGAGGAGGCCGACCATCAAGGACCATCCAGCCGTCCCGTTGGTCATCGCGACCGAACCGGAGAGCCCGACCAGACTGAGGAACATCCCGACGAGCACCGGGACGGCGGCACGCGACGAGCGGCGCTGCCAGTCGATCATGCTCCGGACGAGTCCTGCGTACGGTTCCGTGACGGTGCCCGGTCGCCGCAACTGCCGTCGGAGTTCGCGACGTTGCGCCGGGGTGAGGACCGCGAGCGGCCGCTCGGGAGCGGTGAGGAAGAACGGCAGCAGGACCCTGGTCCGGCGGGCGCGGATCCACACGGTGACGGTGAGCACTGCACCGATCGCTGCGATGATCGTCCAGACGAGTCCCGCGGGCCGGGTGATCCCGACGGCGCCGAGTGCGGTCCAGAACACGGAGAGTCCGGCGAGGGCGGCCTGTTGCGAGATGCCGACGACGGTGCCGCCGACGGCAGCGAGGTGATCGGCGCGGCGAGTGGCCGTGATGAGGCGGTCGTCCATGTCAGCGCGGTCGGCGGATACGGATCGGGCCCTTGGCGGTGGACGGGTCGACGACGCTGCCGTGCTGGGTGATCTCGACCTCGCCTCTGGACATCATCCGCCGCGCCGCACGCCGGGCGGGTTCCATCAGGTCACGCCAGCCGTCGGGGTCGAGGGCCCGGGCGGCGTCGGACGGGCAGATGCTGGACGTGCGGGCCCGTGCGGCGAGGAGTTCGTCGATGCGCTGTTCGAGCGCGAGGTCGGTCTCGTCCACGCCGTGCTTCCGGCACGCGGCCGAGCAGTACTTCGCATCCGGGGCGGCGGAACCGGGCATCCGGCGGCCGCACGAGGCACACGTCCGATCGGCGTGTTCCGCCTCGTTCGCGGCGGCGTCCGCCTCGGTCCTGATCGCTCGTCCCATGCGACCATCCTGTCCCCGCTGTCCGGTCTCGCACCCAGCCCAGGCACGGCTGGCAGCATCGGGTCGGTGAACACCGACACCGCACCCGAGCGTCCCGCCGAGCCCGCCTGGGTCGAGCACGTCATGTGGTGGCACGTCTACCCGCTCGGGTTCGTCGGTGCCGACGTCCGGCCGGACACCCCCGTGGACGGACGCCCCGTCGACCACCGGCTCGGCCGCATCGAGCCCTGGCTCGACCACGTCGTGGACCTCGGGCTGAACGGGCTGCTGCTGGGCCCCGTCTTCACGAGCTCGACGCACGGCTACGACACGGTCGACCACTTCCGGATCGACCCGCGGCTCGGTGACGACGACGACTTCGACCGGCTCGTCACGGCCGCGCACGGCCGGGGGATCCGGGTCCTGCTCGACGGGGTGTTCAACCACGTCGGACGGGAGCACCCGGCCTTCCGCGCCGTCGAGGAGCAGGGCCCGGACGCGCCGACGGCGGATCTGTTCGCGATCGACTGGGCAGGCTGGTCGCCCGGCGACGACGTGCCGGTGGGACTGTTCGAGGGGCACGACATCCTCGTCGCGCTCGACCACGGCAGCCAGGCCACCGAGGACCTCGTCGTCGAGGTGATGACGCACTGGCTCGCACGGGGCGTCGACGGCTGGCGACTCGACGCGGCCTACGCGGTACCGACGGCGTTCTGGGCACGGGTGCTGCCGCGCGTCCGGGAGCGCTTCCCGGACGCCTGGTTCACGGGCGAGGTCATCCACGGGGACACGGCGGCGTTCGTCCGCGCCTCGACGGTCGACTCCACCACGCAGTACGAGCTCTGGCAGGGCATATGGCACGGCATCGCCGACCGGAACTGCTTCGAGCTCGCCCACGCCGTCGAACGCCACGACGAACTGCTGGCCGCACAGGCGCCGAGCACGTTCGTCGGCAACCACGACGTGACGCGCATCGCGAGCGCCGTGGGGGAGCGGTTCGCCGGGCACGCCGCCGCCGTCCTCTTCACGGTCGCCGGGACCCCGAGCGTCTGGGCCGGTGACGAGTACGGCTGGACCGGGGTGAAGGAGGAGCGCGTCGGCGGGGACGACGCCGTCCGCCCGGAGTTCCCGGCCGCTCCGCCCGAGTCCGTGGCGCTCACACACGCGTACGAGGCGCTCATCGCCCTCCGTCGCCGCGAGCCCTGGCTGCACCGCGCCCACACCGACGTCGTCCACCTGACGAACACCGCGATCGTGCTGCGGACCGCGACCGCGGAGCGGGCGGTGGTGACCGCCCTGAACCTGTCGCCCGATCCCGTCGACCTGCCCACAGCGGGTGCGACGCGCGTCGAGGCGGGCGGAGCCGACGTCGGGGACGGGACCCTGCGCCTCCAGGCCGCCGCCTGGGCAGTGCTCTCCGGATCGTGAGCAGAAATGGTCGGGTCCCCGGACAGGACCCGACCATTTCTGCTCACGAAACGAACGCCCGCGCGCCCGCGCGCCCGCGCTACTTGCGCGCGGACGCCGCCCGGCGCTTGTTGAACACGTCGAACGCGACGGCCGCGAGCAGCACCAGGCCCTTGATGAGCGACTGGTACTCGGTCCCGATGCCGAGGATCGACATGCCGTTGTTCAGGATGCCGATGATGAGACCACCGACGATCGCTCCCGGCACCGTCCCGATGCCACCGGTGACGGCCGCGCCGCCGATGAACACCGCGGCGATGGCGTCGAGCTCGAAGCCGTTGCCGGCACCCGGAGCCGCGAGGTTGAGCTGCCCGGTGAAGACCACGCCGGCCAGGGCCGAGATGACGCCCATGTTGACGAAGAGCAGGAACGTGACCCGCTTCGTCTTCACACCGGAGAGCTGGGCGGCGAGGGCGTTCCCGCCGATCGCGTAGATGTGGCGGCCGAACACCGCGCTCCGCATGACGACCGAGTAGATCACCACGAGGGCACCCAGCACGACGAGCACGATCGGGGTGCCGTTGTAGCTCGCGAGCAGGAGCGCCACGTAGATGACGAGCGCCACCGTGAAGGCGAGCTTCGTGATGAACCAGGCGAACGGCTCGCTCTCGAGCTGGTACTTGCGCCGTGTGGCACGACCGCGGAACGCCGTGACCACGAGGACGATCGCGGCCGCGAAGCCGAGGATCATCGTGAGGGGCTCGTACCCGGTGGTGCCGAACGACGGCAGGAAGCCGGAGCCGAGGGAGCGGAAGCCCTCCGGGAACGGCGAGATCTGCTGGTTGTGCAGGACGATCTGCGCGGCGCCGCGGAACGCGAGCATGCCCGCGAGCGTGACGATGAACGCGGGGATCCCGAAGTAGGCGATCCAGAACCCCTGCCAGGCACCGACGAGGGCGCCGACCACCAGGCAGAGCACGACCGCGATCGGCCAGGGCAGGCCCCACTGCGTGATCATGACACCGGCCATGGCGCCGGTGAAGGCCACGACCGAGCCGACCGAGAGGTCGATGTGCCCGGCGATGATGACCATCACCATGCCGATGGCGAGGATGAGGATGTAGCTGTTCTGGACGATCAGGTTCGAGACGTTGATCGGGGCGAGGGTGATGCCGTTCGTCGTCACCTGGAAGAAGATGACGATGACGATCAGCGCGATGAACAGGCCGATCTGTCGGAGCTGCCCGGTGAGGTAGCCGGCGGCGGACTTAAGCGCGTTCATTGACAGGGGTCTCCCGTTCCTGGGTCATGTACTGCATGAGGGCCTCGGGCGTGGCCTCGGAGCGGGGCACGTCGGCGGTGATCGTGCCCTCGGAGAGCGTGTAGATGCGGTCGCAGATGCCGAGGAGCTCGGGGAGTTCGGAGGAGATCACGATGATCCCCTTCCCCTGGTCCGCGAGCTGGTTGATGATCGTGTAGATCTCGTACTTCGCGCCGACGTCGATGCCCCGCGTGGGCTCGTCGAGGATCAGCACGTCGGGGTCGGCGTACATCCACTTCGACAGGACGACCTTCTGCTGGTTGCCGCCGGAGAGCTTCCCGGTGACGACGTCGACGTTCGGTGCCTTGATGTTGAGGCTCCGGAGGAACTGCCCGGCGATGGTGGTCTCCTCGGACGCGTTGACGAAGCCCCAGTTCGCGAGCTTCCCGAGCGCCGACCCGGAGATGTTCCGCTTGATGTCGTCGATGAGGTTGAGTCCGTAGCGCTTCCGGTCCTCGGTGACGTAGGCGATGCCGTTGTCGATCGCCTGCGACACCGTGTGGGTCTTGATCGGGACGCCGCGCTTGTACACGGTGCCGCTGATCCCGGTGCCGTAGGACTGGCCGAACACGCTCATCGCGAGTTCGGTCCGTCCGGCGCCCATGAGCCCGGCGATGCCGACGACCTCGCCCGCGCGGACGGAGAGGTTCGCCTGGTGGATGATCTCGCGCGAGGCGTCGAGCTGGTGGTGGACGGTCCAGTCCTCGATGCGGAGGAGTTCCTCGCCGATCTGCGGGTCCTCGCGCTCCGGGTACCGGTTCGACAGGTCGCGACCGACCATGCCGCGGATGATCCGGTCCTCGGAGACGTCGTCGGCGTGCATGTCGAGCGTCTCGATGGTCTTGCCGTCGCGGATGATCGTGACCTTGTCCGCGATCGCCTTGATCTCGTTGAGCTTGTGACTGATGATGATCGCCGTCATCCCCTCGGCCTGCAGCGACCGGATGAGGTCGAGAAGGTGCGCCGAGTCGTCGTCGTTCAGCGCTGCCGTCGGCTCGTCGAGGATGAGGAGCTTCACCCGCTTCGACAGGGCCTTCGCGATCTCGACGAGCTGCTGCTTGCCGACGCCGATGTCGACGATCTTCGTGACCGGGTTGTCCTTGAGGCCGACGCGCTGCAGGAGCTCGGCGGCCGCGAGGTTCGTCTTGTTCCAGTCGATGAACCCGGCCTTCGACTGTTCGTTGCCGAGGAAGATGTTCTCGGCGATCGACAGGAACGGGCTGAGCGCGAGCTCCTGGTGGATGATCACGACCCCGGCCGCTTCCGAGCCGTTGATGTCGCCGAACTCGACGGGGGATCCGTCGATGAGGATCTCGCCGTCGAAGGAGCCGTGCGGGTAGACCCCGGACAGCACCTTCATCAGGGTGGACTTGCCGGCGCCGTTCTCGCCGCAGATCGCGTGGACCTGGCCGCGCTCGACCTCGATCGAGACCCCCTGCAGCGCCTTGACCCCGGGGAACGTCTTGGTGATGTCACGCATCTCGAGGATGGTGTCCGCCATGTGGGACCGCCTTTTCGTCGTCCGCGCGTGGGCGCGCGGGTGGTGACGGACTGGAGGCGCGGGGCGGGGTCGACCCGCGCCTCCAGTCCGACAGATGGGTTGCGTCCTACTTGAGGTCGGCCTCGGTGTAGTAGCCCGAGTCGACGAGGACTTCCTTGTAGTTGTCCTTCGTCACGACGGTCGGCTGGAACAGGTAGGTCGGGACGACCTTGACCTTGTTGTCGTAGCTCTTCGTGTCGTTGACCTCGGGCTTCTTGCCGGTGAGCAGGTCCTCGGCCATGGTGACCGACTGCTTGGCGAGCTTGCGCGTGTCCTTGTAGATGGTCGAGTACTGCTGACCGGCGATGATCGACTTCACGCTGGCCTGCTCGGCGTCCTGCCCCGTGATGGTCGGGAGCGGGCGGTCGCTCGAGCCGTACCCGGCGCCCTGCAGCGCCGAGATGATGCCGATCGACATGCCGTCGTAGGGCGAGAGCACGCCGTTCAGCGTGGTGCCGCCGGAGTACGACTTCGCGATGAGGTTCTGCATGCGGGCCTTGGCGGTCGCCGGGTCCCACTGCTGCGTCGCGGCCTGCGAGAGCTGGTCCTGGCCGGACTGGATCTTCAGGGTGCCGTCTTCGAGGTACGGCTTGAGGGTCTTCATCGCACCGTCGAAGAAGAAGCCCGCGTTGTTGTCGTCGAGCGAGCCGGCGAAGACCTCGATGTTGAAGGGGCCCTTCTCGCCGGTCTTCTTGCCGTCCGCGTCGAGCACGCCGAGGCCGGTGAGCAGGCTCGTCGCCTGGTCGACGCCGACCTTCTCGTTGTCGAACGACACGTAGTAGTCGACGTTCTTGTTGCCCGTGAGCAGGCGGTCGTAGGAGATCACCTTGATGCCGGCCTTGGCGGCGGCGTCGAGCTGGTCGGAGAGCGCTCCGCCGTCGATCGACGCGATGATGAGGACCTTCGCGCCCTTCGTGATCATGTTGCTGACCTGCTGCGCCTGCTGCTGGACCTTGTTGTCGCCGTACTCGAGGTCGACCTTGTAGCCGGCCTTCTCGAGGTCGCTCTTGACGGCGTTGCCGTCCTTGATCCAGCGTTCCGAGACCTTGGTCGGCATCGCGACGCCCACCAGGGCGCCCTTGTTGTCGCCGCTGCTGCTCCCACCGTCGGTGGACGCGCGTCCGCCGGCGGAGCAGCCGGCGAGTGCGATGGCGATGCCGAGGGCGGCGACGCCCGCGACGATCTTGCGCTTCATCATCGAAGTACCTCTGTTCCTGCGCGTCCACGTCGACGCGCTCGGTGCCGGGGCTGCTGTGCCCCGAGGGATTTGCTCGTGTGAGCGCTCACATACTGGGGGTTCCGTGACGGGGTGTCAACTCACCGTGACCGTTTCGCGATCTTGTCGCGTCGGCCGGACTGCGCGGTACGGTTGGCGACGTGACGACCACGACCGCGCTCGGGGACGCCGGCGGCAAACGTCGCAAGGCACCCACGATCTTCGACGTCGCCGAGCGCGCGGGCGTCTCCCACCAGACCGTCTCGCGGGTGATCAACGGCGACCCGACGGTCCGCGAGCAGTTCCGCGCCCAGGTGTCCGACGCGGTCACCGAACTCGGGTACCGGCCCCGTGCCGCCGCCCGGGCGCTCGCCGGGGGGCGCAGTCGGGCGCTCGGCATCATCACCGCCGGGGACGCGCTGTACGGACCGTCGAGCACTGCCATCGGGTTCGAGCGGGCAGCCCGGTCCGCCGGCTACCACGTCCTGCTCTCCACGCTGCCCGACGACCCGCGCCCCGTCGACCTGTCGAACGCCCTCGTGACGCTGCTCGCCCAGGACGTCGCCGCCATCGTGCTCGTCGCCGCCGACAACCGGGTGCTCGACGCCCTCGCCTCGCTGACCGTCCCGGTCTCGGTGCCCGTCGTCGTCGCGAACGCCGTGCAGCGGGACGCGGCAAGGGCCCCGGTGGCACCGAGCGTCGCGGCGGTCGCGATCGACCAGGCGGCGGGGACCTCGCTCGTGATGGAGCACCTGTTCGCCCGCGGGCACCGCCGGATCGTGCACATCGCCGGCCCCGCGGTCTCGCAGGAGTCCGAGGTCCGCCGGGTGACCTACGAGCGGATCATGCGCGACGCCGGACTCGAGCCCGTGGTGCTCGACGGCGACTGGACCCCGGCGAGCGGGTTCGCGGCGGCCCGGACGATCGACGTGCACACGGTCGACGCGGTCTTCGCCGGGAACGACCAGATGGCGCTCGGGGTCCTGCACGCCTTCGCCGACGAGGGACTGCGGGTGCCGGACGACATCGCCGTGGTGGGCTTCGACGACGTTCCCGAGGCGGCGCACTTCACGCCGCCGCTCACCACCGTGCGGCAGGACTTCCGGGCGATGGGGGAGCGGGTGCTCGACACCGTGCGGGCCCTCGTCGAGGGGGAGCCGCGGGACGAGACGTTGCTCGTGCCCGAGCTCGTGGTGCGCCGGAGCGCGTAGGGCGCGGGGCACCGCGCGGGCCGCAGTGTGCGAGGTTCCGCGCGCGGTGCGAGGCTCGCGCCGTCCCACGGAGCGCGGAACCTCGCACACAGCAGAGCGCGGCAGCGCCGACCGTCAGCCCTTCAGCGCGCCGGACGACAGCCCGGCGACGTAGAACCGCTGCAGCCCGACGTAGAGCGCGATGCACGGGATCATCGCCACGACGGACCCGGCCACGAGGTTCCCGTACGACACCTGCCCGTACGCCCCGGTCTGCAGGTTGAGCAGCGCGACGGGCAGCGTGTAGAGCGAGTCCTTCGTGAGGAACGTCAGCGCCCCGAGGAACTCCGTCCACGACGCCAGGAACGCGTACAGCGCGGCCGTCGCGGCACCCGGTAGGAGCAGCGGCCGCAGCACCGACACGACGACCCGGAAGCGCGAGGCCCCGTCGACGAACGCCGAGTCCTCGAGCTCCGTCGGGATCGACTCGAACGCGTTCCGCATCACGAACACCCCGAACGGCAGGTTCACCGTCGTGTAGAAGAGCACGAGCCCGAGCAGGGAGTTCGTGAGCTTCATCGCGTTCATCTCGAGGTACAGCGGCGTGAGGATCGCCTGGAACGGCACCATCATCGTCAGCAGCACCAGCCCGAAGACCACGCCGGAACCGCGGAACCGGAACCGGGCGAACCCGTACCCGGCCATCGTCGCGATCACGGCGGTCAGGACGGCCGTGGCGATCGACACGACGAGCGAGTTCACCACGCCGGTGAGGAGGTGCGACGAGGGGCTGAAGACCGCGGCGAAGTTCTGCCACCCGAGCTGGAAGAACGTCGCCGGGTCGGCCGCCTGCGTGATGACGGCCTCGGACTGGAAGGCCCGCAGGATCGACCAGATGAGCGGGACGCCGAACACCAGCGTCGCGCCGACCCCGGCGATGACGTACAGCGTGCGCTTCACGGCGGTGTCGCGCGGGTGGCGCACGCTGCCCTGGTGGCGGCGACGGCGGCCTCCGTCGCCGGAGGTGGTGAGCGTGCGGGTGGACAGGTCCGGGGCCGCGAGGCCCGCACGGGAAGCGGTGGTGCTCATGGCTCAGTCCTTCTCTCGCAGTGCCCAGAACTGGAACACGGTGACGGCGGCGATGACGACGACGAGGGCGATCGACTCGGCGGTCGCCGCGCCGAGCTGCAGGTTCACGAAGCCGCGGTTGTAGATCGCGTTGACGATCGTCGTGGTCTCCGTGCCCGGCCCGCCCTGGGTCAGGATGTAGAACTGGTTGAACGCGAGCAGTGACCCGATGACCGAGATGATCGCGCTGAGGGCGAGCGTGGAGCGGATCATCGGCATCGTGATGAGGCGTTCGGTCTGCCACCACGAGGCCCCTTCGAGCTGGGCGGACTCGTACACCTCGTCGGGGATGCCCTGCATGGCGGACATCACGAGCACCATGGTCAGCCCGGACACCGCCCAGACGACGAGCACGCAGATGAGCAGCGTCGCGAGCGGGCCGTTCACGAGCCACGCCGTGCTGCCGTCGGTGATCCCGAGCCAGCGCAGCACCATGTTCACCGCGCCGGAGTTCGGTTGTGCCTCGAGCACGAGCATGAACGACAGCGTCGTCAGCCCGACGACGTACGGCAGGAAGAACACCGTGCGCAGGAAGGTCGACCCGCGCCGTCGGGCCCGGATGAGCACGGCGAGGAAGTACCCGAGCGCCAGGATCGGCACCGTCACGATCGCCGTGTAGAGCAGCGTGTACCCGATGGCGTGCACGAACGTCGGGTCCTGGAACAGCGTCAGGTAGTTCTGCAGTCCGATGAACCGGTACGGGCCGATCAGGGGCCAGTTCGTGAACGAGATGTAGAGCGCGAACACCAGCGGCGCGAGGACGAACACCGCGACGAACACGATCGCCGGGGTGACGAGCACGGCGCCGGTGCGCGGCGGGTGCGTGAGCGAGTTCCGGGACGGACCCGGGCGGCTGACGCCACGGCCGACGGTCGGACGGCCGGCGCCGGTCCGTCGGTTGGAGACGGTGGTCATGTCTGCACCTCTCTGTGCAACGAGCGAACGAGCGAACGAGCGAGCGAGCGAACGAGCGAGCGAGCGAACGAACGAACGGTCGCTCAGGCCTGGACCTGGTCGAGGATGCGGGTGTAGTCCGACTGCGCCGTCTTCATGGCCGCAGCGGCCCCCGAGCCGAACACCGCCTCGCGGAACATCGCGAAGTAGGGCGACGAGGGCTGGTTGACGAGCAGGTTGTACGCGAGCGTCTGCGGCGCGTACCCCTTCTCGATCGCGTCGAGCGGGCCGAACGCGAGCGGGTACTTCTTCCGGTACGCGGGTGTCGCGGCGTCGGACCGGGTCGGGAAGTACCCGCCGTCCGGCAGCGCCTGCTGTTGCTGCAGACCGTTCGCGTACTGCATGAACGCCCAGCCCCCGGACGGGTTCGCCGCCCCGTTCGGGATGCACATGTTGTCGCCCCCGTCGAAGAACGAGCGCTTGCCGTCCCACGACGGGATGAGCACCGTCTGCATCTTCGCGCGCATCGCCTTCGTCGCGGCGGGCACGGTCGCACCGTACGAGGTCGGGAAGATGCCGACCTTGCCGGCCCGGAAGTCGGCACCCCACGTGGTCCCGGCGTCCGCGTAGGTCGCCTTCGACAGCACGCCGTCCTTCCACAGCTGCCGGTAGAACTCGAGCATGCGTTCGAGCGCCTCGTTGCCGGTGATGTTCGCCGTCTGCTTGCCGACCTCACCGGACATCATGTCGACGCCGGTGGCCCAGACGTGCGGCTGCGTGACGAACCCGATGATGCCGGCGGCGTTGCCCGAGATCGACCACCCGTACACGTCGGCGCCGGGCTTCCGGATCGCCTTCGCGGCGGCGAGCAGCGAGTCGAGGTCCTTCGTCGCGTCCTCGACGTCGAGGCCGGCCCGGTCGAACAGCTCGGTGTTGACGAACAACTGCGAGTTGTCCGCCAGGTACGGCAGCCCGTAGTACCGGTCGCGGTACTCGAGCAGCCGGAGGTGGCCGGGCGAGATCGCGTCGAAGTAGTCGAGCCCCTTCACGACGTCGGTGAGGTCGGCGAACGCCTCGCGGAAGATGAACAGCTGCGAGTTGATGTCGTCGATGTCCACGACGTCCGGCGGCTCACCACCACGGATCGCGGTCGCGAGCTTCGTCACGTACTGCCCGTCCGGCACCGGCGTCAGCTCGACCTGCAGCTTCGGGTTCGCCTTGTTGAACCCGGCGACCGCCGCCGTCAGTCCGGCCTGCGTCGCGGAGCGGCACCAGACGTGCACGGTGCCGGTCGCGTTCCGGCCGAAGCTCGCGACGCGCGCGTCGACCTTCGGCAGGGTGCCGGAGCACCCCGCCAGGGCGAGGGCCGCCCCGCCGGCGAGACCGCCGGCGAGGAACGCTCTGCGGTCCATCGTGTCACCGCGCCAGCGGGAGCCAGACGCGCATCGGCGCGGCTCCGCGGTTCGCCCAGGCGTAGTACGGGACCGCGGTGGCGGTGACGTCCTGGAGGCGCGTGGCGGCCGCCGTGGACCCGGCCGCGTCGTCGACGCTGGTCGCCGCACCTGCGTGATCCGTTCCTCCTGGACCGTCCAGTCGGCGGTACGGCCACGCTGCCTGCGCGTGCTCGGCCGGGGCGTGTCCGGCGACGCGCAGCGTGACGACGCCGTCGAGGAGCCCGTCCTGGCGCTCCTCGGTGATCGGCGCGTCGGCGTCGACCGTCAGGTCGTCGACCGTGAAGCCCTGCTGGTCCGCCTGCTCGACCGCGTACACGAGCGGCCCGCGCTCGATGGCGACCTGCCCGCGTGCGGCGTCGATCCGGGCGTCGGCGACGTACCGGTGCGGCGTCGTGTCGAAGACGAGCTCGACGGTGTCGCCGGCCGTCCACTCGCGGTCGATGACGTGCAGCGTGCCCGCGGCGGGGCTGGCCGTGCCGTCCGGACCCTGCACCGTCGTGGTGTCCGACCACGACGGGATCCGCAGGCCGAGGGCGAGCGGGCCGTCCGCGGTGACGGTGACCACCACGCGGCCGTCGTGCGGGTACCCGGTCTCGACGTCGACGCGGCCGAGCGAGGCCGTGGCGTACTGGTGCAGCTGGAGGCCGCCGTCGGTCGCGGTGGCGAGGTAGCCGTCGAGGCTCGCGAACGTCCGCATGATGTTCGGCGGGCAGCAGGCGCAGTCGAACCAGCCGCGGCGGCCGTGCGCGGGGGAGCGGTTCTCGTCCTGGTGCGCGTGGTCACGCTGCTGCAGCGGGTTCACGTAGAAGTACTCGGTGCCGGCGAGGCTCACGCCCGCGAGGAACGCGTTGTACAGCAGTCGCTCGATCGCGTCGGCGTACACGGGCTTCCCGGTCGCGAGGAGCAGGCGCCAGGCCCACTGGATCCCGCCGATGGCCGCACAGGTCTCGGCGTACCCGCGGTCGGTGGGGAGTTCGTACGGGTCGCCGAACGCCTCCCAGTCCCAGCGCGCGCCGAGACCGCCGGTGATGAACGCCTTCGTGGCCATCATGTCCGCGAACTGCGTCTCGCTCGCGGTCAGGAGCTCGGTGTCGCCGGTCTCGATCGCGACGTCCACGGCGCCGGCCGCGAGGTACACGGCGCGGACCGCGTGGCCCTCGACGGTCGTCGCCTGCCGGCTCGGGACCCGGTCGGAGAAGTACGTCGGCTCGCCGCCGGCGCGCTCGATGATGCCGGTGCCCCGGGCGTCGACGAACCAGTGCGCGAGGTCGAGGTACTCGCGGTTGCCGGTCTCGCGGTAGAGCTCCACGAGGCCCATCTCGACCACCGGGTGGCCGTCGACGTCGCGGACCTTCGGCGTGCCGTCCGGTGCGGTCCCGTCGCCGAACGTGCGGACGAGGTGGTCCGCGTTCTTGATCGCGACGTCGAGCAGCCCGGTGTCGCCCGTCGCGCGGTGCTGTGCCACGGCCGCCTGGTACAGGTGTCCGGCGCAGTACATCTCGTGGCTCCACTTGAGGTCCGTGTACCGCTCGCCCTTCCCGCGGATCTGCTGCACGGAGTCGAGGTAGCCGTCGTCGGCCTGCGCCTGGGCGTACAGGGCGGTGACCTCGCGCTGGAGTTCCAGCAGGTCCTCGGCAGGGGCTCGGCCGTACTCCCACGCCACCGCCTCGAGCCACTTCGTGACGTCGGAGTCCATGAAGATCGGGCCGGTCGCGTCGCCCTCCTCGAGACCGGCGGCGATGCGGAGGTTCCGGAAGTTCCCGGCCGCCTCGAGCAGGGCGTACCCGCCGCGGACCGCGTCGCGGCCGTTCCGCTCCTGTCGGAGGGCCCAGAAGCCGCCGGTGATCCGGGCGTCACCCGTGGGCAGCGGACGGAGCGTCAGGTGCGCGTCCGCGGTCGGGAGGACCGGGGTCGCGGTGTGCGCGCGGCTGTCGGTCGCGAGCGTGGTGGTCATGTCGCCTCCTTGCGATGTGACTCAGGCCGGGTCCGGTTCCGTGCTGGTTCCGGAAAACGGTTTCTGCGGAGGACGTTACGACACGACCTGGAGGCGCGCAAGGGCGTCTTCTCACATCGTGCGTATAGTCATGGTCAGTTTCCCGCATCCGGAAAGGGGTTTGCCGTGACACTGGAGCGCGCTGGGCGGACCGTCCGGATCACCGACGTCGCGGCGCTCGCCGGCGTGTCGATCGGCACCGCCTCGAAGGCCCTGAACGGCACCGGGCAGCTCCGCGAGTCGACGCGCGCCCGGGTGAAGGACGCCGCCGAGAAGCTCGGGTTCGTCGGCGACGCCCGGGCCCGCGCGCTCTCCTCGGGACGGACCTACACGGTGGGCATGATCACGACGGACTCGTTCGGCCGGTTCTCGATCCCGGTGCTCCTCGGCGCTGAGGACGCCCTCTCCGCCGGGCAGATGGCCGTGCTGCTGTGCGACACCCGCGACGACCACGTCCGCGAGGCCCACTACCTCCGCTCGCTCGCCGCCCGCGGGGTCGACGGCATCATCGTGACCGGCCGTTCCGCCGACGCCCGGCCGCCGATCGACGTGCCGATCCCGGTCGTGTACGCGTTCACGCCCTCGACCGACCCGGACGACGTGTCGGTCACGCTCGACGACGCCGCCGGGTCGGCGGCCGTCGCCGCGCACGTGCTGTCGACCGGGCGACGGCGTGTGGCGATCGTCACGGGGCCCGAGCGGCACCGGTCGGCGGTCCGGCGTGTGTCCGGCGCCACCGAGGTGCTCGGCGCGAGCCTTGTGGCCGAACCGCTGTACGGCGAGTGGTCGGAGCGGTGGGGGCGGCAGGCGGTGGACGTGCTGGCGCGGGGCGTGGGGCTCGCGTCGGCGGGGACCGGGACCGGGGCCGCGGCCGGGGCGGCGTCCGGGTCGGGTGCGCTCGGCGTGGATGCGATCGTCTGCGGGAGCGACCAGATCGCGCGGGGCGTGTGCGATCGGCTGCGGGAGCTCGGGCTGTCCGTGCCGGACGACGTCGCGGTCGCCGGGTTCGACGACTGGGACGTGATGGCGCTCGCGAGCCGGCCGCCGCTGACCACGGTGGACCTGCGCCTCGAGGAGCTCGGGCGCGTTGCGGGTCGGGCGCTGCTCGATCTCATCGACGGGGGCGCTGCGGAGTCCGCGACCGTGACTCCGTCCCTGGTCGTCCGCGAGAGCACCGTCGGCGCGTAGGGCCCCGCGCGGGGCGCCAGCCGGCGGGCGGGCCGAGGTCGCACGACTCGCCGTGGCCTGGTCGGTCAGGTCGCACGACGTGCCGTTCGGGGCGGCGGCGAGCGGCAGTTCGTGCGACCTCGCCGAGCGCGGGCGGGCGGCGGCGTGCGGCGGCGAGCGGCGGTTCGTGCGACCTGGGCGGGCGCGGGCGTGGCGGCGTTGCGGGAGTGAGCGCTCACGTGCCAGGATGTGAGCGCTCACGGAGGACGACGAGGTTCTGGAGGAACGCATGGGCGACGACCGCAGGCAGCAGGTCGTGGACGGCCGCACCACGCTCGGGATCGAGCTCGGCTCCACCCGCATCAAGGCGTGCCTCGTGGACGAGGACCTCGTCCCCATCGCCGCGGGCGCCCACGAGTGGGAGAACGAGTTCGTCGACGGGCGCTGGACGTACTCGCTCGAGGCCGTCGAGACCGGACTCCGCGCGGCCTACGCCGCCCTCGTGGCCGATGTGGAGGCCCAGTACGGCGTCACCCCGACGACCTTCCGCGCCGCCGGCGTGAGCGCGATGATGCACGGCTACCTCGCGTTCGACGCCGCGGGCGAGCTGCTCGTGCCGTTCCGCACCTGGCGCAACACCTCGACCGGCCCCGCCGCCGAACGACTCAGCGACGCCCTCGGGTTCAACATCCCGCTGCGCTGGTCCATCGCGCACCTGTACCAGGCCGTCCTCGACGACGAGCCGCACGTCGCCGACCTCGCGAGCGTCACGACCCTCGCCGGGTACGTGCACCGACGGCTCACGGGGCGGGACGTGCTCGGCGTCGGCGATGCGAGCGGTGTCTTCCCGATCGACAGCACCCCGACGGACAGCGGTCCGGGCGACCCCGGCACGCGCGACTACGACGGCGCGATGCTCCGGACGGCCGAGGACCTGATCGGGGTCGGGGACCTCCGGGCGCTCCTGCCCGAGGTGCTCGTCGCCGGGGACGACGCGGGAGCCCTCACCCCCGAGGGCGCTGCATGGCTCGACCCGTCCGGCACCCTGCTCCCTGGTGTTCCCCTCTGCCCGCCCGAGGGCGACGCCGGCACGGGCATGGTCGCGACGAACGCCGTCGCACCGCGCACGGGCAACGTCAGCGTCGGCACGAGCATCTTCGCGATGGTCGTGCTGGAGCACCCGCTCGCGACCCCGCACGAGGAGCTCGACGTCGTCACCACGCCCTCCGGGGACGCCGTCGCGATGGTGCACTGCAACAACGGTGCGAGCGAGATCGCGAGCTGGGCGCGCGTGTTCGGCCGGTTCGCCGAGGCCGCGAGCGAGCGCACCGGCAGCACGGCACCGGACATGGACACCGTCTACGCGACACTGCTGGCCGAAGCCGAGCACGCGGACCCCGACGCCGGCGGCCTGCTCTCCTTCAACTACCTCGCCGGGGAGCCCGTCACGCACGTCGAGGACGGCCGACCCCTGCTGCTCCGGACCCCGGACGCACGCTTCACGCTCGGCAACCTCGTGCGCTCCGAGGTGCACGGTGCCTTCGCCACCCTCGCGATCGGCATGGACGTTCTGCACGGCGAGGAGGTCCAGGTCGACCGGATGACTGCCCACGGCGGGCTCTTCCGGACGCCCGGCGCACCGCAACGCCTGCTCGCAGCCGCCCTCCGCGTGCCCGTCGCGCTCGAGGAGACCGCGGGCGAGGGCGGTGCGTGGGGGATCGCGGTGCTCGCCGCCTACCTCGAGCACACCGACCAGCACCTGGCGGACTTCCTCGCCGACACGGTGTTCGGGGGTGACGCCGTGCACGTGGCCGAGCCCGAGCCGGCCGACGTCGACGGGTTCCAGACGTACCTCGAGCGCTACCGGCGGGCCCTGCCCGTCCAGGACGTCGCCGCCGCCGCGACCCGCCCCGAAGCGACCCCCGCAAGCACCGACACCAGCGCCAGCGCCAGCGCGACCACCCCCGGAGCCGAGCCGACGACGGCAGGCGAGCCGCGCCTCCAGGCCGAGAAGGAGCCGACCCGATGACCACCGACACCCAGCAGGCCGTCGCCGCCACCCGCGAACGCGTCGCCCGGCTGCACGGCGAACTCGTCCGCTACGGCCTCGTGATCTGGACCGGTGGCAACGTCTCCGAGCGGGTGCCGGGCACGGACCTCTTCGTCATCAAGCCGAGCGGCGTGTCCAGCGACGACCTGACCCCCGGGAACCAGGTCGTCTGCACGCTCGACGGGGTGCCGGCCGACGGCTGGGAGAACAGCCACGGGCCGAGCTCCGACACCGCCGCGCACGCCTACGTCTACCGGAACATGCCGGAGGTCGGCGGCGTCGTGCACACCCACTCGACGTACGCGACGGCGTGGGCGGCACGGGCGGAGCCCATCCCGTGCGTGATCACCGCGATGGCGGACGAGTTCGGCGGACCGATCCCGGTCGGGCCGTTCGCGATCATCGGCGACGACTCGATCGGACACGGCATCGTCGAGACCCTCGCCGGCCACCGCTCGCGTGCGGTGCTCATGCAGAACCACGGCGTCTTCACGATCGGCCGCGACGCGAAGGACGCCGTGAAGGCCGCCGTGATGTGCGAGGACGTCGCCCGGACCGTGCACATCGCGAAGCAGGGCGGGGACGTCGTCCCGATCGCCGAAGCAGACATCGACCGACTCTTCGATCGCTACCAGAACGTCTACGGACAGACCCCCGAAGGAGCACTCCAGTGACCCACGACACAGCGACGCACGTCGTCGACCCCGCCGAGACGTTGGCGGGCTACGAGGTCTGGTTCCTCACCGGGTCCCAGGGGCTGTACGGCGAGGAGACCCTGCGCCAGGTGGAGTCGCAGAGCAAGCACGTGCACGAGACGCTTGCGCCGCACGTGCCGGTGAAGCTCGTCTGGAAGCCCGTGCTGAAGGACGCCGACGGCATCCGGCGCGCCCTCATCGAGGCCAGCGCGGACGACAGGGTCATCGGTGTGACGACGTGGATGCACACGTTCAGCCCCGCGAAGATGTGGATCGGCGGCCTGCAGGCGCTCACGAAGCCGCTGCTGCACCTGCACACCCAGGCGAACGTCACGCTGCCCTGGGCGGACATCGACTTCGACTTCATGAACCTCAACCAGGCGGCGCACGGTGACCGCGAGTTCGGGTACGCCCTGGCGCGCCTCGGCGTCCGGCACGCCACCGCCGTCGGGCACGTCTCGGACCCCCGCGTCCAGCAGCGGGTCGCGAACTGGACCCGCGCCGCCGCCGGTGCCGCGGCCGTGCGGGAGCTCAAGCTCACCCGGTTCGGCGACAACATGCGGTACGTCGCGGTCACCGAGGGTGACAAGACCGAGGCGGAGATCGAGCTCGGCGTGCAGGTGAACACCTGGGCCGTCAACGAGCTGGCCGAGGCGGTCGCCTCGGCGGAAGCCGACACGGCAGCGGTCGATGCGCTCGTCGCGACCTACCAGCAGGACTACGACGTCGACCCGTCGCTCCGTGACGGTGGTGACCGCCACCAGTCCCTCCGCGACGGCGCCGCGATCGAGATCGGCCTCCGCACCCTGCTCGCGCAGAACGGGTCCGCCGCCTTCACCACCAACTTCGAGGACCTCGGCACGCTCAAGCAGCTGCCCGGCCTCGCCGTGCAGCGACTGATGGCCGACGGGTACGGCTTCGGTGCCGAGGGCGACTGGAAGACCGCCGTCCTCGTCCGTGCGATGAACGTCGCCGGCGCCGGCCTCCCCGGGGGCGCGTCGCTCATGGAGGACTACACGTACGACCTCACGCCGGGTGCCGAGAAGATCCTCGGCGCGCACATGCTCGAGGTCTCGCCGACCCTCACCACCACGAAGCCGACGCTCGAGATCCACCCGCTCGGCATCGGCGGCAAGGACGACCCGGTGCGCCTGGTCTTCACCGCCGACGCCGGCGAGGCCGTCGTGGTCGCGCTCTCCGACACCCGCGACGGCTTCCGCCTCACGGCGAACGTCGTGGACGTCGTCCCGCCGACCGCCGCGTTGCCGAAGCTGCCCGTCGGACGCGCCGTCTGGGAGCCGCGCCCGTCGTTCCCCGTCGCCGCCGAGGCCTGGCTCACCGCCGGCGCCGCCCACCACACCGTCATGACGACGGCCGTCGGCCTGCAGGTGGTCGAGGACTTCGCGACCATGGTCGGCACGGAGTTCCTCGTCATCGACGAGCACACCACCGAGCGCGGGTTCCGCGACGAGCTGCGCCTCCAGCAGACGTGGCACCGTCTCGACCGGGGGTTCTAGGCTCGTGACCGTGAGCGCGACGACGCGGACGAACTGGGCGGGCAACGTCACCTACCGGGCGTCCGGCCTGGCGCGCCCGACGTCGGTCGACGAGCTGCAGCAGCTCGTCGCGTCGACGCCGCGCCTGACGGCGCTCGGGTCACGGCACTCGTTCAACACGATCGCCGACACGGACGCGCTCCAGGTGTCGCTGGCGGACCTGCCGCCGGTGCTCGACATCGACGAGGACCGGCGGGTCGTGCGCGTCGCCGCCGGCATGATCCACAGCCAGGTGGCCGCGGGCCTGGAGGCGCGGGGCTGGGCACTCGCGAACCTCGCCTCCCTGCCGCACATCTCCACCGCCGGAGCGGTCGCCACCGGCACGCACGGCTCCGGCGTGCGCAACCCGTCGCTCGCGCAGGCGGTCGTCGGTCTCGAGGTCGTCCGCGCTTCCGGAGACCTGGCGTTCGTCGATGCGTCGACACCGGACGGTTCCCTCGACGCGCACCGGGTGGCGCTCGGCGCGCTCGGTGTCGTCACCGCGGTGGAGCTCGCGATCGAGCCCACCTTCCAGGTCGCCACGACCGTGCACCTCGACCTGCCGTGGGGCGCCGTCGCGGAGCACTTCGACGAGGTCGTGTCGGACGCGTACTCGGTGTCGCTGTTCACCTCGTTCGACGACCGCGGAGCCCGGCAGGTCTGGGTCAAGCACCGCGTGGGCGAACCGGCACCGGCCGTCGACCTCGTCGCGCTCGGCGCCCGTCCCGCCGACGGCCCGGTGCACCCGGGGGAGAACGACCCCGCCGGCGTCACCGAGCAGGGCGGCGTGCCGGGGCCGTGGTCCGAGCGGCTCCCGCACTTCCGGTCCTCGTTCACGCCGTCGACCGGGGCGGAGATCCAGGCGGAGTACCTGCTGCCGGCTGGTTCCGCGGTCGACGCACTGCAGGCGCTCCGACCCTTGGAGTCGCTGTTCGCGCCGATCCTCATCGCGGCCGAGGTCCGGACGATCGCCGCCGACACCGCCTGGCTCGCACCGTCCTCGGAGCGGCAGTCGGTCGGCATCCACTTCACGTTCCGGCGGGACGCGAGCGCGGTGGCAGCCGCGGTGGAGCGGATCGAGGAGGTCCTCGCGCCGTTCGACGCCCGCCCGCATTGGGGGAAGGTGTCGGCGGCGAGTGCCGAACGGCTGCACGAGGTGTACCCGCGGCTGTCCGACTTCGCCGCGCTCGCCCGTGACCTCGACCCGACCGGACGGTTCCGGAACGCGTTCCTCGCGCGCATCCTGACCTGACCGGGGGTCAGCGCTCCCAGGGGCTTCGGATGACATCTCCGGCCGATCCACCGGGGCGTTCCTGAGTGCTCACATGTGCGATCACAAAGGTTGGGGCATGGCGAACCTCAACCGCATCATCGGCATGGCCGGCAAGGTCATCGACAAGCAGCTCCAGAAGCGCGGGCAGGCGGGACCCGCGGCCGGCGCCGGGCAGCAGCAGGGCGGGACGGACTGGCGCGGCATCGTCCGGAGCGCGGCGGACAAGCTGACCGGGGACGACCGGAACCAGCAGGCGCAGCACGGGCAGCAGCAGCCGTACGGCCAGCAGCATCCGTACGGCCAGGCGCCCGGCCAGCAGCAGCACGGCCAGCAACAGCACGGGTCGGTCGACTCCGACCAGGTCGCGATCGCCAAGTACGACTACCTGCTGCGGACCGCCCCGCCGGAGCAGCTCGAGCAGGTCCACCACGACGCCTTCGCCCGGCTCACCCCCGCGCAGCGCCAGCAGATCCGCAACCGCCTGAACTCCGAGTTGCCGCCGCACGAGCACCTCCGCGACGATTCCGCCGGTGGGATGGCCCGCGCGATGACCCGCGGCGAGGTCGCTCGGCCCGGACTCGTCCGACGTGTCCTGGGCGGCGGCGGATCGGCGGGGCGCGGCCGCGGTGGAGCGTTCGCCGGCGGGGCAGCGGTCGGCGCCGGTGCGATGGCGCTCGGCGGTCTGGGCGCAGCGGTCGCCGGTGGCGCCGTGCTCAGCGCGGCCGCGGGGCCGGTGCTGGCCGAGGCCGCGAACCTCGGCGTCGACTTCGAGGGCATCGCCGCCGGGATCGGCGACCTCGGACTCGGGGACCTCGGCGGTGGTGTCGAGGGGCTCGCGGGCGAGGGCGAGCAGCTCCTCGGTGGGCTCGGTGAGCAGGCGTCGAACCTCGGCAACGACTTCCTCGGTGGGCTCTTCGACCGCTGATCGGGTGGTGAGTGGTGACCGTTCTGGTTCGCGATCCCCGGGGATCGCGAACCAGAACGGTCACTCGCTCAGAAGACCGCGCGGCCCCGGTTGGTCAGTGGCTCGATCGGTGATGCCCGAGGCGGGTCCTCCCGGGTCGGCTGCCCGCAGGACGACGCATCGGGAATAGACCGTGGTCGCACGGCGATTGGACCGTTACGCCGTGCGACGTCGGCCGTGCCCGGGATTCGGACACCGTCCGATCGCGGTGTCAGGATGGACGACGCCCCGACAGCTCGACGCCCCGACACCGGGAGCCCGCACCGGCTCCGGAGCACGGCGACACGTCACGGCCACCCCACGGCTGCGCACCACCACTTCCCCACGAGGAGCACCACCGTCATGAGACGCCCGAACCGCCTGACCATCACCGCTGCGGTCGCCGCAGCTGCAGCCCTGGTCCTCACCGGCTGCTCGGGCGGGGGCGCCTCGGACGACGCCTCGGGCGGAACCTCCAAGGGCGGCACGCTCAACATCCTGACGACGGCCACCGCGGTGCATCTCGACCCGGCGACCAGCCAGAACCTCAACATCACGACGCTCGGCCTCGTGCTCCGTCGCCTCACCGCGTGGGACGTCGAGCCCGGCAAGACGGCCAAGGTCGTCCCCGACCTCGCGACGAACACCGGCGACTCGAGCGACGGCGGCAAGACCTGGACCTACCACCTCAAGAAGGGGCTGAAGTTCCAGGACGGCACCGAGATCACCACGAAGGACATCAAGTGGGGCATCGAGCGCTCGTTCGCGCCGACGCTCACCGGTGGCCTGAGCTACCACAAGTCGCTCCTCGTCGGCGGTGACAGCTACAAGGGTCCGTTCGACGGCAAGACCCTCGACAGCATCGAGACCCCGGACGACTCGACGATCGTCTTCAAGCTCAACGCGGCGTACGGCGACTGGCCGTGGATCGTGTCGATGCCCGCGTTCGCCCCGGTCCCCGAGGGCGACGGCACCGACACCGGTGCGTACGACGCCAAGCCCGTCGCTTCCGGCCCCTACGAGGTGCAGTCCAACACGCAGGGCTCGCAGATCACCCTCGTGCGGAACGAGGAGTGGAGCGCGAAGACCGACGACGTCCGCACCGCCGGCCCGTCGAAGGTCGTGTTCAAGGAGAGCCAGGACCCGTCGACCGTCACCCAGACGCTGATCGCCGACAACGGTGACGCGAAGGACTCGTTCGGCGCGACGTACCTCGGTGCTGCCGAGCTGAACCAGGTGCGCTCGAACCCGGCCGCCCAGGACCGCCTCGCCACCTCGAAGGCCGGCCCGATCAACTACCTCGCGATCAACACGCAGAAGGGCTCGCTCAAGGAGCTCAAGGTCCGGCAGGCGCTGCAGTACGCCGTCGACAAGAAGTCGTACCGGATCGCCGCCGGTGGTGCCCTCGCCGGCTCCTACGCGACGACCCTCATCACGCCCGGCATCGCGGGGCGCCAGCAGTACGACCTGTACGAGCCCGGTGCCACCGGTGACGTGGCGAAGGCGAAGAAGCTCCTGCAGGAAGCGGGTGTCTCGGACCTCAAGCTGACCCTGGTCACGCAGAACGACTCGGCGAACCTGGCCGAGGCGCAGGCGATCCAGGCCGGCCTCAAGCGCGCGGGCATCACCGTCACGCTCAAGCCGCTCGACATCGACTCGTTCTACACGGCGACGACGGACGGCGACGACTTCGACCTCGCGATGTTCAGCTGGCAGCCGGACTTCCCGAGCGCGAACGCCAACATCCAGCCGCTGTACGACTCGTCGCAGATCGGTGGGGGCGGCTACAACGTCTCGAAGTACAGCAACCCCGAGGTCGACGCCCTGATCAAGCAGGCGACGGGCACCATCGACCAGCAGGATGCGCAGAAGCTCTGGGCCGAGGCGGACAAGAAGATCATGGCCGACGCCCCGATCGTCCCGCTCACCTACGCGAAGCAGTCCTTCCTCGCCGGTTCGAACGTGCAGAACTTCCAGATCGCGGACTTCCCGGCGTACCCGAACTACCTCAAGGTCTCGCTCGCCAAGTGAGTGCACCGCTGCTCGAGGTCGAGGGGCTC
Source organism: Curtobacterium sp. USHLN213 (assembly GCF_037144815.1). Taxonomy (NCBI): domain Bacteria; kingdom Bacillati; phylum Actinomycetota; class Actinomycetes; order Micrococcales; family Microbacteriaceae; genus Curtobacterium; species Curtobacterium sp. USHLN213. The sequence continues at coordinate 176,234 of NZ_JBBCYQ010000006.1, read as the reverse complement.
CGCGTCGCGTTCGGCGATGCGGAGCCCGTCGTCCGTGACGTCTCCTTCACCCTGACGCCCGGCCGCGTGCTCGCCCTCGTCGGCGAGTCCGGGTCGGGCAAGTCCGTCAGCGCGATGAGCGTGCTCGGCCTGCTCCCGCCGGAGGCCCGCGTCACCGGCAGCATCCGCTTCCGCGGCACCGAGCTCGTCGGGGCGTCGGACGACGAGCTCCGAGCGGTCCGCGGTGCCGGCATCGGCGTCGTGTTCCAGGAGCCGATGAACTCCTTCACCCCCGTGCTCTCGATCGGCACCCAGATCGCCGAGGCGATCACGGCGCACCCGACGGACCTCGACCGACGCGGTGTGTCCGCGCGGACCGACGAACTCCTCCGCGCCGCCGGGCTCCCGGACCCGCAGCGGATCCGGAAGGCCTACCCGCACGAGCTCTCCGGCGGCCAGCTCCAGCGCGCGATGATCGCGATGGCCCTCGCCGGTGACCCGGTCGCCCTCATCGCGGACGAGCCGACCACCGCGCTCGACGTCACGGTGCAGGCGGGCATCCTCGACCTGCTCCGCACGCTGGGTCGCGAGCGCGACCTCGCCGTGCTGCTCATCACGCACGACATGGGCGTGGTGGCGGACGTCGCCGACGAGGTGCTCGTGATGCGGCGCGGCGACCCGGTCGAGCACGGGACCGTCGCCGAGGTGTTCGCGCACCCGGATGCCGAGTACACGCGGGCACTCCTCGCGGCGGTACCGGCCCTGGAGGCGCGACCCGCCTCCGCACCGCACGCTGCGGACGGTGGGACGGTCGCGTCCACCGCGCCGGCCGACGAGACGGAGACGAGCCGCGCCTCCCGGCCCCTCGTCGCGCAGCTGCGCGACGTCGCCGTGCGCTACGCGCGCCGCGGTGACCCGACCGTCTCCGGCATCGACCTGACGCTCCGCGCGGGCGAGACGCTCGGACTCGTGGGGGAGTCGGGGTCCGGCAAGTCCACCATCGGGCGTGCGCTCGCCGGTCTCGTGCCGGTCGTCGCGGGGTCCGTCGAGGTGGACGGCAGCGACCTCCGCACCGCTCGTGGTGCACGCCTGCGCGAGCTCCGCAGCCGGGTGGGCATCGTCTTCCAGGACCCCGCGTCCTCGCTCAACCCGCGACAGACCATCGGGTGGAGCATCGCCGAGCCCCTCCTCGTGCACGGCACGGCCTCGACGGCGGACCGTGCCGAACGGGTCCGCGAGCTGCTCGTGGCGGTCCAGCTCGACCCGTCGTGGGCCGAGCGCTTCCCGCACCAGCTCTCCGGCGGGCAGCGGCAGCGCGTGGCGGTCGCCCGGGCCCTCGCGCTCCGGCCCGCGCTCGTGATCGCCGACGAACCGACCTCGGCGCTGGACGTCACCGTGCAGGCCGCCGTGCTCGACCTCCTCGCCGCGCTGCAGCAAGACTTCGGCTTCGGCATGCTCCTCATCAGCCACGACCTCGCCGTGGTGCGGCAGCTCGCCGACGAGGTGGTCGTGCTGCACGACGGCCGCGTGGTCGAGCGCGGCACGACCGACGCCGTGCTGGACGATCCGCAGCAGGACTACACGCGCATGCTCCTCGCGGCAGCGCCCGTCGCCGACCCGGCGCGACAGGCCGCCCGCCGCGAGGCCTGGCGTGCGTGGGAAGGGGTGGCCTCGTGACCGCCAACGTCGTCGACCGTCCGGTCGCGGCATCCGCGAACCGGAGCACCGGCTTCCGCGCCGTCGTCCGCCGCGTGCGTCAGGACCGCTGGGCGGTCGCGTCCGCGGTCGTCATCGTGGTGTTCGTCGTCGTCGCGCTCGCGGCGCCCCTCATCGCCGCCGTCACCGGCCAGGACCCGTACGGGTACCACATCGACGCGCTCAACTCGTTCGGCGCCCCGCGCGGGGTCGGCGGCGGGATCAGCGGCGAGCACTGGTTCGGGGTCGAGCCCCTGACCGGGCGCGACCTGTTCGCGATCGTCACCTACGGTGCCCGCACCTCGCTCGGCATCGGGATCGCCGCGACGATCGTCTCGATCGTCATCGGCGTGCTCGTCGGCGTGACGACCGGGTTCTTCGGCGGCTGGTACGACCGGGTGCTCTCCCGCGTCGTCGACGTCATCTTCGGCTTCCCGTCGCTCGTCTTCATGATCGCCCTGACCGCGATCGTCCCGACGTCGTTCCCGAAGCCCGTGCTCGTCGTCCTCGTCATCGGGTTCTTCGGGTGGCCCTCGGTCGCCCGTGTCGTGCGCGGGCAGACGCTGTCGCTCGTCACCCGGAACTACGTCGTCGCCTCCACCGCGATGGGCGCCGGGCGTTGGCACGTCATCCGGACGCAGCTGCTGCCGAACCTCGCCGCGACGATCACCGTCTACGCGACGATCTCGATCCCGTCGATGATCGGCGCCGAGGCCGCGCTGTCGTTCCTCGCCGTCGGCGTCACCCCGCCGACGCCGTCGTGGGGTCGCAGCATCGGCGACGCGATCGGTTGGGTGCAGACCGACCCGATGTACCTCGTGTTCCCGGGCCTGGCGCTGTTCCTCATCACCCTGGCGTTCAACGTGCTCGGCGACGCCCTGCGCGACGCCCTCGACCCGCGGAGGAGCAACCGGTGACCACCTTCCGCTTCATCGCGATCCGCGTGCTCGGCGCCGCAGTCGTCCTGCTCGTCGTGGCCGCGATCACCTACGCCCTGTTCATGCTGCTGCCGACGAACCCGGCGCGCGCGATCTGCGACAAGCCCTGCACGCCCGACCGGCTGCGCGAGGTGCAGGCGTTCCTCGGGACGGACAAGCCGTGGATCGCCCAGTTCGGGGCCTACCTCGCGGGCATCTTCACCGGGCGGACGTTCGGGTCCGGCGCCTCCGTCATCCACTGCGCGGCGCCCTGCTTCGGCTACTCGTTCCAGCTCCACGACAGCGTCACGAACCTCATCCTCACGCGCCTGCCCGTCACCGCGTCGATCGCCGTCGGCGCAGCCGTGCTCTGGCTCGTCGCCGGGGTGGCCGGCGGCGCGCTGTCGGCGCTGCGCCGAGGGACGTACGTCGACCGCACGGTCATGACGATCGCCGTCGCCGGGGTGTCCGCGCCGTCGTACCTCGTCGGGCTGCTGGCGATCCTGCTGTTCGGGTTCGTGCTCGGCGTCCTGCCCACCAGCGGCTACGTCGCGTTCGGGGACGATCCCGTCGGGTGGTTCACGCACCTCGTCCTGCCGTGGTGCGTGCTCGCCTTCATCAGTGCGGCGATCTACGCCCGGCTGACCCGGGGCGAGATGCTCGAGTCGATGTCGCAGGACTTCGTCCGGACCGCCCGCGCGAAGGGCCTCCGCGAACGCCAGGTCGTCGTGCGCCACGGGCTGCGGACGGCGATCCTCCCCGTGGTGACGCTGTTCGGACTGGACCTCGGGTCGCTGCTCGGCGGTGCCGTCATCACCGAGAAGGTGTTCTCGATGCAGGGGCTCGGTGCGCTGCTCATCGACGCGGTGCACACGCTCGACCTGCAGGTCGTCGTGGGGTTCACGCTGTTCTCGGCGCTGCTGATCGTGACCGCGAACGTGATCGTCGACGTCGTGTACGCGTTCGTCGACCCGCGGGTGCGCCGCCGGGCCTAGCGCTCCGCGTCTCCGGCGCGCAGCAGCGTCGGCACGAACAGGCCGATCGCGAGCGCCAGGAGCGCGGCCGTCCCGGCCATCGCCAGCCACACGCCGCCGACCGGGCCGGAGCCACCGAGGAGGGCGACGACCACGAACGCGACCGCCTGGCTCCCGACCTGCACGGCGACGAACCGCAGTGCCGACGGCAGGAGTGCGCGGAGCTGCACCCTGGCGGTGCGCGGCGTCCAGGCCCAGAGCAGGCTCGTGGCGAGGACGAGGTGCGTCGTCAGGAGGAGGACCGGGAGGTCCGTCCCGCCGATCCCGGCCAGGGCGAGCTGTCCCACGAGCAGCGCCGCGAACGGGCCGCGGGGCAGGACCGCTGCCGCCGCCGCGAGGACGACCGCGACGACGAGCCAGCCGCTCGCCCCGATCACGACGACCGACCCGACGACACCCGCGACCAGGCCGAGCGCACCGATCGTCCACGCCGGGACCGCCGGACCGATCGACGGTGCTCCGCTGCGCTCCGCGCGCGACCCGGCGGTCATCCGGTCCGCCGAGCGCGGCTGAGCAGGCGGAGTTGCACGGCAGGGGCGTCCTCGTCACCGGTGCGCCAGTGGATCAGCTCGACGCCGGTTGCCGTCATCTCCGTGAGCCGGTCGGATCGTTCGAGGGCGATGAGCCGGGACGCCGCGCGTTCGTGACGGGTCGCTCGCCGGACGTCGGGCGACGGGAGCACGTCGACGGCCACGACCCGGTGGCCGGTCGCGGCCCAGGTCACCGCCATCGTCGATGCCTGGTCGTCGAGGAACGTCGACAGGACCACCACGAGGGACGCCGCCGGTACGAGCGGCATGCGTGCCGTGGTCGTCGCGTCCTGGTGCGGCGTCGCCGCGGCGATGGTCGTCCGGAGCCGCTCGAGGTGCCGGGTCCCGCCGCCGGGTTCGACCGACCGCGCGGTGCCGGCGAGGTCTCGGAAGCCGACCCGGTCTCCGGCGCTGATGTACGCGGTGGCGAGGGAGACGGCGGCTTCGCGTGCGAGGTCGAGCGACGTCGCCTGCTGTCTGCCGTGCCGGGCGCCGCTCCACTCCGTGACGTCGGCGCCGAGGTCGTCCCGGCTGTCGAGGACGAGCACGACGAGGGCGTCCGCCGTGGCGAAGGTCCGGCGCACGTAGAGCTCTCCCGGGCGCTCGGCTCGCCGTGCGGTGCGCCGCCAGTCGATGCGCCGGAGCCGGTCGCCCGGGGCGAAGAGCGCGACGTCGCGGAACTCGCCGCCGTCACCGGGGCGGGCGGAGTCGTGCGGACCGGTGATGCCCGTCACCCGGCTCGGCATCGGCAGGTGCTGCACGCGCAGGTGCGGTGGCGGGACGACCGCGGATCGCACCGGGCCCGCCGCCGGCACGGAGACGGCGGTGCCGCCCCGGCCGAGGAGCGACAGGTGCGTCCGCAGGATCTCCTGGGGGCCGGAGTGCGTGACCGGGACGGTACCGGTGAGCCGCCTCGCGCGGCGAGGGTCGACCACGACGACGTGCCGTCGGTCGCCGGCGACACGGAACTCGACGGCGACGGCCTCCGCGGCGGACGGCAGGGCGACCTCCGTCCGGAACGCCACGCCCTCGCCGGAGTCGGACGGCGCGAGCGTGGTCGTGGTGCGGACGGGCGTCGTGTCGAGTCGGGGGCGGACGCCGAAGGCGGCAGTCACGAGTGCCGGCAGCGCCACCAGCGCGAGCTCGGGACGTCCGGTGAGGAGAGCGAGCCCTGCGAGCAGCACGCCGACGGCGAGCCCCGAGACCAGCGCCGGGTTCCGGACCCAGAGCGGCGCGGTCCCTGACCCGGAGGCGGGTCGGACCGACGGCTCGTCGGGAACGCTCACCGTGCCTCCAGGCCGGACACCGGCCGCCCGCCGGTCGCTCCCGACCCGACCACCGGCGGCCCCGGCACCTGCGCGACGATGCCCCGCACGATCACCGCGGGGTCCACCCCGTTCGCCCACGCCTGCGGCGTCAGCGAGATCCGGTGCGCGAGCACCGCGACGGCGGCGGTCTTGACGTCCTCCGGGGTGACGAAGTCCCGCCCGTCCATGACGGCTCGCGCACGGCCGACGAGCATGAGCGCCTGTGCGCCGCGCGGCGACGACCCGACCTGCACGTCGCGGTGGGTGCGCGTCGCGGCCGCGAGGTCGACGCAGTACAGCGCGATGTCCTCGTCGACGTGCACCCCCTCGACCGTCGCCTGCATGCGCAGCACGTCGGTCGCGTCGACCACGGCGGAGACCGTCGCGACCTCCTGCCGCCGGCCGATCCGGTTGAGGAGCACCTGCTGTTCCCCCTCGCGCGTCGGGTACCCGACCGAGAGGCGCACCATGAAGCGGTCGAGCTGGGCCTCCGGGAGGGCGTACGTGCCCTCGTACTCGATCGGGTTCGACGTCGCAAGGACGTGGAACGGCCGGGGGAGCGGGAAGCCCTCGCCCTCGACCGTGACCTGTCCCTCGGCCATCGCCTCGAGGAGCGCCGACTGGGTCTTCGGCGACGTTCGGTTGATCTCGTCGGCGAGGAACATCCCGGTGAAGACGGGGCCCGGGCGGAAGACGAAGTCCGCGGTCGACGGGGCGTAGACGAACGATCCGGTGATGTCGGCGGGCAGGAGGTCCGGGGTGCACTGCAGACGGCGGAAGTCGAGACCACACGCGGCCGCGAGGCTCCGCGCCGCGAGCGTCTTGCCGAGGCCGGGGACGTCCTCGAACAGGACGTGGCCGCCCGCGAGGATGCTCGCGAACGCCAGCTCGAGCGGCTCCCGCATCCCGACGACGACCGCGCTGACCGTGTCGAGGACGTCGCGGGCGCGCGCGGCGACGTCGGCGATGGGCAGGGACGGTGCGCTCGGCGTCTGGGGGTCGGTCACGGGTGCCTCTCGATCGTGGTGTGGTCGGTGGTGCGCTGCTCGGTGGCACGCCCGGTGCCGTGTTGCCCGGTCGCGGGTCCCAACGTCTCGAGCGCGGTGAGGACGCTCCCGAACGCGACGAGGTCGATCTCGGACCGCCGCTCGCGCACGAGGACGGCGACCACGCCCGACGGCAGGACGGCATCGATCGCCGTCCGGTCGCGCGGGTCGTCGAGGTCGAGTCGGTGGCGCGTCCACAGGCGGTGTCGGGCCACCACACGCGCTCGGGCGAGCGTCCGCTCCGGCACGCCGCCCCGGGCGCGCAGCGCCCACGCCGTCTCGGACAGGTCGCGTCGGGCACCGGGTTCGGACCGGACGGGAGGCACGGGCCAGGTCAACGGGACGTCCTCACGGACCGCGCTCCACGTCAGACCCACCGCGGCGACGACGCCGCCCACGGCGAGCGACTGCACGACGCCGACGCCGAAGAACCACGTGATCGCCGCAGCCACGACGGCGAGCACGAGCACCCCAGCGGTGCGGCGGCGTGTCACGGCCGGCCCGTCGCCGTGTCGGCGTCCGCCGGGGTGGCGACTGGCGTGTCCGCCCGGGTGTCGGTCGGTGCCTCGGCCCACTGCCCGTCGAGCGTTCGCAGCGCGGCACGGACGTCGGCGACGTCGGCATCGGTCGCCGGGGTCCCGCCGAAACGCACTGCGAGGTAGCAGCGACGAAGGGTGCCGAGGGCGGTCTCGTCGACGTCGAGCCGTCGCAGGATCCGCGTCGTGAACTCGGTCGGCGTCTCCGCGGCCTCCCGACGGAACCCGGCGTCCTCTGCCGACTCCTGCAGGCCGAGCCACGCCGCGGTGACGGCGTCGGACGGGTCGCGGGGTCCGGACAGCACCTCGAGGGCACGACCGATCCCGCGACGCAGGTGCTGGCGTCCGACCTCGGTCGAGGGATCGGCGGGCACCTCGACCGCGAGGCCGGCCACCTCGATCGCACCCGGGCGCGTGCGACGGCGTCGCTTCCTCACGAGGTGCAGGACCACGAGCACGAGGAGGGCGGTGCCGATCACCCCCAGGACGACGAGGACCCACGATGTGTCGACGTGCTGGGCTGCCGGCGCTCCGAGCGTCTGCGGCTCGTCGGTGGTGGGCGGCGAGGCGGTCGGCTCGACGACCGGTGCTCGGGCCGGGGCGACCGCGGGGGACCAGCGGGCGCCGGTCAGGACGGGGCGCGCTCCGAGTCCGGCGGCGATGACGACCAGCGCGCCGAGGGTGAAGGCAGCGACGGGGACGAACGGGAAGCCGCCGCGGTGCGGACCGTCGTCGTTCGCCATGCCGTCACGCTACCCCGGGTCGAGCGGGCTCAGCCGTCGACCGGCTCGGCGGACCGTGCAGCCCGGACGACCTGCCACACCGCGAGGGCGACGACGGCGGCCCCAGCTGCCCCGGCGATCCACGATCCGGCGACCCCGAGCACGGGTTCGGTCTCGCAGGAACTCGTGCCCTGGCTGGGCGCGGCATCGGAGCAGCTGGTCACCTGGACCAGGACCAACCACAGCACCGTCACGGCCACGATGACGGCGACCGTGCTCCACCCCACCACTCGCTCCACGACCCGCTCCGTCCCCGACGTCATCAGTGACGACCAGGCTCGCACGGTCCGGGCGGCCCGTCGGTCTCGATCGTGCAACAGGACGCGGCCGTCGAGGGCTCAGTCGCCGTCCCACCACCGCAGCACGCGCGTGCCCACGAGCGTGAGCCAGCGGGACGGCTCACCGGCCGGCACGTCCACCTCGAACCACTGCCGGCCCGGCGGGCGGACGCCCTGGAGCCACCGTCCGTCAGCACCACGGGCAGCGCGGACCACCTCGATCGCCTCAGCGGCGCGGGGGTCCGGCGCCGCCTCGTCCCGGAGCGCCGCGGCCCGGAGGTGGTCGGTCGCGCGGAGCACGCTGTACTTCCAGCGGAACGGGTACGCGAACTCCGTGGCCCAGGGGCCGACGAGCGCGCCGTCGGACTTCCGGTGGAGCAGCCGTCGGTCGAGGAGGTAGTCGGCGCCTCGGTGGCGGGCGTCCCGGAGCTCGGCCGCGCGGGGATGCCGTCCGTCGGTCAGGACCTCGTGCTGCAGGAGCCCCTCGAGCACGTTGAGGGTCGAGTGGAACGACGAGACCGTCGAGCCCTCGACCCACTCGCAGTTCCACCCGCCGTCGGGCTGCTGGCGTTCGAGCACCCAGTCGGCGATGCCGTCGACGTCGGCGCCGAGCCACGCGCCGTTCGCGAGGGTGAAGGCGTTGATGCAGCAGTCGACCTCGCCGCCCCAGTACGGCAGGTCGTCGTACTCCCACCGGCTGTTCGCGTCGAGTCGTGCGGCAGTGTCGCCGAGGACCGCGGCGTCCAACCCCCACTCGCGCAGGGCGTTGAGGGACCAGGTCGTCGCGGTGTACGGCTGCCCGGGTCCCTCAGGCTCGGGTTCGGCGGGGAAGTACGCGCCGCCTGCCCACTGTCCGTCGGGGTCCTGGTGGGCGAGGAGTGCGGCGCCGAGGCCCTCGGTCGCGACCCGGGCACGCGTGGCCTGCCAGGTCGGTGCCGGCGCGCCGACGATGTCCCGTTCCACCTGCCACCGCAGGGCCGGGTCCGAGTCGAGGAGCCAGTCGACCACCGTGTCGTCCATGGCGCGGAGACTACGCCGACCACGGCGCGCGGGCGCCTGCGCGCGGCCGGGTCCGCACAACGGGAGTCGATCGGAGCCGTGCGTTCCTGTGGTTCGCGCGCACTTCGGTTGTGCGCCACCGCGCCGAACCGCGCCGAACCGCGCCAGCGCCGCGCCGGGCGCCAGGCCCGCCCCGCCCGCGCGTCAGCCGACGTAGCGGTACGACGCCCCGTCGTCCGTCCGCACGAGCACGCCGAGGTCCACCGCGTCCCGCCGCACGATCGCGACGTCCTCGGCGAACATGGCGATCGCGGCGTTGAGCACCGGCTCGGGGACCGGCCTGCCCGTGCCGAGCCGCTCGAACACGAGCTCCACGATGCGCACGGAGAGCGGATGACGCTGGTCGTCCGGCACCGGCATCCGGGCGATCCGGTCGAACTCGAGCAGCGCCGCCGGCCCCTGCAGCCGCTGGAGGTCCTGCGCCGTCCGCCCGAGGAGCGGCGTGTCGGGTCCGTCGTCGCCGACCCAGTCGAAGGCCGCGACCGCAGCCCTTGTCCGGTCGTCGAGGGCTGCGCCGCCGACGATCGCGGACCGGAGCGACGGGCTCGCCAGCACCGCGACGGCCTGGCGAGCCCGTGCGACCGACTCGCGAAGGGGCATCAGAAGTACGTGATGCCGTGCGGCGTCCGCGGCGGGGTCAGCATCGCCCGCAGGAGTGCCGGCGCCGCCGGGTCCGCCGCGCGGAGGAGCCCGGCCGCCGCGAGCGTCGTCGGCGACACCGACCCGATGAGCAACGCACCGAGGTCCGCGACGTCGAGCTGGAGGTCGGACCCGGCCGTGTCGGCGTCGTCGGCGGTCTTCGTCACGGTGCCCCGCGCCTCCTGGACGTCCAGCCGGTACGTGCCGGAGGCGAACCCGAGCGCATCCGTCACGGCGAGCGTCAGCGAACCGTCGACGGCGTACGGACGCGACGCGAGCACCCGCTCGACGTCGAGGACGCGCAGCCAGACGTGGTCCTCCTCGTGGTCGACGTCGTACGCGCGGTTGTCGCCGAGCGCGGCGACGATCGGGTCGTCGAGCCGCGACCGGTTGTACGTGACGACGTCGTTGAGGTCGATCGAGAGCAGGAACTCCCAGAGCGACAGGTAGGCGTCGTCGGTCGCGTAGACCAGGTCGACGACCTCGAGCGTGGTGTCGCCGTCGCGGCTCTCCTTGACGCGCCAGGTCACGTAGCCGTCGAGCTCGTCGGAGTCGTCCGGGCGGTGCACGGCTGCGCGGACGTCCTTCGCCTTCTCGCCGTCGCCGTTGCGCAGCCCGAACACGACGGGCCAGGTGCCGGCGTTGCGCACCATGGAGCCCGGCGTCCGCGCGTTGAACCGGTCGAAGACGGCACGGCCGGGGCCGCCGGCGAGCCACTCGGGCGTGACGACGCTGACGACACCGGTGGTCGGTGCGAGGAGCGGGAGCGCACGCTCGCGGCGGACCCGGACGGCCCGCTCGCGGATCGCGCTGCCGAAGCCGAAGCGGCGGTAGATGGTGCCCTCGGACGCGGTCAGCGAGGCCACGGCGTAGCCCTCGGCGACACCGCGCGCGAGGGCGTGCGTCATCATCGCGCGGAGGATCCCGCGGCGGCGCTCGGTCGGTCGGACGGTCACGGCGGAGATCGCCTGGGTGTCGATCGACGAACCGTCGCCCCAGCTCAGCTCCTTGCCGAACCAGGCGAAGGTGCCGGCCGGCCAGGTCTCGTCGACGGAGCCCGGCGCGGGTCGGCGGACGTACGCGCCGAGCCAGGTCTGGTCTTCCTCCATGAAGTGCGCGACCATGCGCGCGGCCGCCTCGTCGCCGGGGTGCGGTTCGTGGAACCCGAGTCCGACGGCCTGCATCCAGGCCTCGGTCTCGGCGTTCGGTGCCCCCTGCTCGTCCGTCCCGGGCGCGAAGGCGCGCAGCTCGTAGCGGTCGTCGAATGCCTCGTTGCTCACGTTTCCGACCCTATCGGGGTCCGGTGACGGAACGACAGGTGCGACGAGCGGGCCAGGAGGCGCGGGTCGGCCCCGCCACGCGCCGCACGCGGGCTCGGGTCACGCCGTCGCGCGTCGGCTCACCTCGTGGCGCGGCGGGACGCCGATCGGGGCGGGTTCTTCCGGAGGTGCTCGCTGATCCGCCCGAGGATCCGGTCGAGCTCCGCGGCGTCCTCGTCCGTGATCGGTGCGAACAGCAGGCCGTGCACCGTGCCGATGTGCCCCGGGAACACTGATGCGAGGACGGCTCTCCCGTCGTCGGTCAGCGACACCACGGTGCTGCGCTCGTCGTCCGGAGAGGGGCCGCGCGTGACGAGTCCGCGCTGCTCGAGCAACTGCGCCTGGTAGGTCAGCCCACTGCGGCTGTAGACCACCCCGTCGGCGAGGTCCGTCATCCGCAGGTGCCCGTCGGGGGAGTCCCCGAGTCGTGCCAGCAGCCGGAACTGCACGTACGACAGCCCGCCCACGTCCTTGAGCTGCTGCTCGACCGAGGGGCGCAGGAGCGCACTGACCTCGGTGAACGACAGGTAGGCGCGCAGCTGCGTCGGCGTCAGGGACGAGGGGGTTTCGGACATGATCCGATCCTACCTGTTGCTTCGAGTTCGAAGCAGTGCTACGGTTCCATCAATCGCTTCGAATTCGAAGCAAATGACGGAGGAGTCATCATGAAGGCAGTGCAGTTCCACGAGGTCGGCGGTCCCGAGGTCCTCACCTACGGCGACGTCGACCAGCCCACCCCCGGCCCGGGCGAGGTCCTCGTCCGGGTCACGGCTTCGGCGTACAACGCGGCGGACAACGGCATGCGCGCCGGCTTCCTGCCCATCCCGGTCGCCCTGCCCCACGTCCCCGGGTACGACGTCTCCGGCACGGTCGCGTCCCTCGGGGACGACGTCACGGACCTGGCGGTCGGCGACGCGGTGATCGGCTTCCTGCCGATGGAACGCGACGGCGGAGCGGCCGAGTACGTCGTCGCTCCGGCGGACGCGCTCGTCGCCGCCCCGACGAGCATCCCGCTGGCGGACGCGGCTGCGCTGCCGTCGGTGGCGCTCACGGCATGGCAGGCGCTCTTCGACGACGGTCGGCTCGAGGCCGGGCAGCGCGTGCTCGTCGTCGGCGCGGGCGGTGTGGTCGGGAAGTACGCGATCCAGCTCGCGAAGCGCGCCGGTGTCGAGGTCATCGCCACGGCCAGCCCGCGCAGCGCTGACGCCGTCCGTGCCGCCGGTGCCGACCAGGTCGTCGACCACACCACGACTGACGTGCTGCAGGCGGTCGACGGGCAGGTCGACGTCCTGCTCAACCTCGCCCCGATCGAGCCCGAGCAGTTCGCCTCGTTCGTGGCCGCCGTCCGCGACGGGGGTGCGGTCGTGAGCACGACGGCGTTCATGGCGACCCCGGGGGACGAGTCCCGCGGGGTCCGTGCTGCGACGGTGTTCGTGCTCCGGAACCGCGAACGGCTGGCCGAGCTCGTCCGGCTCGTCGACGCCGGGGAGCTCACGGTCGAGGTGACGCGGCGCATCCCGCTGAGCGAGCTGCAGGCGCTGCACACCGAGGGCGCCGCCGGACGGATCGCCGGCAAGGTCGTCGTCCTCGTCTGAGCGACCGGCGACCCGGTGGGGGGATCGTGACCCACCACCGGGCCGGGCGGGTCAGGGGGAGCCGCGCCGCGCCTCCTGGGCCACCACCTCGTCGAGGTCCGCCAGCTTCCGCATCTGCTGGAGCGGACGGGCCATCCGGTTGTTGTCCCGCAGGGCGGGCTCCGTCCGCGCGAGGAAGGCCCAGTAGCCGGCGGTGAACGGGCAGGCGTCCTCGCCGAGCCGCTTCGTCGGGTCGTAGCGGCACCCGCCGCAGTGGTCCGACATCCGGTCGATGTACCGACCACCGGACGCGTACGGCTTCGTCGCGACCAACCCGCCGTCGGCGTGCTGCGACATCCCGATGATGTTCGCGGGCATCACCCAGTCGGTCCCGTCGACGAACACGTCCGTGAACCACTCGGTGAGGTGCACGGGGTCGTACCCGCGCTGCAGCGCCCAGTTGCCCAGCACCATGAGCCGCTGGATGTGGTGCAGCCAGCCGTGGTCGTGCAGGCCCTCGATCGCGGTGCCGAGGCAGGCGGCCTCGACCCGGGACGCATCGAGCTCCCGCCACCACGGGGGGAGCCGCTCGTGCGCTCCGAGGGCGTTCTCCGACGCCCCGTAGTCGTCGCCGAACCACCAGTAGAGGTGCCAGACGTAGTCGCGCCACCCGGCGATCTGCCGGACGAACCCCTCGACGCTCGCGAGCGGGGCGTCGTCGTCGCGGTGGGCCACGAGTGCCGCCTCGATCGCATCGCGCGGGTCGAGGACACCGAGGTTCATCGGGACGCTGAGCAACGAGTGCGCCATCGTCCAGTCGTTCGTGAGCGTGGCGTCCTCGAACGGGCCGAAGTCGTTCAGCCGGGTGCGCACGAAGTCGTCGAGGGCGCTCTGGGCCTCGTCGGGCGTGACCGCGAAGCGCCGACGGTCGTCCGCACCGACGAAGCGGGCGATGCCGTCCCGCTCCCAGCGGTCCAGGTCGCGTCGGACCTCCTCGTCGACCTCGTCCTCCTCGGGCCACCACGGCTCCGGGAGTCCGAGCGTGGTCGCACCCTTCGGCGGCGACTCCCGGTTCTGCTCGTCGAGGCTGAACTTCCCGCCGACGGGCGCGTCCGAGCGCATCAGCCAGCCCTCGCGACGGCGGACCCGCTCGTAGAACGTCTCCATCCGGAAGCGGCCGGTGCCCTGCGCGGCCCACTCGGCGAACTCGTCCTCGTCGGTCACGAAACCGCGGCTCGGCAGCACCTCGGTGCCCCTGCCCCAGTGCCGCACCTGTGCGCGGAGCGTCCGCGACGGCGGGTCGACGACCTCGAGGTCGTCCCGGCCGACCAGCGCCTGCCGGAGCGTGTCGACCTGCACGTGCTCGACGCGGTCGCCCTCGCCCCGGTCGCGGAGGTCGCGGACCAGGTGCCGGAGCGCACTCAGCCACAGGTGCGCCTTCGCACGGTGCACGGGACGCGCGGTGAAGAACTCGCGGGCCTCGACCACGAGGAGCGGGCCGCCGTCGTCGAAGTCCGGGCCGTACTGTCCCGGCAGGATGAGGCGCCGGCGCCGCTCGGAGCGTCGGTCGGCCGGGGCGGTGCGCGCGTCCGTCATGCGGCGGACGGTACGCGAGCACGCGGGTGCGGGCCCGGCACGTCCCCCGACTCCACGGCGGTTCCGCGGGCGCGCCCTCCTGTGTAGGGTGGCGGACATGCAGTGCCGCTGAACCCGCTTCCGACTCCCTCCAGTGCCCCGTCGGGGCCGTCGAAAGGTTCAGCATGCCCGCATCCACCCTGCCCCTCGCCGGCAAGACCGCCCTCGTCACCGGTGTCTCACGACGCCGTGGCATCGGGTTCGCCGTCGCGTCGAAGCTCGCCGACCTCGGCGCGAGCATCGTCGTGCACCACCACCGCCCGCACGACCTCGACCTGCCGTGGGGCGGCGACGACCTGGACGCCGTCCGCGACGGACTGCGCGCACACCTCACCGAGGGCGCCCGGTTCGCGGACGTCCCCGGCGACCTGTCCGATCCCTCCGTGATCCCGGAGCTGATCGACACCGCGACGGCACTCACCGGCCGCCTCGACGTCCTTGTCTGCAACCACGCAAAGAGCGGGGACGACGGCAGCATCCTCGACATGACGCCGGAGCGGCTCACTGCCTTCTGGGAGGTCAACACCCGCGCGACGATGCTGCTGACCGCCGAGTTCGCCCGGCGCCGCGCACCACGGACGGACGAGCCACGACGGCCGGGGGACCGGATCGTGGGGACCGGCCCGTACGCCGAGGCACAGGGGCACGTGTTCTGGATGACCTCCGGGCAGATCCACGGGGCGATGATCGGCGAGGTCGCGTACGCCGCGAGCAAGGCCGCGCTCGCCGGGGTGACCGCCACGGTCGCCAAGGAGCTGCTCGAGCTCGGCATCGTGCTCAACACCGTCAACCCCGGGCCGGTGAACACGGGCTACATGGACCCGGAGACCACGGACCGGTCGCTCGACGGCCTCGACGAGTACCTGGCGAGCACGCCGTTCGGTCGCGTCGGGACGCCGCAGGACCCGGCCGAGCTCATCGGGTGGCTCGCGTCGTCCGCGGGCAGTTGGGTCGTCGGGCAGGTCCTCACGTCGGACGGCGGCTTCAGTCTGTGACGTGGCCACGGTCCTGACCCGGCCACGGTCGGACGGGAGGCGCGGTGCGGGCCGGCACCGCGCCTCCCGTCCGACGGCGGGTCCTGTCCACCGCGACGGGTCTCGTCCACCGCGACGGCGCGGGCGGACGCGTGGTGACGCCGCGTGGTCGTGCCGTGGTCAGTCGGTCGCGCCGCGTGGGGGATCGACCAGCAGCCCGACGCGGTCCGCCAGGTACGCCTCGAGCGGGACTGCAGCACCCGCGGTGGGGGACCACCGGACGAACGGGCCCCCGTCCGCGACGAAGAGCACGCCGTCCGAGCCGACGAGTGACCCGTCGACCGGGATCGGCGTCGCGCCGTGGTTCACGGTGTCCCCGGGCTCGAAGTGCCCCTTCTGCGCCGCTGCCCGGTAGGCCCGACGGACTTCGGCGGAGACGGACACGAACTGCGACCGCCCGGGTTCGGTGACGCGCGTGATCCGCCCGGTCGCCCAGACCCGGCCGTCGGTCTCGGGGGAGGACCCGAGCAGCAGCGCGCCGACCCGCCACACCCGGCCGAGCGATCGGATGGTGGGCTCGCGCCGGATGCCGAGCACGGCCTTCGGCTCGACGTACTCGCCGAGGGCCTCGTCCGGGACGTCGGCGTCGCGGAGCCGTCGCGCCGCGTCGTCGAGCAGCGCCCTCGCCCGTTCCACGCCGTCCGTCACGTCACCCGAGCGTAGCCCGGTGGGCGCCGCGACCGCGTGGCCCCCGTCCGTCGGCGTCGCCCGCGGCGCGTCGGCGACGCACGGCCGACACCGTTCCGATCGTGACCATGACGGCGCCGTACGCCAGCAGGACCCCGGCGATCGCGGGCACGAGCCACGAGCGCGACCCGTTGACGAGCTGGTTCACCAGGCCGATGTCCGGCAGGCTGTACCAGACGACGCCGCGCACCTGGGCAGCCGTCACCGGTGCGGGATCGGCGAGCGCGTTGTTGTCGCCCTTGAGCGTGAACGTCCGGGACCCGTCCGACGACGACGCGACCGAGACCACCCGGTGGCTGATGACCGCCGGCTGCCCGGAGGTGATCTGGTAGGTCACGACGTCGCCGATGCGGATGTCCTCGACGGGCGTCGGCCGGACGACGAGGAGCGTGCCGGGCGGCAGCGTCGGGTCCATCGACTGCGTGAGCACGGTGAGTGGTGTGGACCCGGTCGCCTTCGGCACGACGATGAGCACGACGGCGAGCCCGGCGACGATGACGAGCAGCCCGGTGCTCAGCCCGAGCGCGAGGGCGTGGACGACCGCACGCCAGCCGGTGCGCGGCGGGCGCCGGGCGCGCCGGGCAGCGCCGTCGGTGGCCGCGCTCATGCGCCGCACCGGACGGCTGCCCCGTCGTTCTGGGTGAAGAGGGTGATCTGCCCGGTCCCGACCACGGTGCTCGTGGGGTTGCCTGCGCTGTCGAGGATCTTCACGGTGATCAGCACCGGGCCGCTCGTGGCGACGCTCGCGGGGATCTGGCTCGGCGCGATGGTGAAGCGGCCGTAGTAGTCCTGCTGCTTCGGGGCGACCATCGTGGACGCGTCGCGCCCGGCGTAGGCGCCGTACCAGGTGTCCTTCGGACGGGACGAGGTGGCCCAGGCCACCTCGACGTAGTTGCCGCTGTGGTCCGTGCACGTGAGGGCGGGCGTGGCGGCGGAGGTGTTGAGGTAGAAGCCGCCGGACACGACGCCCGAGCTCCACGTGCCGGCCGTCACCGTGAGGTTCACGTTCACGTTCGCGGTGCTCGACGCCGGCGCGGACGAGGACGGCGTGCTGCGGGTGCACCAGACGGCACTCGCCCCGGCGGCGAGCTTCGTGGTGAGGCTCGGCAGCGACGCCCAGGTGCCGGAGACGGAGCCGGTGCCGACCGAGGTCGACGCCGTGCAGGCCGCGGTCCCGGTCACGGGCCACGCGACGACGCTCACGGCCTGTGCGAGGGCGGTCGAGCTGCCGGACACGACGGAGACGGTGGTGGTGGCGGTGCCGGCGAGCGACCCCGCGTTGGTCAGGGTGAGCGGCTTCGTCGTGCTCGTCACGCTCGAGGAGAACGTGGTCGTCATGTCGCTCGTGCCGGTGAGGGACGCCCCGGTCTTTCCGATGGTCACGCTCGAGGCGGTCGTCCCGGTCGCACTCCAGAGCGCCCACGCGGCGGACGACCCGCCGACGACGAACGCCAGCGCGAGCAGCCCGGCGAGCACGGTGCGGAGTCGGCGGCTCATGCGCTGACCTGCGTCCCGGTCACGGTCAGGGTGAAGTCGGTGACGGCCCCGGCGACGGTCTGCGGTGCGTCGGCGTCGAGGTCCATCTCGACGCACCCGACCGCGCTCGCGCCGGCCGCGAGGGTGAACGAGCCGCTGCCGGTGTCGAAGGCAGCGAGCCGTCCGCTCGCGCCGGACAGGCCGGTGCGGCAGTCGGCGGTGCTGCCGACCACCGCGAGGCGCAGGCTCAGCTCACCGAGCACCGCAGCCGGGGTCGCGTTCGTGGCGTAGGCGACGTTCGTCGAGGTGGTGGCGACCCGCATGGTGAGCGGGATCGAGCCGGTGTTGCGGACCGTGAACGTGCCGGTGACGCCGCCACCAGGACCGAGGACGGACGTGTTCATCGCGGAGAGCGGGCCGGTGGTGATGGTGGCGGTCGCGGACCGCACCGTCGAGGCCGAGGTGCTGG
Organism: Curtobacterium sp. USHLN213; assembly: GCF_037144815.1. NCBI lineage: Bacteria > Bacillati > Actinomycetota > Actinomycetes > Micrococcales > Microbacteriaceae > Curtobacterium > Curtobacterium sp. USHLN213. The sequence goes on along the minus strand of NZ_JBBCYQ010000006.1, from coordinate 158,238 downwards.
CGGTGCCGTTCCAGAGCGCGTAGGTGCCGCCCGTGCCGAGCAGCGCCGTCACGACCGCGACGACCAGGGCGAGGGCAGTGGGCCAGATCCACCGGTGACGACGCGGCGCCGCGTGGCGTCCGCTCGTCCTCGGTGTGCTGGTCATGTCCGTCCCCTGGTCGTCGTGGTGGTGTGCACCGCCGTCCGGCGGTGTGGGTGGGCCAGGAGGCGCGTGGTCGCGATCGGCGGATCAGGGACCCATCGAGACCACGGACTCCACGGCCCGGGTTGCTTCCGCGGGTCAGGAACCGATCGCGGTCTGGGTCAGCGTGAACGCGAGCGCGCCGACGTTGAGCGTGCCGCCCTGGCCCGTGGTGGCCGACGACGGCAGGGTGATCGTGAAGACGACCTTGACGGTCGAGGTCGCGGCCGAGGGGGAGACCACGAAGGTGTTCGCGTTCGCGGTCGACTGCACGACCGAGGCGCTCGACGAGGTCACCGCGAGGGTCTTCGTCGTCGCGGCGAGCAGGGCGCTGTCACCGGTGATGCTCTGGCTCGCGTAGGTGAGGTTCGCCTTGAGGTCCTGGCCGGTCGCACCGATCGTCAGGGTCTGCGTGAACTGGTACGAGTTGCCCGGCACCATGAGGGCGCTCGCCGGGTTGATCGTCGCCGAGCGGCCGTTCGTGATGTCCGTCCAGACGCCGTCGTTGTTCGCGCTGAGGGTCAGCGATCCCGAGCTCACCGAGGAGGCCGCCGTACTGGCGCTGGCGTTCCACAGGGCGAAGGTGCCCGCGCCGCCGAGGAGGAGGGCGACACCGGCGGCGCCGGCGATGGCACCGGTCACGATCTTGTGCATGAGGGGTCCGTTCTGCGCGTTCGGGCGCGCTGCGACCATCGGCAGTGCCGACGGGACGATGTCATCGACCCGTGGTTCGTGCGGGTCGCGGCTGACCTGTGCCGGAGAGCTGTCGCCGGGCTCCGCGACGTGACACGTCTCGGGCGGGCTGGACTCGCTCTGGTGTCGACGCTACCGGTCCCCCAAAGTGCGGACAAGTGGGAACATGCGTCTGAATGGACCCAGTACAGGGGTCATTTTCGTCCCCAAGAGTGCCGACACGGTTTGTACCCCGATCGGTCTCGGTCGTGCAAGGAATGCCGACCGCCCCCGTACCGTTGCACCGTCCGGAAACGAGGAGGGCCCATGGGCATCGTGCGGTGGCTGTTCGACGCGCAGCTCGTCATCGGCGACCAGACCGTGCTCTGGCGCGAGGTGATCGGCAACGTGTTCGGCCTGCTCAGCGCCCTCGGTGGGATGCGCCGCAAGGTGTGGGCCTGGCCGGTCGGCATCGTCGGCAACGCCCTGCTCTTCACGGTCTTCATGGGAGCGCTCTTCGACACCCCCAACCCGGTGAACCTGCTCGGTCAGGCCGGACGCCAGGTGATGTTCATCATCGTGAGCGTCTACGGCTGGTACCGCTGGACGCACCGTCCCGACGACGCGACGACCGTGATCGAGCCGCGCTGGGCCTCCTGGAAGGCCCGTGGACTGATGGTCCTCGTCATGGTGGGCGGCACCGCCGTCCTGACCCCGGTGTTCCGCGCCCTCGGCTCGTACGAGCCGGTGTGGAGCGACGCCTGGATCTTCGTCGGCTCGCTGCTCGCCACCTACGGCATGGCCAAGGGCTGGGTGGAGTTCTGGCTGATCTGGGTCGCGGTCGACCTGGTCGGTGTGCCGCTGCTGTTCTCGGCCGGGTACTACGCCTCCGGGCTCATGTACGTGTTCTACGGCGTCTTCACCCTGACCGGGTTCTTCGTCTGGATGCGCCAGCGCACGAAGCCCTCGGCGGCCCCGGTCACGGTCGGCTGACCGAGGCCCCCGCTCTGGGACGAGACAAACCCTCGGGAACAGTGTGTGATGGTCGGATGGCACACCACCACGACGCGGCCTTCGAGGACGAACAGTCCCTGGCCGAACGGATCGTCCGCGCCGCGATCCGCGCCTACCGACTGCACCCGTTCGACAGCGTCGACGCCGAGGTGGTCGCCGAGGTCGCCGGCATCGAGGTGACCACGGTGGAGCGGCTCTTCCCGACGTGGGACGCGCTGCTGCTCGTGACCTACGACCGGTGGACGCAGCTGCGCGGGACGCGTCGGAGGAACCCGCCGACGTGCACGATCGAGCACGTCCGGATGACCCTCGCCGAGGACGTCGCCGACCCCGGCCTCGTCCGGGTGCTCGCCGGTGCCATCACGATCGCGGCGGCCGACACCGGCTTCGCCGAGCTCTTCCGCAAGCGCTTCGAGGAGTACGCCGAGCAGCTCTCGTCCGGGCTCGAGCGCGACGTCGAGTCCGGGTCCGAGCGCCTGGCGATCCCCGCGTACCAGGCCGCGACGCAGCTGCTCGCGGTGTACGAGGGGCTGCAGATCCAGATGCTCGTGCGCCCGCACATCGACGTGCTCGTGGAGTTCGACCGTGCCGTCCGCACCCTCCGTCAGGGGTGGCGCGAACGCGAGGTGCGGGCGTGGGACCTCGACGAGGTCGTCCTCACCAGCTAGCCCGTCGGGCCGGTCAGGCCGGTCAGGCCCGCGACCGACGCCGCCACGACACGATCTGCCGGAGCGTCACCTTCGAGCCGTACTGCGCGACGGAGTGCCGGAACAGGTACTCGGCGAACCACAGCAGCACGGCCGCGACCACGAACACCTCGACGATGCAGACCACCGACTCGGTGACGGTGAGCGACCCGACCGCGTTCCGGACCATCGCGGTGATCGGTGTGAACGTCGGGAAGTACGTGAAGAACGACGCCACCGGCGAGGTCGGCGTCGTCATCACGAAGAACGCCGCGTAGAGCGGGATGATGAGCGAGAAGATCGCCACCGACTGCAGCGCCGAGGCGTCCTTGATCGAGGGCACAGCAGCCCCGACCGCGACGAACAGCGCCGACGCCAGCAGGACCCCGCCGACGAGGAGCAGCGCACCGACCACCATCCGCCAGGGGTCGATGGTCAGCCCGCCGAGTCGTGACGCCACGAGGGGGAGCGCGGCGAGCAGCCCGATCAGCCCCGGGACGACGAACACCCCGACCTGGACGAACCCGACGAGCAGCATCGCGATGACCTTGCCGCGGATGAGGTCGCCGGCCGTGACGGTCGTGAGGATCATCTCGGAGATGCGGTTCTCCTTCTCCTCGACCACCACCGTGACCATGCGGGTGGCGAGCAGGATGACGAGCCCGAAGAACGCGGCGACGTAGAGGAACGGCGGCACGATCGACAACCAGCCCGGCGCCACCCGGCCGTCCGCGTAGGTCGTCAGGTCGGTGTCCGGCGGGTTCCGGAGGAGTTCGACGGACTCCGGGTCGTCGACGGTCGCGGCGACGCTCTGCTCGAGGACCCGCTCCGCCAGCGAGGAGTACCCGCCGTTCCCGAAGAGCCCGCGGTCGGCTGCCTCGACCCGGATCGGCGACGTCGACGGCGACTCGGGGAAGGTGATGAACGCGTCGAGGGTCCCGGAGCGCACCGCGGCCCGGTCCGCCGCGGGGTCGGTCGACGGCGACCCGCCCCACTTCGCGGCGACGCTCTCGGACACCAGGCCGGAGTCGTCCACGTACCGGAAGGGCGTCTTCGTCGCGGACGAGCTGGACACCACCGAGTCGGTCCCGGCGGACTGCCCGACCCCGACGAGGAGCGACACCACCACGATGACGACCGGCAGCGCCAGCGTGCCGATCCAGAACGCGGGCTTCTTCACCGCACGCACGAACTCGAACCGGATGACGGTCCCGAGGCGGCTCACGCGGCGGCTCCGGCCCGAGCGGTGTCGGCGGCCGCGTCGGCTCCGGCGTCGTGGCCGTACACCTGGACGAAGATCTCGTCGAGCGGGATGCGCCGCATCTCGAACCCGGTGACGTGCACGCCGGCCGAGACGAGCGACGCGAGGATGTCCGACCCGTCGGCCGCGGCCGCGGGCATCGGCACGAGGTAGGCGACGTGCCCCTCGTGCCGGGCGAGGCGGTAGAGCGGCGACGGCGGCACCGGCCCGTCGAGGCCGACCCGGGCGACCGCGCCCCCGAAGGCGTCCTGCACGTCGGGGATGGTGCCGTACGCGGCCGCGGTGCCGTCCTTCAGGAGCAGGATGCGGTCGCAGAGCCGCTCGACCTCGTCCATGTGGTGGGTGACGAGGACGACCGTGGCACCGTCGGCCTTCCGCTCGTCGACGAGGTCCAGCAGCAACCGACGGTTGACCGGGTCGAGGCCCTTCGTCGGCTCGTCGAGGATGAGCAGGCGGGGCCGGTCCATGATCGTGATGCCGAGCTGGACCTTCTGCTGCTGCCCGCCGGAGAGCTTGTCCACCCGGAGCTTCGCCCGGTCCGCCAGGCCGACGCGGGCGAGGTAGTCCATGCTCCACGCCGTCGCCTCGGGCCCGCGCAGGCCGCGGAGCCGCCCGAAGTACGTCATCACGTCGATGACCGACTCCTTGCGGTACAGGCCGCGTTCCTCGGGCAGGTAGCCGATCCCGCCGGTGGCCGGTCGGTAGGGCTGCCCGTCGATCGTGAGGGTGCCGGCGGTCGGGGTGGTGATGCCGAGCAGCGCACGGATGGTCGTGGTCTTGCCCGAGCCGTTGCTGCCGAGCAGGCCGAAGGTCTCGCCGGGGGCGATGTCGAACGACAGCCCGTCGACCACGTTCCGGTCCCCGAACCGCATCACGAAGTCCTGCACGCTGATGGTCGCCCCGCTCATGCCGCGACCCTACCGGCAGCGCCTGACGGCGCTCGGGCGTGACCGCCTGACGGACGGGAGGCGCGGTGCCTGCCCGCACCGCGCCTCCCGTCCGTCACCTGGTCGCGTCCACGACGCGCACCTTCCGTCAGGAACGCAACCAGGCCGTCCCCACACCCGACAGTGCGCCGTCTGCCACCGGCGCGGAGGCGAGCAGCAGCTCGCCCGCAGGGAGGTCGTACGGCTCGTCGCCGAACACCGTCACGCTCGTCCAGCCGTTCGGCCGGCGGAACGCGAGCACGTCGTCGCGGCCGGTCTCGAGCCACTCGAGGTGTTCCTCGGACTGCAGCTGGCCGCGCAGGCCGAGCGCCCTCCGGTACAGGTTCAGCGTCGAGTCGGGGTCGGCGTCCTCGGCCTCGACCGACACATCGGCGAACCACGCCGGCTGCGGCAGGTGCGCACCGCCGTCGCCGAACCCGAAGCTCCTGCCGTTCCGGGTCCAGGGGAGCGGCACGCGGCAGCCGTCACGGCCGACGTCGACTCCCGGGTTCCGGAAGAACGCCGGGTCCTGGCGGTCGGCTTCGGGGATGTCGCCGACCTCCTGCAGGCCGAGCTCCTCGCCCTGGTAGAGGTAGGCCGAGCCGGGCAGCGCGAGTTCGAGCAGCGTCGCCGCGGTGGCACGGCGCAGTCCGAGCGAGCGGTCGAGCGCGTCCTGCGAGCCGCCGGCGAGCAGCCACGCGCTGCCCTGCTTCTCCTCGGCGCCGTTGCGTGCCGGCAGTGCGTAGCGGGTGGCGTGCCGGACGACGTCGTGGTTCGAGAAGACCCACGTGGTCGACGAGCCGGACTCCTCGGCGAGCCCGAGGTTGAACTCGATGATGCTCCGGAACTGCCCGGCGTCGAAGTCGGCCTCGAGCAGGTCGAAGTTGAACGCCTGCCCGAGCCCCTCGGCGCTGGCGTACCGGGCGCGGCGGTCGGCGGCGACCCACGCCTCGGCGACGGCCGTGCGTGCGGGCGTGTACTCGTCGAAGACCTTCCGCCACTCGGCGTAGATCTCGTGGACGTCGTCGCGGTCCCAGAGGATGTGCGAGCCGTCCTTCGGCGACGCGAGGACCTCGGCCCACGTCGGGAGCGGTCCCGACGGCAGGTCCTTCGCCAGGCCGTGCGCGACGTCGATGCGGAAGCCGTCCACGCCGCGGTCGGACCAGAAGCGGAGGGTGTGCAGGAAGTCGTCGCGGACCTCGCGGTTCGCCCAGTTGAGGTCGGGCTGTTCCTTCGCGAAGTTGTGCAGGTACCACTGGCCGTCGCCGACCGCGGTCCAGGCCGGGCCGCCGAAGATCGACACCCAGTCGGCAGGGGCGCCCTCGCCGGACGGCCCCGTGCCGTCGCGGAACACGTAGCGGTCGCGTGCCGGGCTGCCCTTCGGGGACGCCAGGGCCTCGCGGAACCACTCGTGCCGGTCGCTCGTGTGGTTCGGGACGACGTCGACGATCACGCGGATCCCGGCACCGTGCAGCGCCGCGACCATCTCGTCGAAGTCCTCGAGCGTGCCGAGGCGCGGGTCGACGTCACGGTAGTCGTCCACGTCGTAGCCGCCGTCGGCGAGGGCGGACGGGTAGAACGGGCTGAGCCAGACGGCCTCGACCCCGAGGGACGCCAGGTACGGCACCTTCGCGGTGACACCGGGCAGGTCGCCGACGCCGTCGCCGTTCGCGTCGGCGAAGGACCGCGGGTAGATCTGGTAGACGCTGGCCTGGCGCCACCAGGTGCTGCTCCCGTCCTCGGTCGCGGGTGCGGCGGCGGTCTCGACGACGTCGGTCATGGTGGGGGTCCTCTCGGTTGCGGAGTCGGTGGTCGTCACTTGATCGCGCCCTGCGTGACCCCGGCCATCACCCAGCGCTGCGTGAACAGGTAGACGATGATCGCCGGCGCCATCGCCATCAGGTACGAGGCGAACGACACGTTGTAGTTGTTGCTGAACTGCGTCTGGAACATCTGCTGCAGCACCGGCAGGGTCTGCAGCGCCGGGTTCGAGGTGATCAGCGACGGCATCACGAAGTCGTTCCAGGACGCGAGGAACGCGAAGATGCCGACGGTGGCGCTCATCGGTGCCAGCAGCGGGAACACGAGTCGCCAGAACACCTGCCCCGTGCTCGCACCGTCGATGCGGGCACTCTCCTCCAGTTCGGCCGGGATCGACCGCAGGAACGCGGTGAAGAGCAGCACGCTGAACGACAGCTGGAACATGACGTGCAGGATCGCGACGCCGAACGGGTTGTCGAGGTGCGCCAAGCCGGTGAGCTTCACCTGCGACAGCGCGAGCACCGGGAACGGCAGGAACATCGCGGCGAGCAGGTAGAAGAACGACCAGCGGAAGAGCCGGCGGTCCCAGTTCCGGGCGATCGCGTACGCCGTGAACGAGGCGAGCAGGATCGTGCCGACGACGGTGATCGCGGCGACGAGCACCGAGACGCCGAACGCGCGCGGGAAGTCCGTCAGCTGCCAGGCCTGCACGAAGCCGTCGACGCTGAACGGAGCCGGGAGGGAGAACGCGTTGCCGTCGACCGCCTGGCTCGTCGTCTTGAACGCCATCGTGATCGTCACGTACAGCGGGACGAGGACGGACAGGGTGCAGAGGACGAGGACGACCGTGACCGGCCAGTTGAAGCGCTCGCCACGACGGCCGGCGTTCCGATCGGCGTCGACGGAGCGGATGGTGCCGGTCGCGGTGGTCCCCGGCTGGAGGGGTGCCTGGATGGTCATCAGAGCGCTGCCTTCCCGCGGGTCGCCCGCAGCTGGATCACGGCGATGACGACCGCGATGACGAAGAAGATCGTGGCGTTCGCCATCTGGTAGGCGTAGTCGCCGCCGTTGAAGCCCTTGAAGATCGACATCGCGACGCTGGTGGTCGAGGTGCCGGGGCCGCCGTCGGTGAGGCCGACGATGATGTCGTACGAGTTCAGGAAGTTCTTGAACCCGATCACGAGGTTGATGAGGATGTAGCCCGCCGTGAGCGGTGCCGTGATCGACACGAGCTGCCGCCAGGCGCTCGCGCCGTCGAGCGCCGACGCCTCGTACACCTCGGCCGGGATCGAGAGCACGCCGGCGATGTAGATGAGCAGTGTCGACGGGATCGCCTGCCACGCGGTCACGACCACGATCGCGATCCACGCCAGGTCCGGGTTCGCGAGGATGCTCTGCTCGAGCGGCGCGAAGCCGAGCGTGGTCGCGAGCGCCGGCAGGCTGTTCGCGAACAGGAACGAGAACACGTAGGCGATGACGATGCCCGAGATCACCATGGGCAGCACGAACACGGCGCGGAGGGTGATCTTGCCGCGGACCTTCGAGGTCAGGGCGATGGCGAGCAGGAACGCGACCGCGTTCACGACGAGGACCGTGACGAGCGAGAACCCGATCGTGAACAGGTACGCCTGCAGGATCGCCGGGTCGCTGAACACGGCGACGTAGTTCGTCAGGCCGATGAACCGGAAGTCACCGAAGCCGACGGAGTCGGTGAAGCTCAACACGATGCCCATCACGGCGGGGAGCGTGATCGCCAGGGTGAAGAGCAGGAGGGTGGGGATCAGGAAGACCAGGAAGAGCGGGTCGGTCCGGCTGCGCTTCGTGCGCAGTCCGGCTCCGCTTCGTCGTCCGGACTGGAGGCGCGGTGCGGCTCCGCCCCGTCGGCGGCTGCCCGCCGTCGTGACGGATTCTGTGGTCGTGGTGGCCAAGGTCGTCTCCTTACGCGGCCGTACGGAGCGCGAGACGCGCCCAGTCGCCGTCGAGGGTGCGGAGTTGGGGAGCGGGGGCACCGCCGAAGGCGATGGACTGCAGGTAGTTCGCCACCGGGATCTCGGCGGGGATGAGCTGCGAGGCGCCCAGGGAGAACTTCGCCTGGTCGTAGGAGGCCTGCATGCCGCGGAGCGCGGGGTTCGACGCGGGTGGCGAGTCCTTCCGGACGCCGAAACCGTTGTTGTCGGCGTTGTACTTGTCGTTCACGGCGGGGCTCATCAGGAACGACAGGAACTCGCGCGCCGCCTCCTTCTTGCGGGACGCCTCCGGGATCCAGAGGCCGAGGTCGACGTTCACGCGCACCTTGTTGTCGGCGGCGTCGTCGGTCGCCGGGAACGGGAACGTGCCGAGGTCGATGTCCTTGTTCGACTTCGCGATCTCACCGAGCGCCCACGGCCCCTGCAGGTACATCGCGGCCTTCCCCTGCGCGAACGCGAGGTTGCCGTCGCCGTACCCGCGGCTCGCCGCGCCCTTCTGGTGCCACTGCAGGAGGTCCACCATGCGGTCGACGGGGGCGGCGAAGTCCTTCTCGAACGAGACGCTCGAGCTCGTGCCCACCTTCGTGCCCTCGCGGTCGAGTGCCGCGAACGTCTGCTGCAGGTCGAGCATCCCGCCCACCGAGTAGTCGAACATGCCCTGGGCGATCGTCCAGTTGTCCTTGTACGTGCCGTACATCGGCGTGATGCCGGCCTTGGTGAGTCGTTCGCAGACGTCGCGGAACTCGCTCCACGTGGTCGGCACGTCGATGCCCTGGTCGGCGAAGATCTGCTTGTTGTAGATCACCGACGCTGCGGTCACCGAGTACGGCAGCACGCTCGTCCGACCCGGGTAGTCCGCGGTCTGCTTCATGAGCGGCCACAGGTCGGGGTTGATCGTGTCCCTCTCCGGCAGGTCCGACAGGTCGGAGAGGGCGCCGTGCTCGACGAACGAGACCATCGCGTAGTTGTAGTTCAGGCAGCCGAGGTCCGGCGGTCGGTTCCGGACGAAGTTGGCGGACATGTTGGACGTCGAGTCGCGGATGACGCGGATCCTCGACTGGCTGTCGTGGAACTTCGCGATGACCTCGTCGAAGTAGCCGATGACCTCGGGCTTCGACACGTAGAACGTGATCGTCTCGGGGCGGCTGCTCGAGGAACCGAGCGGGGCACACCCGGCGAGGGCCAGGCCCGCTCCGATGCCGCCCGCCCCGAGCAGGAACCCGCGGCGGCTGAGCGCGGCGGCGTTCCTGGTGGTGGCGTGTGTCTGCACGTCGTCTCCGTCCGTCCGGACCCGGCGTCCCTGCCGTTCCGGTTCGCGGTCCGGCTCCACTGCCGCCCGCAGAACTAAATCTAGCGACAAAATCTAATTCTGCAAGGAACTGTTTCCGCGGTAGTGTGCGGGCATGCCGCCGCCCCGTGGAACGAGCGCAGAGACGCTGCTCGCGTACGCCTTCTCCGTGCGCGCGTTCACCGCGACCGAGGCGATCGACACGACCGGTCTGACCCGTTCCACCGTCCTCGCCGCGTGCGAGGAGCTCGTCCGCCTCGGTTGGGTCCGCGAACTCGACGACGCCCGGGCCGCGGGGGAGTACCGCATCGGCCGTCCGGCGCGCCGGTACGAGCTCGACACCGCCGGCGGCGTGGTCGTCGGCATCGACGCCGGGCAGCACCGGGTGACCGTGCTCGTCGCCGATCTGCGCGGCACCGTGCTCGGCCGTGCCGAAGGGGCCCTCGGCGACTCCGGTCTCGACGTCCCGGTCCGGCTCGGGGTCGTCGGCGAGACCGTCGCCGCCGCACTCCTCGACGCCGGGGTCGACCCGCTGCGGGTGCTCGTGTCCGTCGTCGGCATACCCGCCCCCGTGGACGCCGGCGGCGCGTCACCGGGCGACGGCGGGTTCTGGGACCGGATGAACCCGGGCTTCGCCGATGCCGTCCCGGGGCACCGGGTCGTGGTCGAGAACGACGCCAACCTCGCCGCGCTCGCCGAACGGCCGTCCTCGGGCGACGCCTCGTTCGCAGCGCTGCTGTCCGGCGAGCGGTTCGGCAGCGGACTCGTCGTCGACGGGGTCCTGCTCCGGGGTGCCCACGGCGGCGCGGGGGAGATGCGCGTGCTCGACCTCGTCGAGGGTGTCGGGTCGCCCGACGGCATCGGTGCCACCGCTCGCCGGCTCGTCGCCGAAGCGCTCGCCGCGGGCGACGTCCCGCCGGACAGCCCCCTCGCCGCGGACGCCGACGCCTCCGTCCTGTTCCGCGCGGCGCACGACGGGGACCCGGTCGCCCTCGGCATCGTCGACCGCCTCGGGGACCGGTTGGCCCGCGTCTGCGTCCTGCTCGTCAGCCTGCTCGACATCGACCGCGTGGTCGTCGCGGGGGCCATCGCCGAGCCCGCCGGTGCCGTGATCGACCGGGCGCGGGCCTGGCTCGACGGCGCGGGGTTCGACCCGGTCCCCGAGATCGTCGCGTCGACGCTGGGTGCCGACGTCGTCGTGCTCGGTGCGGTCGCGCACGCGGTCGACGCGGTCCGGGCGGCGCCGTTGTCCTTCGCCCTCACGACACGCCCGGCTGTCCCCGCGCTGTGACGATCGGACCGGTCCGGACACTGCTGGGGTGAAGGGGGTGGTCATGGACCGATCACGAGAACCGGACACAGCACTGGTCCGGGCGGCGGGGAACGGCGACCGGGCAGCGGGCGTCGCGCTCTTCGACCGCTACGTGGCGACGGTGACCCGGTACGCCTGGGCGCTCGTCCCGTCGCGCCAGGACGTCGAGGAGGTCGTCCAGGACACGTTCGTGACGCTCTGGCGACGGGCGGCTTCCATCGAGCTCCCCGACGAGTCGATCCTGCCGTGGCTGCTGGTGGTCAGCCGCAACCACGCGGCGAACCTCCGGCGCACGCACCAGCGGCACCAGGGCGACGAACTGCCGGACGACCTGCCGGCACCGGTCGAGGACGACGACGCCCGCGACCGGCTGCGCTGGGTCAGAGCCGAGATCGACGCGCTCTCGCCGATCGACCGGCAGGTGTGCGAGCTGTGCCTCATCGACGGCCGTTCGTACGCCGAAGCCGCGACTGCGCTCGGGTTGAGCGTCGGAGCGGTCAGACAGCGGGTCGCGCGATCGCGGGCCCGGATCAAGAAGGCGGTGACGCACGATGAGCTCTGAACCTCCCGTCGGAGACGACCTGCAGCAGATGATCGTCGGCATGCGCCAGCGCTTCGTCGCACACCTCGACGCCGAACCCCGTCGGGTCTCCGTCCGCAAGCGTGTCGGGATCGCCGTCGCGATCGTGGCGCTGCTCGGTGTCGGCACCGCGAGTGGAGCGGTCGCGCTCGGGATGATCCCGAGTCCGATCGCCGCGCCGCCGGCTCCGAGCGCCTCGAGTCCCGCAGCCGTGCCGCGGTCGGACCGGACGGCCTCGTCGGCTCCCATCCGTCCGACCACCCGGCCGTCCTCGCCGACGTCCGGTGGTGTCGCGGCATCGATCCCGGACTCGTGCGCGGCGGCGGTGCCGTCAGCCGATTCCGCGCGGCTGTTCGGCCAGCGGAAGGTCGAGCAGATCCGACCCGTCGCACCCGGCGGAGTCGGATCGGACTACTGGGTCGACCCGGACGAGCCGTTCGTCGCCGACGCGGCCCTCGTCTGCCGGTGGTCCCAGACCGGGAGCCCGGAAGAATCGGACAACCTCTTCCTCGCGATGGGGTCGACCGCGGAAGGGACCCTCGACGAGCGACTCAGCGCACACGAGCAGGCGGGTTGGTCGTGCTCCGATCGGCTCGGTGGGCGGGCCTGTCAGCACAGCGAGTCGTCGGACTACTACGGCGACCCGCTGGAGACCAACCACACGTTCTTCGTCCGGGGGGACACGTGGATCTCGGTGACGCAGACCAACACGCCCACGGACGGGCTGCTCGAGGTGCTGGTCCGGCAGACGTGGCGGTGAGACGGAGGTGACGGGGCACTGGAACCACGACACGCACTTCCACGGGCGCTCCTCGGTCACCTGGCGCCGTCCGCGCTGATCGTCACCGGCAGGCTCGCGCCGGACCCGTCGCCGTCGTGGCTGCTCACGTCGAGGACGGCGTCGCCCACCGGCAGGGCGTCGGGCAGGTCGAAGCGCCCGGCGACCGTGAACTGCTCGCCCTGCGGGGTCGGCCGCCCGAGCAGCACCGGGTCGCCGGTGGACGCGGGCGTGATGGTCACCGTGACGTCGTCGGACGCACGGAACGTGCCGCCGCCGTCCTCGCAGTCGCGGGAGAGCCAGTCGGCGTGCAGGTCGACCGTGCCGCCGGGGCGCAGGTCCGAGTCGCCGAGGTCGATCGACGTCCCGGCGCAGGATGCGGCGGCTCCGCTCTGCACGCCACAACCCCCACCTCCGGGCGGTCCATCGGGTCACGATCTCGGTACGTTCGGGGTGTGGGGAACGAACGATCAGCTGAACAGACCGAGCCGGAGCACGACCCGTACGCCCGGCGCCCGGGCTACGTCACCGCCATCGACGGCCGGACCGACCGGGTCACGACTGCGGCGGCGGTCGGCGCGGGCGTCGGCCTCGTCACGTCCTGGGTGCTCGGCTTCTTCCAAGCGCCCGAATGGGTCGTGTGGGCGGGAGCCATCGCCGTCGGTGTGACGACGTGGCTGCTGCTGCGCGCTCGACAACGTCGCCGCGACCGAAGTGAAGGCCGCGCGCCCGGCGCCGTCGCCCGTGCCCGCGACCGTGCGATCGCCGACGCGAACGGCGGCCGACGCTTCTTCGTCGCCCCGAACCCGGTCATCCTGATCGTGATGGGCGGGATCTTCATCGCGCTCGCCGTCGGCACGCTCGGGCTCGGGAGCATGTCGGTCCTCACCGTGATCCGGACGATCGTCCTGGTCGGCGGTGGCGCGTACTTCGTCGTCCAGGGCATCGGGACCCTCGTCGTGCGCCGCCGCTCGCCCGACCCCCGCTGACCCGCGCCGCCGCCTCGTCGGCGCCTCGTCGGCGCCGAACCACGAATCCGACATCGAACCAGCGGCGCTGCCTGGTTCGAAGTCGGATTCGTGGTTCGACACCCACGTCGGCCAGGTCGGCCACGTCGGCCGCGACGGACCGCCGGCGTGACCGCCGCGCCGGTCAGCCCCGCGCGACCGGCGTCAACCGCTGCAACTGCGTCACGTGCCCCGGCTCGAGCTCGTCGAGCGAGGCCACCCCGAGCAGCCGCATCGTCCGCTCGATCTGCTCGGACAGGATCTGGATCATCCGGTCGACCCCGGCCTCGCCACCCGCCATCAGGCCGTACAGGTACGCCCGACCGACCATCGTGAACTTCGCACCGAGGGCCACCGCGGCGACGATGTCGGCGCCGGACATGATGCCCGTGTCGAGGTGCACCTCGGTGTCCTTGCCGACCTCGCGGACGACGGAGGGGAGCAGGTGGAACGGGACGGGAGCGCGGTCGAGCTGCCGGCCGCCGTGGTTCGACAGCGTGATCCCGTCGACGCCCATGTCCGCCAGGCGCTTCGCGTCCGCCAGTGACTGCACGCCCTTGACGACGACCTTGCCCTTCCACTGCGACCGGATCCACTCGAGGTCCTCGTAGGTGACGGTCGGGTCGAACATGTGGTCGAGGAGCTCGCCGACGGTGCCGGACCAGCGGTCGAGCGACGCGAACGCCAACGGCTCGGTGGTGAGGAAGTCGAACCACCACCAGGGCCGCGGGATCGCGTTCAGCACGGTGCGGGCGCTCAGCTGCGGCGGGATGGAGAACCCGTTGCGCTTGTCCCGCAGCCGGGCACCGGCGACGGGCACGTCCACGGTGACGAGCAGCGTGTCGAACCCGGCCTTCTCGGCGCGGGAGACGAGCGCCATCGACTTCTCGCGGTCCTTCCACATGTAGAGCTGGAACCAGTTGCGGCCCGCCGGGTTGGCGTCGCGGACGTCCTCGATCGCGGTGGTCCCCATCGTGGAGAGCGAGAACGGGATGCCGGCACGGCCCGCTGCCTGGGCTCCGGCGCGCTCGCCCTCGGTCTGCATCATGCGCGTGAAACCGGTCGGGGCGATGCCGAACGGGTATGCGACGGGCGCACCGAGCACGTCGCGCGACGTGTCGACCTTCGAGACGTCGCGCAGGATCGCGGGGGTGAACTCGATGTCCTCGAACGCCTGGCGGGCACGGGCGAGGGAGATCTCGGCCTCGGCGGCGCCCTCGGTGTAGTCGAACGCGGCCTTCGGCGTGCGCCGGGCGGCGATGTCGCGCAGGTCCCAGATCGTCAGCGCCGACTCCAGACGCTGTCGCCGACCCGGCAGCGACGGCTTCTTGAACTGCATGAGCGGCGCGAGGTCGCGCACGGTCGGCAGCTGCCGCTTGATCGGAGTACGCCGGGCCGACGGCGCCCCGGGGGTCGCTGCCGGAGCGCCCGTCGCGGGGTCGACGCGGTGCTGGTCATCGGTCGAGGTCATACAGACATCCTACGTCTCGGGGCGGATCGGTGGGTGGAGTGGTCGGCTCGCGGGGTGTAGCGCACGGGTTCGACGGAACGGGCGATCGTCGAGCGCAGGGCCTCGAGTGAGGCGCCACCGAGGCCGCCGAGCCCGACGGCCCGCGCCTGCACGAGGACGTTGCCGAGCGCGGTCGCCTCGACCGGTCCGGCGAGCACGGGGAGCCCGGTGCGGTCGGCGGTGAGCTGGCAGAGGAGCCGGTTCTGCGATCCCCCGCCGACGACGTGCACCTGTCGGACGTCTCGGCCCGTGACGGCGACGATCGTCTCGAGGGTCGAGGCGTACGCCGAGGCGAGCGACTCGAGGATCGACCGCACGGTCTCGGCCCGCGATGCCGGGGCGGCGAGTCCGTGTGCACCGCACCAGGCGGCGATCCGTGCCGGCATGTCACCCGGCGCGGTGAACGTGTCGTCCGCGACGTCGAAGACGGGGACCGGGGCGGTGACGTCCGCTGCGGAGGCGAGCAGCGCCTCCAGGTCGACGCGCTCGCCACCGCGCTCCCAGGTGCGCACGCTCTCGGAGAGCAGCCACAGCCCGGACACGTTCTTCAGGAACCGGACGCGTCCGTCGACGCCTCCCTCGTTGGTGCAGTTGGCCTCGCGAGCCGCGTCCGACAGGACGGGTGCGTCGAGCTCGACGCCGACGAGCGACCAGGTGCCGGACGAGATGTACGCGAAGTCCGGGTCGGTGGCCGGTACCGCCACCACGGCCGAGGCCGTGTCGTGGGAGCCGACGAGCGTGACCGGCGCGGTGCCGCCGACCGCCTCGGCGACGGCGGGCAGCAGGGGACCGAGTCGGTCGCCCGGGTCGCGCAGGGTGGGCAGGAGTCCGCTCGGGAGGCGCGCAGCAGCCCGCAACGCCGGGTCCCACCCGCGGGTGGTCGCGTTCAGGACCCCGGTCGTCGAGGCGTTCGTGCGCTCGGCCGCCTCGACGCCGGTCAGCCAGTAGCCGAGCAGGTCGGGCACGAGCAGCGCCCGTTGCGCGAGCTGCAGGGACGGGTCGGCGGCGAACTGGAACAGGGTGTTGAACGGCAGGTGCTGCAGGCCGTTCCGGGCGTACAGCTCGGCGGCGGAGAGCCGCTCGTGCACGGTCGCGACGCCGCCTTCGTGTCGTGCGTCGCGGTAGTGGGACGGCAGCCCGAGCAGCCGCCCGCCGCGGAGCAGCCCGTAGTCGACCGCCCACGAGTCGATGCCGATGCTGGCGATGTCCGGGTTCCGGGCGAAGGCGTCGCCGAGGCCCACGGTGACCTGCCGGTACAGCTCGACGACGTCCCAGTGCAGGGCTTCGCGGTCGCCCTCGTGGAGTGCGACCGGGCCGTTGGGGAACCGGGCGACGTGCTCCATCCGGACGCCGTCGGTGTCGACGTGGCCGACGATCACCCGCCCGCTCGTGGCGCCGAGGTCGACCGCGGCGACGCTGCCGCTGTTCGTCACGCTGCTCCCTCTGTCCCGGACATCAGCGCAGGAACGCTGCCGCGACACCGGCGTCCACGGGGACGTGCAGGCCGGTCGTATGCGAGAAGTCGTCCGTGCAGATGGCGTACACGGCGTTGGCGACGTTCTCGGGCACGACCTCGCGCTTGAGGATCGTGCGCTGGGCGTAGAACTTGCCGAGGTCCTGTTCCTCGATGCCGTACGTCTTCGCCCGGTTCGCACCCCAGCCGGACGCGAAGATGCCCGAGCCACGGACGACGCCGTCGGGGTTGATGCCGTTGACGCGCACCCCGTGCTCACCGAGTTCGGCCGCCAGCAGCCGGACCTGGTGCGCCTGGTCGGCCTTGGTCGCCGAGTAGGCGATGTTGTTCGGACCGGCGAACACCGAGTTCTTCGACGAGATGTACACGATGTCGCCGCCGAGGCCCTGCTCGATGAGGACCTTCGCGGCCGCCTTCGACACCAGGAAGGAGCCCTTCGCCATGACGTCGTGCTGCAGGTCCCAGTCCTGCTCGGTGGTCTCGAGCAGGCTCTTGCTGAGGCTCAGCCCGGCGTTGTTCACGACGAGGTCGAGGCCGCCGAAGTGCAGGAGCGTCTGCTGGATCGCGTGGTCGATCGCGCCGGCGTCCGTCACGTTCGCGGCGACGCCGATCGCCGTGTCGGTGTTCCCGATCTCGGCCGCGGCCTCCTGCGCCTTGGCGAGGTCGAGGTCCGCGATGACGACCGCGGCACCCTCGGCCGCCAGGCGCTTCGCGATGGCCTTGCCGATGCCGCTCGCGGCTCCGGTGACGAGGGCGATGCGCGTGGCGAGCTTCTTCGGTGCGGGCATCCGCTGGAGCTTCGCCTCCTCGAGGGCCCAGTACTCGATGCGGAACTTCTCGGCCTCGTCGATGGGGGCGTACGTGCTGAGGGACTCCGCGCCGCGCATGACGTTGATCGCGTTCACGTAGAACTCGCCGGCGACGCGGGCGGTCTGGGCGTCCTTGCCGTAGGAGAACATGCCGATGCCCGGGACGAGCACGATGAGCGGGTCGGCGCCGCGGATCGCCGGGCTCGTCTCGTCGGCGTGCCGGTCGTAGTAGGCCTGGTAGTCGACGCGGTACTGCTCGTGGAGCTCGTGCAGGCGGGCGGTCTGCTCCTCGACCGTCGCCGTGGCGGGCAGGTCGAGGATGAGCGGCTTCACCTTGGTGCGGAGGAAGTGGTCCGGGCAGCTCGTCCCGAGGGCCGCGAGCTCCTCGGCCCGTGACGACGCGAGGAAGTCGAGCACGACGTCGCTGTCGGTGAAGTGACCCACCACCGGCTTGTCGTGCCCGGCGATGCCCCGGATCGTCGGGGCGAGGGCTGCGGCGCGCTCGCGGCGTTCGTCCGTCGGCAGCGCCTCGAAGCCGGGGCGGACGGGACCGAACGGCTGGTCCTTCCCGTGTTCGGCGATGAAGGCCTCTGCCGTGTCGATGATCCAGCGGGAGTTCGCCTCGGCCTCGGCGCTGGTGTCGCCCCAGGCGGTGATGCCGTGGCCGCCGAGGATCGTGCCGATCGCCGCGGGGTGGTCCCGCTTGACCGCTGCGATGTCGAGCCCGAGCTGGAACCCCGGTCGGCGCCACGGCACCCAGACCACCTTGTCGCCGAAGACCTGCTCGGTCAGGGCCGGGCCGTCGGCGGCGGTCGCGATGGCGATGCCGGCGTCGGGGTGCAGGTGGTCGACGTGCGCGGCGTCGACGAGGGCGTGCATCGCGGTGTCGATGGAGGGTGCTGCCCCACCGCGACCGAACAGGGTGTGGTCGAACGCGGCGACCATCTCGTCCTCGCGCTCCACGCCGGGGTAGACGTCCTGCAGGGCGCGGACGCGGTCGACGCGCAGGACAGCGAGGCCCGCCGGGGTGAGGGTGCCGAGGTCGCCCCCGGAGCCCTTCACCCAGAGCAGCTCCACCGGTTCGCCCGTGACCGGGTCGGTGTCGGTGCCCTTGGCGGAGGTGTTCCCGCCCGCGTAGTTCGTGATCCGCGGATCCGAGCCGAGCGCGTTCGAACGGGCGACGAGCGCACTGATCGTCGTGTCTGCGTCGGTGCCGTGCGTTGCGGGGTCCACCCGTGCCTCCAGTCCTGTGCTTGTCATGGTGTCTACGCGCCCCAGCCGGCCTGCACGCCGCCGACCCGGTCCTCGGCGATCTGCCGCTGGTAGCCGGAGTCGAGGTAGGCGCGCATCGGGTTCGCGGGGAGCCCGCGGGACTCGCGCCAGGCGGCGAGGTCGGCCCGGACGTCGGTCTGGTACGCGTCCATGAAGATCTCGTTCGCGCCGAGGACGTCGTGCGCTTCCTGTGCGGCGGTCAGTGCGACGCGGTCGAGGAGCAGTGCTCGGGCCGTCATCTCCTGGACGTTGAGCACCGAGCGGATCTGCCCGGGGATCTTGTCCTCGATGTTGTGGCACTGGTCGAGCATGAACGCGACGTCGGGGCTGTCGTAGCCGCCGCCGCGGATGACCTCGACGAGGATGCGGAACAGCTGGAACGGGTCGGCGGCGCCCACGATCAGGTCGTCGTCGGCGTAGAAGCGCGAGTTGAAGTCGAAGCTGCCGAGCTTGCCGAGGCGGAGGAGCTGCATGACGATGAACTCGATGTTCGTGCCGGGGGCGTGGTGGCCGGTGTCGAGGCAGACCATCGCCTTGTCGCCGAGCGCGGCCGTCTGCACGTAGCTCGTGCCCCAGTCCGGGACGTCCGTGTGGTAGAACGACGGCTCGAAGAACTTGTACTCGAGCACCAGGCGCTGGTCCGGGCCGAGGCGGTCGTAGATCGTGGTCAGCGAGTCGTGGAGGCGGTCCTGGCGGGAGCGCATGTCCTCCTGGCCGGGGTAGTTCGAACCCTCGGCGAGCCAGATCTTCAGGTCGCGGGAACCCGTGGCGTCCATCACGTCGATGCAGCGCAGGTGGTGGTCGATCGCCTTCTGCCGGATCGTCTCGTCGACGTGGGTCAGGGCGCCGAACTTGTAGTCGTCGTCCTGGAAGGTGTTCGAGTTGACGGTGCCGAGGGAGACGCCGTGCTCCTCCGCGTGGCGCTTCAGGTCGGCGAAGTCGTCGACGAGGTCCCACGGGATGTGGAGCGCGACGGTCGGTGCGAGCCCGGTGTACCGGTGGACCTGGGCGGCGTCGGCGATCTTCTCGTAGGGGTCGCGCGGGGTGCCGGGGGTCCCGAACACCTTGAAGCGGGTGCCGGAGTTGCCGAACGCCCAGCTCGGGAGCTCGATCGCCTGCCGGGCCAGCTGGTCGGCGACGGAGCTGAAGCTCGCTGATGTCATCGTGTCACTTCCTCGTGTCGATTGAATCGTTTCATACGGTACGTGCTGCGCGAGGTTCACGCAAGCCGGGGTGTGGTCGCGCGCTCCGTGGTGGCGGTTCGGGGCGGTGCTGCACAACCACAGTGCGTTCGAACCGCGCGATCGCGCGGCGCAACGTGCCTTTGGTTGTGCGCCGCCCCGCGGCCGCCGCGGCGGCCGCGCGGCGGGCGCCGGGCGGCGCGGTGGGCGGCGGGCCGCGGGCCGCGCCGCCGCCGCGGCCGCCGCTACCCCGCGGGGACCGCGGCCGGCGCGCGCAGCTCGTGCGTGCCTCCCGACACGCGCTGCTCCGCAGCACCAGGCAGCCGCACCACCGCGGTGACGCCCTCGGGCACGGTCACCCGCACGAGCAGCTCCCCGTCGACGAGCTCCCACCGCACGGCGACGTGCCCGTGCACGGTGTCGAGCGAGGTCGACGCCCACGTGAGACCGCCTCCGGGCTGCGGCGCCACGAGCACCGACTCGTACCCGGGCGTCAACGGCGCGAGACCACCGACCACGCGGTGCATCCAGTCCGCCACGGCACCGAGCGCGTAGTGGTTGAACGACGTCATCTGGCCCGGGTTGATGGTGCCGTCCGGCAGCATCGAGTCCCACCGCTCCCACACCGTCGTCGCGCCCATCGTCACCGGGTACAGCCACGACGGGCACTCGGTCTGCAGCAGCAGCCGGTACGCGTCCTCGAGGTGTCCGGTCTGCGTCAGCGCATCCGTGATGAACGGCGTCCCGGCGAAGCCCGTCGAGATCCGGTACCCGGACTGCTCGACGAGCTCCGCCAGACGGTCGCCGGCCGTGGCCTGCTCCGCCTCGGACAGGATCCCGAACACGATCGCGAGCGTGTACACGGTCGTGCAGTCGGACAGGATCCGACCGTCGTCCTGCAGGTAGTGGGTCCGGAAGCCGGCCTGGAGGCGCGACGCGAGTTCCCGGAACTCGCTCGCTTCCGCCTCGTGGCCGCCCAACAGCTCGGCCGCGTCCGCAGCGATGGTGGCGGACCGGTACGCGCAGATCGTCGCGACGACGCCCTTGTCGGCCTTCGCCGCCGCGGGGTCCTCCGGCGGGGCGTCCGGGTCCAGCCAGTCGCCGAACTGGAACACGGTGTCCCACAGGTCCTCGGGGGAGAGGTGGTCGCGGATCCGCCGGAGGTGCGCGGCCATGGACGGGAACTGCTCCTCGAGCACCGCGGTGTCGCCGTACGCCTGGTAGAGCGTCCAGGGCACCCACACCCCGGCGTCCGACCAGACAGCGGTGGCGTCGGGCTTGCCGAAGTCCTCGGCGGGCGAGTACTTCAGCACGTCCGGCACGACGAAGGGGATGATGCCGTCGGCGTGCTGCTGCTCGAGCCACACGTCGCGGAGCCAGTCGCCGAGGAACGCCCGCGTGTCGAAGAGGTACGAGGCCGTCGGTGCGAACGCGGCGATGTCGCCGGTCCACCCGAGTCGTTCGTCGCGCTGCGGGCAGTCGGTCGGCACGCTGAGGAAGTTCCCCTGCATGCCCCGCACCACGTTGTCGTGGAAGGTGTTCAGCAGCTCGTGGCTCGACTCGAACGTGCCGGTGCGGGGGAGGTCCGACCCGACCTGCACCGCGGTGAGGGCGGTGCGGAGCTCGTCGAGCGTGCCGGGCCACCCGTCGACCTGGGCGTACCGGAAGCCGTGGAACGTGAAGCGCGGCTCGAAGACGTCCTGGCCGTCCCCGCTGAGGGTGAAGTGGTCGGTGGCCTTCGCGGTGCGCAGGGGGCGCGTGCCGAGCTCGTCGTGCTCGAGGACCTCGGCGTGCTGCAGGGTCAGGACCGTCCCCGCCGGGCCGGACGCGGTCACCCGGATCCAGCCGACGAGGTTCACGCCGAAGTCGACCAGCGTGGCGCCGGCGGGGCTCGTCCAGACCTCGACCGGGGCGATCTCGGCGAGCGGTCGGACGGGCGGCACGGTGTCGGCGACGAGCTCGCGCTCCCCGAGGTCCACCGTGTGCACCGTGCTCGTGCGGCCCTCGTGTCCGTCCACGCTCGGCACCGTCACGTCGCCGGGCGTGAGGAAGGAGCCGTCGCGCAGGCGGGCGTCGACGTCCTCGCCGTCGTAGAGCTGGTCGGCCGTGATCGCACTCGACAGCGCCTGCCAGTCGGTGTCGGTCGCGACGAGCTGCTCGTGGCCGTCGGCGAAGGTGACGCGGAGTTCGGCGAACCCGGCGACCTCGTCGGCGTACCAGCCGCCACCGCCGCCCCAGGCGAGGCGTCCGGCGGCCCAGCCCTTGCCGAGGACGAGCGCGAGGACGGCCGCGCCACCCGGCTCGGCATCGGTGAGGTGTGCCGTGACGTCGCGCGAGACGACGCGGACGCGCCACTCGTAGCTCGTCCACCCCGGTTCGAGCAGGTGGTCGGAGACGCGCTGCCCGCCGAGCCAGGCCTCGACGACGCCGAGGGCGCTGACGTCGAGGGTCGCGCTCGTCACGGCGCCGTGGCCGTCGTCGAGGGTGAACTCCCGGCGCAGGATCGGTGCGCTCCCGAGGTCGGCGTCGCTGGCGATGAACGGTGCTGTCCAGGCGGTCATGTGGTGTGTCCTTTCACGCGACCGGTCGTCGTCGACCGGTGCGGGGGTCGTGGGCCCGGCCACCCGCCCGCGGGGGGCGGGGTGGTGGAGGCGGGTCGCGCCTCCAGGCCGTGGATCGGGCGTCAGCCCTTGACGGCGCCGCTCGTCATGCCGGCGACGATCTGACGGTTGAAGAAGATGTAGAGGATCAGGGGCGGGATCGTGATGAGCAGCACGTCCGTGAACAGCAGGTTCAGCTGGCTGACCGACTGGCTCTGGAACGTGTACAGCGTCTGCTGCACCGTCGCGTTCTCGGAACCCGGCAGGAAGTACAGCGGGTTCGTGAAGTCGTTGAACACGGTCACCGACTGCACGAGCACGACCGTGATGATGACCGGCTTGAGCAGCGGCAGGACGACCCCGAAGAACAGGCGGATCGGACCGGCGCCGTCGAGCACGGCTGCCTCGTCGAGCTCCTTGGGGATCGTCGCGACGAACGCCCGGAAGAGCAGGATGCAGAACGAGAGGCCGAAGGTCGCCTCGATGAGGATCATCCCGCCCATGGTCTTGAACAGGTTGAGCCCCTGCAGCACCCAGATCGTCGGGACGATCGCGGGCGGGACGATGAGGCCGGCCAGGACGAAGAAGTTGATCAGACCGTTCCACTTGCTCGGCCGCCGTTGCAGGACGTAGCCGACCATCGCGGAGAACACCACCATGATGATGACGCTCCCCACGGTGAGCACGGCGCTGTTCAGGAACGATCGCAGGATCCCGCCGTCGCCGGTCTGCATGACCGCCACGAGGTTCTGCCACAGCTGCCACTGGGTCGGCAGGCTGAAGCCGAGCTGGTTGGCCTCGGCCGGGCTCTTCGCGGCCTGCAGCAGGACGAAGACGAACGGCACGAGGAAGACCACGAAGCTGACGACGATCGCGACGATGCCGATGACCCACTTGCGTGCGGTGTGCGGGCTCCGTCGGCGCGGGGTGGGCGTCTTCGCGGCGCCGGCGCGTCGGCCGGTGGTGATCGCGGTCACAGGTCCGCCTCCTTGCGGTTGATGAGCCAGGAGATCGGGACCATGATCGCCGTGACCACGATGAACAACACGACGTTGCCGGCGGTCGACAGCCCGTAGAACCCGGCCTGGTACTGCTTGTAGATCACGCTCGCGATGACGTCGCTCGTGAAGCCGGGGCCGCCGCCGGTCATCGCCCAGATGAGGTCGAACGACCGCAGGCCGCCGATGAGCGACAGGATGATGACCGTCCCCATCGCCGGGCGGGACAGCGGCAGCGTGATGTTCTTGAAGATCGTCCACGCGCTGGCGCCGTCGACCCGGGCGGCCTCGAAGTACTCCTGCGGGATCGCCACGATGCCGGCGATGAAGATGAGCGTCGCGATGCCGACGCCCTTCCAGACGTCCACCGCGGCGACGCTCCAGAGGGCGAGGGCCGGGTCGGTCAGCCACCCCGGAGTGGGGAGGCCGACCGCCCCGAGGGCGCCGTTGATGATCCCGTGGAAGGGGTCCATCAGCGCCTTGAACGTGATGCCGATGCCGATGGTCGACACCAGCACGGGGAAGAACACCACCGCTCGGAGGTACCCGCGCCCGAGCACGGGGCTCGTGAGGAGCAGGGCGAGGGCGAGTCCGAGGACCACCTTCGCCGCGCTCGTCACGAACCCGTACTCGAACGTGTGCACGAACCCGGAGACGAGCTGCGGGTCCTGGAAGAACCGGACGAAGTTGTCGAAGCCGATGAAGGTCTGGTCGAACAGCGTCCAGCGGGTGAGCGAGAAGTAGAACCCCGCGAAGGTCGGGACCGCGAAGAACACGACGTAGAGCGCGATCGCCGGGATGAAGAACCAGGCCGGGTAGAACGAGCGCATGCGGCGCCGTGCCGGCCCGGGGCCTGCCTTCGTGGTCTGCGGCGGGGCCACCGCCGTCGTGAGGGTCGCGGTCACCGGATCACCAGCCCTTGATGCCGAGCTGCTGGGCCTGCTGGACGACGTCGTCGTCGTACTGGTCAGCGCCCTTCGCCGCGTTCGTGATGCCCGAGCCGACCTGCACGCAGATCTTCTCGAGGTTCGGGCCCTTGATCGGGGAGAGGAACTCGAGTGCCGGGCTCGCCTTGCCGTCGTCGAGGTACTTCTGCAGGTCGCCGATCATCGGCGGGACGGAGTCGGGCAGGGTGCAGGTCGAGATGACGTACGGGCCACCGGGGGTGCCGGTGTCGTTCTGCACCTTGCAGCCCTCGGACGAGTTCGCGAAGGCGACGAACTTCTTGGCGGCCGCGAGCTCGTCACCCGTGGTCGTCTTCGGGATGTAGAGGCCGTTCGGCTCCCAGATGGTGAGGTTCGTGTCGTCCGCGTTCTCCGCCGGGAGGGCGAAGGCACCGATGTCGTTCACCGCGTCGGGCGAGTCCTGCTGGATCGCCGAGATCGCGTTGGTCAGCATCGGGTACTGGGCGCCCTTGCCCTCGGCGAGCATCTTCAGGCCGTTCGCCTGCGTGGCGGACGCGTAGTCCTCGTTGTAGAGGTCCTTGTCCTTGCCCTCCTGGAGGTGCTGGAACCCGGCCAGTGCCGGCTGCTCCGCGTAGGACTCCTTGTGCTTCGTGTACTGCGTCGCCCAGTTCTTCTGCTGCGCGGTGATGTTCGCGAAGTCGCCGAGGACGAACAGCTGGCTGGTCCAGGTGTCGCCGTAGGTCTGGATGATCGGCGCGATGCCGGCGTCCTTGATCTTCTCGCTGTTGCTGATGAAGTCCGACCACGTGGTCGGGACGCTCAGGCCGAGGTCCGCGTAGACCTTCTTGTTGTAGAGGACGGCGCCGCCGAAGCTGGTGCCGAACGGTGCGCCGTACATGCCCTTGTCGGTGCTGACGACCTTGGTGAACTGCGGGTCGACGTCCTTCGCCCAGCTCTCCTTCGAGAGGTCGACGAGGGTGTTGTCCGGGTTGAGCGCCTGCATGAGCGAGCCGGAGTTGTAGTTGAAGACGTCGGCCATCTCGCCGGTCGACAGCCGGGTCTTCACCAGGTTGTCGCCGTCGGTGCCCTGCGGCTTCGTGTCGAACTTGACGGTGATGTCGGGGTTCGCCTTCTCGAACGCGGCGATGAGCGGCTTCGCGGTGGCGGCGGTGGCCTCGGCGTTGTCGGCGAGGTACGTGATCGTGACCTTGCCGCCGCCGCTGCCGGTGTCGGCGGAGCCGCCCGACGAGCACGCGGCCAGGCTGCCGATGAGGACCGCGGCGCCGCCGATGGCGAGCAACCTGGTGGTCAGGGGACGAGCTGACATTCCTTACCTCCTCGTAAGGCCCGGGACTGGGGGAACCCGGGTGAAACGGACCCGGTCACCGCGCCGATGCGGTTCCCGGTGGTGCTGTTTAGAACGTTTCAATCGGAATGGAACCATGCGGATTGAAGCGTGTCAATCACCGATCCTGATTCGTTACGCAAGTGGGCGGTCCCGCCGGCCGTGGGAGCCGGGAGGCGCGGGGCGGCCCCGGCGGGCGGGGCGCGCTGGGCGGGCGGGCGGTGCGGGCGCGGCTGCGCTGGCGGCAAAGCGACACCGTGCCGCCGAACCCGCGTGGGAATGTGTCGCTTCGGCGGGGTCGAGCGCGGAGCCGTCCTGTGAACTGTCGCTTTGGCGGCGCGTTCGGGGCGCGGCGGGCGGGCGGTCCCGAGGTTTCGCGCGCGCGGGCCGCCGCGCGAGACTCGCCTCGGCGGACACTTTCGCGGCTCCGCGCCCGCGAAACTGTCCGCCACCGCGAGACTCGGGAGCGCCGAGCGCCTCGCGCGCCCGTCAGGCCTCGGTGCGCCTCGGGTCGCTCGGCGCCGTCCGGGCAGCCGCCTCGGCCGCCCCCGCCCGCCCGAGGGTGCTCTCGCGCGGCACGAGCTCGCTCCCGAGCACGACCGTCCGGTGCACGTGCTCCGCGGGGTCCTCGTCGAGCTCGGCCAGCATGAGCTCGACCGCCGCCGCGCCCATCTCCGACCCGTGCATCGTCACCGAGGTCAGCGGCACGGCACCACCCCACGCGACGGAGTTGTGGTCGCAGCCCGACACCGGGATGTCCTCCGGCACCCGGATCCCCGCCGCGCGCAGTTCGGACACGACCGCCATGGCCAGCAGGTCCGTCACGCCGAGGATGCCGTCCGGCCGCTCGTCCGCCGGCATCGCGGCGATGCGTGCACCGGCGTCGGTCCCGCCGGGAGGATCGATGTCCCCCGCGTCGATGTCGACGAGCGTGACCTCGGGGTGGGCGGCGACCGCACGGAGCACCCCCGCCCGCCGACGTTCGACGGGCTGCAGCTCCGCGCGGGCGCTGACGAACCCGATGCGTCGGCAGCCGCGTTCGATGAGGTGCTCCGTCGCGAGGAACGCCGCTTGCTCGTTGTCCACCACCACCGAGCACGCATCGACCTCGGTCGGCTCGAAGTTCACGTAGACCACCGGTCGCCCGTGCCGCCGCGTGGTCTCGACCTGCTCGCGGGACTGGGTCATCGGGGCGAGCAGGATCCCCGACACACGTGCGCTCTCGAGGAACGCGAGGTGCTCACCCTGCGCCTGCAGGTCGTCCTCGCTGCTCGTGATGAGCAGGGTCAGCCCACGCTCGCGCGCGGCGAGCTGCGCACCGTTCACCATGTCGCTGAACAGGGAGTTGCGGAGGGACATCACGACGAGCCCGATCGCCCGCGTGCTCCCCGAGACGAGTGCCCGCGCGTTGCGGTTCGGCGTGTACCCGAGGTCGGTGATCGCGGCACGGACCCGCGCAGCCGTCGCGTCCGCCACGCGTTCCGGGTGGTTCAGCACGTTCGAGACCGTCGCGAGCGAGACGCCCGCCCGAGCGGCGACGTGGTGCACGCTCGGCGGTCCGTCGCGCCGGGGGACATGCACCATGCTCCGATCGTAGGCGGACCGGCGCGCCCTCCCGGCCATCCGCCGGACAGGACGGCGGACCGGCGCTCCCTCCCGGCCATCCGTCGGACGGGGAGGTGGGCCCCACCAGCCGGTCCCGGCGCACCGCGCCAGCGCGGCGACGGCCGTGACGGGAGGCGCGGTGCGGCGCCGACCCGCGCCTCCCGTCCGACGCGGCTCGCCGCCCGGTCCGCGAACGCGACGGTGTGCCGCGAACGGTCGCCGGGGGTTTGTCGCTCTGCCGGCACGGACGCCACGGCATGCCTGTGTCCTGTCGCTCCGGCGGCACGATCACGGGCGCGCGGCGAAGCGCGCAGCGCACCTCAGCGCTCGGCGACGGTGGACTGCCGCACGACGAGCTCGGGCGTGAACTCCACGTGCAGCTGGTCCGTGCCCTGCCCCTGGTCCACCTGGGCGAGCAGCAGTTCGATCGCCCGCCGCCCGAGGTCCTGCGCCGGCTGCCGCACCGAGGTGAGCGGGACGACCGCGGCCTCGGCGAACGCGATGTCGTCGTACCCGACGATCGCGATCTCCTCCGGAACCCGGATCGACCCGCGCATGATGAACGCCTGTTCGAGGCCGACGGCGAGCAGGTCGTTCGCCGCGAACACCGCGTCCGGGCGGTCGGCGGCCGGGCGGGCCTGGATCTCCTCGCCGACGCGCCGACCCTCGAGGACGGAGAGCGACGTGGTCGGGATCACCTCGAGTGCCGCACCCGCCGCCTCGGCCGCGGCGACCGCGCCGGAGTGGCGGTCGGTGACCTGCCGGATGCCGAACGGGCCGCCGACGAAGGCGATCCGCCGGCGCCCGATCGCGGTGAGGTGCGTGACGGCGATGCGGCCCCCGGCGACGTCGTCGACGGAGACGGACGCGAAGTGCTCGTCGTCGGCACGGCGGTCCACGAGGACCACGGCGGTGCCCTGGTCGCGCAGGCGCTCGAGGCGGCCGAGGTCGTCCCCGGCGGGGGAGATGAGGAGCCCGGCGACGCGGCGCTCCTCGAAGAGGTCGACGTAGGTGTGCTCGCGGTCGACCGACTCGTCGGAGTTCCCGACGAGGACGGCCAGGCCCTTCTGCATGGCCGCGTCCTCGGCGCCGCGGGCGACGTCGGTGAAAAACGGGTTGCCGCCGTCGAGCACGATGAGCCCGACGGTCGAGCTGCGGCCGGCGCGGAGCTGGCGGGCGGAGTCGTTGCGGACGAACCCGAGTTCGGCGATCGCGGACTGCACGCGTTCGACGGTCCCCGGTGCCACCTTGTCGGGACGGTTCAGCACGTTCGAGACGGTGCCGAGTGACACGCCGGCGAGCGCTGCGACGTCCCGAACGCTCACTGCCATGGGGTCATCCTGGCATCGGGGCGGGCGTTCCGGTGGAGCGACTTGCCCTCCGGCCGAACGACGAGTACCGTCTCCGCAGCACCGTTGAAACGATTCACTGACGAACACGCGAACGGAGGACCAATGGCGGTCCGTATCGGAGCCCGCAACACCACGGGCTGGAAGGCGACGATCTCGGTCGCCATGTCGAACTACATCGAGTCGGGGTCGATCATCGCGATCGCCACGAGCCTCAGCCTCTGGCAAGCGCAGTTCCACGTCGGGGACCTGCAGGTCGGGCTCCTCGCCAGCCTGTCCGCGAACGCGTTCGGCGCAGCGGCCGGCGCCATCATCGGCGGACCCCTGTGCGACCGCTACGGACGGAAGTTCATCTACACCTACGACCTGCTGCTGTACATGCTCGGGATCCTGCTCGCGGTGTTCGCCGGCAGCTACGGCATGCTCCTCGTCGGGTTCATCCTCACCGGCATCGCGGTCGGCGCGGGCGTCCCCGCGAGCTGGACCTACATCGCCGAGCAGGCCCCGGCCGACAAGCGCGCGGCCCACGTCGGCACCGCGCAGCTCGCCTGGTCGATCGGCCCCATGGTCGGCTTCGCCCTGGCCATCGCCGCCGCGCCGCTCGGGCTCCTCGGCAGCCGCCTGATCTTCGCGCACCTGTTCGTCGTCGCCGCGATCGTGTGGTGGCTGCGACGCGGCCTGCCCGAGTCCACGATCTGGAAGGACGAGCGCGCGGCCACCGGCTCCGCGAACTTCTTCCACGGCTTCACCCAGCTGTTCAGCCGCCGCAAGAACCTCACCGCGATGCTGTTCCTGTTCGGCGTCTACGCGCTCTGGAACACCGTGGCCGGGCAGGCCGGCATCTTCCAGCCCCGCGTCTACTCCGCCACCGGCGTGACGAGCGTCACCGAGCAGTACGGGCTGCAGATCCTCGTGTGGGGCTGCACCGTCGCCGCGACGTACTTCGGGTTCATGCGCTTCGCCGACCGGATGAGCCGGAGGCTGCTCTACGCGATCGGCGCCGCGCTCGCGGTCGTCGCCTGGGCCGTCCTCATCTACGCGCCCGCGAACCTCGGCACGCTGCTGTTCTTCGCGATCGCGTGGGGCATCTCGTCGGGCATCGGCGCGCAGGCCTTCTACGGGCTCTGGACGAGCGAGCTGTTCGCCACCCGGTACCGCGCGAGCGCGCAGGGCGTCCTGTTCCTCGCCGCGCGGGTCATGGTCGGCCTGCTGAGCATCTGGTTCCCGCTCCTGCTCTCCGACATCGGGCTCCGTGCACTCGGCGGGCTCATCCTCGGCCTGCTCGCGCTGTCGTTCCTGGTCGGGACGATCTGGGCGCCGCGGACGCAGGGCAAGACCCTCGAGGAGATCGAGGCCGAACGCTACGGCACCGTCACCAGCGCGACCGGCACGGTCCGCACGCCCGAGGAGCACGCCGCGCGCCAGCAGACGCTGCGGGGTGCGCGAGACGAGCGGACGCCACGGTGAGCGACGCGGACCGGCGTGATCCGCGCCTCCCGGACGGCACTGGAGGCGCGGATCACGTGACCCGCGTCTGCTTCCGCCTGCAGGTGGGGACCGAGCACCTCGACGCCTACCGCGAGCGGCACGCCGCGGTCTGGCCGGCGATGCTGCGGGCGATCGCGGCCGCGGGACGTCGGAACTACTCGCTGTTCCTCGACGACGACGGCCTGCTCATCGGGTACTACGAGACGGACTCGGTGGCGGATGCCGACGCGTCGCTCGCCGCGTCCGAGGTGGCCGCCGCGTGGGAGGCGCACATGCAGGACCTGTTCGACGGCGCGACCGGGCGGGCGGACCAGGCGGCACGCGTGCTGCCGGAGGTCTTCAACCTCGAGGACCAGCTCGCTTCGGGCGCATCGTGAGCAGGAATGGTCGGGTCCCGTCGCCGGACCCGACCATTCCTGCTCACTGAACGACGTCCGCGGGGCACCGGGGACTGCAAGGCACCCTCGCTACCGTGGGGCCATGCAGCAGCCCGCAGCCGGGACCCTCCGCGTCCTCCACCTGTCCGACACCCACCTCACGGGCGACGGTGCCCTGCACCAGGGGTCCGTCGACACGAC
The DNA here is from genome assembly GCF_037144815.1 of Curtobacterium sp. USHLN213. Classification (NCBI taxonomy): domain Bacteria; kingdom Bacillati; phylum Actinomycetota; class Actinomycetes; order Micrococcales; family Microbacteriaceae; genus Curtobacterium; species Curtobacterium sp. USHLN213. The sequence goes on along the minus strand of NZ_JBBCYQ010000006.1, from coordinate 127,691 downwards.
CGCCGCCCTCGAGGGTGTGCTCGCCCGGGTCGACGGCGTCCCGGGGATCGGGCTCGTGGTGGTGTCCGGCGACGTCTCCGAGGACGGCACTCCGGAGTCGTACGCCGCGGTGCTCGAGCGCGTCGGCGGCTGGGCGGAACGCCACGGTGCGGCGCTCGTCACCGTCCCGGGCAACCACGACCTCCGCGAGGGGTTCCGACAGGTCCTCGCGAACGGCCACGTCCTCGGCGAGGGCGGCCGGCCGCTCATGCACACCATGGAGTACCACCCTCCGACCGTGCCGGTCTGGGGGCAGTCCCTCGTCGCGGGTCGGCGGATCGTCACGGTCGACACGAGCGTCCCCGGGGTCGGCTACGGCGAGATCGCCGAGGCGTCGCTCGAACGACTCCGCGCCGCGCTCGCCGGCGACCACGCGCCGCACGGCACCGTCGTCGTGCTGCACCACCCGCCGCTGCCGGCACCGACAGCGCTGCACGAGGCCCTGCGACTCCGCAACCCGGAGGCGCTCGCCGACGCGATCCGCGGCTCCGACGTCCGGGTCGTGCTCGCGGGGCACTACCACCACCACTTCGCCGGGACCCTCGCGGGCGTGCCCGTGCTCGTCGCGCCCGGTGTCGCGAACGACACCGACGTCACCGGCGCCTACGACGAGGAGTCCGCGTACGTCGACTCCGGAGCGCTCGTCGTCGACGTCGCCGAGGACGGCTCGGTCTGGTCGACCCCGGTCCGCGTGCCGCGGCCGGACGCGGACCCGCTCGCGTTCGCGCTCGACGCGGACACCGTGGAGCGCGTCATCGAGGCGTCCACCGGGCAGTAGACGCACCGTTCGTCGGACGGGAGGGACGGTGCGGGCCCGCACCGTCCCTCCCGTCCGTCGTGTGCGGACGCCGGTACCCCGCGCGTTCGGGTTGCAGTCGGGAACTCCGAGTAGGCCGGTGGCACACCTGGAGCGAAGGAGCACCCCATGCGGATCGGCAGTGCAGTGCAGTACGACCGGTACGGCGACTTCGACGTCGTCGAGCTCGTCCCGCAGGAACGCCCGGAGGCGGGTCCCGGCGAGATCGTCGTCGAGATCGTCGCGGCGGGGCTCAACCACATCGAACGGTTCCTGCGGGAGGGCAAGCTCCAGGACCACATCGAGCTCACGTTCCCGGCTCGTCAGGGCGTCGACTTCGCCGGCATCGTCCGGGCGCGCGGCGACGGGGTCAAGGACCTGCGCGTCGGCGACGAGGTGATGGGGCACGCGCCGACCGGCGGGTCGCACGCCACCTGGCTCGTCGTGCCGCGCGCTGCCGTCATCAAGAAGCCGGAGCACGTCGGCTGGGAGGTCGCCGGCGGCCTCTACCTGGCCGGGTGCACCGCGGTGTCGGTCGTCCGCAGCCTCAAGCTCGGACCGGAGGACACCGTCGTCATCACCGCCGCGGCCGGCGGCGTCGGGCACATCGAGTGCCAGCTCGCGCACGACGCCGGGGCGACCGTCATCGCGCTCGGCAGTGCGCGCAACCACGACTACCTCCGCCAGATCGGCACCCTGCCCGTCGTGTACGGCGAGGGCGAGGAAGAACGCATCCGTGCGATCGCGGACGGTCGCCCGATCACCGCGTTCATCGACAACCACGGCGAGAGCCGGGCCGAGGAACTCGCGGAACGCCTCGGCGTCGCACCGGGGCGGTTCGTGTCGTCCGAGGCACGACGCGACATCGAGATCCGGTTCCTGCGGGCACCGGCCGAGGACGAGGAGACCCGGGAACTCCTGACCCTCCTGGCGAAGGCCGTGCAGGACCGTCGCGTGCAGGTGCTCATCTCCGGGTTCTACCCGTTCGAGTACATCGTCGAGGCGTACGAGGACCTCGCCGAGATGAAGTCCCGCGGCAAGGTCGTGATCGGGATGCAGACCGTCGAGACCGGTGCACGCATGGACTGGTACCGCTCGGAGAAGGCCCGGGACCTGCGCGACCGGTACGCGGACGCGCGGGGGAGCGACTCCGAGACGATGGCGGGCGGGTCGGCGAGCCCGAGTGCCTAGCTCAGGACGTCCTTCGTGGTGAACCGGCTGTACGCCAGCGCGCCGAAGACGACGACGTAGCCGAGCTGGAGCACGGCGTTCGACCCGAACGAGTCGAACGCGATCGGGTCGCGGAGCAGGTCGCCGAACCCGAGCCACTGGTGCGAGAGTAGGTACGGGTGCAACCAGTCGAGCTGCGGGAGCTGGTCGAGCACCTGGGACGCCCCGGCGAGCACCACCGTCGCGGCCATCGCACCGACCGGCACGCTCGTCAGGGTCGAGGCGAACAGCCCGATCGCCGACAGCCCGAGCATCGACAGCGTCACGTAGAGCGCGAGCAGCACGGCTCGGCCGGCGTAGGACCAACCGTCGACCTGCGTGCCCGAGAGGAGGGTCACCGGGCCGATCGGGAACAGTACGGCACCGATCGCGGCCCCGACCAGGACGATGAGGAGCGTCGCGGCGAGGCAGAACGCCACCGTCCCCGCGTACTTGACGAGGATGAACCGCACGCGGCCGGTCGGCGCGACGAGCAGGTAGCGGATGGTGCCGTGGCTGGCCTCGCCCGCGACGGTGTCACCCGCGACCACGCCCACGGTGAGCGGCAGGAACAGCGGGATCGACACGGTCAGCGCGGTGAACGCCACGAACAGCCCGTTGTTCGTGATGTCGCCGAGGAACGCGGGACCGCCGGAGTCGTCGCCGGTCGTGAGCCGGACGGCGACGGCGATGAGGATCGGCACGAGGGCGAGCGCCCCGAGCATCGCCCACGTGCGGCGGCGTCGGAAGACGAGGGCGAGCTCGGAGCCGAGGAGTGCGAAGGGGCGCTGGCGGGGACGCGGGGAGGCGCGGACGTCGTGCGACTGCGGGTCGTCCGTCGGCACGGTGGCGGCGTCAGGCTGCGACATCGAAGCCCTCTCCGGTGAGGGCGACGAAGAGGTCTTCGAGGGTGCCGCCGCCGACGGTGAGCCCGCGCACCCGGACGTCGGCGCGGACGAGCTCGGTCGTGATGGTCTCGGGCAGGACCTCTGGTGGCAGGTCGGCCACGAGGACGTCGGCACCGCCCTCGTGCCGCGGGGTCAGGCCGAGACGGCTCAGCACGGTGCCGGCCTGCCCGAGGTCGGGCGTCCGGACCGTGACCGTCCGGGCACCGGCGGCGCGGAGCTCGTCGAGCGGCCCCTGCGCGACGAGCTTGCCGGTCCGCATCACGGCGGCGTGCGTGCACACCTGCTCGATCTCGGCGAGCAGGTGGCTCGAGACGAACACGGTCGTGCCGTCGTCGGCGAGGGAGCGGATGAGGTTGCGGACCTCGCGCGTGCCCTGGGGGTCGAGGCCGTTCGTCGGTTCGTCGAGCACGAGGAGGTCCCGCGGGGCGAGCAGAGCGTTCGCGAGCCCGAGCCGCTGCTTCATGCCGAGCGAGTACGCGTGCGCCTTCTTGTCGGCCGCGTGCGAGAGCCCGACGCGATCGAGGGCGCTCGCCACCCGGGTCTTGCGGGTCCGTGGGTCGGAGGTGGGGTCGGCGGCGTCGAACCGGAACAGGTTCGCGCGGCCGGAGAGGTACGGGTAGAACGCCGGACCCTCGACGAGGGCACCGACGCGCGGCAGGACGTCGTGGAGGGCCTTCGGCATCGGTTCGCCGAGCACCTCGATCGTGCCGCCCGTCGCGCTGGAGAGCCCGAGGAGCATGCGGATCGTCGTCGTCTTGCCGGAGCCGTTCGGCCCGAGGAAGCCGAACACCGCGCCGCGCGGGACGGCGAGGTCGATCCCGTCGACCGCGCGCTGCTTGCGGAAGACCTTCGCCAAGCCGGTGGTGCGGATCGCGAGGGCTGCGTCGGGCGTGCTCACTCGGCTGCGGCGACCAGCGCCGACACCGGGACCGCGCCCGCGAGGACCCGGCCGTCGTCGGTGAGGTAGACCGAGACGAGCGAGGTCTGCACCGCGCGACCGCCGTCGACCGAACGGGTCAGCTGGTCGAGCAGCCCGCTGGCGTCGTCGCCGAGCGCGGTCTGGTCGACCGAGCCCTTCGGCAGTTCGGCGATGGTGCTCCAGCCCGTCCCCGTGACCGTCGGCTCGTCGCCGGTGCGTCCGTGTCGGTGCTGCGCGTCGCCCGTGCCGTGGGCTGCCGCGTCGGAGAGGTCCTTCGTCTCGACCGTCGCGCCCGTGGGCGGCGTGAAGTCGAACAGGCGTGCGGCCGGCGCGCCGTACTGCAGGCTCGTGAAGCCGACCTCGACGGCGGGGTCGGACTGGCCCTTCGCCTCGATCGTGGCGCGCAGCGGGAGGCCGGTCTGCTGGTCGACCGCCAGGCGCACGGACCCGACGAGCGTGCCCGTCGACTTCGGCGTGAGGGTGATCTGCCAGGCGTCGTGGCCGGCGACCCGGACGTCCTTCGGCTTCGACACCGTGGTGCTCGGCGTGATCGCGTCGATCGCCTGCTTGGCGATGTCGGACGGCGTCGCGGCGCCGTACTCCGGCGTCCGGGCGTCCTTCGGGAGGGTGACGTGCGTCGCCGTGCGCTCCTTCGAGTCCCAGGTCCAGACGTCGGACCCGTTCCGGACGAGGTCCTGCTCGGCGAGCTGCTGCGTCAGCTGGACGCGCTGCTTGTCGGAGCCGTCGACGTAGACGCGGGCGGTGTGCGACGAGGTGAGGAGGCCGAGCGCGTCCGAGGCGTCGCCCTCGAGCGAGGAGCCGCCGGACCCGGTCGGGAGCTCCGGCAGGCCGAGGTCGCTCGTCTGCACGAGCTTGCCGGAGTACTTCGCGTCGGACGACCCCGCGATGCTGGCGATGACGTCCGCCGCGCTCGGGTTCGTCCCCGCGACCGGGTCGCTCGACGCGTTCGCGATCATCGGCGCAGCGACGGCGCCGGCGACGACGACCGGTGCGATGACGGCGGGCAGCCAGGCTGACTTCTTCATCGGTTTCCCCTCGGTGGAGCATTCGGAGTCGGCAGTACGGTACGTCGGCCCGCCGACAGTGGGCTGGGCGTTCGTAGACTCGGGGGCGACCGACGCGGGTCGGTGGCGGCGAAGGAGGCGGCATGCGGGCGGTGCTCGGTCTGGACATCGGGACGTCGAGCACGAAGGCGCTGCTCACGCGGTTCGACGGCACCGTGATCGCCGAGGTCGGACGACGGCACGAGGTCGACCGGCCGGAGCAGGGGCTCGTCGAGATGGACGCCGCGGTGTGGTGGGACGAGTTCACCGCCCTGACCCGTGAGCTGCTCGAGCGGGTGCCGGACGCCGAGGTCGAGGCCGTCGGCGTGAGCGGCATCGGCCCGTGCGTGCTCCTCACCGACGACGACGGGGAACCGCTGCGGCCCGCGATCCTGTACGGCGTCGACACCCGGACGGCCGAGATGCTCCCCGCCGTGACGGCAGAGCTCGGCGGCGAGGAGGCGATCCGTTCCCGGTGCGGCTCCGCCCTCAGCACGCAGGCGGCCGGGGTCAAGCTCGCCTGGGTCGCCCGGCACGAACCCGACGTGTGGGCGCGTGCGGCGCGGTTCACGATGCCGTCGTCACGCGTGGTGGAGCTGCTGACGGGGGAGTACGTCCTCGACCACCACTCGGCGAGCCAGTGCACACCGCTCTACGACGTGCGCGAGGACACGTGGATCGACGCGTGGTGCGAACGGCTCGCGCCGGGGCTCGCCATGCCGCGACTGGTCTGGTCGGGTGACCGGGCCGGCACCGTGACGGCCGCGGCGGCTGCGGCCACGGGCCTCCCGGTCGGCATCCCCGTGACGGCCGGGACCATCGACGCGTGGGCCGAGGGCGTGAGCGTCGGTGCCGCCGTGCCCGGGCGGATGTTCCTGCAGTACGGCACGACGATGTTCATGATCGCGCCGACCGACGAGCCGGTCTCGGTGCCCGGGATGTGGACCACCGTCGGGACCCGTCCGGGGCAGCCGAGCGTCGCCGGTGGGATGGCGACCTCCGGGGCGATCACCGACTGGCTCCGGCGGCTCGTCGACGGCGAGTGGTCGACGATGCTCGAGGAGGCCCGCTGCGCCGGCATCGGGGCGAACGGCCTGCTGATGCTGCCGTACTTCGCGGGCGAGCGGACCCCGATCGCGGACCCGGACGCACGCGGGGTGATCGCGGGCCTCACGGTGCGGCACACCCGCGGTGACCTGTACCGGGCGACGCTCGAGGCGACGGCCTACGCGGTGCGGCACAACGTCGAGGTGCTGCGCGAGGCCGGGGTCGAGGTCCACGAGCTCGTCGGCGCCGGCGGCGGACTGCTCGGACGGCTCTGGCCGACGATCGTCTCGGACGTCACCGGGCTGCCGCAGACGGTCCCGAGCGTGACGATCGGTGCGTGCTACGGGTCGGCGTTCCTCGCGGCCGGGCTCGTCGAGGACGTGGACGTCACCGCGTGGAACCCGCCGGCCGCGCGCATCGAGCCCGATCCCGCGGCGACGGCGGCGTACGAGCCGGGCTACCGCGACTACCGCGAGCTGTACGAGGCGACGAGGGCCGTCGTGCACCGGTTGGCGGCGCGCGGTCGCACGCACTGACGAACCACGAATCCGACATCGAACCAGGCTCGGCGGCCGGTTCGATGTCGGATTCGTGGTTCGGAGCGCCCTACGCGAGCGCCCTACGCGGAAGCGGACGCGGACGCGTCCACGCCCGCCGGCGCGCTGCCGTCGTACTCGCAGATCGCCGCGACCTTCGACGCGCTCGCGGACGAGCGGTCGAACTCGTAGCCGAGCCACTCCTTCGCCATGCGCCGGGCGACCTCGACGCCGACGACGCGCTGGCCCATGCAGAGGACCTGGGCGTCGTTCGACAGGATCGAGCGCTCGACGCTGAACGAGTCGTGCGCGGTGACGGCCCGGATGCCGGGGACCTTGTTCGCGCTGATCGCGACGCCGAGTCCGGTGCCGCAGATCAGGATCGCCCGGTCCGCCTCGCCGTTCGCGACGAGCCGTGCGGCGTCGACGGCGACGTGCGGGTAGGCGGTGTGCCCGTCCGCGTCGACCCCCACGTCCACCACGGACTCCACCCGCGGATCGGCGAGCAGGTCGGCCTTGATGATCTCCTTGTAGTCGAACCCTGCGTCGTCCGAACCGACCACGAGACGGTACGTCATGCGTGTGTCCCTTCCTTGTCTGCTGCACGGGTGGCGAGGACCTCGCCGACCCGCGTGAGGATCATCCCCATCGAGGTGGCACCCGCGTCGGGTGTCCCCAGGCTCTTCTCCGCCAGCGGCCGGGCACGCCCGACCTTCGGCTTGAGGTCTGCGGTCGCAGCGGCTTCCGTGACCGCGACCTGCGCGGCAGCCTGCCACGCCTCGGTGAGCGGCGTGCCAGCCTCGACGCCGCTCCGCAGCTCGTCGACGAACGGGAGCAGCGCGTCGAGCAGCGTCTTGTCCCCGCGGGACGCTCCGCCGAGGTGCACGATCGAGTCCGCGAACGCCTGCGCCGCCTCGACGACGTCGGACGCCTCGTACGCGGAGCGGTCGTCGCGGAGCGACCGGCCGAACGCCTCGAGCGCCGCACCCCACAGGACCCCGGAGGTGCCGCCCGCGAACTCGGCCCACGCGTCACCGGCGCGTCCGAGGACGAAGGCGACCCCTGCCTCCTGGCCCGCCCGGTCGACCGCCTTGCGGGCCGCACCGATCCCCTTCACCATGCCGCGTCCGTGGTCGCCGTCCCCGGCGACCGCGTCGATGCGGCCGAGCTCCTCCTCGTGCTCCCGCAGGAGCGCGTCGATCGCCTCGATCGCGGCGCGCGCCGTCTGCGCGGCCTGCCTGGAGGCGCCACTCGCGTCCGGCACGACCGTCGCCTCGTCCTCGGCTGCGTCCACGGCGTCGGCCGGCACGAGCGCCGCGACCGGCGCCGCCACCTTGCGGTACGCGGGCGTGTACGCGTCGGCCCTCCACAGCGTCTCGAGCTCGTCGTCGAGCCACTGCAGGGTGAGCGAGCAGCCGCCCATGTCGAGGCTCGTGACGAGTTCACCGACCTCGGGTTCGACGACCTCGATCCCGGCGTCCTGCAGGAGCGGGAGCACACGGCCCCAGAGCAGGAAGAGCTCCTCGTACTTGGTGTCGCCGAGACCGTTCAGGATCGGCGCGACCCGGGTGCCGGCGGCGTCCGGGCGGTCCGCGAGCAGCCGCTCGACGAGGAGCGACGCGAGTTCGGTCGCACGGAGGAGCGGGACGTCCTCGATGCCCGGCTCGCCGTGGATGCCGAGCCCGAGGCCGAGGTGGCCCTCGGGGACGGTGAACAGCGGCTCGGTCGCGCCGGGCATCGTGCAGCCGGAGAACGCGACGCCGATGGTGCGCGTCGCCCGGTTGGACGCGGTGCCGATGCGCTCGACCTCGTCGAGGTCGGCTCCGGCGGCCGCCGCGGCACCCATGGCCTTGAAGACCGAGAAGTCACCGGCGATGCCGCGGCGCTTCGAAGCCTCTTCGGCGCTGGCGATGTCGTCGGTGACGACCACGATGCGGGTGTCGATGCCCTCGGCGTTCAGCCGCTCGGCCGCGAGCCCGAAGTTCATCGTGTCGCCGGCGTAGTTGCCGAACGACAGCACGACGCCCTTCCCCTGGTCCGCCGCCTTGGCGACCGAGTAGACCTGCGCCGTGGACGGCGAGGTGAAGATGTTGCCGACGACGGCCCCGGTGGCGAACCCCGGCCCGACCACGCCGCAGAACGCGGGGTAGTGGCCGGAACCGCCGCCGACGACGACCGCGACCTGCGGCTCGGCGCCCTCGGTCGGCAGGGCGACGACGCCGCCGTGGACGCCGCGGACCCGGTCGGCGTAGAGGGCGAGCCAGCCCGCGAGCTGGTCCTCGGCGAACTCCTCCGGGTCGTCGTGGATCGTGGTCATGGTGCTTGTCCTTCGCATCGAGTGGGGGTGGTGCACCGGGCGACGGCGGGACGGCCGCCGTCGCCCGGGGTTCAGTGTCCTCGGTCTCCCTGCGGGACCTTGAGGAAGTGGATCATCACGAACGCGCAGGCGTACAGGCCGACGAACGTCCAGGTCACGGCCTGGCCGCCACCGCCCAGGGCGAGCACCGCGGCGACGACGCCCGTGCCGAGGAACGCGGCTCCGCCGGCGGCGGTGGTGTACATCGCCATCGCGGCACCCTTGTGCTCGGGGGCGAGCGCCGGCATGATCGCGCCCATCGGGACGAAGCCCGCGAGCAGGCAGCCGAACACGCAGCCGGCGACGACGGAGAGCACGTAGCCCCAGTCGGACCCGGCGGGGACGAGCTGCGGGACGTACCACCAGGCGATGAGCCCGAGCGCGGACCCGACGATGCCGAACCACTTGACGGTGCGCTGCCAGCCGATCTTGTCGCCGACCCAGCCGAACAGGGCGTTCACGAGGATGTTCGTCGCGTAGACGCACACCGTCATGAGCAGCCACCGGCTCTGGCCCCAACCGCGCTCGTTCGCGATCACCGCCGGGAGGATGACGAACATGCCGAACTCCGGCGCGGTGTTGATCAGACGGACGAGGAAGCCCATCAGGATCTTCGGTCGCGTGGCCGTCAGGCGGATGCCGCTCGTCAGCACGCGCCAGGCGCTCTCGCCCCCCGGCGCGATACGGGAGAACCCGTTCGGCAGGCGCACCCCGAACAGCAGGATGAGGAACCCGATCACGACGAGGCCGATCGAGGCGATCATCGCGCCGGTCTCACCGGCCGTGCCACCGCCGAACACCGGGATGGCGCCGATCGCGAAGAGCGAGCCGAGCGTGGGCAGGCCGCCGGTGAAGGCGACGTAGAACCAGCCGACGGCCGAGCCGTTGCGCTCCACGGGCGTCGTGATGTTCACCCAGACCAGGAACGCGAAGGCGAACAGCGGGTACCCGAAGCCGCGGATGGCGTAGGCGACGGCGGCGAACGGCACGCTGCCGAGTCCGAGGGCGATGAGGAACAGGACCTCGAACACGACCCAGACGGCGAACCCGAGGATCATCACCCGTCGCGGACCGATCAGGTCGGCGAGGGCGCCGGAGACGTAGCTCCCCACCAGGGCGGCGAGGCTGTAGAACGTGACGATCGTCGCGACCGTGGCCTCGGGGGAGCCGAGGACCGCGACCATGTGCGGCGTGATGAAGTTCGACTCGACGCCGTTGCCGGTCATGAAGACCAGGACGGCGAGGAAGCCGAGGGCGAGCGGGCGGGGGATGCCCATCTTGTCGAGCCGGCCCTCGGTGCGGGGCATCGTCGGCGCACCGGTGGCGCGCTGTGTCGTCGTTGACATGCTTGCTGACTCCTGTGGTGGCTGCGGCTCAGGCCTGCAGGGACGGGATGATCGAGACCTTGACGCTCGCGCCCGCGGAGTCGCCGACGAGGTCGAGGGCCTCCTGGAAGCGCTCGAGCGGGAACTGGTGCGTGCAGATCTCCGACATCGGCAGGGTCTCGGCCTCGAGCAGCTTGATCGCCGCCGGCCAGGTGTGCGGGCCGAGGTGGGCACCGCGGACGTCGAGCTCCTTGTCGTCCGAGATGATCGACCAGTCGACGGACACGTTGTCCTTGAAGACCGAGTACTCGACGAACGTGCCGAGCTTGCGGAGCAGGTTGAGTCCCTGCGGGACCGCGGACGGGTGCCCGGTCGCCTCGATGTAGACGTCGGCGCCGTACCCGTCGGTGAGTTCCTTGACCCGGGCGACCGCGTCGTCCTGGGCGATGTTGATCGTGATGTCGGCACCGACCTTGCGGGCGAGTTCGAGCTTGTCCTCGACGACGTCGAGCGCCACGATCCGCAGCGGGTTCTTCTGGCGGGCACCGGCGATCGCGGAGAGCCCGATCGGCCCGGCGCCCGCGATCACCACCGTGTCGCCGAACTTGATGTCGCCCCGCTCGACGGCGTGGAACGCGCACGAGAGCGGTTCGGCGAACGCGGCGACCTGCCCGGGGAGAGCGCTCGACACCGGGTGGGTCAGGGCCTTCGCCGGCACCAGGACGTACTCGGCCATCGCGCCGTCGAAGCCCTTGAAGCCGAACATGTCGTGCACGTTGCACATCCAGTACGCGCCCTCGAGGCAGTAGCGGCACTCCCAGCACGGCACGATCTGCTCGCAGGCGATCCGGTCACCCACGGACACCCCGCGCTTGGTGAGGGCCGCGTCGTCACCGGCGACGATCGTGCCGACGAACTCGTGTCCGGGGATCCGGTCCTTCTCGGCCCAGGCGGGGCGGTTCTCGTCGCCCCAGAACTTCGCGGCGCCGTGGTAGCACTTCAGGTCGCTCGCGCAGATGCCGACGGCGTCGGTGCGGAGCAGGAGTTCGCCGGGTCCGGGGGTCGGGACGGGGCGGGTCTCGAGGCGGTAGTCCTCGGGACCGTGGACCACGACGGCGCGCATCGTGGTCGGGATCTCGGTGGGCGTCGCGGCCGTGGTGGTCGCGTTCTCGGTCGTCGTCGACATGAGCTGCTCCTTCGTCGGGGTGCTTCGGCGACGACTGTACACCCCGCGGAACGTTTGTCCAGAACACAATTTCTGGCACGGTCGGCGCAACGCAAGGGAGCGAACATGACCACCGACTTCGCCGCAGCCCTCCGACCGGGCCCGGACACGATCGACCTGACGAACGACTTCAGCGGCCGCACGGCGGTGGTCACGGGCGGGGCGTCCGGCATCGGCAACGCGATCGCCGTTGCCCTCGCGTCCCGCGGCGCTCGGGTCGCCATCGTCGACGTGCGGGCGGACGGCGCAGCAGCCGCCGCGGCAGCGCTGCCGACCGCCGGCGAACCGGTCCACCTCGGCCTCGGCTGCGACGTCACGGACGAGACGTCGGTGGCCCGCGCGGTCGCCGCCGTCACCGGTGCCGCCGGCCGGATCGACGTCCTCGTGAACTGTGCCGGCGTCGCGCTGCTCGCCCCCGCCGAGGACCTCGAGCCCGGCGCCTGGGCCACGACCATCGACGTCAACCTCACCGGCACCTACCGGGTCGCCCAGGCCGTCGGGCGCCACATGCTCGCCGCCGGGTACGGCCGGATCGTGAACATCGCCTCGCAGGCAGCGCACGTCGGCATCGACGGCCACGCGGCGTACTGCGCGTCGAAGGCCGGCGTCATCGGGCTCACCCGCGTGCTCGCGCTCGAGTGGGGAGGACGCGGCGTCACCGTCAACACCGTGTCGCCGACCGTCGTGCTGACCGACCTCGGCCGCGGGGCGTGGGCGAACGAGAAGGGTGTGCGCCACCAGGACGAGATCCCCACCGGACGGTTCGCGACACCCGACGAGATCGCCGCCGCCGTCCTGTTCCTCGCCGGGGAGTCGAGCGCCATGGTGAACGGCGCCGACCTCCGCGTGGACGGCGGGTTCACGATCCGCTGACGCGTGCCAGGGCTACGATCGCCCCATGTCCGCCGAGAACCCCGCCGCCGAGGGTGCCCGGACCCGCTTCCCGCTCGACACCGTCTACCAGGCCGCGCGGATGTACTACCTCGAGGACGCCACCCAGGTGGAGATCGCCTCGCGCCTCGGGGTGTCCCGTCCGACGGTCAGCCGGCTCGTCGCCGAGGCACGGAAGGCCGGCCTGGTCCGGATCGAGGTCGTCGACCCGTTCCAGGACGAGACCGTCGCGCTCGCCGAGCGGCTGCAGGTGGTGCTCGGACTCCGTGCCGTGCACCTCGCCGCCGTGACGCACACCGCCACGCTCGGCGCCGACCTCGCCGCCCCGCTCGCCGCCGCGGTCGAGGGGATGGGGCTCGTGCCGGGCGACGCCGTGCTCATGTCGTCGGGTCGGACGGTGTACGACGTCGCACACGCCGGCATGCCGCAGCTGCCGGGCGTGCAGCTCGTCCCGACGGTCGGCGGGCAGGCCGACCCGATGCCGTGGTTCCAGACGAACGAGATCACCCGCGCCGCCGCCGAGCACTCCGGCGCGATCCCGGCGTTCCTGTTCGCGCAGGCCCTGCCGTCACCGGCGATGCGGTCCTCGCTGGACGAGGACCCCGCGTTCCAGCACGTCGTCGGCCTGTGGGGTCGGGCGAAGGGCGCCATCCTTGGCATCGGCGCGCCGACCCCGACCCGGGACGCACTCGCGCGGGGTGTCCCGGTCGAGGACGCCGTCTTCGACCAGGCGGCGGGCGACGTCTGCCTCAACTTCTACGCCGCGGACGGCTCGGCGATCGAGTTCCCGGGCAGCGACCGGATGGTGCGCACCTCCCGCGAGGTCCTCTCCGCCGTCCCGCACGCGATCGGCGTCGCGGTCGGTGCCGCGAAGGTGTCGAGCATCGTCGGCGCCGTCCGCGGGCGACTCGTCAACGAGCTGGTCACCGACGCGGCCACGGCGCGCGCCCTGCTGGACGCGCTCGCCTGAGCGGTCCCCACCTGTGGGCCCGGAGGCGCGGTGCGGGCCCGCACCGCGCCTCCAGGCCGTCGGGCGGTACGTCTACTGCGTGCGCCGCACGTCCCACAGGTGGTGCACCGGGTCGTGGGCGTAGTAGGTGGCGAGCGTGGCGACGGTGAACGCGCTGCCGTCGGACCGGAGGCCGGTGCGTCCCAGCTGGTCCTCCCGGACGTCGTCGAAGGCCCGGGCAGCACGGTGCGCCGCCTCCCCGAGCTCCCGCACGACGGTGGCGGGGTCCTGCTCGCCGTAGCGGTCCTCGACGGCCGTGGCGTCCTGGTCCCAGTTCGGGAAGGTCGGGGCGTCCTCGGTGAGCATGAGCGTCAGCCGCTCCGCCATCTTCCGGTGGACGTCACGCACGTGCGCGGCGTACTCGAGCGGCGACCAGGTGTGGTCGTCGGGGCGGTCGCGCACGTCCGCACGGTCGAGGACCGCCGGCCACGCCGAGGTGTTCGCGTCGATGATCCCCGGGACGTCGCGGATCGTGACCGCACTGCCGTCGTAGCCGCACTCGGGGCACGCGGACTCGATGACCCACGTCCAGTTCTTCGTCTCGGGTTCGATCGCCATGAGTGGATGTTATGTGCTCGTTACCGTCCGTCCCGATCCGCGTGCCCGAGGCGATCGGCGCTGACCCCCGTTCGGGTGACACGCCGGTTCCTGTGAATCACCGGCCAATGACATTTCGGTTGCTCGGTAACGTCGTCCGCTGTTCCCGGGCCGGTACCCGTCGGCCCGCCGATCCTCGAGGAGAGATGCATGGGCTCCGATCCCAGCAGTACCCCCACCCGACCGCACCGACGCCTGCGCGAGAGCGACGTCACCGTGGTCGACAAGAGCATGATGCGCCGTGCCGTCAGCGGCATGGTCGTCGGCAACACCATGGAGTGGTACGACGTCGGCGTCTACGGCTACCTGGCCGTCACGATGGGGAAGGTCTTCCTCCCCACGGCCGAACCCTCGGTCCAGATCCTGTTCAGCCTCGGTGTCTTCGCGGCGACGTACATCGCCCGGCCGCTCGGCGGCATCGTGTTCGGTCGTCTCGGCGACCGCATCGGGCGGCAGAAGGTCCTCGCGACGACGCTCATCATGATGGCGGCGTCCACGTTCCTCATCGGGGCGCTGCCCGCCTACGCCACGATCGGGGTGTTCGCGCCGATCGTCCTCGTCGTGCTCAAGCTCGCGCAGGGCTTCTCGACCGGCGGTGAGTACGCCGGCGCGACGACGTTCGTGACCGAGTACGCGCCGGACCGCCGCCGCGGCTTCTTCGCCAGCATCCTCGACTTCGGCAGCTACCTGGGCTTCGCGCTCGGGGCCACCGTCGTGTCGGTGCTGCAGCTCACCCTGGGCGAGGAGGCGATGACCGCCTACGGCTGGCGCTTCCCGTTCCTCGCCGCCGGGGTGATCGGCGTCGTCGCGATCTACTTCCGCCTGCGCATCGAGGAGTCGCCGGTGTTCCAGGCCACCCAGGCCGCGCAGGAGGCCGCGTCCGAGACCCGTGCCTCGCTGTCCGGGGAGCGCCCGGCGAACGTGTTCGTCATGGTCCGCGACCACTGGCGCCCGATCGTCATCGCCGTGATGCTCGTCGCCGCGTCGAACACCGTCGGGTACGCGCTGACCTCGTACATGCCGACGTACCTCACCGACTCGCTCGGCTACTCGGCGCTCGACGGCACGCTGCTCACCATCCCGGTGCTCGTGCTGCTCGCGGTGATGCTCCCGCTCACGGGCAAGCTGTCCGACAGGCTCGGCCGTCGCGTCGTGATGTGGATCGGTGCCGCGACCACCGTCGTGCTCGTCGTGCCGGCGTTCCTGCTGATCGGGCACGGCGCGCAGTGGTCGACGCTCGCCGGGCTCGGGCTCCTCGCGCTCATGACGGCGCTGTGGGTCTCGAACCAGGCGGCCTCGCTGCCGGCGCTGTTCCCGACGTCGACCCGGTACGGCGGCATGGGGTTCGCCTACAACATCGCGATCGCGGTGTTCGGCGGGACGACGCCTCTCATCGTGCAGGCCCTGCTCACAGCGACGGGCGACGAGCTCGCGCCGGCGTACTTCCTGATGGCGATGAGCGTCGTCGGGGCGATCGGGGTGTTCTGCATGAAGGAGTCCTCGCGGCGCCCGCTGCCGGGGTCGATGCCGGCGGTGGAGACCGCTGAGGAAGCCCGCGAGCTCGTCCTCACGCAGGACACGAACCCGAACCTCGACCTGGGGGACCTGCCGTTCGCCGCCGAGGACGCTGCCCGCCGTGCGCGCGAGCGGGAGATGAGCGCGGTGCGCTGACGTGGCCCGCTGACGCGACCACGGACGGGAGGCGCGGTGCGGGTCCGACCCGCGCCGCGCCTCCCGTGCGTGCGTCTGTCTGTGCGCATGGTGCGACGTTCCACCAGTCGATCGACGCGTGTCTCGTCGGAAGATGCGCATGCACCTGATGCCTGCGCATGGTGCGACGTTCCACCAGTCGATCGACGCGTGTCTCGTCGGAAGATGCGCGCGCACTGACCGAGCGCGCACCCGCACCCGCCGCGGGCGTCACTCGCGCCGGTGCTCCTCCGACGGGTCGAGCGCCGGCCACACCGGGAACGGGTCGGCCCAGGTGCGCCACACCTCCGGCCCCGCGAGCAGCTCGACCGAGGTGAGGAGCGCCCCGTCCAGCGCCCGCTCGATCGCCGGCACGTCCAACCGCTCGCCGACGAACCAGAGCGCCTGCCCGATCGGCGCGTCCGCGTCCCACGACGGGTTCGCGGTCGGGTCGAGTGCCAGCATCGCCCCGAGGCTCGACCACGACCCGACGTGGTCCGGCCGGGAGGCGAGCCGGAAGAACCCCCGGGACCGCAGCACCCGGCCGTTCCGCCCCGCGGCCAGCTCCCGTTCGATCACCGACGCCAGGCGGCCGGGGTGGAACGGCAGCGGCTCCCGGTAGCGCAGCGCGACCAGGCCGTCCCGCGGGTCCCGTCCGCCCGAGCCCGAGAGCGCCCGCATCCACCCCGCTCCCTGGGCGAGGACCCGCGCCGCCCCGCCGTTCGACGCGGGCAGGTCGGCCGCGCTCCGGATCGCCGAGAGCGCCACGACGACCGCCTGCGGGGCCAACCGGTGGAGCAGCGCGAGCAGTCCGCGGCGGCGCTCCAGCGGCACCGGGCCGACCCGGTCGAGGACGATCACCGTGGCGTACTCGACGAGCGACGCCACGCGGTCGGCCGCGACGAACGCGTCGTCGACCTCGGACCAGAGCAGGTGCGCCACGTCGTCGGCGCGCAGCACGCTCACCACGTGGCGGAGCACCCGGTCGTCGCCGGTCTCCGCGCGTGCGGCGTTGGCGAGCATCATCCCCACCGCACGCGTGTCGGCACCCGGCGGGAGCGTGACGACGAGTCCGTGGTCGGCATCCGGGCCGCAGACGCGATCGAGGTGCTCGGCCCGGTCGGCGACGGCTCGGACCGCGGCGACGGCGTTCGCGGGCGCGTGCATCCGGTGACCGGTCGCGAGCCGGACGGCCACGCGGTCGGCGTCGACGTCGTGCAGGGCGGAGACGAGGGTGATGGCGGCGGGACGCATGTCGGCTAATGTACATGATCATCGTTCTCAACAATGAGGACACCGACGGAGGAGGTCGCTCGTGAAGGTCCGCAACTCGCTCAAGGCGCTCAAGAAGATCCCGGGGTCGCAGGTGGTCCGCCGCCGCGGCCGTGTCTACGTCATCAACAAGCAGAACCCCCGGTGGAACACCCGGCAGGGGTGACGTCACCGGCGTTCCGTAGGGTGGCTCCATGCGACTGCTGCTCATCCGCCACGGCCAGACCCCAGCGAACGTGAACGGCGTGCTCGACGCCGTCGTCCCCGGACCGGGCCTGACCGAACTCGGGCAGCAGCAGGCCGACGCCCTGCCGGCAGCGCTCGCCGACCGGGGGATCGAGCGGCTGTTCGTCTCGACGATGGTCCGCACGCAGATCACCGCGGCGCCCCTCGCCACGTCGCTCGGCCTCGAGCCGGTGGTGCTGCCGGGCCTCCGCGAGATCGAGGCCGGCGACACCCAGGGCAAGCGCGACCAGGTGTCCGTGCAGACGTACATCTCGACCGTGCACGGCTGGTCGCTCGGGGACCGCACCACCCGGATGCCCGGTGCCGAGAGCGGCGTCGAGTTCTTCGCGCGCTACGACGACGCGGTCCGGCAGATCCTCGAGACCGGCGTCGACGTGGCGGCCGCGGTCAGCCACGGAGCGGCCATCCGGACGTGGGCGAGTGCCGCGGCCGACAACACGCCGGACCACTTCGGCACGAAGCGCCACCTCGAGAACACCGGGATCGTCGAGCTCGAGGGGTCGTTCGACGACGGCTGGCGCCTCGTCGACTGGGAGGGCGAGCCCGTCGGCGGCGAGCAGCTCATCGACCGGACGGCGCAGGACCCGACCGGCGAGCGGTTCTGACGCGACCAGCAGACAGACGGGAGGCGGGGGGGGGGCGGGGGGCCCGCCCCCCCCCCCCGCCCCCCCCCCCCCCCCCGGCGCTGGCGCCCCGCCCCCACCCCCCCCGCGGGGGGGGGGGCGCCCCCCCCCCCCCCCCGCGCCTCCAGTCCGAAGCGACGACCGTTACGCGAGCTGCGAGGCGGACGTCAGCGGCACGATCACCCGGTGCGCTTCGCGCAGGACGTCGAGCGTCTGCTGGACCTCGTCCGCACGCTCCTCGGGCGTCCAGCCGAGCGACCCGGCGAGCACGTCGGCCAGCTCGTCGAGCAGGTCGATCGTGACGCCGCCCACGAACGCGAGGTTCGTGCGGCGCAGCACCACGTCGACCAGGTGCACGGCCTGCTCGTGCTCCGCGAAGTACGCGACCTCGGCGCGGGTCAGCGCCGGGTCCGACTCGAGGGGCTCGACCGGTCCGTCGACCAGGACGTCGACGACCTCGGCGGCACGGGTGCCGTAGCGCTCGAGCAGCCCCTCGACGACGGATGCGTCGAGACCGTCGCGGTGCGACTTGATCCACAGGGCGCGCTGGGCGTCCGTGGTCGGGAAGTCCTTGCCGCCGCCGATCGCCATGCCGGTCGTGTCGACCGTCCGGGTGATGCCGAGCTTCGTCGTGACGTCGGTGGAGAGGTGCGCGGCGAGGGCGCGGAACGTGGTCCACTTGCCGCCGACGAGCGACAGCACCGTGGTCCGCGGCAGCCCGGCGATCGGGGTGTCCACGATCCGGTAGTCACGCGAGACGAAGCCGGGGGCGGTGTCCTCGTGACGGGGGAGCGGGCGGATGCCGGAGTAGCTGTAGACGATGTGGTCGCGGGTGAGCGCGATCTGCGGGAAGACGTGCTCCACCAGGCCGAAGAAGTAGTCGATCTCCTCGTCGGTGGTGGTGACGGGCTTCGCCGGGTCGGCGTCGATGTCGGTCGTGCCGATGAGCACCCGGCCCTTGAGCGGGTAGATGAGCACGATGCGGCCGTCGTTGTTCTCGAAGAAGAGCTCGCGGCCCTTCGTCGCCTCGAGCAGCTCGGGGTTGTCGACGACGATGTGGGAGCCCTTCGTGCCGCCCATGAACTTCGTCTCGCCGCCGAACGCCTGGTTCGTGAGGTCGGTCCAGGGGCCGGACGCGTTCACGACGACGTCCGCTGTGAAGACGAACTCCTCGCCGGTCTCACGGTCGCGGAGCAGGACGCCACCGTCGCGGGTCCCGGCGGCCTCGACGTAGTTCACCGCACGGGCGGTCGACGCCGAGCCCTCGCCCGTCCCCGCGGCGAGGCCGTCCTTGAGCACGTCGAGCGCGAGGCGCTCCGGCTCGTGCACCGAGGCGTCGTAGTAGGTGCCCGTGTACTTGAGGTCCTTGTTGAGCGCCGGCATGTCCGCGAGCGCGGCCTTCTTCGTGAGGAAGCGGTGCTTCGGGACCGAACCGCCGTCGCGCGAGAAGGAGTCGTAGATCGTCATGCCGATCTTGATGAGCGCGGCACCGCGCTCCTTCGTCGAGCGCTGCTTGTGCGTGAGCATCCGCAGCGGGGCGTTCATGATGCCCGAGAAGGTCGAGAAGATCGGCATCGTGGTCTGCAGCGGCTTGACGTAGTGCGGGGCGATGCGGATGAGGCCGTTGCGCTCCTGCACGCTCTCGCGGACGAGGCGGAACTCGCCGTTCTCGAGGTACCGGATGCCGCCGTGGATCATGTGGCTCGACGCGGCGGACGCGCCCGAGGCGTAGTCGCCGCGCTCGACGAGGGCCACGTCGACCCCCTGCAGGGCGAGGTCGCGGAAGGTGGCGATGCCGTTGATGCCGCCACCGACCACGAGGACCTGTGCGTTCGGGCGCTCCGTGAGCGCGTTCACCGTGTTCCGGGGCTGCGTCTTCTTCGACATTGCTGCGTCGCTTCCTTCGTGGGTTCCGTGGTGGTTCGACATCGATCGTGCGCCTCCGTGAGAAGGCGGGCAACTCGCGTGCACGAACGTGCAGCACACGTGTCCGGACGGGGCGATCGAGGGTCGGGAGGCACGACAGGGGTTGCAGAGGCCGTGCACGTCCGTGCATGCTCGGTTCCCATGAGTGACGCAGCGCAGCCCATGCGCACGCAGCAGGCGCTGCGCGCCGCGCATCTGTACTACCTGCAGGACCTGACGATGGACGCGATCGCCGACGAGCTCGGCACCTCGCGGTCGTCGGTCTCCCGCCTGCTGAAGTACGCGCGGGACACCGGACTCGTCGACATCCAGATCCGCTCGCCCCTCGACCAGGCCGCGGCGCTCAGCCGGAGCATCCGATCGCGCTTCGGGGTGCACGCACACGTCGTGCCGGTGCCGGACCACACGAGCGACGTCGACCGACTCGAACGCGTCGCCCTGTCCGCTGCGCGCATCCTGACGCAGTACGTCGAGTCGAACATGGTGATCGGGATCTCGTGGGGCTCGACCGTCAGCGCGGTGAGCCGCTACCTCGTGCCGAAGACCACGCACGGCTCCACGGTGGTGCAGATCAACGGCGCCGCGAACACCCGGACGACGGGCATCGTCTACGCGTCCGAGATCCTGCGGCGGTTCGGCGAGGCGTACGGCGCGTTCGTGCAGCAGTTCCCGGTCCCGGCGTTCTTCGACGACCCGGCCACGAAGCAGGCGCTCTTCCGGGAGCGTTCGATCCGCCGGGTACTCGACCTGCACGAGCGGATGGACCTCGTCGTCTTCGGTGTCGGAGCACCCCAGGCCCCGGTGCCCTCGCACGTGTACTCCGGCGGGTACCTCGACCCGTCCGACCGCGACGAGCTGACCAAGGCCCAGGTCGTCGGTGACGTCTCGACGGTGTTCTACCGCGCGGACGGCTCGTGGAAGGACATCGGGGTGAACGCCCGAGCCGGGGCTCCGGACCTCGACACGATCAAGCGTGCGCCGCGCCGGGTCTGCGTCGTGGCCGGACGCTCGAAGGCCGCGTCGCTGAAGGGTGCCCTCGCCGCCGGGTTGATCACCGACCTCATCCTCGACGAGAGCGTCGGGCAGGCGATCCTGCAGCCCTGACCCCGGGGTTCGGTCCCGATTGTCGGTGGTGCCCCGTAGGTTCTCGACCATGGTTGCCACGATGGACACCCGCCACTCCAGTGGCGCCTGCAGCGTCGGGGACACGCGGTACTCGCGGCGGATCGCGGGCACCGACGTCGACCAGGCGCTCGCCTTCTTCACCGGGGACTACGACTTCCGCTCGCCCGCGGTCCGGCGGACCCACCGCGACACCCGCTGGGACTTCGCCGGCGTGGGCGACGAGCTGTTGTCGCTCCGGTCCTCGCGCTTCCTGGTCGACCTGCGGAGCGACAGCCGGGTCGACGACGCGTTCCTGATCGCCTGGATGCGCAGCGGGTCGAGCACGATCACGTACGGCGGCACGAGCGTCGAGCTCGAACCGGGCGTCCCGGTCGTGCTGCCCTTCGCCGACACGTACGAGCTGCACCACCGCGACATCGGCCTCAACCTCGTGCACCTCGACGCGGGCTTCCTCCGCTCGGTCGTCGGTGAGGACGACTTCGCGTTCGAAGCGCTCCGCCGCCCGACCGCCGACGGCATGCGGGCGTGGCAGTCGGTCGTGCGGGCGTACTCGTCGACCTGGCTGGACGTCGGGCACGAGCTCACCGCGGTCGCCCGGCGTGACATCGCCGAGGCGTTCGCCACCGCGGCGGTCGCGGCCTTCCCCGAGCGGAGCCGCTGGCGCACGACGGTCACCGGCAGCGGGCCCGAGCACGAGCGGGTCCGCCGTGCGCTCGAGTACGTCCACGAGCACGCGCGCGACGCGATCGGGACGCCGGAGATCGCCGCGGCGGCGGGGCTCAGCCCGCGCGGCCTGCAGCAGTCCCTCCGCCGACACCTCGACCAGACGCCGGGCGACCTGCTCCGCGGCGTTCGGCTCGACGGTGCCCGTGCCGACCTGCTGCGCGGCGACCGTGACGACACCTCGGTCGCCGACATCGCCCGGGCGTGGGGCTTCGGGCACCTCGGGCGCTTCTCGGCCACGTACCGGGCACGGTTCGGGGAACTGCCGAGCGAGTCCCTCCGCGCTCGGTAGCGTGGCGGGATGGACACCGTCGTCACCGCCCTCCGTTCCGCGCTCGCCGACCCGGACGGCGTGGTCGTCCGGACGGAGCGCGGTGTGCTCGACGCGGCACGGACGGACAAGTCCGGCTGGATCGCCCCGGGTGGGCCCGTCGCCGTGGTCGAGGCCCGGACGGTCGAGCACGTGCAGGCGACCCTCCGGACGTGCTCCGGGCTCGGCGTCCCGGTCGTCCCGCGTGGCGCGGGCACCGGGCTCGCGGGCGGGGCGAACGGCACCGAGGGCACCGTCGTCCTGAGCGTGGCGCGCATGGACCGCATCGTCTCGGTCTCGACGGAGGACGAGTACGCGGTGGTGGAGCCCGGCGTGCTGAACGGCGACCTGAACGCGGCCGTCGCCGAACACGGCCTGCGGTTCGCGCCGGACCCGGCGAGTGCGGCCATCGCGAGCGTCGGCGGGAACATCGCCACGAACGCCGGCGGCCTGCGGTGCGTGAAGTACGGCGTCACCAGAGAAGCGGTGCTCGGCCTCGACGTCGTGCTCGCGGACGGGCGGCTCGTCGCCACCGGGCACCGCACCGTCAAGGGCGTCACCGGCCTCGACCTCACGGCGCTGCTCGTCGGGTCGGAGGGCACGCTCGGGGTGATCGTCGGCGCGACCGTCCGGCTCGTGCCGATCCCGGCGGGGGAGCCGGCCACCCTCGGTGCCGTCTACCCGACCGTCGAGGCCGCCGCCCGCGCCGCGGCGTCCGTCGTCGCCGGGGCGGAGCGTCCGTCGACAGTCGAGCTGCTCGACGCCGCCGCACTCGAGGGGATCGCGGCCCACCTCGGGCCGCAGGTGATCGCCGAGACGGTGGGGAGCACCGCGGCGGGCGGGGTATTCCTCCTCGTGGAGTACGACGGGCCGGGTGCGACGGAGGCGGCGCTGGGAGCCGTGCCGCGCCTCCAGGCCGAGGGCGGGACCGTGCACCTGGCCGGGTCGGCGGCGGAACGCGACCGCCTGCTGACGATCCGCCGGTCGTTCCACCCCGCCATGGAGGCGCGTGGTCGGGTCCTCATCGAGGACGTCGCGGTGCCGCGCAGTCGGCTCGCCGAGATGTTCGCGCGCGTCGAGGCCATCGGGCAGCAGTACGGCATCGCGATCCCCACCGTCGCGCACGCCGGGGACGGCAACCTGCACCCGAACTTCGTGTTCGAGGGCGACGAGGTGCCGCAGCACGTGTGGGACGCGGCCGACGCGATGTTCCGGGCGGCGATCGAGCTCGGCGGGACGCTGACGGGGGAGCACGGCGTGGGGGTGCTCAAGCGGCGGTGGATCGGCGACGAGCTCGGCGACGACGTGCTCGAGCTGCAGCGGGGGATCCGACGGGTGTTCGACCCCGCGGGGATCCTCAACCCGGGCAAGGTGTTCTGACGCCGAATCTCGGCACACGGAACTGGGCCACATTGCTCAGATGTTCGGCCGAAACAGTCCTGTAACGAACCTCGGCGCATCGTGGGTGTCGAACGCGCACCGCCCACGAAGGAGTCAGTGATGCTGATCGGCGTCCCCACCGAAGTCAAGAACAACGAGTTCCGCGTCGCCGCGACACCCGCCGGTGTCGCCGAGCTGGCGCTGCACGGACACGAGGTGCTCGTGCAGTCCGGAGCCGGTGACGGGTCGTCCTTCCCGGACGCCGAGTACGCCGCGGCCGGGGCCACCATCGTCCCGACGGCCGCCGAGGTGTGGGCGCGCGCCGAGATGATCCTGAAGGTCAAGGAGCCGGTCGCCGCCGAGTACGCCTCGATCCGACCAGGGCAGGTCCTGTTCACCTACCTGCACCTCGCCGCGGACCGGCCGCTGACCGACGCGCTGGTCGAGTCCGGGGCGACGGCCATCGCGTACGAGACCGTGCAGCTGCCGGACCGGTCGCTGCCCCTGCTGTCGCCGATGTCCGAGATCGCCGGGCGGTTGTCGGCGCAGGTCGGCGCGAACCACCTGATGCGGGCGAACGGCGGGCGCGGGCTCCTGCTCGGCGGCGTGCCCGGCACCCCGAAGGGCCGCGTCGTCGTGATCGGCGGCGGGGTCGCGGGCGAGCACGCGGCGACGATGGCGCTCGGTCTCGGCGCCGAGGTCACCGTGTTCGACATCAGCCTGCCGCGCCTGCGTGCGCTGGACGCCCGGTTCGACGGACGCATCACGACGCTGCGGTCCTCGGCGCACGCGATCGCCTCGGCCCTGCGCGAGGCCGACCTCGTCATCGGGTCGGTGCTGATCCCCGGGGCCTCGGCGCCGAAGCTCGTGACCGACGCCATGGTGGCGGACATGCAGCCCGGGTCGGTGCTCGTCGACATCGCGATCGACCAGGGCGGGTGCTTCGAGGGATCGCACCCGACCACCCACGACGACCCGACGTTCGCCGTGCACGACACCGTCTTCTACTGCGTGGCGAACATGCCGGGAGCGGTGCCGCGCACCTCGACGATCTCGCTGACGAACGCGACGCTGCCCTACGCCGTGGCGATCGCGAACCAGGGGTGGGAGGCGGCGACCGCTGCCGACCCGGCCCTGGCGCTCGGGGTGAACGTGCACGCGGGCCAGGTCGTGAACGTCGCCGTGGCGGCGGCGCACGGCCTGGCGGCCGCCGCGCGCTGAGCGCGGCCGCGCGCCGCGCCGCGGCGCGGGCGCGCGCGGCCGCACGCCGTCCCGCGAAAGCGACAGATTCCCGCCGGATGCCGGCGGGAATCTGTCGCTTTCGCGGGCTAGACGGTGCCGGATGCGTGGGCGGTGTCGCTTTGCCGCCACCAAGCGCGGCGAGGCGCCGCCAGCGCGGCCGCCAGCGCGGCCGCCAGCGCCGCCGCTCAGGCGGCCGCGACGCGCGCCGGCGCAGCCGCGCCGCGCCACCCCGCGCGAGCCCGCACCACGAGCGTCACGACGACCGCCGCAGCCGCGGCCACCACCGCCGCGACGGCGGTCGGCGTCGACACGAGCGGCCCGTCGAGCCGAGCGACCGCGACCCACGCCAACCCCCACGCGAGCGACGCCGTCGGCGCCAGGCGCCCCCGGCCCCACACCGCGAGGAGCACCCCGACGAGCCCGGCCACGAGCGCGATCACCACGCCCCAGACGTCCAGCGACAGCCCGAAGCCCCGGAAGCCCGCGGCCGTCAGCACCGCGGCCGTGTTCGCCGCCGTCGCGACGCACACCCACCCCAGGTAGAGCCCGAACGTGCCGTCGGTGACGATCGCCTCGACGATCCCGGAGGGCCCCGACCGCCGCAGCAGCACGAACGTCCACACCAGCACGGCGAGCAGCGCGACGATGATCGGCTCGCTCAGCCACAGGAACCCGAACTGCACGCTCAGGATCCACGCCGCGTTGAGCAGGAGCGAGAGCACCGCAGGCACGGTCAGCCGCGCGTGCCGGTCGTCGTCGGCGGTGCGGAAGCACTGGCGGATCGCGTAGGCGAGCAGCCCGACGTAGATGACGCTCCAGATCGAGAACGCCGGCCCGTCCGGCGCGATCGCCGTCGACGAGGCCGACAGTGCTCCGCCGGCAGCGTCCTGGATCGGCGTCCCGCCAGCGGCTCCCGAGCCGACGAACGCGCCGACCACCGCGACGACCGCGCTCACCGCGACTGCGATCCGCTTCCAGATCCTCTTCATGTCAGCCCCTTTCGTCAGCATGCTGATGACCTGCACCGTAGGCGCGTGGCCGGGCCCGGCGCGCAGCGCACGTCCAGCAGACGGGGGACGGGCCGGACTGGAGGCGCGGTGCGGGCCCGACCCGCGCCTCCTGGCCCGCACGTCGGTCGCGTCCGACCCCCGCACGCTCGCCCTGCGTACGGTGGTGACGTGTCTGTCGAACTGAACACCGTCTACGTCGACCGGATCGCCCCGATCCCGAGTCCCTCGCTCGACGACACCTTCCGCATGCTCGAGGATCAGGGAGCGAGCGCGTGCATCGTGCTGCACCAGCCCGACGCCGAGGAGCTCGGCGACGTCGCGGTCGCCCTCGGCCTGCACGAACTCGCGGTCGAGGACTCCGCCGAGGGGCACCAGCGCCCGAAGCTCGAGCGCTACGGCTCGACGCTCTTCGTCGTCCTCAAGCCCGCGCTGTACAACGACCAGCAGGAGGAGGTCGCGTTCGGCGAGGTGCACGCCTTCGTCGGGGAGGACTTCTTCCTCGTCGTCGTGAAGGCCGACCCCCGTGGCAAGCAGACCGTCCCGCGGGCACTCCAACGGATGAGCGGCAAACCGGGACTCGTGACCGTGGGCCCGCAGGCGCAGCTCTGGGCGCTGATGGACTCGATCGTCGACGGGTACGTGCCGGTGATCGACGGCCTCGAGGAGGACATCAACCAGATCGAGGACCAGCTCTTCGCGGGCGAGGCCGGGGTCTCCCGTCGCATCTACGAGCTGTTCGGCGAGGTCGTGGACTTCCAGCGCGCGGCCCGACCGCTCATCCACATCATCGAGAACCTGCACCGCGGGGCGGAAAAGTACCACCTCCCGGTGGAGATGCAGCGCCGGTTCCGCGACGTGCTCGACCACGCGATCCGCACGGTGGAGCGCCTGGACACCTTCCGGCAGCTGCTGCAGAACGCGCTGACGGTCGACTCGACCCTCGCGGCGCAGAAGCAGAACGACGACACGAAGAAGATCTCGGGCTGGGCGGCGATCCTCTTCGCCCCGACGCTCATCGCGGCGATCTACGGCATGAACTTCACGCACATGCCCGAGCTCTCCTGGACGTGGGGGTACCCGCTGGCGATCGTCGCGATGGTGGCGTTCGCCGCGGTCCTGTGGGTGGTGTTCAAGGTCAAGCGCTGGTTCTGACCCGGATCCGTGTGCATCCGCACACGCCGTGCGCGCGTCGACTTGCTGGGAGCGCTCCCAGAGCGCAAGACTCGTCGAGCCGTCATCGTCGCCGACTGGAGCACTCATGCCGCACGACCTCGTCCACCTGACCGCCGGGGGCGTCTCCCTCGTCCTCGACTGCCGCGACCGAGCCCTGCCCGCGGTGGTGCACTGGGGCGCGGCGCTCGGTCCGCTCGACGACGCGGAGCTGGCCGCCCTGGCCGAGGCGGACGTGGCACCGGTCGCGCCGAACGAGGCGGACGTGCCGGTCCGGTTGGCGATCCTGCCCGAGCCGCACCGGGGGTGGACCGGGCGACCGGGGCTGTCCGGGCACCGGGACGGCCGCGACTGGTCCCCGGCGTTCACGGTCACCGAGCTCGAGGTGACCGGCGCCGCCGACACCGCCGGCGCCGCCGACGCCGCGGGCCCCCGCACCCGCACCGCGGGCACCCCCGCCCCCGCCACCGCCACCGTCACCGCCCACGCCGTGGACGCCACCGCCGGCCTCGCCCTCCGCCTCACCGTCGAGATGCTCCCCTCCGGCCTCGTCCGCACCCGCGCCGCCGTCACCAACACGGCCGCCGGCACCTACGCCGTCGACGACCTCACCCTGGCCCTCCCGGTCCCGTCGCACGCCCGCGAGGTCCTCGACTTCGCCGGCCGCTGGGGCAAGGAACGCACCCCGCAGCGCCGCGAGCTCGTCGTCGGCACCCACGAGCGCGAGGGCCGGAAGGGCCGGACGGGCGCCGACGCCGCCACGGTCCTGAGCGTCGGCGTCCCCGGGTTCGGCTTCGCCCACGGCGAGGTCTGGGGCGTGCACACGGCGTGGAGCGGCAACCACCGGCACCTCGCGGAACGCCTCGCCACCGGCCGCCAGGTCGTCGGGGGCGGCGAACTCCTGCTCCCCGGCGAGGTGCGCCTCGGCACCGGGGACAGCTACGAGGGGCCGTGGGTGTACGCCGCGTACGGGGACGGCCTCGACGACCAGGCCCGCCGCTTCCACCGGTGGCTCCGCAGCCGCCCGCAGCACCCGAGGACGCCACGCCCGGTGACGCTCAACGTCTGGGAGGCGGTCTACTTCGACCACGACCTCGCCCGGCTGACCGACCTCGCCGAGCGCGCCGCGCGGCTCGGGGTCGAGCGGTACGTGCTCGACGACGGGTGGTTCCGGCACCGTCGCGACGACCACGCTGGCCTCGGCGACTGGTACGTGGACGAGGACGTCTGGCCGGACGGCCTCGGTCCGATCGTCGACCGGGTGCGGGCGCTCGGCATGCAGTTCGGGCTGTGGTTCGAGCCCGAGATGGTCAACGAGGACAGCGACCTCGCCCGAGCCCACCCGGAGTGGATCCTGCAGGCGGACGGTCGCCTGCCGGTCCGGTCCCGGGACCAGCAGGCGCTGAACCTCGCGATCCCCGAGGCGTTCGCGTACCTGCTCGAGCGGATGACCGCGATCATCGGCGAGTACGGCGTCGACTACGTCAAGTGGGACCACAACCGCGACCTCGTCGAGGCGGGCCACCCCGGCGGCGGCGCAGCGGTCCACGAGCAGACCCTGGCGGCGTACCGGCTCATGGCGACGCTGAAGGAGCGGTTCCCGGCACTCGAGATCGAGTCGTGCTCGTCGGGTGGTGCCCGCGTCGACCTCGGCGTGATCGAGCACACCGACCGCGTCTGGGTGTCGGACGACATCGATCCGCTCGAGCGGCAGCAGATGCACCGGTGGACGCAGCAGCTCCTGCCCCCGGAGCTGCTCGGCTCCCACGTCGCGAGCGGCCGGAACCACACGACCGGCCGGGTGCACGACCTGGCGTTCCGTGCCGGGACCGCGATCGTCGGGCACTTCGGCATCGAGTGGGACCTCGCGCAGGCGACGGACGCCGAGGAGACGGCGCTCGCCGAGTGGATCGCGCTCCACAAGGAGTGGCGGGGCTTGCTGCACGGCGGCGACCTCGTGCGCGTCGACGAGGTCGACGAGACCCGGCTCGTGTCCGGCACGGTCGCCGCCGACAAGCGGCAGGCGCTGTTCTTCTTCGTCAGCACCGGCCGGTCCGAGGTGTCGGGTACCGGCCGCGTCACCTTCCGCGACCTCGACCCGGACACCGCGTACCGGGTCGACCCGGTCGTGGTCGGCGACGGGCACGGCATCGTGCCGCCGCCGTGGTGGTCGGGGGACCGGGTGTTCCGTGGGCGCGCGCTCGAGACGGTCGGCCTGCAGCCGCCGCTCGTACCGGCCGACTGCGTGGTGCCGTACCGGCTCACGGCCGTCTGACGGCAGCGGGTGCGGCCACCGCCCAGGAGGCGCGGCTCGGCCCGGCAGCGTCCGCCCGGTCGCGGGGGCGGTGCCGACGTGCCGCTAGGCTTCCGGTCATGCCGCACCCTGGACACGCGACACGTGCGACCCCGGTCTGGGCACTCAAGCTCGCGGTCGTCACCGGACTGGTGGGGGTGGCAGGCGGCATCGCCGGCATCTCGGTGTGGCTCGCGCTGCAGCTCATCCAGTTCGTCGCGTTCGGGTACCCGTTCGGCGGTCACCTCGAGGCCGCAGACGCACCGAGTGCCCTGAACCGCTTCCTCGCCCTCGTCGCCGCCGGCCTCCTGACCGGCGTCGCCTGGTGGGCGCTCCGACGCTGGGGCCGCCCGGTCGTCTCCGTGCCCGCGGCCGTCGGCGGGAAGCGGATGCCCGCCTTCGCGACGGTGGCGAACGCGGGCGTGCAGATCCTGGCCGTGGGGCTCGGCGCCTCGATCGGCAAGGAAGTGGCTCCGCGCGAGATCGGGGCGTGGCTGTCCCAGCTCGTGACCGCACGGGCCGGGCTCACCGCTCGCGAGACGAAGATCCTCGTCGCCTGCGGTGCCGCCGCCGGCCTCGCCGCGGTCTACGACGTCCCGCTCGGGGGCGCCCTGTTCGCGGTCGAGGTGCTGCTCGGCGAGCTCACCTTCGCGACCGCGCTGCCGGCCTTCGCGACGAGCGCGGTCGCGGCGTTCGTGGCACGCCTCGTGATCCCGGACGAGGTGCTCTACCACGTGCCGGCGATGCACCTCTCGCCGTCGCTGCTCGTCTGGGCGGTGATCGTCGGGCCCGTCCTCGGGTTCGCGGGCGTCGGCTTCGTGAAGCTCACGAACCGGCTGCAGGGCCTCGCGCCGAAGGGGTGGCGGCTCATCGTCGTGCTGCCGGTCGTCTTCGCCATGGTCGGACTCATCGCCGTGCCCTTCCCCGAGATCCTCGGCAACGGGCGGGCGCTCGGTGTCCTCGCGATGAACGCCTCGCTCGAGGACGGCTCCGTCGCCGGGCTCTCGCCGATCCTGTTCCTGCTCGCGCTCGGGGTCATCCGCACGATCACGACCTCGGCCACGATCGGTGCGGGGGCCGTCGGCGGCACGCTCACCCCGTCGATCGCGATCGGCTCCGCGGTCGGCGGCGGACTCGGTGGCCTCTGGCTGCTGCTCTGGCCGACCGACGGGCCGAGCCTCACGGCGTTCGCGTTCATCGGCGCCGCGGCCTTCCTCGCGACGACGATGCGGGCGCCCTTCACGGCCCTCGTGCTCGTCGTCGAGTTCACCCAGCAGGGGACCGACATCCTCATCCCCTCGCTCCTGGCGGTGTCCGGGTCGGTCGCCGTCGGCTACGTGCTCGCCCGCCGACGCAGCGCGCAGATGGTGTGAACACTTCGTCACGATCCGGCACACCCGACGGGCCACGGGCCTACGATCGGCCGCACGACGGGGCACCGGGCTCCGTACCGGCGACGAGGAGCAACCGATGGCGGGGTTCGACGACATCACGAAGAAGGCCCAGGACTTCCTGCAGGACAACAAGGTCCAGGACGCCCTGAAGAGCGAGAAGGCCGAGGACATCAGCGACAAGGTGCTCGGCGGTGTCGCCGACGCGGTCAAGAAGGCCACGGGTGGCAAGTACGACGACAAGATCGACGGCGCCCGTGACGCGGCGGACAAGCAGATCGGCAACGAGTGACGCGGTTCCCGCGCACCGTACGGACGGCCCCGGACCACGTGTCCGGGGCCGTTCGCCGTCAGCGGTACCCGTCCGACTGGACTCCGGGCCGCGAGCAGACCACCATTGTGTGGTGACTGTCGTGGCGCCCAACCAACCGCTCACCGAGTCCGAGGTCGAGGCGATCAAACGGGACTTCCCGATCCTCCAGCAGGAGGTGAACGGGTTCCCCCTCGCCTACCTCGACTCCGGGGCCACCGCCGAACGACCCCGCCAGGTGCTCGACGCCGAACGACGTTTCCTCGAGCACGACAACGCCGCCGTGCACCGCGGCGCGCACACCCTCGCCGCGCTGAGCACCGACGCGTACGAGGACGCCCGGGCCACCGTCGCCGGGTTCGTCGGGGCGGCGTCACCGTCCGAGGTCGTGTGGACCGCGAACGCCACCGACGCCCTCAACCTCGTGGCGTACGGCATCGCGAACGCCAGCCGCGGCCGTGGGGGACCGGACGCCGAGCGCTTCCGCATCGGACCCGGCGACGAGGTCCTCGTCACCGAGGCCGAGCACCACGCCAACCTCGTCCCGTGGCAGGAGCTCGCCGCGCTGACCGGTGCGACGCTCCGCTGGGTCCCCGTCGCGGACGACGGCACCTGGACGGCCGAGGACGCCGTCGCCCTGGTCTCCGACCGCACGAAGGTCGTCGCCTTCGCCCACGTCTCGAACGTCACCGGCATGGTCGCCCCGGTGTCGGCCGTCGTCGCAGCCGCCCACGCGCACGGTGCCCTCGTCGTCCTCGACGCCTGCCAGTCCGCACCGCACCGGCCGCTCGACGTGCAGGCGCTCGGCGTCGACTTCGCGGCGTTCTCCGGGCACAAGATGCTCGGGCCGAACGGCATCGGCGTGCTCTGGGGCCGCCACGAGCTGCTCGACGCCCTGCCCCCGTTCCGGACCGGCGGATCGATGATCACCACGGTGACGATGGAGCACACCGACTTCATGCCGGCACCCGAGCGGTTCGAGGCCGGCACCCAGCCCGTGTCGCAGGCCGTGGCGCTCGCCGAGGCGGTCCGCTACCTGCAGGGCATCGGCATGGAGCGGGTCCGCGCGCACGAGGAGCACCTCGCCGAGCGCATGCTCACCGGACTCGCCGCGATCCCGGGCATCCACGTCGTCGGTCCGCCCGCCGGGGTGCCGCGGTCCGGTCTCGTGTCGTTCGACGTCGACGGCGTGCACGCACACGACGTCTCGCAGTACCTCGACGCGCAGGGCATCGCGGTGCGCTCCGGCCACCACTGCGCCCAACCGCTGCACCGTCGGCTCGGCCTCGTCGCCACCAGCCGTGCGAGCACGTACATCTACACGACCGAGCAGGACGTCGACCGGTTCCTCACGGCCGTCGGCGAGGTCCGCGACTACTTCGGAGCGACCGCATGAGCGCCCTCGACTCCCTCTACCAGCAGGTCATCCTCGACCACGCGAAGGCCCGACACGGCGACGGCGAGCTACCCGACGCCGACGCCGAGCACTTCGAGCGCAACCCCACCTGCGGCGACGAGATCACCGTGCGCGTGCGCCTCGAGCCCGGCACCGACCGCATCGCCGGTCTCGCGTGGCAGGGCGACGGCTGCTCGATCTCGATGGCGTCGGCGTCGGTCCTCACGGACATGGCGGTCGGTCGCACGGTGCCCGAACTGCTCACGCTCACCGAGGAGTTCCGCACGATGATGCGGTCCCGCGGTGCCGGCGAGCCCGACGAGGACGTGCTCGAGGACCTCGTCGCGTTCCACGGCGTCTCGAAGTTCGTCATGCGGGTCAAGTGCGGGATGCTCGCGTGGGTCGCGGCCGAGGCCGCCGCGCGCGAGGCGACCACGCGCTCCTGACGCGACCGGTCTGCGGTCCAGGAGGCACGGTGCGGGCCCGCACCGTCCCTCCTGGACCGCAGTCCCACGTCACGGTTCGTCACCTTCCGCCGTCCGCCCCGGGTCGGCACGTACCGTCACGCCCGTGAGCACGAGCAGCGAGCACCGTCAGATCCGGTTCAACGCCTTCGACATGAACTGCGTGGCGCACCAGTCCTCCGGGCTCTGGCGGCACCCGCGGGACCGGTCCCGGCACTACAACGACCTGTCGTACTGGACCGACCTCGCGCAGCTGCTCGAGCGGGGCAACTTCGACGGGATCTTCATCGCTGACGTGCTCGGGACGTACGACGTCTACGGCGACTCGAACGAGGCCGCGCTCCGCACCGGGTCGCAGGTCCCCGTGAACGACCCGATCCTGCTCGTGTCGGCGATGGCGTCGGTGACCGAGCACCTCGGCTTCGGGATCACGGCGGGGACCGCGTACGAGCACCCGTACCCGTTCGCCCGGCGCATCTCGACGCTCGACCACCTCACGAAGGGCCGCATCGGCTGGAACGTCGTGACCGGGTACCTGCCGAGTGCGGCGCGGAACATGGGGCAGACCGACCAGCTCTCGCACGACGACCGGTACGACGTCGCCGACGAGTACCTCGAGGTCCTCTACAAGCTGTGGGAGGGCTCGTGGGAGGACGACGCCGTGGTCGAGGACCGCGAGACCGGCGTCTTCACCGACCCCGCGAAGGTCCACCCGATCGAGCACCACGGCACGCACTTCGACGTCCCGGGCATCCACCTGTCCGAGCCGTCGGTCCAGCGGTCGCCCGTGATCTACCAGGCCGGGGCCTCACCGCGCGGCATCCGGTTCGCGGCCGAGAACGCCGAGGCGGTGTTCGTGGGCGCACCGACCGTCGAGCAGCTCGCGTCGACCGTGCGGAAGGTCCGTGACGCCCTGGAGGCTGCTGGTCGCGACCGGTACGCCGCCCGCGTCTACACGTTGCTCACCGTCATCACCGACGCCACCGACGAGCTCGCCCAGGCCAAGTACGAGGACTACCTGTCCTACGCCTCGGAGCTCGGGGCGCTCGTACTCAACTCCGGCTGGATGGGCGTCGACCTGTCGCAGTGGGACCTCGACGAGCCGCTCGGCGACGTCGAGTCGAACGCGATCCAGTCCGCGGCGGCGAACATCGCGGCGGCCACCGGGTCCGACGGGTCGAAGTGGACGATCCGGGACCTCGCGCGGCACACGGCGATCGGCGGCCTCGGCCCGGTCGCGGTCGGCGGCGGGGCGACCATCGCCGACCGGCTCGTCGAGATCCAGGAGCAGACGGACGTCGACGGGTTCAACCTCGCCTACGCGGTGACCCCGGGGACGTGGGAGGACGTCATCGAGTTCGTCGTGCCGGAGCTCCGTGCCCGCGGCGTCTACCCCGACGGCTACGAGCCCGGATCGCTGCGGCACAAGCTGCACGGCCGCGGTGACCGGCTGCCGGCGGAGCACCGCGGGGCGTCGTTCCGGGTGGGGCAGTCCGCAGCCGTACGCTGAACGGGTGATCGGGTCCTCGTTCGTCGTGCGTGCCGCCGTCGAGGACGAGGTCACCGCGTGCGTCGACCTGTGGACGCGCGCCGTCGCCACCCGTGACGGCGTGCCCGAGTCGGACGCGGTGCGGGAACGCGCCCGGTCGAAGTTCGCGGTGCCCCGCGTCGCGCTCGTCGTGGCGTCGACGGAGCCGGACCGTGGTGCGGCCGCGGCGATCGCCGGGTTCGCGCTCGTCACCGCTCCGGGGACGGGGCGTCCGGGGGACCCGGAGGACGCGGCCTACCTCTCGCTCCTCGCCGTCGACCCGCGGGCCCAGGGGCACGGACTCGGACGGTCCCTGCTGCTGGGAGCCGTCGCCGAGGCCGGAGCCGCGGGCCACCGCCGAGCCCTGCTGCACGCGCTGGACGACAACGCGCCGGCGCTCCGGCTGTACCGCAGCGCGGGGTTCCGTCCCGTGGGCGACCCCTTCGCGCACGCACTGAGCGGTCGGCCGACCCGGGTCTGGGCCACCGACGGCGTCGACGACTGAGCCGTCAGGACGGTTGGGGCTCCGGCTCCGGCTGCGGTGCGGGGAGCGCGTCGGCCGCGCTCGGCCACGGCGCCCACTTCGCCCGTGGTGCGACGAGCAGGTACGGCTGCGGCGTCGGGTAGCTGACGAGTTCGAGCGTCGAGCCCCACGGGGTCCGGGTGTACACGAACCGGTTCCCCTCGCCGACCTCGAGGCCGCGGAGGTCCCGAGGGTCCGAGTTGCGGGTGCCCCCGGCTGCCTCGATGCGGGCGAGCGTGCCGTCGAGGTCGTCCGTGTACATCGCGAGGTGCTGCCACCCGAGGTCCGCGGGGTGCACGGGACGGTGCTGGTCCGGTCCGTGGTACTCGAACAGCTCGAGCCCCGGTCCGTCCGGCAGTGCGAGCATCCGCATCGCGCCCTGTGCCATCGTCGACGGGATCCCCAGGTAGCGGTGCGCCTCGGCCGTCGCGTTCGGCTCCTCGGTGCGGCAGCGCATGTCGTACAGCACGACGGCGTCGAACGCCGCCTCGAAGAACGCCGTGGCGGCATCGATGTCCGGCACCGTGACGCCCACGTGGTCGATCCTGATTCCCGCGCTCATGGGCCGATCCTGACACCCGGGCGCCCGCACGTTCCGCCCGGGTGCCGAGGGTGCGGTGCCGATGCGGCTTCCCGCACGCCACAGACCGGTGAGGTGAGGCTGCCCTCATCGGAAAACCCCTGATCAGGGTGGCCTCACCATGCTGGCGCCGACCCGCGACGAGTGGCATCCTGACTCGCATGTCGACCGCTGCGGACCTCGTCCTGCCCTCCACGGACCGCGACGCCACGAGCGCCGCCCGGCTCAACTGGCTGCGCGCCGGCCTGCTCGGGGCCAACGACGGCATCGTCTCGGTCGCGGCGGTGCTCGTCGGCGTCGCGGGAGCCGGCGCGGGGACCGGTCCGGTCATCGCGGCGGGCACCGCAGCCCTCGTCGGCGGAGCGGTCTCGATGGCCCTCGGCGAGTACGTGTCCGTCAGTGGTGCCCGTGACGCCCAGCGCACCGGCCAGGCCGCCCACCAGGCCGAGCTCGAGGCGGAGTCGGAGGACGCCGGCACGATCGCCGCCCACTACCGGAGCCTCGGCGTCGACCCGGCCGTCGCGAGCGCCGTCGCCGACGAGCTCGTCCGACCCGAGGTGCGCCGTCGACGGGCAGCGGTCGCGCTCCGCGATGCCGAGGACGAGGTGGTCAGCCCGTGGCGTGCCGCGTGGGTGTCGGCGGCGACCTTCACGACCGGTGCCGCGCTGCCCTTCCTCGCGATGCTCCTCAGCCCCGAGCCCGCCCGCGTGGCGGTGACGGTCGTCGCGGTCCTCGTCGCGCTCGCCGCCACCGGGACGACCGGTGCCACGCTCGGTGGTGCGCCGCGCACGCGGGCGACGATCCGTGTCGTGACCGGGGGAGCGCTGGCCCTGGCCGCGACGTACGCGGCCGGGGCGGTCCTCGGGGCGCACGCGCTCTGAGCGGGCGGACGGCGATCGGTGTCGGTGTCCGTGTCGGAACGATCGTTCCAGGACGGGCGTCACGACACACGACCGTTACACGGAGGTAACGGTCCGGGCGCAGTGTCTCCGTAGCGTCGTGGCAGAGGCGGGCACCGCTCGCCCTTCCCACTCCTTCGGAGGACGCCATGGCAACAGAGATCCAGCCCCCGGTCGCCGCGCCCCACGCCCCCCGCACGACGGCAGCACCCGCCGGTGCCGGCGTCGTCCGCCCCGGGTACGACCCGGCGCTCACCAACGAGGACCTCGCTCCGCTCCGCAAGCAGACCTGGACGAGCTACAACATCTTCGCGTTCTGGATGTCGGACGTGCACTCGGTCGGCGGCTACGTCACCGCCGGGTCGCTCTTCGCCCTGGGCATCGCCAGCTGGCAGGTGCTCATCGCCCTGGTGGTCGGCATCCTCATCGTGCAGGTGTTCGCGAACCTCGTCGCCAAGCCGTCCCAGCGCACCGGGGTGCCGTACCCGGTCATCAACCGTGCGGTGTTCGGCGTGCTCGGGGCGAACGTCCCCGCCATCATCCGTGGGCTCATCGCGATGGCCTGGTACGGCGTGCAGACCTTCCTCGCCGCCCAGTCGCTCAACATCGTCTTCCTCAAGTTCATCCCGGCCTCGGCGGGACTCCTCGAGCACTCGTTCCTCGGGCTCTCCGCGCTCGGTTGGATCTCGTACGCCATCCTCTGGGTCGCACAGGGCGCCCTCTTCTGGATGGGCATGGACGCGATCCGGCGGTTCATCGACTGGGCCGGCCCGGCGGTGTACGTCATCATGATCGCCCTCGCGATCTACCTCGTCAGCCGTGCCGGCATCGGGAACATCTCGTTCACGCTGTCCGCCGGTGCGCCGCTGTCGTTCGGCGCGAGCATCCCGGTGATGCTGTCCGCGATCGCCCTCGTGGTGAGCTACTTCTCCGGCCCGATGCTGAACTTCGGCGACTTCTCCCGCTACGCGAAGTCGTTCGACGCGGTGAAGCGTGGCAACCTCTGGGGCCTGCCGATCAACTTCCTGTTCTTCTCGGTGCTCACCGTCCTCTGCGCCAGTGCCACGGTGCCGGTGTTCGGCAAGCTCATCACCGACCCGATCGAGACCGTGCAGGCGATCGGGGCGCCGTTCGCGATCCTCCTCGGCGGGCTGACCTTCGTCACCGCGACCGTGGGCATCAACATCGTCGCGAACTTCATCAGCCCCGCGTTCGACTTCTCGAACGTGGCCCCGCGCAAGATCAGCTGGCGGGCGGGCGGCATGATCGCGGCCGTCGGGTCCGTCCTCCTCACCCCGTGGAACTGGTACGGCAACGACCAAGCGATCCTGTACACGCTGGGGGTCCTCGGCGCCCTGATCGGCCCGCTGTTCGGGATCCTCATCGCCGGCTACTACATCGTCGCGAAGCAGCGCATCGCCGTCGACGACATGTACACGAAGGACCCCGCGGCCCGGTACTGGTACGTCAAGGGCTGCAACCCGAACGCGATCTGGACGCTCGTCGTCACCGGTGCGGTGTCGGTCGCCAGTGCGGTCCTGCCGTCGGCGCTCGGCGTCGTCCCGTGGCTGTCGAACTACAGCTGGTTCATCGGGTGCGCCCTCGGCCTCGTCGTCTTCGTCGGGATGGAGCGCCTCCGTCCGAGCATGCCCGTGCTGGCCGCCGACGACCCGTCCGTCGACGACGGCGCCGCGGTCGGCCGGGCCTGACCGACCGAGCCGTCCCACCCGCACCACCGCACCACCGGAAGGAACTCGATGCGCATCCGCGTCGTCAACCCCAACACCACCTCCTCGATGACCGCGGCGATCGGCAGCGCCGCCGCCGCGGTCGCCGGGCCCGGGACGATCGTCGAAGCCGTCAACCCCACCATGGGGCCGGCGTCGATCGAGAGCCACTACGAGGAGGCGCTGGCCGTCCCCGGGCTCCTCGAGCAGATCGCGCTCGGCGAGCAGGACGGTGTCGACGCGTACGTGGTCGCATGCTTCGGGGACCCCGGGCTCGACGCGGCACGCGAAGTCGCGTCCGGACCCGTCATCGGCATCGCGGAGGCGGCCTTCCACGCCGCCGCGATGCTCGGGCGCCGGTTCGGCGTGGTGACCACCCTGAGCCGGACCACCGGCCGGGCGCACGAGCTCGCCGAACGGTACGGGTTCGCGTCGCTCGTGACCGAGGTCCGGGCGTGCGAGGTCCCCGTGCTCCGCCTGGAGGACCCGGACTCCGACGCCCGGGCGCTCGTCGTCGAGGAGTGCCGGGCCGTGCTCGCCGGCGGCGCCGACGCCGTGGTGCTCGGCTGCGCCGGCATGGCGGACTTCTGCGCCGAGGTGTCCCGGGCCGTCGGGGCGCCGGTCGTGGACGGTGTCGCGGCGGCCACGGTGCTCGCCGAGTCCCTCGTGCGCCTCGGGCTCACGACCGGGCGCCGCGGCGAGTACGCGCCACCCCCGGCCAAGCCGATGGCGGGACTGCTCGCGGGGTTCGAACGCCGGCCGATGGCGGGCGCGACGGTCGGGGCGGGCGCATGACGCGCCTCCAGGGCCCCGCCGGGGACACGACGGCCGCACCCGCACTCGCTGACCTGGTCCTGCGCGCCGGCCGCGCCTGGATCGACGGCGTCTTGCGGCCGGCAGCCGTCGTCGTCCGCGACGGGCGGGTCGACGCCGTCGTGGCCGTGGACGAACCCGTCGACGCCGTCGAGGACCGCACCGTGCCCGACGCGCACGTCCTGCTCCCGGGCCTGGTCGACACGCACGTGCACGTGAACGAGCCCGGCCGCACCGAGTGGGAGGGATTCGCCTCGGCGACCCGTGCAGCCGCACTCGGTGGCGTCACCACGATCATCGACATGCCGCTCAACTCGATCCCCGCGACGACGACCGTCGAGGCGCTCGAGGTGAAGCGCGCGAGCGCCGCGGGCCGCGTCGCCGTCGACGTCGGATTCTGGGGCGGTGCCGTCCCGGTGAACCTCGGGTCGCTCGACGGTCTGCACGACGCCGGCGTGTTCGGCTTCAAGTGCTTCACCGCGCCGTCCGGGGTCGACGAGTTCCCGCACCTCGACGCACCGCAGCTGCGCGCGGCGATCGAGGAGGTCGCCCGCATCGACGCCCTGCTCATCGTGCACGCCGAGGACCCCGAGTTCCTGGTCGACCACGCGGCGCTCGGCGGACACTACGAGGACTTCCTCGCCACCCGCCCGGTCGACGCCGAGCGTTCCGCGATCGCCCGAGTGGTCGAGGGTGCCCGCGAGACGGGCGCGCGCGTGCACGTCCTGCACCTGTCGGACGCCGGTGCGCTGCCGATGATCCGCGCCGCGAAGGACGACGGCGTGCGGATCACGGTCGAGACCTGCCCGCACTACCTCGCCTTCGAGGCCGGCACGATCCCCGACGGGGCGACCGAGTTCAAGTGCTGCCCGCCGATCCGCGACGACGCCAACCGCGACGCGCTCTGGGCCGGGGTCCTGGACGGGACGATCGACATGATCGTGTCCGACCACTCGCCCTCCACCGCGGACCTCAAGACCGACGACTGGGGGACCGCCTGGGGCGGGATCGCCGGGCTGCAGGTCGGCTTCCGTGCCGTGTGGACGGAGGCCCTGCGCCGCGGTGTCGCGCTCGAGCAGCTGCTGCCGCACTTCACGACCGGCCCGGCGGCGCTCGCCGGCTTCGCCGACCGCGGACGCCTCGCGCCGGGCGCACTCGCGCACTTCGCGGTGTTCGACCCGTCCGCCTCGGCGGTCGTCGACGCGGCCGGGCTCGCACACCGCAACCCCGTCTCGGCGTTCTCCGGCCTGGAGGCACGGGGCAGCGTCACCGAGACCTGGTTGCGCGGGCGGCTGGTCGCCACCGCGGACGGCGGCGTCACGTCCGTCAGCGGAGCGCTCGTCGACCGACCCGTGCTCGCTGGAACACCGCTGTAACGATCGTTCCGATACGATCTCCACCGGAACGAGAGGACCGAACATGCTCCCTGTGAACCCGCCCGCCCGTCTGCTCATGGGACCGGGGCCGATCACCGCCGACCCGCGGGTGCTCCGTGCCCTGTCGACACCGCTCGTCGGGCAGTACGACCCGTGGATGACCACCACGATGAACGAGACGCAGGAGCTGTACCGGCGGGTGTTCGGCACCACCAACGAGGCGACCGTCCTCGTCGACGGCACCTCCCGCGCCGGCATCGAGGCGGCGCTCGTCTCCCTGCTCGCCCCGGGGGACCGCGTGCTCGTGCCGGTGTTCGGGCGCTTCGGGCACCTGCTCGCTGAGATCGCCGGGCGTGCCGGGGCCGAGGTCCACACGATCGAGACCGAGTGGGGGCAGGTGTTCACCCCGTCGGCGATCGAGGACGCGATCGCGCGGGTGCGCCCGAAGGTCCTGGCGATCGTGCAGGGCGACACCTCGACCACGATGAACCAGCCGCTCGACGAGCTCGGAGCGATCTGCGAACGGTACGGCGTGCTGTTCTACACCGACGCGACCGCCACCGTCGGGGGCAACCCGCTCGAGGTCGACGCCTGGGGCATCGACGCCGTGAGCGCGGGACTGCAGAAGTGCCTGGGCGGACCGTCCGGCAGCGCGCCGCTCACCGTCTCGCCGCGGGCCGTCGCCGTGCTCGACCAGCGTCGCAGCGTCGAGGCGGGCATCCGCGAACCCGGGGACGAGGTCGCCGACGAACCCATCCGGTCGAACTACCTCGACCTCGCGATGATCCTCGACTACTGGGGCCCGCGACGGCTCAACCACCACACCGAGGCCGCGTCGATGCTCTACGCCGCGAACGAGTGCGCCCGGATCCTGCTCGAGGAGGGCCGCGACGCCGTGGTCGCACGCCACGAGACTGCGGGTCGCGCGATGACCGCCGGGGTGCAGGCACTCGGGCTCGGCGTCTTCGGCGACCTCGGGCACAAGATGCACAACGTCGTCGCGGTCGAGATCCCGTCGGACGTCGTCGGCGACCAGGTCCGTGCCGCGATGCTCGACGACCACGGCATCGAGATCGGCACGTCGTTCGGGCCGCTGCACGGACGGGTCTGGCGGATCGGCACCATGGGCTACAACGCGCGCAAGGACACCGTCGTGACGACCCTCGCCGCGCTCGAGCACGCCCTGCGCCGGGCCGGGCACGCGGTGCCGTCCGGCGGTGGCGTGGACGCGGCGCTCGACGTCTACGCCGGCGCCGGCGTCGTCGCCGGCGTCGTCGCTGCCGGGGTGTCGGCGTGAGCGCGCCGTCCGTGGTCCGGGCCTCCGCGACCGCCACCGCCGACGCGGCGCTGATCGCCGGGTGGTGCGACGAACTCGCGGCCGTCACCGAGGAGCCCGGCCGGATCACCCGCGTCTACCTCTCGCCGGAGCACGCACGGGTCAACGCGATCGTCGCCGGCTGGATGCGCGACGCCGGCCTCAGCACCTGGCAGGACGCGGCGGGCAACCTGCACGGCCGCGTCGACGGTGCGACCCCCGACGCCCCCGTGCTGCTGCTCGGATCGCACCTCGACACCGTGGTGGACGCCGGCCGGTACGACGGGATCGTCGGGGTCCTCATGGCCATCCGGACGGTGGCACGGGTGACCGCCGACGGCCCGCTCCCCGTCGCGCTCGAGGTCATCGCGTTCTCCGACGAGGAGGGCACCCGTTTCGGCAAGGCGCTGCTCGGGTCCTCCGCGGTCGCCGGTGTCTGGGACGAGTCCTGGTGGGACCTCACCGACGGCGACGGGGTCACCCTCCGCGACGCCTTCACCCGCTTCGGGCTCGACCCATCGCGTGTGCACGAGGCCGCGGTCGAACCGTCGGTGCTCGCCGGCTACCTCGAGGCGCACATCGAGCAGGGACCGTACCTCGAACAGGCCGGTCAGGCGCTCGGCGTCGTCACGAGCATCGCGAGCGCGCGGCGGTTCACCGTCGAGGCCGTCGGCGAGGCCCGGCACGCCGGCGGCACCCCCTACGACCGACGGCACGACGCGCTGCTCGCCGCCGCCGAGGCCGCCCTCGCCGTCGAGCGGATCTGCCGGGCGTCGCAGCACGTCGGCACGGTCGGCACCATGACCGTCGAGCCCGGAGCCGTGAACGTCGTCCCGGGGCTGGCACGGTTCTCGGTCGACCTGCGCGGGGAGTTCGACGAGGGACGCGACGCCGTGTGGGAGGAGATCACGAAGGCGTTCGCGCTCATCGGGGAGCGCCGTGGCGTCAGCGTCGAGCCGACCGAGGTCCACCGTGCGCCGGCGGTGTTCTGCGCACCGCGGCTGATGGACGCCGTCCGGGCGGGCATCGAGTCGACGGGGGAGCCCCGTCCGATCGAGCTGTTCTCCCGCGCGGGACACGACGCCATGTCGCTCGGGCTCGTGACCGACGTCGCGATGCTCTTCCTCCGCAACCCGGACGGCATCAGCCACCACCCCGACGAGTTCGTCTCCACCGAGGACATCGCCCTCGGGCTCGACGCGCTCGCGGTCGCGGTCGGACGGGTGGCCGCAGCGTGAGCACCGCGGGCCCCGACGTCCGGGCGCGCATCGACTCGGTGTGGGAGCAGCTGTCCCCGGCCGAGCGCCGCGTCGCCGCGATGGTGCGCCACGACCCCGAACTCCTGCTCGTCGGGACCTCGGCCGAGCTCGCCGCCGAGTCGGGCACCTCGAAGGCCACGGTCTCCCGGCTCGTCCGGTCGCTCGGCTTCCAGGACGCCGCCGAGGTCCGGCAGAACCTGATGTCGGCACGGGGCTCCGGCCTGCCGTGGGCCGCCGAGGACGCGGCGCACGTCGACCAGCGCGCCGTCGAGTCGCGCAACCTCGACGCCGCGTTCGCCTCGCTCGCGCGGGCCGACCGTCCCCGTCTCGCCCGTCGGATCGTCCGCGCGCGCCGGGTACTCGTGGCGGGGGAGCGCGGGGCGTACCCGATCGCCCTCCAGCTGCGCGCCCAGCTCGCGCAGGTCCGACCGGACGTCCGCATCGGCCCGGCCCCGGGGCAGCGCCTCGGCGAAGAGGTGGCCGACCTCGACCGACGCGACCTCGTCATCATCGTCACGGTGCGCCGGCACGCCGCCGGCATCGGCAAACTCGTGCGGCACTGCGTCGCCAGCGGCGCGGACGTCGTCGTGATGGGCGACCCGACCGCGGCGGTCATCGCGGCCCCGGCGGCCACGGCGATCCTCTGCCCGGTGGACTCCCCGTCGGCGTTCGACTCGATGGCGGCGCTGTTCGCCGTCGTCGCCGCGGTCGCGAACGACGTGTACGAGGCATCCGGCCCGGGCGGGCGTGCACGGGTGGACGCGGTGGCGCAGGCCTACGACGCGCTGGGGGAGCTCGCCGCGCCCTGACCCGTGCCGTCGCCGCGCTCGTCGTCGCCGGCACCGCCGCGCTCGTCGACGAGTTCGGCCGCCAGCGAGGCGTTGCGCTCCCGGATCAGCCGCGGCAGGTACCGGGCCAGCGCGAGCCGC
This sequence comes from Curtobacterium sp. USHLN213, assembly GCF_037144815.1. Taxonomy (NCBI): domain Bacteria; kingdom Bacillati; phylum Actinomycetota; class Actinomycetes; order Micrococcales; family Microbacteriaceae; genus Curtobacterium; species Curtobacterium sp. USHLN213. Next base: position 84,251 of record NZ_JBBCYQ010000006.1, on the reverse strand, counting down.
TCGGCGACGACCCCGAGCACCCCGAGCGGTGCGCGGAACTCGATCTCGTCGACCATCCGCGTGCCGCCGGCCGACGGCTCGAACCGGTGCTCGTGCCGGAACCGGGCGAACGGTCCACGCACCTGCTCGTCGACGAACCGGTGGGGCGCCTCCAGAGCCGTGATCCGACTCGTCATCCGCCACACGATCCCGAAGTGCCGCGCGCGCCACGTGACGGACTCACCGAGCCCGATCGTGCCGGCCGTGGTGCCCGCGACCGCGCGCTCGTCCGTGGCGGCCATGGACCGCTCGTGCGCGCCGATGTCGAGCGACAGCGCGAACGCGCGCTCCGGCGGGACAGCGAGGTCGGTGACGACCCGGAACGCGACGGTCACGACGTCGGCCAGTCCGGTCGGACGGATCGGTCGTCGTCGCGCAGGACGGCTGCCAGCAGTTGGTCGTGGCGCCGGCCGTGCTGGAGCACCGCGGACCGCTGACGCCCTTCGTACCGCATGCCGAGCCGCTGCGCGACGGCGATCGACGCGAGGTTCTCCGCCATCGCCCGCCACTGCACGCGCGCGAGCCCGAGCCCGTCGGGAGCCGGCGCGAACGCCCACTGCAGCACGCGGTCCGCCGCCTCGGTCACGAAGCCGTGCCCGCGGGCGTCCGGGCGGGTCGCGTACCCGATCTCCGCGCCGCCGCCGGCGAACCCGAAGAGCCCGACGGTACCGAGCAGCCGTGGGTCGTCGGCACGGCGGAGGGCGAACTCGTAGCGGGTGTCCGACGCCCAGCCGTCCTGCACCACGGCCGTGAGCCAGTGGCGGGCCTCGGCATGACCGTACGGTTCGGGCATCGGGATGAACGCCACCACGTCGGGATCGGTCGCGTAGGCGACGACGTCGTCGGCATCGGTGAGCTCGGGGACCGAGAGGACCAGCCGCTCGGTCCGCAGCGTGACGGGGTCCATGGGGCGAGCCTAGCGACGGCGGTCGTCGCGGTAGCGTCGTGGCCATGACGTTCGACGCGCTCCCGTTCCCGGTCATCGACGGACACAACGACCTGCCCTGGGAGCGGCGCGAGACCCACGACTCCGGGGTCGAGGGCATCGACTCCGAGCAGGGGTCCCTGCACACCGACCTGCCGAAGCTCCGTGCCGGCGGGGTCGTCGGGCAGTTCTGGTCGGTGTTCGTCCCCACCGACGTCCCCGATCCCGTCCGCGCGACGCTGCAGCAGGTCGACCTCGCACACCGGATCATCGAGCGGTACCCGGAGTCGCTCACCCTCGCCCGGACCGCGGCCGAGGTCGTCGCGGCCGTCGACGCCGGGCGCACCGCGTCGCTGCTCGGCGCCGAGGGCGGCCACTCGATCGGTGACGACCTGGCGGTGCTCCGCGACCTCGCCCGGCTCGGGGTCCGGTACATGACCCTCACGCACAACGACGACACACCCTGGGCCGACTCGGCCACCGGCTCCCACCCGCACGGCGGCCTGACCGACCGCGGGCGCGAGGTCGTGGCAGAGATGGAGCGGATCGGGATGCTCGTCGACCTGTCGCACACGTCGCCGGAGACCATGCGCGACACCCTCGACGTCGCCACGCAGCCCGTGGTGTTCAGCCACTCGTCGACGATCGCGGTGAACGACCACCCGCGGAACGTCCCGGACGACGTGCTCGCCCGCCTGCGCGACAACGGCGGTGTGGTGATGATCACCTTCGTGCCGAAGTTCGTGTCCCGGGCGTGGGCCGACTGGGAAGACGCCGGTTCGGTGGGGGAGCCCCCGCTCGTCACGGTGTCGGACGTGGCGGACCACGTCGAGCACGCGCGCGAGGTCGCCGGCGCGGCGCACATCGGGCTCGGCGGCGACTACGACGGGACGCCCGTGCTGCCGCCGGACCTGCGGGACGTGTCGCGGTACCCGGTGCTGGCGGCGGAACTGCAGCGTCGTGGCTGGGGCCCGGAGGACCTGCGTGCCCTGGCCGGGGGCAACGTGCTGCGGGTGCTCGCGGCGACGGACGAGCGGTTCGCGCGGACGGCGCACGTGCGCTGACCGGCGGCCCGGTCAGCCGTAGGTGGGGTACTGCGGCCACCCCTCGGGACTGTCCTCCCAGTCCTGCTGCCGCCCGTACACCGTGCGGTCCATGATGTGCGGCACCGGCAGGATCGCCTCCGTCCCGCGCGCACCGGTCGCGTAGGTCAGGTACGGCACACCGTCGCGCAGCAGGTAGTACGAGTACCCGGGCACCGGGCCGTCCCAGTCGTCGCTGTGCACGGTCCAGCCCCAGTCGTCGTGGTAGCTCGTCGCGCCGGACGACACCCACGTGTGCGGCCACCCGTGCTGCTGCCGCCAGGCCTCGAGCCGCTCGATCGGCCCCTCGGAGACCATCGCGAACGCGATCCCCTCGTCGTCGAGCCGGCCCATGTCGGCGGGCAGGTTGTCGACGGCCCACGTGCAGCTCGGGCAGCCGGCGTCCCAGTCCCGTCCGTACATGACGTTCTGCACGAGGAGCAGGTACTTCCCGGCGAACAGCTCCGTCAGTCGCACGGGACCGTCGGGACCCGTGAACTCGTAGTCGTCGACGCGGACCATCGGGAGCCGTCGGCGCGCGGCCGAGACGCGGTCGCCGTGGCGGGTGAGTTCCTTCTCGTCGCGCACCTGCGCGGCGAGCGCCGTGTCGAACGCTGCGCGGTCGACGACGGGTGGCGTGGCGTCGGGTTGCTGCTCCTTGGACATGGCGACCTCCTCGTCGTTGCGGCGCACGGTACGCGCGTCGCGGTCGCGACGTGACGGACAGGAGGCGCGGCGTGCGCCCGATGCGGAGCACGCGTCACGAGGCAGCACCATCCGGGGTCCGATCGCTAGGATCGCAGCGCACGCCGTGCCTCCAGGGCGGAGGCACGCGACCTGACCCGAAGAGGACGGTACCGATGAGCGGCACGATCCACGACAACATCTCGCAGGCGTTCGGGAACACGCCGCTGGTCCGGCTGAACCGCCTCCCGAAGGAGGGCGGCGCCGAGGTCCTGGCGAAGCTCGAGTTCTACAACCCGGGTGCGAGCGTGAAGGACCGGCTCGGCGTCGCGATCATCGACGCGGCCGAGGAGTCCGGCGAGCTGCAGGCCGGCGGGACGATCGTCGAGGGGTCCTCCGGCAACACGGGCATCGCGCTCGCTCTGGTCGGCGCTGCTCGCGGGTACCGGGTCGTCATCACGATGCCCGAGACGATGAGCGTCGAGCGTCGCGCCCTCATCCGCGCGTACGGTGCCGAGATCGTCCTCACCCCGGGGCCGGAGGGCATGAAGGGCGCGGTGTCGAAGGCGGAGCAGATCGTCGCCGAGACGCCCGGCGCGATCCTCGCCCACCAGTTCGAGACGCCGGCGAACGCGGCCATCCACCGGAAGACGACGGCGGAGGAGATCCTCCGCGACACCGAGGAGCACGTCGACGTGTTCGTCGCGGGCGTCGGCACGGGCGGCACGATCACCGGTGTCGGCCAGGTCCTCAAGGAGCGCGTGCCCGGTGTGCAGATCGTCGCGGTGGAGCCGAAGGACTCGCCGCTGCTGACCGAGGGCAAGGCGGGTCCGCACAAGATCCAGGGCATCGGCGCGAACTTCATCCCCGAGGTCCTCGACCAGTCGGTCATCGACGAGGTGTTCGACGTCGAGCTGGACGACGCGCTCCGGGTCGCCCGCGACCTCGGCACGCAGGAGGGCATCCTCGCGGGCATCTCGTCCGGCGCGATCATCCACGCCGCGATCGAGATCGCCGCACGCCCGGAGAACGCGGGCAAGCGGGTCGTCGCGATCGTGTGCGACACCGGTGAGCGCTACCTGTCGACGGTCCTCTTCGAGGGGCTCACTGCGTGAGTCGTCCCGCCCGACGAGGCGTGCTGCGGACCGTCCGGGAGGACCTGGCCGCAGCACGCCGCGGTGACCCCGCGTCCCGTGGCGACCTCGAGAACGCGATCGTCTACTCGGGACTGCACGCCGTCTGGACCCACCGACTGACGCACCGGCTCTGGATCGCCGAGGGCCTGCCGGGGTCGCGGTTCGCGGCCCGGGTCCTCGCGCAGGTCGCCCGGTCGGTCACCGGCATCGAGATCCACCCCGGTGCCCGCATCGGCCGCCGGTTCTTCATCGACCACGGCATGGGGGTCGTCATCGGGGAGACCGCGGTGGTCGGCGACGACGTCGTGCTCTTCCACGGGGTGACCCTCGGCGGCCGCGGGGGCGACCACGGGCCCGGAGCCCGTCGGCACCCGGCGGTGGGGGACCGCGTCGTGCTCGGTGCCGGGTCGTCGCTCATCGGCGCGATCACGGTCGGCGCGGACTCCGTCGTCGGCGCGAACACGGTGGTGACGAAGGACGTCCCACCGGGGTCGGTCGTGACGGGTGTCGCCGGGACGGCGCGCCCGCGCTCGGGACACGAGGGCGTCCCGCCCCTCTGACCAGTCGGGGTCAGCTCTTCTCGCAGGCGATCCCGTCGCCGTCGGCGTCCATCTTCTTGTTCGCCGCGTACAGCGCGTCGTCCTTCTTCACCGTGCCCTTGAGCGCCCGGTACGTGACCTTGCCCTTCGAGGTGACGCGGTTCTTCGTGACGGACTTCTTCGCGATCCCGCCCGAGTACACCTTCTGCACGGCGGTGCAGTTCTTGTAGACGGTGGGGGCGGCCTGCGCGGTCGAGGCGCCGCCGACGACGGCGGTCGCAGCGAGCACGGCGGTGGCGGCGGCGATGCTGAGGGTTCGGGTGATGTGCACGGCCTGAGGATAGTTCGGGACCGGGGTCCGCACGCACCCCAGAACGAGGTGCACCGTCGGCGGTCCGGTGCATGCTGGAGCACATGGACGGCGAGACGCTGCACGAGGTCGCGATCCGCACCGCGATGGCCCTGCCCGCGGTGGCGGAGACCCAGCCCTTCGGCGAAGGCGCGTTCGTCTACAAGGTCGTCGGCAAGATGTTCGTGATGACCTCTGAGCTCCGCGGCGTGCCGATCGTGAACCTCAAGTGCGCGCCGCCCCACGGTGCCGCCCTGGTGCGCGACCACGCCGAGATCACCCCGGGCTGGCACATGAACAAGCAGCACTGGATCACGCTGTCACCCGGGGACGGCATCGACGAGACCCTGGTCGAGGACCTCGTCGGCAACGCGTACGACCTCGTCGTCGCGAAGCTGCCGCAGGCGAAGCGCCCGATCGACCCCGTGCGCCGGACGCAGCAGGACTGACCGCGGCACGGCGGACCGCCCGCACTCAGGCGGTCGCGCGCGCCAGGACCTTCGACACGTCCCGGACGACCTTCGGCGCGAGCCCACCCGTCCCCGGGCCACCGGGACCCGTCCCGCGCCCCGACGACAGCACGGCCTGTGCCTGCTCGGGCGTCAGGCCCGTGAAGAGCTGGCCGATCGTGACGCCGTGGTCCGGTCGGTGGGTGACGACGACCGGGTCGCCGGCGGACACGGGCCCGGACCGCACCACGCGGAGGTAGGCGCCGGGGCGGCCCTCCTCCGTGAACCGCTTGACCCACTTGTCCACCCGCATCCGGCGGGCGAAGGTGCCGCAGGGGATCCGCGGGATCGTGACCTCGAGCTCGAGGGTCTCGCCGATCCGCCAGCGTTCCCCCGTCACGGCCCCGGTGACGTCGACGCCCGTCGTGCGCAGGTTCTCGCCGAACAGCCCCGGCGGGACGTCCCGGTCGAGCAGGTCCGCGAAGTACGCCGCGTCCTCGTCCGCGTAGGCGTACACCGCCTGGTCCTCGCCACCGTGGTGCTTCCGGTCCGCCTGCACGTCGGCGTACAGCCCGAGCGGACGGACCCGGACGGGGCCGTCGACGGGGCGCTTGTCGATCGCGGTGACCCCGATGGTGCCGGAGTCGGGCAGCAGGCGGTCGACGCGGCAGACGGCGGTGACGAGGGACATGCCCCCAGCCTGCCGCAGAACCCGCGAACGCAGAAGTGTGACGATCCGGCTGTTCGTTCCGTCCCATCGGTGAGCACCCCGATGGAGGACCCCGTCATGACCGACACCGCACCCGCAGCACACCTCGCGACCACCGCGCTCGTCCGCGTCGGGCACGAGCACCTCCTGGCGCAGGCACGCGTCCGGTCGCTGTCCGCGCGGCCCGTCGGCCCGATGAAGGTCCGCCGCACGCACGGACACCCGGCCCACGCGGCCTAGCGGCACGACGGCACCGCACTCAGGAACCCCCGACCCCACACCAGTAGAAGGAAAGCGTGCACCACCAGCCCCTCACCGACCTCGACGACGCCGTCCTCGCTGGTCGATCGTCCGACGGCGACGTCCGGGCGTTCGAGGTCCTCATCCGGCGCCACACCCCCCTGCTCCGTGCCTACGCGCGCCGGACCCTCGGCTCGACCGACGAACTCGACGACGTCGTGCAGGAGACGTTCATCACCGCCTGGAACCAGCTCGACACGCTCCAGGACGGCGCCCGCGTCAAGGCGTGGCTCATGCGCATCCTCAGCCGGAAGTGCATCGACCGCATCCGGGCCCGGCGGTTCCACGACGACGTCACCGAGCTCGAGGTCGAGGCACCGGCGGACGACGCACCCGAACGCGTCGCCGAGGCCCGCTCCCGCGAGGAAGCGGTCGAGACGGCGCTCGCCGAACTCCCCGAGGCGCAGCGCCGCACGTGGGTGATGAAGGAAGTGCTCGAGTACTCGTACGAGGCCATCGCGGAGGAACTGGACCTCCCGACCTCGACCGTCCGGGGACTGCTGTCCCGGGCGCGCAAGAACATGATCCGTCTCATGGAGGGATGGCGATGACCGAACCCGATCCCGTCCGGCTCGACTCCCTCGAACCCGACGACCTCGACGGCCACACGATCGACGAGCTGGCCGACTACCTCGACGCCGGCATGCAGCCGGCCGACCCGAGCATCGACCACTCCGCCGCGTGCCAGAACGCCCTCGCCGCCATCGTGCGGCTCCGGCAGTCCTCGCTCGGCTCGCTCGAGGCCGCTGCCGAACAGGAAGCACCCGCCGACGAGTCGTGGATCAGCGGCGTGCTCGCGAACATCTCGCTCGAGGCACGCGCCGGCCGTGACGTCCCGCTCCGCCCGGCGGCGCCCACCGAACGCCCGGTCATGACCGAGGGCGCCATCCGCTCGCTCGTCCGGACCGCCGGCGACGCGGTGCCCGACGCCCTCATCGCGCGGTGCACGCTCGAGGGCGACGTCACCGAGCTCGGTGCCCCAGTGCGCATCGTCGTCGAGATCGCCGTCCGCGCCGGGTCGACGATCCAGCGCGTGGCGTCGGACATCCGCGAGACCGTCGCCGAGGTCCTCGCGACCGAGACCGACCTGCTCGTCGAGTCCGTGGACGTCGTGGTGCGCGACCTGCTGCCACCGTCCGACGACGAGCCGGACCCCGACGCCGAGGAGGAACGAGCATGAGCAGCCACGACGAGACCTTCGCCGCGATCGAGGCAGCGGTCGTCGCGGTCCCCGGGGTCGCGGAGCTCTACCGGGCACGCCCGACGCTCGGCAGCGCGGTCGGTGCCGCAAAGAGCCTCGCGACCCGCACCACGGTCGCGCGCGTGGTGCTCGACGACGACGTGCTCCGCATCGTGATCGGCACCGACGGTTCCGTCCCGGCACCCGAGACGGCACGCGCGGCACACCTCGCGGCGCTCGCCGCCGCGACCGAGCACGGTCTGCCGCTCAGCCGGGTCGACGTGCGGATCGCGCGCGTCGGCTGACGCACCCGCCTGCGGTTCGGGAGGGACGACGTGGGCCCGCGCCGCGCCTCCCGTCCGTCAGCCGGTCACCGTCACGGGCCCCGCTCTCGTCCGCCCGCGGGTCACGGTCGCCGGTCGGCGACCTCCAGCACGACGACCACGGCGGCGACGAGCAGTGCCGTCGCCACGAGGGACACCGACGGCACGGCGGTGCTCGCGAGCACCGCGAGCGCGAGTGCCACGACGACGACGTTCCAGCCGAGGCTGAGCGACGGCCGGAGCGCCAGCGCCCAGATCGACAGCACGAACAACGCGACCGGCACGGCGATCGTGGCCGCGACGGTCGCGTGCGACAGGTCGGCCTCGCCCGCGTCGGCGCTCACCGCGACCTCGATCCCCGCCGGGAGTGCCCCGGCGGCGGCGAAGACCAGGTAATGACCGTAGCCGAACAGGAGCGCGGTCGGCAGGGACCGGATGTGGTCGTGCTGCTCGCGGGAGAAGTAGATCCACCACAGTCCGGCGACGATCACGAGCCCGCACGCCGCCAGCACGAGGAGCGACCCGAGGTGGTCGGCGTGCGCGATGCCGTCGATGACTGCGTTCGCCGAGGCCACGAGCCCCTCGCCGAGGACGATCAGCGTGAAGAGGGAGTACCGCTCCGCGATGTGCCGGGTGTGCCACGGGGTGGTCTGCGTGCCGGCCTCCGCGAACGGCGGGACGAGGACCTCGAGCAGGATGAGCACCGGGATCACACCCCACGAGACGCCGTCCGGCAGCAGGAGCGCGAGCACCCAGAGCACCTGCACGACGACGATGCCGCCGGCGTACCGGAGTGCGGTCCGCCGGTACTCCGACGACGACGCGGCGACCCGGAGCCACTGCCCGACGAGGGCGAGCCGCATGATGACGTAGCCGAGCACGACGACCGTGGTCGACCCCTCGACCATCGCGGCGTGCACCCCGGCGGCGAGCACGAGCACCCCCGCCATCTGCACGAAGGTCATCACGCGGTAGAGCCAGTCGTCGGTGTCGAACGAGGTGGCGAACCAGGTGAAGTTGAGCCACGCCCACCAGATCGCGAAGAAGACGAAGGCGTACGCGAGGACGGCCGACGAGACGTGCCCCTCGACCTCGATCTCGTGCAGGTTCGTCGCGGCGAACCCGACGGCGACCACGAAGACGAGGTCGAAGAGGAGCTCGAGGGGGCTGGCCGCGCGGTGTGCCTCGGTGGGGTCGCGGGGAGCCATGCGGCGGAGTCCGATGGTGGTCACCTGCGTATGCCTACACGACGAACGACCCCGGGTGCAGGACCCGGGGTCGTTCGTCGCGCGTGCCTGGCGTCGGCTCAGTAGAAGTTCGACGCCTGCGAGTGCGACCACGCGGCGCACGGGGTGCCGTACGCGTCGCTGATGTACTGCAGGCCCCAGGTGATCTGGGTGGTCGCGTTCGTCCGCCAGTCGGACGCGATCGTGGCCATCTTCGACCCGGGGAGCGCCTGCGGGATGCCGGTCGCGCCGCCGTTCGCGTTGACGGCCTGGTAGTTCCAGCCGGACTCCTTGGTCCACAGGTTGTCGAGGCACTGGAACTGGTCGGAACCCCAGCCGTACTTCGACGAGGCGAGCGAGCTCGCGGTCGCCTTGGCGCCCTCGACCGTGTTCGCGGCGGCCTGCTTGCGCGCGGCCTCGGCGGCTGCTGCCCGTTCGGCCGCGGCGCGCTTCGCTGCGGCGGCAGCGGCGGCCTTCGCGTCGGCGTCCTGCTTGTCCTGCGCGGCGCTGGCGTCCGCGACCGCCGTCGTGGCGTCGACCGTCGAGGAGATCCGCGAGGTCAGTGCCGCGCCGAAGAGCTTCCGGTAGTCGTCGAGCGCGTCGATGCGGCGCTCGAGGACGCCGGTGTCGGTCTTCTCGTTCGCCGAGTCGGCGATCGTCTCGGCCGTGGCGATGGTCGCCGCGGCCTGGGCCCGGTCGAGCGCGGTCCCGGCGAGTGCCGGTGCCGCGGTCGCGCTGGCGGTCGGCATGCCGAGGGCCTCGCCGATCGCGGGCTGCGTGCCGACGGTGGCGATGCCTCCGGCGACCGCGAGGACGGCGGCCCCGCCCACGATGAGCGTGGTGGGGCGGCGGAGCGCGCGGCGGAGGCGCCGGTTGGGGGAGTTCAGGGCCTCACGTCGGGTCGAGGCGGTGGTGGTGGGGAGGTCGGTGTTGCGTCCTGTCATCGATTCCGGTGGTCGGCCGGCTCGTGGTGCGTGACTCGTGACGCTGCACGCGGGGTGGGGGAGCGCGCAGGGGTGCGGATGAACGAGACGTCCGTCGTCAGGAGTTCGCGAGCCGGGGGAGGACCGGACGGTGGTGTGGGGCCCGTCCGTCCGCCGACGGGCGACCGTGGGGTGGCCGCCGCTGGGCGAAGCCGCCACGATGACCGGTGTTGCTGGATGCACCGTCCAGTTTGTCTGGCAGAACCGTCCGTCCACCCGTTGGTAACGGTTCGGTAACGGCCCGATCAGGCCCGGGAGGTGTGAGCTTCCTGGGTGCGCTCGCCCTGTGCCACGCGTTCGAGGGCGTCGAGCGCGGCGGCGATGGCGTCGACGTCGGTGTCGGGCAGTTCGGCGATGAGCTCGGCGACGATGCCGGTGCGGGTGGAACGGGCTCGCTCGACCGCTGCGATGCCCTCGGGGGTGGCCGTCACCATGAACGCCCGACCGTCTCGGGGGTCCGCCTCGCGCTCGATGAACCCGCGCTGCTCGAGCTCGGTCAGGATGCGGGTCATCGTCGGCTTCGTGACGACCTCGATCCGCGACAGGTCGCCCGGGCGCAGGGGTCCCTCGCGCTGGATCGTCGCCAGCGCCGAGACGATGCCGTACCCGAGCGAGGCCGAGTCCGTGCGGGCCCGCCGGTTGATCCGGCCGACCGCCGCGGCGAGGCGCGCGGCGATCTCGGTACGGTCCGGCTGGCGGTGGCTCATACGGTGCTCCGGGTCGCTCGACGGGGTGGTCGGGGCGATGCTACCGGCTCGTCGGACGGTGTGACTGGGAGCGTCGCGCGGGTCGCCGCGCTGTCGCCGACCGCCGTGGCGGACGGAGCACGCCCGCCTCGCGAGGGCGAGACGGGCGTGTTCCTGTACGGGAGTTCAGGCGGTGTCAGCGTTTCTCGCCGGGGAGCAGGTGGATCGCCTCGGTCGCGAGCTCGGCCTCGATGTTGTCCCCGGACGCGGTGGCCTCACGCAGACGGCGGAAGTCGGCCGTCATCTGGTCCCAGTCGACGAGTTCGTCGAGGTTCGGCAGCCGCAGGCGGAACGCGAGGCCGTCCATGGTGTCCCGGCAGACGCGCTGGAGGTTCTCGTTGCCGCACTCCTCGACGTAGCGGGCGAACACCGCGAGGGCGTCACGGTTCACCGCGGCGACGTCGTGCGACTCGTAGTCCGCGATCGTGGCGTCGAGCTGGGCGAGGATCTTCTTCTTCGCGCTCGCACCGAGGCGCGGGACCGCCAGCCGCACGACCCCGCCGAACAGGACGCCCAGGGTCTGCAGCGCCTCGACCACCTCGGTCGGGTCCGGCGTGGTGACGCGGGTGTAGCGGTTCGGCGCCATCTCGATCAGGCCGGCGCGTGCGAGCTGGCTCAGTGCTTCGCGGATCGGGGTGCGGGAGACACCGAGCCAGGCGATGAGCTCGTCGTCGTTGAGCCGCTCGCCGGGCTCGAGCGTGCCGTCCATGATCGCGGCGTGGATCTTGAGCCGGACGGTGTCGCGGAGCAGCTGGTGCTCGGTCGGTGCACTGCTGGGGACCGGCATGCGGGTTCCTCCGGGATCGTGGCGTCGGCGGGCGTCCCACCGGTCGGTGCGGACGCACGGTTCACCGTACCTGATATGTGAACGGTGTCCCTGTCGGCTCGGAGCGTGTCAGTCGTGGGGGTGGAGCAGCCGGAGGGTCACCGGGTCCTCGGTGCCGTCGTACCAGCGGTCGAGGACGGCCCGGAACGGCTCCGGGTCGGCGGCGGCCGCGGCGAACAGGGTCATGGACGACCGGAGCTTCAGCGCGTCGATGCCCCCGAGCAGGTCGTCGGCGGTCCGGGCCGGGGCGGACTCCGCCGCACGGGTCGCCTCGAGCAGCCGCGGGCCGAGGACGGGGTGGTCGAGGTACGCCCGGGTCTCGTCGAGGCCGTCGAGTGCGTACCGCTGCGCGGTGGGCGAGCGGCCGAGCCCGGCGAGCTGGGGGAACACGAACCACATCCAGTGCGACGACTTCCGGCCGCGCCGCAGCTCGGCGAGCGCGGTGTCGTGCACACCGTGCTGCGCGCGGACGAACCGGTCGAGGTCGAACCGGTCCGTGCCGTGCTGGTCGGTGTCGTGCGGATCGTCGCTCACCGGACCACGTCCCCCCAGGCGTAGCGGACGGTCGTGCCGTCCACGACGAGCAGCGAGTCGGGTTCGCGGTCGAGGAGCCCGGGCATCCCGACGGCGTCGGGCAGGTCGCCGCCGAGCCGCTCGAGCCGTGCCGACCGGATCGTCAGCGGCGGGTGCTGGCGCTGCCAGAACAGCGTCTGCGCGAGGTGCCGGGCGTGGATGCCCTGTCGGGTGGTGAGGTCCGTCGCCAGCCGGTCGTCGACGACGTCACCGGCCACGACCCGGACGGTGGCGTCGTGGCGGGGTCGTACCGCGCCTCCTGGCCCACCCGTGTTGCCCGGCCAGACCGGACCGCCGGGCCACGCCGCGCCGGACCCTGGTCCGCCCCGGCGTCCGCGGAGCCAGCGGACCGGGTGGAGGGAGCGTGCCGGGTGCCGCACCGACCGGTAGGACAGCGTGTCCCCACGACGTCGCGCCCGCGCGTGCGCGAACGTGTACGGCACCCCGAGCAGGGCGTGCGCCGCCACGATCGCGGGCACGTTCGCGGTGTCGACCGTGCGGTAGGCGACCCCGCGGCGACCGCGGTCGTCGACGGTGAGCACCTCGATCGTCACCTCGGTCATCGAACCGAGGCGTCCGGAGGGCGGGAACGGCGGCACCCGGGTCTCGCGGAAGACGTACGCCGTCAGGCCGGCCCACGCGCTGCCGTCGACGACGTCGGGGCGGGTGCCGCGCGGCACCAGACGCGCGAGCGACTCGGGGTCGTGACGCCAGTGCGCGAAGACGACGTCCTCCCAAGCGTGCACCGTCACCGGTCGGTGCAGCAGGGGGACCGCTGCTCGGTCCCGCGCGGGCTCGGTCACCGTCGTGGCGCGTGCCGGCCGACGCGCACGGCCCAGGCGACGAGGGGTGCCTGCAGCGGCAGGCGGAGCACCGACACGAGCCGCATCGCCCGCGTCGACCGCGGGCTGTCGAGCAGGTCGTTCGCCATCTTCACGTTCGCGGGGAAGACGGCGAGGAACAGCGCGGCGGCCGCCCAGCCCGCGGCACGGCGGGTGGCCGGGATCGCCAGGCCGGTCGCGATGCCGAGCTCGGCGGCGCCGGACGCCAGGGTGGTCAGGCGCGGCGGGAGGGCGTCCGGGACGATCCGGTCGTAGCCCCTCGGTCGCAGGAAGTGGGTGACGCCGGCCCCGCCCAGCACGACGGCGAGGAGGGTGGCGGTCCGGGTGGCGCGTCGTGCGCGCTCGCGTCGTCGCATGCGTCCATGGTGCCCGCGGCGCGCTCGGGACGCACGGAGAGTCCCCAGGTCGGCTCAGGTCAGCTCAGGTCAGTGCGGTCGCGACCAGGTCAAGGACGACCGTCGCGACGTCGGCCTTGCTGCCGGAGGCCTCGCGGACCACCTCGCCGCCGGGGACGAGCACCTCGACGGCGTTCTCCTCGCGTTCGAACCCCGCGGACCAGCCGACGTGGTTCACGACGAGCATGTCCGCCGGCTTGCGGGCGATCTTGGCGCGGCCGAGCTCGATGCGCGCGGCACGGTCGGGTTCGGTCTCCGCCGCGAAGCCGACGATGATCTGGCCGGTCCGGCGGGACGCGACGAGGTCGGCGAGGACGTCGGGGTTCCGCACCAGCTCCAGCGTCATGGTGTCGCCCTGCGCCTCCTTCTTGAGCTTGTCGGCTCGCACCTCGGCGGGCCGGTAGTCGGCCACGGCCGCGGTCATCACGACGACGTCGGCATCGGCTGCTGCGGCGTGGACGGCGTCGGCGAGCTCCAGGGCGGATCCCACCGGCACGACGGTCGCGTCGAGTCCGGCGGTCAGCGACGCGTCCACGTTCGCGCTCACGAGCGTCACGGCTGCGCCGCGTCGGGCCGCGTCGGCGGCGATCGCGACGCCCTGACGACCGCTCGAACGGTTGCCGACGAACCGGACCGGGTCGAAGGGCTCGCGCGTGCCGCCGGCGCTCACGACGACGCGGACACCGGCGAGGTCGCCGAGCTCGCCGCGGGCGCCGGTGGTCCCCGCCTTCTCGGCGGCGGCTGCGGTCGGCGGGAGGGCGGTGTCGGTCGGGAGGCGCGGGTCGTCCCCGTCGCCGCGACCCGCGTCCGTCGGGTGGTCCGCGCCGGTCCGGCCGGCCGGTGCCGGGTCGTCCAGCACCGCGAGTGCCCCGGCGACGATGTCCTCGGGCTCCGCCATCCGGCCGATCCCCGCGTCGTCGCCCGTCAGGGCCCCGACCACGGGGCCGACGAACCGGACGCCGCGCTCCCGCAGGGTCTGGACGTTCGCCCGGGTCGCTGGGTGCTCCCACATCTGCGGGTGCATCGCGGGAGCCACGACGACGGGCGCCTCGGTCGCGAGCAGTGTCGTGCCGAGCAGGTCCCCGGCGAGCCCCGCGGTCATCCGGGCGAGCGCGTCCGCGGTGGCGGGGGCGACGACCACGAGGTCCGCCCGGCGCCCGAGCGAGACGTGGCGCACCTCGGCGACGTCCTCGAACACGCTCGTGGTGACCGGGTTGCGGCTGAGCGCCTCGAGGGTCGGCAGCCCGACGAAGCGGAGCGCGCCCTCGGTCGGGACGACGTGCACGTCGTGTCCCCGCTTGACGAGGTCGCGGACCACGCCGACGGCCTTGTACGCGGCGATGCCCCCGGTGATCCCGACGACGACGGTCAGACGGCGCTCTGTTGCTGCGTTCACACCGGTCACGCTACCCGGCACGTCGTGCGAGGATCGATCCCATGTGCACCGTCGTCGTCCGCGTCGACCCCGGGTCCGAGTGGCCCGTCACGATGCTCGCCATGCGCGACGAGTCGCCGGAGCGGCCGTGGGACCCGCCGGCAGCCTGGTGGCCCGAGCGCGACCCGTCGATCCGCGGCGTCCGCGACCGTTCGGCGGGCGGGGCGTGGCTCGCGGCGTCCGACGGCGCCGGGCTCGCGGTCGTGCTCAACCGGGGCGAACCGGTGCCGAGCGACGACGGCACGTGGACCACCCGCGGGGTCGTCCCGCTCGACGCGGTCACCGGGGCGCTCCCCGGCCACGACGGCACCCTGCCCACGACGCGCGCGTTCAACCTCGTGCGGGCGACGGCCGACGGCGCCGAGGTCACGACCTGGGACGGCACCGAGGTCCGGACGACCGCGCTCGGCCCCGGCGTGCACATGGTCACGCACGGCGAGCCGGACGACCCCGCGGCGCCGCGCATCGGGCGGTGGCTCGACGCCTTCCGTGCCGTGGACGCTCCGGTCGGGCCGCCGGTGCTCGGCCCCTTCGACGAACTGCGGGCGGCCGACGCCGGTGCCGACGCCGGCGACGGGTGGGGCGGCTGGTTCGGACTGCTCGCCGGGTCGGCGTCGCTGCCGGCCGACGACCCGGACGCGATCCTCCGGGACGCGCACGAGCCGGACGGGCACTTCGCGACGCTGTCGATCGTCGCCGCGGCGGTCGGCCCCGGACGCACCGTCCTGCAGCACGCGCGGCTGACCGAGCCCGGCCGGTTGGACGGTTCGGTCGAGCTGCACCGCGCCTGAGCGCACCCGCAGCGCGCACCCGCGGCCGGGCATGGCCGGAGCGCGTACCTTCACCGTTCGTGACCACCGCAACCCGGAGCGTGCTCGCCGTCCTCACGGCGGTCGTCGTGGCCGTCTCCCTCGGGGCGTGCGCCTCGAGCCCGCCGGCCGCTGCCGACGCGACGTCCCACCCGACGGCGACGACCCGCCCCTGGGACGACGCCGCGGGTGTCGGCGTGGTGGTCGTCGGCGACTCGATCAGCGGCGGGCACGGCCTCACCACCGCCGAGGCATGGCCGGCCGTCGTCGCGGACGCCCAGGGCTGGTCGCTCACGAACCTGTCGTGCGACGGTGCCGGTGTGGCTGCCCTCGGTGACGACGACGACTGCGCGAGCGACTACGCGACCATCGTCGGGCGTGCGGTCGACCTCCGTCCCGAGGTCGTCCTCGTGCAGGCGAGCTCGAACGACCTCGGACTCGACACCGCCGAGGTCCGGAGCGCCACCGACCAGGTCGTCGACGAGGTGCACCGTCGGCTGCCGCACGCGCGGCTCATCGGCCTCAGCGCCATCTGGAACCAGGACGCCCCGCCCGCGCAGCTCGCGTCCGTCTCGGGGGCGCTCCGGCACGCCCTCGCCCGCGAGGGCGGCACCTACGTCGACATCGGCGAGCCGCTGCGGGGGCACCCGACGTGGATGCAGTCCGACGACGTGCACCCGACCGTGCGCGGACAGCGGGCCATCGCGGCGGCGGTGACGGCCGCGTTCGAACGCGACCACGTGCGGTTCTGACGGCGGACGGGCGGGGACGAGCCGCGCCTCCTGGACCGTCCGGACGACTCAGACGGGCGGGGTGGTCCCGGTGAGGTCCTCGGCGACCGCCCAGAGGGAACGCGCCAGGTCGGCCTTCCGTGCCGAACCGGGGATCGACACGGTCGTGGTCGGCCCGACGAGCCCGAACGGCCCCGACGGTCCGTAGTACGCCCCGCCGACCGCGTTCGGCCCGACCGCGGCGTACAGCAGCGGCTCGGAGCCCTGCTCGACGTCCTGCGTGAAGGGCAGCGCGCGGTTCGAGGACCGGACCGGCTTCGACCGACCGAGCGACCGCCCCGCCGACTGCAGGTTCGTCCGGGTGTAGCCGGGGTGCGCGGCGGTGCTCACGAGCGGCCAGTCGAGCTCGACCGACAGCCGGTGCAGGTGCAGCGCCAGCAGCAGGTCGGCGAGCTTCGACTGCGCGTACGCCCGCCAGCCGTTGTAGCCGCGCTCCCACTGCAGGTCGTCGAAGCGGATCCGGCCGGGGATCGCCGCGAGGCTCGACATCGTGGCGACCCGGGCGTCCGGCGAGCGCAGCAGCGTCGGGAGCAGCAGGTTCGTCAGGGCGAACGGGCCGAGGAAGTTCGTGCCGAACTGCAGCTCGAAGCCGTCGACCGTCTCGAACCGCTTCGGGGGCGCCATCACCCCGGCGTTGTTGACGAGGACGTCGAGCGTCCGGTCGTCCGCAGCGATGCCCGCGGCGAACCGTCGGACACTCGCGAGGTCGGCGAGGTCGAGCTCCCGCACCTCGACGTCGGCGCCGGGGTGCGCGGCACGGATGTCGGCTGCGGCCTGGTCGCCCTTCGCGGTCGTGCGGACGGCGAGGACGACGGACGCGCCGGCTGCGGCGAGGCGGGTGGCGGTCTCCTTGCCGGTTCCGCTGTTCGCGCCGGTGACGACGATGCGGCGGCCGGTCTGGTCGGGGATCTGCGGCATGGGCGTGACCGTACTCCGCCGGGGGTGCGGATCCGGTGCGAGGGTGCTAGATTGATGCGAACGCATGAACATGCAGATGCATGGACGTGCGGTCGGGAGGACAGGACACCATGAGCAACGCATTCGGCACCGACCGCCCCTCGGACGTGCCACCGCCCGCACCCGAACGGATCGGCCCCGTCCAGCTCGGCCTCGACACCTTCGGCGACGTCACCGAGCTCCCCGACGGCAGCGTCAAGTCGGACGCCCAGAGCATCCGCGACGTCGTCGACCAGGCAGTCCTCGCCGACCAGACCGGCCTCGACTTCATCGGCGTCGGCGAGCACCACCGTGCCGACTTCATCGTGAGCGCCCCCGAGGTCGTCCTCGCCGCGATCGCCGCCCGGACCTCCTCGATCCGGATCGGGTCCGCCGTCACCGTGCTCTCGTCCGACGACCCCGTGCGCGTGTACGAGCGCTTCGCCACCGTCGACGCAATCTCGAACGGCCGTGCCGAGGTCATCCTCGGCCGCGGGTCCTTCACCGAGTCCTTCCCGCTCTTCGGGTACGAGCTCTCCGACTACGAGGTCCTCTTCGAGGAGAAGCTCCAGCTCTGGGCAGCCCTCCGCGGCGGCGACGCGGTCACCTGGTCCGGCACGAAGCGCGCCTCGCTCGTCGACCAGGACGTCTACCCGAAGCTCGAGCACGGCCCCATCCCGACCTGGATCGGCGTCGGCGGGTCCCCGCAGTCCGTCATCCGTGCGGCGTCGTACGGTCTGCCGCTGTTCCTCGCGATCATCGGCGGGCAGCCGGCGCAGTTCGCGCCGTTCTCTCGCCTGTACCGCCAGGCGCTCACGCAGCTCGACCTGCCGCAGCAGCCGATCGCGATGCACTCGCCCGGGTTCGTCGCCGCCACCGACGAAGAGGCGGCCGAGCGCTACTGGCCGTACCACAAGGCCGTCACCGACCAGCTCGGTCGGGAGCGCGGCTGGCCGCCCCTGGACGTCGCCGGCTACCGTGCCGGGCTGTCCGCGGGCGGGTCGCTCTACGTCGGGTCGCCGGAGACGGTCGCCCGGAAGATCGCGCGGAACATGCGGATCCTCGGCGTCTCGCGGTTCGACATGCGGTACGCGACGGGGCGTCTGCCGCACGAGGACATGATGCGGTCGATCGAGCTCTACGGCACGCAGGTCGCGCCGCGGGTGCGCGAGCTGCTCGCGGCGCCGGTGCCGGTCGCGTAGGCGCCGGGTCGACCGCGGCGGTGCGGCCGGGTCGGTCGGGTCGGCCGGGTCCGTCGGGGTCCGTCCGGCGGGTCTGGAGGCGCGGCTCGGCCCGTCCGCGCCGCTCACGGGGTCGCCGGGTACGGTCCAGGGCATGTCGTCACGCCCCGCTGCACTCGAACGTCGGTTCCGTGGTCGGATCATGGGCGTCGGCACGACCTCGGGCATCCGCATCGTGGTCGGCATGTGGGAGCGCTCGCCGTTCGGAGCCTTCACGGACGTCTTCCTCGAGCTGCCGGACGGCTCCTCGGTGCTCCTCGCGCCCGACGAGATCGTGGCCGCGTACGTCTCCGGGACCTACCGGTTCGACACGGTCTCGGTCGTCGACGTCTCGGCTCGCCGGACCGCCAGGGGACTCGAGCTGTCGGCGGGCGCCCTCGAGGCCTCCATCGACGTCGGCACGATCTCCCCGCTCGGGAGGGTGCTCCGCATCGTCCCCAAGCAGATCGCCCGCGACCCCCGGTGGCTCGCCGCGATCGACCCGGTCGCACGGCTCGTCGCTCCCGGGTCGGGGACCGCGGGGTCGGCGGGCAACGGGCGTCGCGAGTACTACGGCGTGACCGGGGCGCACGACGTCACGGGCGTGCGGGGGACCTGGGCGGGGGAGTCGCTCGGGTCGTTGGCGCCGCTCGACCCGCCGGTGGCGTTCGGGTTCGCCTCGATGCCGCGGATCCCGCAGGTCGTCGACGTCGAGACGACCATCCGCGAGCCGGTCTGAGGCGCGGGCGGGCGTCCGGGTCCCACCGCGTTTCCGACGTTCCGCCAGTCGATCCACTCGCGTGCTGTCGCTCGTTGCGCACGCATCCGATGCTCGTGCATGCTCCGACATCCCATCCGTCGATCGACGTGCGGAACGTCGAACCCCGCCCGCGACCGCGCCCGCACGGCCCCGCAGCCCCGTCCGCCGGACGCGCTCAGCGTCGAGGGGCAGACTGGCCGGAACGGACAGCGCCCCGAGGGCCGGCCGCACGTCGAGCACAACGGGGCGCACGACGCGAGAGGAGCACCATGACCGACACAGAGGCAGACCAGCGCGCAGCCATCTCGGACATCGTCCACGGAGCCCACACGGCACTCCTGACGACCGTGAGCGAGGACGGCCAGCTCCACGCACGGCCGCTCGCCGTGCAGGACAAGGCGTTCCACGGCACGCTCCGCTTCCTCGTGCAGGACGGGAGCGAGAAGGTCGAGGACATCGCCCGGAACCCACACGTCAACGTCGCGATCGAGTCGCAGGGCGGGTACCTGTCGATCGCCGGCACCGCGACGGTCAGCCAGGACGACTCCGTCATCGACGAGCTGTGGTCCCCGTTCGCCGAGGCCTGGTTCCCGGACGGCCGCGAGGACCCCTCGATCCGACTCCTCACCGTCGAGGGCGACTCGGTCGAGTACTGGACGCAGGACACCGGCCCGGTCGGCAGCCTCGTGCAGACCCTCAAGGCCGCCATCGGCAAGCAGAGTCAGCCGGACACCGGCGACCACGGCACGATCGAGCTCTAGCGCCGAAGACGCACGCCCGGCACCACGCCCGGTCCCCGCACCCCGCGGGGGCCGGGCGTCGTCCGTTCGGTCACGGCGGGCCGAGCAGCCACAGCACGGCGACGAGCACCGGCTGCCCGAGCACCGCGCAGACCACCAGGGTCCACCGCATCCACGGCTTCGCCACGAGCTCCGGCGACCCGAACAGCGGCGCGAGCGGCATCAGGAGCCGGGGCGTCGAGGCCATCGGCAGCGACACCGCGAAGACGTAGAGCGCGTACGAGGCCGAGAAGACCACGGTCGTGAACCCGAGGCGCCGGGTCGACCGACGCAGCAGCCAGACCGGGTACGACACGAGCAGGAACACCACGATGAGGATCCCGCCCACGCCCAACCACCGGCCGGCGATGAGGAACCACGGCGTGAGCGGCATGAAGTCCACCCGCCCGATGAAGTTCACCCACCAGGACATCTCGGTCTCGAGGTAGGCGTTCGGCGACCCGGTCACGTGCGCGGCGATGAGCGGCCACGCGAACCCGGCGACCACCATCACGACGCCGGCGGCCACGACCCGCACGCGCTCCGCCACGGGGAACGCGTCGAGGGACCGGACCCCCTCGGTCCGACGCGCCCGGATCCACCGCACCAGCGCGATGATCCCGAGGACGAGCGGGATCGCCAGGGCTCCGGGCCGGGTGAACGCGGCGACGACCCCGAGCACCGTGAGGAGCCCGTACCGCCGACGGTCGAGCGCGAGGAGCGCCCCGAACACGAGGGCGAGGAACATGCTCTCGGCGTACCCGACCTGCAGCAGGAACGACAGCGGACCGCACGTGAAGAAGAAGACCGCCCACATGGCCGCCGCCGACCCCGCACGGTCGCGGACGAGCCGGTGCAGCAGGTAGGTGGCGAGGAGTCCGGCGAGGAGTGCGATCGCCGGTGCGCCGACGTCGAACGGCACACCGGTCGACGCGGTCAGCATCCGGATCGTGAAGGGGAACGCCGGGAGGAACGCCCACGCGTTCTGCGCGACGTGGCCCGCGGCGTCGAGCGGCAGGGTCGTCGGGTACCCGTGCACCGAGATCTGCTCGTAGTACTGCCCGTCCCACGCCGTCAGGAAGTTGAGGAAGCCGTGGTCGTTGCCCCAGATCGCGTTCTCCGGCAGGGCGCGCCCGATGAGCGGGAACGCGAGCGCCAACCAGAACGTCGACACGATGCGCCCGCCGGTCCACACCAGGAGCACGGCGGCCCACGCCGGCAGGGCGGTCGCGAGGTCGAGGACACGGCGGCGTCCGCTCGCGATCGACTCCGTCAGGGTCCCGTCCAGGCGGCTCACCGCGGCGCTCCGCGGTGTTCGGGCATGGCAGAGGGCACGGTACGAGCGTAGACGGCGATTGCCTGGGTGTTCCTCACGGCTCGGCTCGGGAGGCGCGACTCGCGTTCTGCAGACCGGAACGAGCCCGACGGCCGGCCGGGTCCGGCGCGGGGCGCTCACCTAGCCTGGGAGCGTCGTCCTCCGGCCGCGACGGCGCGGTCGGTGCCGTGGGCGACGTCCGACCGACCCCGATCGACACCGAGGAGCACCGTGCCGAACAAGACCGCCATCGTGACCGACAACGCGCCGAAGCCCGCCGGCCCGTACAGCCAGGGGATCGTCGCGAACGGCTTCCTCTACACCGCCGGCTTCGGCCCGCAGGACCCGGCCACGGGCGAGATCGCCGACGACGTCGCCGGTCAGACCGCCCAGGTGCTCGCGAACGTCGCCGCCGTCCTGGCCGAGCACGGCGCCACGCTCGACGACGTCGTGAAGTCGACCGTCCACCTCGAGCACTCCGACCGCGACTTCCCCGCCTTCAACGAGGAGTACGCCAAGCACTTCTCGCAGCCGTACCCGGTCCGCACCACGGTGCAGTCGCACCTGGCGAACATCCTCGTCGAGATCGACGTCGTGGCGGTGCTCCCGACGGCGGAGTGACCCGGCCGGCCCGGCGTGATCGCTCGGCGTGATCGCTCGGCGTGCTCGCTGAGCGAAGCCTCATCGACCTCCGGTGCGCGCACCGCCTGGACGGCTCCACGTCGTCCGGCGGATGCCGGCACCGGGGGTCGCGTGCGTCAGGGCGCCGTCGGTGAGCACCGGCACGCCCTTGACCAGGACGTCGTCGACGCCCTCGGCCGGCAGCATCGGCTCGGCGTACGTCGATCGGGCTCGGACGCGCTCGGGGTCGACGACGACGAGGTCGGCGATCCACCCGGGCGCGACGGCGCCGCGGTGCCCGAGTCCGAAGCGCTCGGCGGGCAGGGTCGACAGGTGCTGCTGGACCTCCCACCACGTGAGCAGCCCGGGCCGTGCGTAGTCCCCGAGGTACCGCGCGAAGGTGCCGTACGCACGTGGGTGCGGGTGCGTCCCGACGAAGATGCCGTCGGACCCGCCGGTGTGGCCGCCGGACCGGAACAGCTCCGCCAGCTGCTCGGGCGTCCGCGGGTGCGGCACCTGCATCACGACCGTGACCTGCAGGTCCGAGTCGACCAGGACGTCGAGCGCGAGGTCGACCGCGTCCGTCCCGGTGGCCGTGGCGGCCTCGGCGAGGGTGCGGCCCTGCAGCGCGTGGAACTCGGGCGCGGGGACGTGCGACAGCGTGATCTGCTCGGCCCAGCCCGGTCCGAGGTCGGCGCGCCCGAGGACCCGGTCGAGCACCGCGGCGCGGACGGCAGCGCGCCCGCCGTCCACTGCGAGCGCCCGGGCGAGGTCGTCGGTGCCCGGCCGGGCCAGGCCCGCGGGCAAGAGCAGCATCGACAGGATCGTGCAGCCGCGCGAGTACGGGTAGGCGTCGAACGACAGCGGGGCGCCCTGGGCCTCGGCGTGGGCGAGCTCCGCCAGCGCGAGGTCGACGGGAGCATGGAGGTGCGAGACGTGGGCGCGGCCGCCGCCGGCGCGCACGATCCGGACGACCTCCTCGATGCCGGCGCCGGCGTTCGTCTCGTAGCCGCCGCGCATGTGGGTCACGTAGGTGCCGCCGGCGGCCGCGGACTCGGCGGCGAGGGCGGCGATCTCCGCGGTGCCGGCGTGGAGTCCGGGGACGTAGTCGAGGCCGGTCGCGAGCCCCACGGCGCCGTCCGTCATGCCCTGCCGCACGAGGGCGCGCATGGCGTCGAGCTGGCCCGGGTCGGCCGGGGCCGGGTCGTCGCCCGTGACCTCGTGCCGGACGGTGCCGGCCGGCACGAGGGTGGCGACGTTCAGCGCGGTCGTGCCGTCGTACGTCGCGAGGAGCCCCGCGATGCCGCCGCCGCGGTACGTCGGGTGGGGGCCGTCGATCGCCGCGAAGTACCGTGCGGCGTAGGAGCCGTCGCCCGGTGCCGGCCCGACGCCGTCCTGTCCGGTGACGATCGTCGTGACGCCCTGCCGGAGGAGGGCGAGCTGCACGGGCTCGTCGAACACGAGGGACCCGGCGTGGGAGTGCGCATCGACGAACCCGGGCATGACGAGCCGGCCGGTGCAGTCGACCACCGTGGCGTCGGCCCCGGCCCGGAGGCGCTCGCCCGGGCCGCCTCGCTCGGCGACCAGTCCGTCGCGGACGAGGACGTCCGACCGGTGGGTCGTGCCGTCGGCGTCGACGACGGAGCCGCCGGTGAGCAGGACCTCGGACGTCACCGTGCGAGCCCCGCGACGAGTCGCTCGGCGCGGGTGCGGAGGCCGTCCAGGTCGCCGGTCGTCAGGGCGTCACCGACGAGCGGCGAACCCAGGCCCACGGCGACGGCGCCGGCCGCCAGGTACTCGGACGCGTCCTCGACGCCGATGCCGCCCGTGGGGATGACGTCGACGAAGTCGAGCGGGGCGAGGACCTGCTTGAGGAACGCGGGGCCGCCGAGCTGTGCGGCCGGGAACACCTTGACCGCGCGCGCCCCGAGCTGCCATGCGCGGACGATCTCGGTCGGGGTGGCGGCGCCCGGGTACCAGCCCAGACCACGCTCGTGCGCCCGTTCCCCGATGTCCGCGTCGAGGTGCGGGCTCACCGCGAACACGGCACCCGCGGCGGCGGCCTCGTCGAGCTGTCGTGGTTCGAGGACCGTGCCGACGCCGATCGACGCGCCCGTGCCGTAGCGCTCGGCGGCCCAGGCGATGCCCTCCCGCCAGCGGGGCGTGTTGGTCGTGATCTCGATCGCCCGGACCCCGGCGTCGACCAGTGTCGCGACGACGTCCTCGACGTGGTCACCCGTCCCGCCGCGCAGGATCGCGATCGCGGGGCCGGCGGCGTGCCGGTGGCGGACGCGGGGAGCGGCGGACGGGTCGGTGCTGGTGGTGTTCGTCATGGTCTTCGTTCCTCGCCTCAGCGGTCGACGCGGTCGTGGACGGCGTGGTCGACGTCCGTGGGGGTGGTCGGGTCGTGCAGCGCGGCCGGGTCCGGGCGGCGCCAGTCGCTCTCGACCGTGCAGGCGAGCGCACCGGCGTCGGCGGCACGGTCGAGCGCCTCGGCCGTCGTGGCTCCGCCGAGGGTCGCCGCGAGCCAGCCCGCGACGAAGGCGTCACCGGCACCGACGGGGTCGACGACGCGCACCGGGGTCGCCGGGCGCCGCAGGAACGCACCGTCCACCGACGCCACCGCGCCCCGGGAGCCGAGCTTGACGACGGCACGACCCCGGCCGAGGGCGGCGAGCTCGTGCGCGAGCGTCTCGTCGTCGCCCTCGTCGTCGCCGAGTCCGAGCACGAGTCGGGCCTCGTCGTCGCCGGCGAACACGATCGACGACCGTGCGGCGACGGCCCGGTAGCGGGCGCGGGCGGTCTCGGCATCGATGAGCTTGGGCCGGTGGTTCACGTCGAAGGACACCGGGACCCCGGCGGCGTCCGCGCGGTCGAGCGCGGCCTCGACCGTGGCCCTGGCGTCCTCGGAGAGGGCGAGGGTGATGCCCGTGACGTGCAGGAGCGCGGCGCGTTCGACGGCGCTCGCCGGCAGGTCGCTCGCCCGCAGCGCCGACCCCGCCGAACCCCGGCGGTGGTAGGTCACCCGCGTGCGTCCGTCGGCCAGGCGCTCCTTCATCATGATGCCCGTCGAGCGGTCCGGGTCCGGCACCGCGACGATGTCGACGCCCGCGCTCCGGACGTCGCGCGTCACGCGGTCCCCGGCGGGGTCGGTGCCGACGCGGCCGATCCACGTCGTCGGGACACCGGCGCGCACGAGGCCGATCGCGACGTTGCTCTCGGCTCCGCCGGTGTCGACCCGCATGTGCTCGAGGTCGGGGACCGCACCCGTGTCCCCGCCGGTGAGGAGCAGCATCGTCTCCCCGAAGGTCAGGACGCGGCCGGTCACCGGGTGCCCTTCGCCAGGGCGAGCTGGGCGGAGGAGGAGCCGAGCGCGACCGAGATCTCGAGCGCGGTCCGGACGACGCCGTCGCCGAGTTCACGGACGGCCGCGGCGGGGAACCGGGAGGCGAGCCCCGAGATGCTCATCGCGCCGACGACCTGGTTCGCGTGGTCGAGCACGGGCGCGGCGACGCAGCGGATGTCGGGCTCGTTCTCGCGGTCGTCGATGCCGTAGCCGCGGCCGTGCGTCCGGTCGATCTCGGCGCGCCAGCGGTCGTCGTCCACGATGGAGTGCTCGGTCATCGCCGTGGCCGGTTCCGCGAGCACCCGGTCGAGCAGCTCCGGCTCGCCGAACGCCACCATCGCCTTGCCCGAGGCCGTGTTCCGCATCGGCAGTCGGTTGCCGATCCGCGACCCCATCCGGACCGTGCCCCGCGTCTCGACCTTGTCGACGTAGACGATGTCGGTGCCGTCCGGGACGACGAGGTGGCAGGTGAGACCCGTGCGTTCCGCGGTCCGCCGGAGGAACGGGGCTGCGGCGGCGCGGAGGTCGATGCCCTCGAGGTAGCTCTGCCCGAGCAGCAGCGCTCCGAGCCCGAGGGTGAAGCCGGCGTCCGGGGTGCGGCGCAGCAGGTCGTTCTCGAGCATCGGGGCGGTCAGCCGGAGCACGGTCGACTTCGAGGTGCCGAGCTCCGCGGCGAGCACCGTCAGCGACACCGACGGCTCGCCGTTCCGGGTGCGGTCGGCGATGCGGTCGAGCAGCCGCAGCCCGCGTCGGAGCGACAGGGCGGCGTTCCGTGCCGGAGCGTCCTCGGTGGAGGGGGCGACGGGGGTGGTGGCGCGCATCAGAACCACGTCGCGATCGTGTCGAGGACGGTCTCGTCGTCGTCGATGACGGTCACCTGGCGCCACTTGTCGAAGACGGTGCACGGGTGCGAGATGCCGAACACGACGACGTCGCCGGGCGTGAGCCCGGGTGCCCCGTCCGCCAGCGCGAGGTAGCAGTGCTGGTCGTCGAGGCGGGTGACGGTGACCGCCCCGGGGTCGGGCGCCACGGGGACGACGCCAGCCGCGCCTCCTGGGCCGACGTGCCGGACGGAACGGACGGAACGGACCACCGGCAGCCCCTCGTCGAACGAGATGTCCCGCTTGCCGACCGCGACGAGCGCGAGCCCGGGCTCGGGGCACGACGTGACGCGTCCCCAGACCTCGATCGCGGCCAGGAGCGAGCCCTCGTCGGGGTGGCGGCCGAAGGGGGTGCGCTCGGCGTAGAAGCCGTCGTCGTGGGTGAGGGACGCGCCGGACCGGAGCAGCACGTCGAGGTCGTCGGGGCGGGTGGCGACCGCGTCGACCACGCCGTCGAACCAGGCGCTGCCGCCCATGCTGAGCAGGGCGCGCGGGGCCTCGACCAGCGGGCGGACGGCTGCCGCGACGGCGAGCACCCCCTCGACGTAGGCGCGGGCGGCGCGCACGTCGGGCAGGCCGCCCTCGTACCCGGCGACGCCTCGGAGCGAGAGCCCCCGGTCGTGGGCGAGCTGTGCGAGGTCCCGTGCCTGCTGTGCGGTGCGGACGCCGGTGCGACCGCCGGGGAACCCGACCTCGACGACCACGTGCAGGTCGCCGTCGACCGCGTCCTGTGCCGCGCGGCCGGCCTCGACCCCGGCGGGGGAGTCGATCCAGCAGAGGACGTCGGCGTCCGGGTCGGCGGCGCGGCGGGAGGCGAGCCAGGCGAGACCGGTGGGGTCGAGGACCTCGTTCGCGACGACGATCCGGTGGATGCCGTGCTCCCACGCGACCATCGCCTGCTGGACCGAGGCGACCGTGACGCCCCAGGCGCCGGCGGTGATCTGTCGTGCGGCGAGCGCCGGTGCCATGTGCGTCTTCATGTGCGGCGCGAAGAGCAGACCGTGCCGCTCGACGTACGCCTGCATCACCGCGGTGTTGTTCGCCAGGGCCGACTCGCGGAGGGTCATCACCGGCAGGTACGCGTGCTCGAGGACGTGCTGGCGCGCCGGTGCTGCCGGGTCGGGCGCGCCCTTCGTGGTGACCGTGCCGGGTGTGGTCGTCATCGATCCTCCTGTGCGTCTGCGGTGCCTCCACGCTCCCGGTGGCCGGGTGTCCGGGGCAACGCGCTCGTCCTCCTCATTCTGCGGTGCAGAACACCATCCCGTCAGCGCCGTCCCCGGACGTCACGGAAACCGATCGGGCATAGCATTTGTCCTGCCATGACGACGACGATGACGACACGACGACGGGGGAGCACCGCGGTGGCCGTGCTCGTCGCAGGGACCTTCTTCATGGAGCTCCTCGACGGCACCATCCTGGCCACGGCCGCTCCCGCGATGGGCCGGGACCTCGGCGTCGACTCGGCGGCCATCGGCGTGGCGATCACGGCGTACCTGGTCACCCTCGCGGTGTTCATCCCCGTGAGCGGATGGTTGACCGACCGGATCGGCTCGCGGACGGTGTTCGCCGGCGCGATCGTCCTGTTCACCGTGGCGTCGGGGCTGTGCGCCCTCTCCACCGGGCTCGTCGACCTGACGATCTGGCGCATCGTGCAGGGGCTCGGCGGCGCGCTGATGGTCCCCGTCGGGCGGCTCGTCGTCCTGCGGAGCGCCGGACGCGAGCAGCTCGTCACGGCCATCGCGATCCTGACCTGGCCGGCCCTCGCCGCGCCGATCATCGCGCCGTTCGTGGGCGGCGTGCTCGTCGACACCCTGACGTGGCACTGGATCTTCCTCATCAACATCCCGCTCGGGGTCATCGCGTTCGTCGCCGCGCTCGTCCTCGTGCCGCAGGAGCGGGCGTCCGAGCGGGTGCCGTTCGACTGGTTCGGGTCGCTGCTCGCCTGCTTCGGCCTCGGGTCGCTCGTGGTCATGGCGTCCCTGCTCGCCCTGGACCGCGTGCCCGTCCTGGCGGTCGTGCTCTCCGGCGTCGTCGGGGCGGTCGGCTGCTGGCTGGCGATCTGGCACTTCCGCCGGGCGCCGCACCCGATCATGGGGCTCGACTCGTTCCGGCTCGAGACCTTCCGGGTGTCGCACGCCGGCGGCAGCCTGTTCCGCCTGGCCGTCTCCGCCGTGCCGTTCGTCCTGCCGCTGCTGTTCCAGGACGCGTGGGGGTGGAGCGCCGTGCTCGCCGGGTCCGCCGTGCTGTGGGTCTTCGTCGGCAACCTCGGCATCAAGCCCATGACGACGCCGTTCCTCCGCTGGTTCGGGTACCGGCCGGTGATCATCGTGTCGAGCGCGGTCGCGGCGCTGAGCGTCGTCGCGATGGTGTTCATGACCGAGGACACCCCGTTCTGGCTCCTCGCCGTGCTCCTCGTCGTCAGTGGTGCGGCGCGGTCGGTGGGCTTCACGGCCTACAACACCATCGCGTTCGCCGACGTCGAGCAGGCGGACATGACCCCGGCGAACACGCTCTCGTCGACCCTGCAGCAGACCGCCGCCGGGTTCGGTGTCGCGGTCGGCGCCGTGGTCATCCGGGCCGCGTCGGGCCTCGGCGGGTCCGGTCCGTACGACGCCGCGTTCTGGGTCATCGCCGCCCTGCTCGTCGTCGCCTGCGTCGAGGGCGTCCTGATGAGCCGTACAGCCGGCGAGACCGTCCGCCCCGCCCGTCGCGTCCGGGCCTGAGCGCGCATCGTCCGTTTTCCCCGCGGTCACACGCACGAAACCGAGGCCGCGCTACAGTCTCAGCAACAGTCCGCGAACGCCGAGTACGGTTGCCGCGGCAGGGCGACCGGAAACGCCCGGAACAGGAAGGCAGCATGGCCGCGCCAGAGCAGCAGGGGACGATCACAGCCGAGACGGCCGTGGAACCGACCGGGTTGCGCGTCGTCAGCTACAACCTCCGCGAGCACACCGCGAACGGCGAGCTCGCCTCCCTGGCTGAAGCGTCCCAGGCCGACGTCATCTGCGTGCAGGAGTGCGACAGCAACGACCTCGCCCCCTCGATCGCCGGCCTCTCCCTCGCCGCGTCGACAAAGGCGAACCGGCTCGGCCTCGCGATCTACAAGCGCGACGACCGGTTCGAGGTCGAGGACTTCAGCATCCACTCCCTGCAGAAGTCGCTGCACGACCGGGTCCTCGCGCCCGCGCACGAGCGCCTGATCGCGATGCACCTGCGCGACAAGGAGGTCGACGCCGAGGTCATCGTCGCGTCCTTCCACGCCTCACCCCTCACCGCCACGAACTCGCTGCGCCGCAAGCAGATCGAGGCCGCGCACCAGTTCGTCCGCGAGCTCTCGAACGACGTCCCGGCGATCATGGTCGGCGACTTCAACTACCCCTGGTTCCAGACGAACCTGCGCCGGAAGATCGAGCAGCACGGGTTCGCGCTGTCGCTCTCCGACCAGCCGACGTACCTGCGCTACCGCAAGTTCACGGGGCACTTCGACTTCGCCACGAGCGTGGGGCTGCACATCGCCGGCGTGGAGACGCTGCCCGCGGGCATCTCCGACCACCGGCCGATCCTGGTGCGTGCGCACTACGAGCACCCGGGCGCGACGGGCACCGTCGCCACCGTGGAGTCCCCGGCCGCCTGACGCGCCCGCGGTCGTCGGCCGAGCGGGCAGAACGCGCCGCGTGCCGCGCGCGTGGTCGTCCGCCGAGCGGGCGGAACGCGCCGCGTGCCGCGCGCGTGGTCGTCGGCCGAGCGGGCGGAACGCGCCGCGTGCGTCCCGCCGAGTGGGCGGAACGCGCCGTGTCAGCGCGGTGAGGGTGACGAAAAGTGCCCGCTCGGGGAGCTCCCCGCGCCCAGCAGGCGACGCACAGGAGGCGGGGGGGGGGGGGGGGGGGGCGGGCCCCCCCCCCCCCCCCCGGGGCCGCCGCGCGCCCCCGGCGGCCGGCGCCCCCCGCCCCCCCCCCCCCCCCCCCGCCTCCAGGCGGTCGCCTTCCGGGCGCGCGGGCGCCCGCGCGTCAGCGACGCAGGGTCGCCCGCGCCAGCCGGTTGCCGATGAACTGGCCGAGCTGCACGATGATGACGATCGCCGCCACCGACACGTACACGATCCACCAGTCGTACCGCTGCGACCCGTACGTGATCGCGTACTCGCCGAGCCCACCGCCACCGATCAACGCCCCCTGCGCCGTCATGTCGACGATGCCGATGTAGATGAACGTGTAGCCGAGGATGAGCGGTCCGAGGCCCTCGGGGATGAGGACCGTGAGCAGGATCGACAGCGGGTGCGCTCCCGACGCTCGTGCCGCCTCGACGACGCCGGGGTCCACCGACAGCAGGTTCTGCTCGACGATCCGGGACACCGCGAACGACGCCGCGAGCGAGATCGCGAAGGTCACCGCGGGGACGCCGATCGTGGTCTGCACGACCACGCGGGAGAGCGGGGCGATCGCCGCCAGGAAGATCACGAACGGGATCGGCCGGACGAGGTTCACGACCACGTTGATGATCGTGTACGCGGCCCGGTTCCCGAGCAGGTTGCCCGGGCGGGTGGCGTACAGCGCGAGGCCGAGCGCCAGGCCGATGATGCCGGCGATGACGAGCGACACCAGGGACATCACGATCGTGTCGCGGATGGACGCGACGAAGACGTCGAACGTGTCGATCACGCTCTGGAACGAGTTGTTCACGCTGCGCCCTCCTCGTCGGTGGTGATGCGCGCGGCACGGAGGGCCGCGACGGCCGCGTCGATCTCGGACGGACCGGCCGCGGTCAGCTCGTAGGTGAGCGACCCGATCCGGCGCTCGCGTATCTCGCCGACCCCGCCGTAGACGAGCTCGGCGGTCACCCCGGCGGAGCGGAAGACCTGGTCGATGCGGTTCTGCAGCCCGGCCTCGTCGGTGATCTGGACCGTGACGAGGCGACCGGGGTGCCGTTCGCGCAGCCGCGCGACGGTCTCCGCCGAGGGCCGGTCGTGCAGGGCGGTCCGGACGAAGCGCTGGGCGGCGCCGGTCTGCGGGTTCGCGAACACGTCGTAGACGTCCCCGACCTCGACGACGCGCCCCTGCTCCATGACGGCGACGCGGTCGGCGATCTGTCGGACGGCGTCCATCTCGTGCGTGATGACGATGATCGTGACGCCGAGCTCCTTGTTCACCCGGCGGAGGAGCCCGAGGACCTCGGACGTGGTCTCGGGGTCGAGCGCGCTGGTCGCCTCGTCGGCGAGGAGCAGGTCGGGCGACGCCGCGAGCGCCCGGGCGATCCCGACGCGCTGCTTCTGCCCGCCGGAGAGCTGTTCGGGGTAGGCGTACGCGCGGTCGAGCAGCCCGACGAAGTCGAGCAGCTCGGCGACCCGGCGGTCCCGTTCCTCCTTCGGCACGCCCGCGACCTTGAGCGGGTACGCGACGTTGCCGGCGATGGTGCGGGACCGGAAGAGGTTGAACTGCTGGAAGATCATCCCGATGTTGCGCCGTGCCGTCCGGCGGTCCCGCTCGGGCAGCGCCGTGAGCTCGTTGCCGGCGACCGTCACCGACCCGGACGAGGGCAGCTCGAGTGCGTTGACGAGCCGGACGAGCGTGGACTTGCCGGCACCGGAGTACCCGATGACGCCGAGGACCTCTCCCTGGTGCACGTCCAGGGAGACGTCCTCGACGGCCACCACGGTCTCGCCGGTGTCGGCGCGGCGGTAGTGCTTCGAGACGCCGCGGAGTTCGACGAGGACCGGCACTACTGCTTGGCCGCCTTCGCGTCCTGCTCGACCTTCGCGAGTTCCTCTTGCAAGGAGGAGGCGCTCTCGTCGCGGCTGACCGCCTCGGGCAGGTCCTTCTTGAAGACCTTCTGCACGGACTCGTCCTGGAAGAGCTTCGCGAGGTCGAGGTAGGTCGTGTTGTCCTTGTCGGCGTTGCGCACGGCGAAGACGTTGACGTACGGTGCCGCGCTCGCGCTCGAGGGGTCGTCCTGGTAGATCGCGTCGGAGATCGGCAGGCCGGCGGCGGTGGCGTAGTTGTTGTTCACCACGGCGGCCGCGACCGAGCCCTGCTGCAGGGCGTTCGCCGTCTGCGAGGCGTTCAGCGGCTGGACGTCGACCTTCGACGACTCGATGTCGGTGGTCGTCGAGAAGGCCGACCCGCCGTCCTTGAGCGTGACGAGCTTCGCCGCCTGCAGGATGAGCAGCGCGCGGGCCTGGTTGATCGAGTCGTCCGGGATCGCGACCTTGGCGCCCTCGGGCAGGTCGGCGACGTCGTCGTACTTCGTCGCGTAGAGCGGCAGCGGGTAGACGGCCGTCGAGCCGATCGGCTGCAGGTCGTCGTTCGAGGTGACGTTGTAGTCGGCCAGGTACTGGATGTGCTGGAACTGGTTGAGGTCCAGCTGCTTGTCCTTGAGCGCCGGGTTCGGCAGCGAGTAGTCCGAGAAGTTCGTCAGCTTGACCGTCACGTTGAGCTTCGACTTCGCGAGCTTCGTGTAGGTGCTCCAGTACGAGAGCGACTTGTCCGCGACGCCGATCGTGACGGTCTTCGGCGAACCACCGGCGGCAGCGCCGTCGTCGGACCCGCCGGAGCGGACGGCGCCGACGATGAGGGCGACGACGATCGCGACGACGACCACCGCGGCGGCGATGATCCAGCCGATCGGGCGCTTGCCCTTCGGCTTCTCGGGCAGAGCGGGTGCAGCGGACATGTCGGAGCTCCTCGTGGGCAGTGCTGTGGGGGTCCGCGGTGGTCCGCGGCGTGCAGTCGAGTGTGACGGGCCGCCCGGCACGGTGCGAGTTCCGTTCCGCCGTGTTACATCGCTGTCACACGGTTCATTGGTTCACTCGGTACGTGCGCAGTCTCGAACTCGTCCTCGACCCGTCGTCGGACGCCGCCGTGCGCGCCGCGTGGGACGCGCTGGTCCGTGCGGACCTGCCGAGCCTCGGACGGTCGGACACCAACAGCCCCCACGTCACGCTGGTCGCCGGCGACGACCTCCGGATCCCGAGCGGGTTCGACGTGCCGGTGCCGTCGCGGCTCCGGCTCGGTGGCGTCCTGCTGTTCCCCGCGGGACCCGGGCGCTCGGTGCTCGCCCGGGCGGTGGTCGTCGACCCAGCGCTCGCCGCGTTCCACGAGGCGGTGCACCGGGCGTCCCCGGGAGGGATCGACACCACGTCGCCGGGGGCGTGGTCGCCGCACCTGACGTTCGCGCGACGGGTCCGGGACGAGGACCTCGGTGCGGCTGTCGCGGCGCTCCGCGCGACCCCGCTCCCCGAGCTCATGGTCGAGGGCGTGCGGTTCTGGGACGGAGAGTCCAGGACCGTCACGTCGATCGGGTGACGCGGGCACGGCTCACGTCCGCGTCGTGACGATGGCCCAGGAGGCGCGGCTCACGTCCCCAGGACCCGCTCGCCGAACGACGACGCGAACGTCCGCTCCGGGTCGGCCGCCGCGACGAGGTCGCGGAAGTCGGCCAGCCGCGGGTACAGCCCGGCGATGGCGGCCGCGTCGAGGGAGCTCATCTTGCCCCAGTGCGGTCGTCCGTCGAACGGTGCGAGGAGCGCCTCGAGGTCCGGCAGCAACGCGGCCACCTCGGCCGGGTGCTTCTGCCACGTGAACGCGATGCAGAGCACGTCCTCGCCCTGCGTCGGGCTCAACCAGAACGGGTCCGCCGCCATCGTGCGGAGCTCGCAGACGTGCAGGTGCGGCTGGATGCGGGCGGCCATGGTCCGGACGGCGTCGAGCGCCGCACCCGCGTGCCGGAGCGGGACGAAGTGCTCGCTCTGCACCTCGGAGCCGTGGCTCGGCACGGAGTCGATCGGGAAGTGCGGCAGCCGGTCCCACCACGGCCCGACCGAGCCGTCCCGGGCGGTGTGGTGTCCGTCGCCGGGCGAGCCGGGCAGCCGGGGCGCGCCGAACAGCTCGTCCGGGACGGCCACGTCGTCGTCGACGTCCGGCACGCGCGACTTCAGCAGGACCTCGCTCACCGTGTCGCCGAACACCGTGTACGAGCAGACGGACGTCGCGGCGGCGTGGACCTCGGCGACGTGGGCGGTGAAGGTGTCCCACGGGATCGGTCCGTAGGTGTCCTGGCGCATCCGGTAGCTCGGCTGGACGTCGAGCGTGACCCGGGTGAGGACACCGAGCAGGCCGAGGTGGAGCACGGCGCCGTCGAACGCCGGGTCGTCGCGGCCGATCGTCCGTGCGGACCCGTCGGGCCCGAGCGCCTCGAACGACCGGACCGCGGTGCTCAGCGACCCGAGTGCGGTGCCGGAACCGTGTGTCCCGGTCGCGATCGCGCCGGCGATCGAGATGTGGGGGAGCGACCCCGTGTTGTGCAGCGCGAACCCGGCGCGGTCGATCTCGGGCGCGACGACGCCGTAGCGGGTGCCGGCGCCCATCGTGACCGTCCGTCGCTCGGCGTCGACTGCGAGGTCGGTCGGGATCCCGGTGAGGTCGAGCAGCACGCCGGGGGCGTCCGGGGCGTCGTTGAACGAGTGCCGGGTGCCGAGGCCGTGCACCCGGGGCGACCGGGCGACGATCTCGGCGGCCTCGTCGATCGACGTCGGGCGGAGGACCCGTTCGGCCGTGTAGGTGACCGTGCCGGACCAGTTCAGCTCGCTCGTCGTCGACCGCATGACGCCCACGATGCCACGCGCACCCCGGCGCGTGCGGTTCCGGTCAGTGCATCGACGGGGCGGGGGCACCGTCCGGGGTCGCCGGGCGACGCACGAGGGAGCACATCACGATCCCGAACAGCGAGATCACCGCGCCGACGAGGAACGCCGTCCGCACGCCGGAGGCCGTGGCCTCGGCGAGGCCCGCGGCGCCGCTGCCGGCCGCCGCACCCGAGGCACCGATGGTGAGGAGCGTGACGAACAGCGCCGTGCCGGCGGCTCCGGCCAGCTGCTGCGCCGTGCCGAGGACCGCGCTGCCGTGCGAGTAGAGCTTCGGGGGCAGCCCGCCGAGCGCCGCGGTGAACAGCGGCGTGAAGGTGAGGGCGAGCCCGATGCTCAGGACGACGTGGGCGCCGAGGACGAACCACACGCTGGTGTCGACGCCGACGGTCGAGAGCGCCCAGAGGACGGCACTGACGATGATCGAGCCCGGGATGAGCAGGACCCGCGGACCACGGCGGTCGTAGACGCGACCGACGATCGGGGACAGCAGCCCCATGATGAGGCCGCCGGGCAGCAGGAGCAGGCCGACGTTCAGGACGTCGAGCCCGAGGACCCGCTCGAGGTAGATCGGCAGCAGGATCAGCGTGCCGAACATCGCCATGAAGCTCAGGCCCATCGCGACGATCGGGACGGTGAAGCCCTTCGTCTGGAAGGTGCGGAGGTCGAGCAGGGCGCGGTCCCCACGCTGCAGCCGGGTCTGCCGGAACACGAACAGGGCGAGGGTGACGGCGCCGACGACGAGGGAGACGATCGGCACGAGCGGCCCGGTGGTGCCGGCCTCGCCGATGCTCGAGAGACCGTAGACGATGCCGCCGAACGCGAAGGCGGACAGGACGACGGAGAGCACGTCGAGCGGGGCCTTGCGGGGCGTCGACACGTTGCGGACCTTGACCATGCCGAGGATCAGCGCGGCGATGGCGATGGGCAGCACGAAGCCGAAGAGCCAGCGCCACGAGAAGGCGTTGAGGATGAGCCCGGAGATGGTCGGGCCGATCGCCGGGGCGACGGAGATGACGATCGAGATGTTGCCCATCACGCGGCCGCGGTGCGCCGGTTCGATGAGCGTGAGGACCGTCGTCATGAGCAGCGGCATCATGATCGCGGTCCCGCTGGCCTGCACGATGCGCCCGAGCAGCAGCATCGAGAACCCGGGCGCGAGCAGCGCGATCAGGGTGCCGGCCGAGAACAGACTCATCGCCCAGACGAACACCGGCCGGGTGTTGAAGCGCTGCAGCAGGAACCCGGTGATCGGGATGACGACCGCCATGGTGAGCAGGAAGCCCGTGGTGAGCCACTGCCCGGTCGCGGCGCTGATGTCGAGGTCGTCCATGAGCCGCGGGAGCGCGACACCCATGATCGTCTCGTTGAGGATCACGACGAACGCCGAGACGAGCAGCAGCCCGATCACGAGTCGGGTCTCGCCGGCGGAGGGCTGCGCGACGCTCCCGGTGCGGGGTGCGGAATCGACGGCCTGGGTCATGCGGGGCTCCTGGTGGATCACGACTGGTGGAACGAGGGGGCGCCATGGGCGCAGACAGGGCAACCGCCTGAGTGGATTCGATTATTCCGCTTCGGTCCGACATCCGTCGACGTCGGGCGGCGACCGGGTCAGTGCAGGATCGCGAAGCCGTCGACGTCGCCGTGCGGCACCACCGCGCGGCAGGTCACGTCGGTGACCTCGGCGGACGGCGGGCCGGTCCGGATGAACGTCATCAGGGCGTCGACCGCGGGGGCCGGACCCTCGGCCTCGACCTCCACCGTGCCGTCGAACAGGTTCCGGGCGTACCCGGCGAGTTCGAGCCCGTCGGCCTTCCGTGCGGTCCAGTACCGGAAACCGACCCCCTGGACCGTCCCCGACACGACGGCGTGCATCCTCGTCACCGTAGTCATGCGGCTCAATGTAGGCGCGCGGTCCGACCAGGAGTTTTCGACGCTGTTTCCGTCTCGTGAAACCCGGTGATAGTGTCATCCCAACCCGAACACTTCGAGTCATCATGACACTTACTCCCGAGCTCCCCATCCGCGTCGCGGTCTCCACCGTGATCGTGGCGCTGCGCCCGCACCCGGACACCGGGGCGCCGGCGCTGTGGATGCCGCTCGTGCGTCGGGTGGCCGAGCCGTACGAGGGCGCGTGGGCGCTCCCGGGCGGTTGGGTGCGGCCGGACGAGGGGCTCGAGGACTCCGCCGCGGCCCGTCTCCGCGAGACCACGAACGTGCAGCCGCGCTACCTCGAGCAGCTCTACGCCTTCGGTGACGTCGACCGCTCGCCGAGCCGCGTCGTGTCGATCGTGTACTGGGCCCTCGTCCACCCGGACGAGGCGAGTTCGGTCCCGGACGACTGGAACGTGCGGTGGTTCCTCGCCGACGAACACCCGCCGCTCGCCTTCGACCACGACCGGATCGTCGCGTACGCGCTCTGGCGGCTCCGCAACAAGATGTCGTACTCCCGGATCGCCCAGGCGTTCCTGGGGGACCGGTTCACCCTCGCCGAACTCCGCGGGGTGTACGAGGCGGTGCTCGGGCGTGCGCTCGACCCCGCGAACTTCCGTCGCCAGGTCGAGAAGACCGACGCGATCCTGCCGACGGACGAGACCACGAGCGGGGACCGGCACCGGCCGGCCCGGCTGTACCGCTCGAACCCCGACCTGGCCTACGCGGACAACGGTCCGCTGCAGCAGGGCAAGAAGCCGTAGAACCGAAGGAACACCCGTGTCCATCGCCACCACCATCGAACTGATCTCCAACGGTCAGGCCGCCGGCAGCACCTGCACGCCCGACCTGGCGATGCCGACGTGGGACTTCGACTCCCGGCCCGGCTACGGCCCCGGCTCGTCGATGTCGGACGTCATCCCGACCTCGGCGCCCCGGCAGGGCGTCATCCCGGACGAGTACCGGAACGCCCCGGACGACGAGCTGCACGAACGCATCGAGCGGGCGAAGGCCACCCTCGGCGACCGTGTCGTGGTCCTCGGGCACTTCTACCAGCGCGACGAGGTCGTGCGGCACGCGGACTTCCTCGGCGACTCGTTCCAGCTCGCGAACGCCGCGCTGACGAAGCCCGACGCCGAGGCCATCGTGTTCTGCGGCGTGCACTTCATGGCCGAGACCGCGGACATCCTCGCCCGCGACGACCAGCGCGTGATCCTGCCGAACCTCGCCGCGGGCTGCTCGATGGCCGACATGGCCGACATCGACAGCGTCGAGGCGGCGTGGGCCGAGCTCGAGCAGGTCTACGGCACCGAGCCCGACGCCGACGGCCGCGTGCCGGTCATCCCCGTCACGTACATGAACTCCGCCGCCGACCTCAAGGCGTTCTGCGGGCGGCACGGCGGCATCGTGTGCACGTCGTCGAACGCCGCGACCGTCCTCGAGTGGGCGTTCGAGCGCGGGCAGCGCGTGCTCTTCTTCCCCGACCAGCACCTCGGCCGGAACACCGCCAAGGCGATGGGCATCAGCACCGACCTCATGCCGATGTGGAACCCGCGGAAGCCCCTCGGCGGCAACGACGAGCAGACCCTGCAGGACGCCAGGGTCGTCCTCTGGCACGGCTTCTGCTCGGTGCACCGCCGCTTCACCGTCGACCAGATCGACCAGGCCCGTCGCGAGCACCCCGGCGTGCAGGTCATCGTGCACCCCGAGTGCCCGATGGCCGTCGTCGACGCCGCCGACCACGCCGGCAGCACCGACCTCATCCGGAAGACCGTCGCAGCCGCCACCGAACCGACCACGTTCGCGATCGGCACCGAGATCAACATGGTGAACCGGCTCGCCGCCGAGTACCCGCAGCACACGATCTTCTGCCTCGACCCGGTGGTGTGCCCCTGCTCGACGATGTACCGGATCCACCCCGGCTACCTCGCCTGGGTCCTCGAGGCGCTCGTGCGCGGCGAGGTCCTCAACGAGATCGTCGTGCCGGCCGACGTCCAGGCCGACGCCAAGGTCGCACTCGAGCGCATGCTCGCCGCCCGACCCACGGTCTGACCGTGCACGTCGTCATCGTCGGCTCCGGCATCGCCGGACTCACCGCAGCGATCCGCGCGAGTGCCCGTCACGACGTCACCCTGGTGACGAAGGGCGCGCTCGCCGACGGCGCGACGGCGTACGCGCAGGGAGGCGTCGCCGTCGCGCTCGGCGCCGACGACTCCGCGTCGCTCCACCAGGCGGACACCCACGTGGCGGCAGCGGGCAGCGCCGACGCCCGCGCCGTCGAGGTGCTCTGCACCGACGGCCCTGCGCGGGTGCGGGATCTGCTGTCGCTCGGCGTCCCCTTCGACCGCACCACCGACCCGACGAGCCTCGACCGGTACGGCGACGACCTGGCCCGCGGGCGCGAGGCAGCGCACGGCCGGTGGCGCGTCGTGCACGCGGACGGCGACGCGACCGGGGCCGCCATCGAGCGCACCCTCATCGCCGCCCTGCACCGCCGGCACGTCACCATCCTCGAACGGACCTGCCTCGTCGACCTCGTGGTCCGGGACGGCTCGGTCGTCGGGGTCGACGTCCTCGACCTCCTCGGCGAGCCCCGGCGGATCGACGCGGACGCCGTCGTGCTCGCGTCCGGTGGCGCCGGACACCTGTTCCGCGAGACCACCAACCCGCTCGTCGCGACGGGCGACGGGCAGGCAGCCGCCTGGCGTGCCGGTGCCGTGCTGGCCGACCTCGAGTTCGTGCAGTTCCACCCGACCCGCCTCGCGGTCCCCGGCGGCGGGCTCGTCTCCGAGGCGGTCCGCGGCGAGGGAGCGGTGCTCCGTGACGCACGAGGGCACCGCTTCATGGTGGACGTCCACCCCGACGCCGAGCTCGCCCCCCGCGACGTCGTCGCCCGGGGCATCGCGGCCGCCGTCCGGGAGCAGGACGGAGGGCCCGTGCTCCTCGACGCGACCGGCCTCGACCCCGCCTTCCTCGTCCGGCGCTTCCCCGGGCTCACCCGTGCGACCCGGTCCGCCGGCTTCGACTGGACCCGCGAGGGCGTCCCCGTCTCCCCGGCCGCGCACTACTCGATGGGCGGGGTCGCCACCGACGCCGAGGGACGGACGAGCCTGCCCGGCCTCCTCGCGATCGGCGAGGTCGCCTGCACGGGCGTCCACGGCGCCAACCGGCTCGCGTCGAACTCGCTGCTCGAAGGACTCGTCTTCGCGGTCCGCGCAGCGGACGCGCTCGACGTGCCGCGACCCGGCAGACTCCGCCTGCGCGGCGACGCGGGTCTCCCCGTCACCAGCGTGCCGAGTGCGACCGAC
Organism: Curtobacterium sp. USHLN213; assembly: GCF_037144815.1. NCBI lineage: Bacteria > Bacillati > Actinomycetota > Actinomycetes > Micrococcales > Microbacteriaceae > Curtobacterium > Curtobacterium sp. USHLN213. The sequence goes on along the minus strand of NZ_JBBCYQ010000006.1, from coordinate 44,177 downwards.
GTGATCCGCGCCTCCCGTCCCCTGCTGCCAGGAGGCGCGGCTCGACCCACCGACGCCGCCGACGTCCGCCAGGCGGTCCAGTCCGTCATGACGGACCGGGTCGGGCTCCTCCGCGACGCGAGCGGTCTCGCGAGCGCACGACGCGACCTGGCAGCCCTCGTCGCGCCCGAGCCGACCGGCGTCCGTGACCTCGAGGACCGGGCACTGCTCGACCTCGCCCGGGTCACGGTGCTCGCCGCCGAGGCCCGGACCGAGTCCCGTGGGGCCCACGCCCGCACCGACCACCCCGACACCGATCCAGCAGCCCCCGCGTCGACCGCGTGGGTCGCCCAGCACACCGCCGTCCCGCAGGAGGTACCCGCATGACCGTCGACCCCGGAACGATCCCCCCGCACGCCCTCCGACGCGTCATCGACACCGCGCTCGAGGAGGACGCCCCCTGGGGCGACGTCACGAGCGAGACGCTCATCCCCGCAGACGCCACGGCGACCGCGACCCTGGCGGCGCGCGAGCCCGGCGTCCTCAGCGGGGGCGACGTGTTCGTCGCCGTGATGCACGCGGTCGACCCGACGATCGACGCGGTCCTGCACGTGCCGGACGGCAGCCGGTTCACCGCGGGCGACGTCCTCGCAACAGTGAGCGGTCCCGCCCGGTCGGTCCTCCGTGCCGAGCGGGTCGCACTGAACCTCGCCCAGCGGATGTCCGGCATCGCCACGGCGACCGCGACCTACGTGGCGGCCGTCGCCGGCACCCGTGCCCGGATCGTCGACACCCGCAAGACCACGCCCGGCCTGCGGGCCCTGGAGCGGTACGCCGTGCGGTGCGGCGGCGGGCACAACCACCGGACCTCGCTGTCCGACGCCGTGCTCGCGAAGGACAACCACCTCGCCGTGCTCCTCGCCGGCGGGATCGGCATCGGGGACGCGATCGCCGCGGCCCGCGAGCGGCTCGGGCACACCGTCCACCTCGAGGTCGAGGTGGACCGCATCGACCAGATCGAGCCCGTCGTGGCGGCCGGCGTCGACACGATCATGCTCGACAACTTCACCACCGACCAGCTCGAGGCCGGCATCCAGGTCGTCGCCGGGCGAGCCCTCGTCGAGGCCTCCGGCGGGGTGTCCCTCGACACCGTCGCCGCGATCGCCGCCACCGGGGTCGACGTGATCTCCGTCGGGGCGCTCACCCACTCGGCGCGGGCACTCGACCTCGGGCTCGACGTCGACGTGGCCGTCGGCACCGGCGTCTGACGTGTTCTACCTGGACCGCGCGGCCACGACGCCCGTGCGCCGCGAGGTGCTCGAGGCGATGTGGCCGTACCTCACCGGGACGTTCGGCAACCCGTCCTCCACGCACGGAGTCGGCGACGCCGCAGCCCGGGGCCTCGCCGACGCCCGCGCCACCGTCGCCGCGGTCCTCGGGTGCCGCCCGGCCGAGATCGTGTTCACCACCGGCGGGACCGAGGGTGCGAACACCGCGGTGAAGGGCATCGCCCTGGCGTCCCCCCGCGGTCGCCACGTCGTCACCAGCGCGATCGAGCACGAGGCGGTGCTCGAGAGCTGCCGGTACCTCGAACGGTTCCACGGGTTCGACGTCACGGTCCTGCCGGTCGACCGCGACGGGGTCGTCGACCCGCACGTCCTCGCGGCAGCGCTCCGCCCCCACACCACCCTCGTCTCGATCGCGCACGCCGACAACGAGATCGGCACGGTGCAGGACGTGCCGGCGCTCGCCGCGGTCGCCCACGCCGTCGGGGCCCGGTTCCACACCGACGCCGTCCAGTCGGCGCCGTGGCTCCCGGTCGGACTCGACGTGCTCGGCGTCGACGCGGTGTCGGTGTCCGGGCACAAGCTCGGCGCACCGAAGGGCACCGGCGTGCTCGCCGTCCGGTCCGGCGTGGCGCTCGAACCGCTGCTGCACGGTGGGGGACAGGAGCGGGGGAGACGCTCCGGCACCGAGGACGTCGCGGGTGCCGTCGGCGTCGCCACGGCCTTCGCGCTCGTCGCCGCGGACCGGGACGACGCGGCCCGGACCGCGACCGCCACCCGGGACGCCGTGCTCGACGGGGTGCTCCGGTCGGTGCCCGGGGCGTTCGTCACCGGGTCGCGGACGTCGCGGCTGCCCGGCCACGCGTCGTTCTGCTTCCCCGGGGTGAACGGCGAGACGGTCCTGCTCGAGCTCGAGGAGCGCGACGTCGTGTCGTCGTCCGGGAGCGCCTGCGCCGCCGACAGCACCGAGGCCTCGCACGTGCTCACGGCGCTCGGCCTGTCCGACGAGGTCGCCCGGACGGCGCTGCGCCTGACGTTCGACGCCGGCCTGACCGCGGCGGACGTCCCGGTGGTCGTCGATGCCGTCGCCGCAGCCGTCGCGACCGTCCGCACCCTCGCCTGACGCCCGGCAAGGGTGTACTAGACGTTCTACTCCATGAGTGGGGTCGTGTCCCCCCTTTTGCGGACCGGCGAAGTGCGCCAGAGTGTTCACATGGCAAACGCGATGACGACTCGGGTCCGGCAGGAGGACCACTTCCGGGCGGTCCAGCTCCTCCCCGCACCCGCGACCGTCCTCGCGCTCGTCCTGGCCGCGCAGCACGACCTCGGCACCGCCCCGCTCGGGCTCATCGCCGTCGTCGGAGCACTGGCGACCATCGGGAGTGCCCTGCTCCCCATGGTCCGACCCGCCGCGGCCCGACGGTCGATGCCCGCACCGACCGAGACGGACCGGTACCGAGAGGACACCGAACACCCTTGAGGACCAGCACCGTCGAGTCCGACCCCTGCGGACTCGCCGGTGCGACGAGCCGGACCAGGTTCCCTGACCTGCGTCCGGCGCGGGGCACGACACCCCCTGATTCGTCGTGCTCCGCAGCACCTGTGACCCGTCGTGGGCGCGGGCGTCGCTTCCCCTGTGCGATGCCCGAACCCCCTGTGCCCACGGCGGGTCCCGGTGCGCTGCTCCGCGCCCACGAGCCCGGGCGCTCGCACTAGCCCGGGCGCTCGCACTAGCGTGGGACCGTGCCCTCCTACCGTGTGACCCTCGCCGTCGGAGCGCTCGCACCCGGCACCGCCCCGGACGCCGTGCTCCCCGAGGCCGCCCGGCTCGTCGCCGAGCTCGTGGTGGTCGAGGCGCGGGACGTCCGGCTGCTGGGCGGTGTCCCGTGCGCAGTGGTCCGGTTCGAGTCGCCGTCGGACGACGTGGCCGATGCCGTCGCCGAGCACGCGGCCACCGGGCTGCGAGCCACGGCCGAGGTGCGGTCCGTCGTCGTCACCCGCCGTGACGGCGGTCGATGGACCCCGATCGCCTGAGGCGACGAGGAGGACGCGTCGTCAGCGCGGCACCGGCGCGACCGTCCCCGGCCAGACGTAGTCGAGGTCGTCCGGCACGTCGGGGAACAGCGGCCGGTAGTGCTCCGGCGCCTTCTGCACGAGCTTCGACCGGTGCGAGCGGTGCACGGCGGGGTCCGCGTTCCACGGCGGCACCGGGTAGTCGGCCCGCTCGTACGCGTCGAGGTCCTCGGGGACGAGCGCGAGGTCGGCGAGCGTCTTCTCCAGACAGGTGTCGGCGTACCCGCGGTCGGTCCACGCGCGGCACGTGGCCTGCTGGTACGCCATCAGCGCCGGTCGGTACCCACGCCACATCGCCACGACGGGGTGGTGCTGCCAGCCGTAGTCCGGCAGCGTCAGTGCCCGCATCACCTGCAGCGTCTCGACCCGTTGCTTGCCGAGCCGCCGGTCGTCGAGCACCTCGGCCGAGGCGCGGAAGTCCGGGTACGGCAAGAACGTCTGCATGGCGCGGACGGTACGCGGTGGCGCCGGAACCCGACACATGCCGTCACACGCCGACCGACGGGAGTCCCGGCGTGTGAGCATCGAGCACATGAGCGGAGAACTCGTCGTCGGCGTCAGTGGCAGCCCCTCGGACCCCTCGCGGACGTCCACCCTGGTGGCTGCGACGGTGGCGCGCCTCGGGCAGGAGATCGACGACGCCCGCACCGAGACCGTCGAGATCGGGCCGCTGCTCGCCGACCTCGGCGCGGCACCGTCCCGCGAGGCGATGTCGGACCGCACGCGACGCGCGCTCGAGACGGTCGAGGCGGCGGACGTCCTCGTCGTCGGCAGCCCGGCGTTCCGCGCCGCGTACTCCGGTGCGTTCAAGCTCTTCTTCGACTGGATCGGGCAGTACGACCTCGTCGACACCCCGGTGCTGCTCACCGCGACCGGCGGGAGCGATCGGCACGCCCTGCTCGTCGAGCACCAGATGCGGCCGCTGTTCGGCTTCTTCCAGTCGACGACGCTGCCGATCGGCGTGTTCGGCAACGAGCGGGACTTCGCCAAGCGCGAGGGCGGCTACGACATCGCGAACGTCGACCTCGAGCTCCGCATCGACCAGGCCGTGCAGCGGGCGCTCCCGATCATCCGCGGGGGCTTCGCCACCGCCGCCACCACCGAGGTCCGGCGCCCCGCCGACTTCTGACCCGGAGCCCGCCGTGCGGCGGCGCAGCGCACGCGTCAGGGCGCGGGGACCGCGATCGTCTCGCCCGATGCCGCCGAGCGACGCGCTGCGTCGAGGACGTCCACCACGTGCACGGCGTCATCCGTGGGCACCGGCACCGGCCCGAGCCCCCGGACCGCACGCGCGAACCGCTCGTAGTAGTCCGTGTACGAGCTCTGCGACGACGGGACCTCGACCGACCCCGCCGCCGTCGTGAGCGTCCCGCCGGCCGGCTCGACGCCCCACCCGGCACGGTCGTCGGCCGGTGTGTGCCCCGCGACCGCGGCCTGCGCCTGCACGTCGGTGCTCGAGGCCTCGTACGTCCCGTCGACCCCGTCCACGCGCAGGCGACGAGCGCCCAGCCAGTCCGCCTTGTTCGACGTCAGGACGGACTCCACGCCGGAGCCGTGCGTCGCCGTCAGGGTGAACCCGGCATCGATGTTGCCGTCCTGGTCGCGTCCGAGCGCGCGGGCGTCCCGGACGTCGAGCGTGCACGACACCCGCACGATCGATCCGAACAGCGACACCGCCTGGTCGACCAGGTGCGACCCGATGTCCGAGAGCACGCCGCCCCCGACGCCGGTCGCGATGCCCTCGCGTTCGACCAGGTCGAACCGCGACCAGAACCGCAGCGGCGTGCCGACCCGTCCGTCCTCGAGGACCCCGCGCAGCGTCACGAGGTCGGTGTCCCACCGGCGGTTGTGGAAGGGCGCGATGACGACCCCGGCCTGCGCGGCGGCGTCGCGGAGCTCGCGTGCGGTCGACGGATCGGGTGCGAACGGCTTGTCCGCGACCACGGCGACCCCGGCCGCGACCGCTTCGAGCACGAGGTCGCGCCGGGTCGACGGGGGAGTGGTGATCACGACGGCGTCGACCCCGGCCGCCAGCAGGTCGCCGAGCGAGTCGTGCACGGGGACGCCGGGCAGGTCGGACGCGAGCTGTTCCCGCTTGTCGGACGAGCGTGCCACGACGCCCACCAGGTCGGTCCCCTCGGCGTCCGTCAGGAACGGCCGGTGGAAGGCCCGCCCGCCGATGCCGTAGCCGACGAGCCCGATGCGCACTTTGTCCATACATAAGAACATAGCGCGCGATGCGCACGACGGAACGTTCCAGCGCTCGGACGGGAGGCGCGGTGCAGGCCCGACCCGCGCCTCCTGGAACTGACTCAGCCGAGCAGGGACGCGACGTGCGCGACCGCCAGGCGGTAGCCGTCCGCACCGGCGCCGACGATGACGGCCGTCGCTGCCGTCGCGACGTGGTCGACGTGCCGGAACGGCTCCCGCTTCCACGTGTTCGAGAGGTGCACCTCGACGACCGGTACCGACAGCGCCTCGACCGCGTCGTGCAACGCGACCGAGGTGTGCGCGTAGGCGGCGGGGTTGATCACCACGCCCACGAAGTCGTCGAGTGCCTCGTGCAGCCACTCGACGAGCTCGCCCTCGCGGTTCGTCTGCCGGAAGTCCGCCTCGAGCTCGTGCACCGCGGCCTCGGTGTGCACGATCGCCTCGATCTCGGCGAGCGTCACCGTGCCGTACTGGTCCGGGTCGCGCCGTCCGAGGATGTCGAGGTTCGGGCCGTTGAGGACGAGGATGCGCGGCTGCTCGGTCATGGCAGGAGCCTACCGAGCGCCCGCAGTCGCATTGCGGGTGCGATGCATACCTCGGCTATGTGAACGGTCACAATTCGGTGTAACGTTCCCGTCCGGGTCGGCGGAGTTGTCGATCGCAACACACTGACGTGGAGTTTGAATGGTTCTCGCTGCAGCGAACAACGGGATCCGGCTCGATCTGGGCTGGGTCGACTACCTGATGATCATCGTGTACTTCGCGGTCGTCATCGGGATCGGTTTCACCGCCCGGAAGCAGGTCCGGACGAGCATGGACTTCTTCCTGTCGGGCCGCTCGATGCCCGCGTGGATCACGGGCCTCGCGTTCGTGTCCGCGAACCTCGGCGCGACCGAGATCCTCGGCATGGCCGCCAACGGTGCCCAGATCGGCATGGCGACCCTGCACTACTACCTGGTCGGTGCCGTGCCGGCCATGGTGTTCCTCGGGCTCGTGATGATGCCCTTCTACTACGGGTCCAAGGTCCGCAGCGTGCCGGAGTTCATGCTCCGCCGCTTCGGCAAGGCCCCGCACCTGGTGAACTCGATCGCGTTCGCGGTGTCGAACGTGCTCATCGCCGGCATCAACCTCTACGCCATGGCCATCGTCATCGAGGCGATGCTCGGCTGGCCGGAGTGGCTCGCGATCATCGTGTCCGCGGGCTTCGTGCTCGTCTACATCACCCTCGGCGGGCTCTCCAGCGCGATCTACAACGAGGTCATGCAGTTCTTCGTGATCATCGCCGGCCTCATCCCGCTGACGATCGTCGGTCTGCACCGCGTCGGTGGCTGGAGCGGCCTCTCGAAGGCCATCACCGAGACGCAGGGCGTGCAGCACCTGCAGGCGTGGGCCGGCACCGGCTTCGGCGACGTCACGAACCCGATCGGTGCGAACTGGCTCGCGATCGTGCTCGGTCTCGGGTTCGTCCTCGGCTTCGGCTACTGGACGACGAACTTCACCGAGGTGCAGCGCGCGTTCTCGGCGAAGAACATGTCCGCCGCCCGCCGTACCCCGCTCATCGCCGCGATCCCGAAGCTCTTCATCCCGGCGATCGTCGTCATCCCCGGCCTCATCGCCGCGGCCGTCGTGGGCAACCAGTTCGCCTCGGGTGCCCTGGACTACAACGACGCGATCCCGAAGCTCATCCAGATGTACCTGCCGACCGGTGTGCTCGGCGTCGCGGTCACGGGTCTCCTCGCCTCGTTCATGGCCGGTATGGCGGCGAACGTGTCGTCGTTCAACACCGTCTTCACGTACGACATCTGGCAGCGCTACATCAAGCCGAACATGCCCGACGTGCACTACCTGAAGACCGGGCGCTGGGTCACCGTCGTCGGCGTGCTCGTCGGCATCGCGACCGCGTTCATCGCCGCGCAGGCGTCGAACATCATGACGTACATGCAGACGCTGTTCTCGTTCTTCAACGCGCCGCTGTTCGCCGTGTTCATCCTCGGGCTGCTCTGGAAGCGGATGACCACCGCCGGTGCGCTGTGGGGCTACATCCTCGGCATCGTGACGCCGACGATCACGTGGATCGCGTACCTCGTCAACCCGGACCTGTTCGCCACCGCGACCGCCGAGACCCTCTACGGCGCGATCATCTCGTTCGTCACCGTGCTCGTCGTCGGGTTCGTCGTGTCGATGGTCACGAAGCCGAAGGACGAGAAGGAGCTCGGCGGGCTGGTGTACGGCGTCGGCAAGATCGACCTGCACAGCGACTCCGTCGCGACCGACACTGCCTGGTACCGCTCCCCGGCGCTGCTCGGCACCGTCGCACTGATCCTGTGCGTCGTCCTGTACCTCCCGTTCCTCTAGGCCCGCGAAGACCCGCGAAGGAGATCTCCCATGAGCGACACCAACACCGCCATGACCGAGGAGCAGAAGGCCGCCCTCGTCCGCTCCACCCGCCGACTCGACCTGCGTCGCATCCTCGGTGGCCTGTTCGTCCTGTACGGCGTCATCGTGACCATCGTCGGCATCGTGCACTGGAACACCGACCCCGAGAAGACCGGTGGCATCCACATCAACCTGTGGGTCGGGCTGTCGATGCTCGTCGGCGGGCTGCTCTTCTTCCTCTGGGACCGGCTGAACCCCGTCCCGGCGGAGGACATCATCGGCCAGGCCGAGGCCGAGGAGCACCAGAAGGCGGCCGGCGAGGGCCGCGAGCTCGCGTGACCAGCTGAACTGACCGACGGACGGGAGGCGCGGTGCCGGCTGGCACCGCGCCTCCGGTCCGTCTCGGTGCCGGTTGACGGCAGATCCGCGGCGGTCGTAGTATTGATATGTCGACCGCGTGCTGCTCGGTCGGAAGTGAGCCCCGGAGCATCCTGCAGCCAGCGCGGGACCGGGGTTTTGCGCTGTCCGGCTGCGTTCACGGCACGCGGACGACCGATCCGTCGAACTCGTGGTCGAGCGCGGCGACGTGTGCGCCGCACGCCAGGTCGGCCAGCGCGACCAGCGGCTCGTCGTCCGGGCGCACGTGCTCGTGGCGGACCGAGCGCCCGACCCCTCGATGTCGGAGCGCATCGAACATCGATCGGTCTGCGTCGTCGTGGGCCCGTCCGCGGGACTCGATGACGATCTCCCCGACGCCGCGTTGTTCGAGTTCCCACACCAGGCGTTCGAGACAGTGGCGCCGTCGGCGTTCGACGCGCGCGGCCGCCCCGTCGTAGCGGACGACGACGACCGCGACCGCGCGACGCAGGAGTTCGAGCCACGAGATCCGCTGCGCGTGCAGCGCTTCGTACCAGTGCAGCTTCCGCATCCGACGGGGCGTCGCGGCTCGGATCCCGGCGCGGACGTCGTCGCGCTCCCGGTCGTGCACGACGACCGCGGCCATCACGTACGCGGTGTGGTCGCGACCGCCGCCGGGTTCGGACTCGTCGACGTACGCGCGGTGCATCGAGCCAGTACATTGCGTACCGGTTGCTTCGCCGATGAAACGGTTGCGCTCCGTCCCCGCGCGCGCCAGGTTGAGCACGACGAAAGGATCCTCCCCATGGACACGATGGTCTTCATCAACCTGCCCGTCGCCGACCTCGAGCGCTCGAAGGCGTTCTACGAGGCCCTCGGCTACTCGATCAACCCGGCGTTCAGCGACGACACCGCGGCGTGCGTCGTGGTGAGCGACACGATCTACGTCATGGTGCTCACCCACGCCAAGTTCGCGGAGTTCACCACGAAGACCATCGCCGACGCCGACACGATCGAGGTCATCAACTCGCTCAGCGCCGACTCCAAGGACGAGGTGCACCGGATCGTCGACGCAGCGGTCGCCGCCGGTGGCTCCGAGGACCGCCCCGAGATCGACCTCGGGTTCATGTACCAGCGGAGCTTCGTCGACCCCGACGGGCACCGCTGGGAGTACGTGTGGATGGACCCGCAGGCAGCGCAGGACGGTCCGCCCGCCGAGTGAGCGACGACGGGTGTCGGCGGCGGGTGTCGGCGGCGACGGCCAGGATGGTGCCATGAGCTCCGAGCCCGTCGCCGCTGCCCCGTCCGACCTCGTCGTGGGTGACGACGGCCTCGCCCGGCCCGTGTGGGCATCGAGTGACGAGCTGTTGCGCGACTACTACGACACCGAGTGGGGCATGCCCGTGCGCGACGAGCGCGGAGTGTTCGAACGCCTGTCGCTCGAGGCGTTCCAGTCCGGGCTGTCGTGGCGGACGATCCTCGCGAAGCGTCCGGCGTTCCGGGCAGCGTTCGCGGACTTCGACGCCGACACGGTCCAGGCGTTCGGCGAGGACGACGTCGCACGGCTCATGGCCGACGCCGGCATCGTGCGGAACCGGGCGAAGATCCTCGCGACGATCACCAACGCGAACGCCACGATCGCCCTGCGCGAGGACGGCGGACTGGCCGACTTCGTGTGGTCGTTCCGGCCGGCGACGACGCCCGAGCCGCTCACGTACGCCGATGTCCCGACGAAGTCGGACGAGTCCGTCGCACTGTCGAAGGCGCTCCGGAAGCGGGGCTTCGCCTTCGTCGGGCCGACGACGATGTACGCGCTGATGGAGGCGCTCGGCATCGTCGACACGCACCTCGTCGGCAGCCACCGCCGGGGGACCTCCGGCGTCTGGAGCTGATCCCGCCGGTGCCGACGGTGCAGGGCTAGGGTCGCGGCATGAGCTCCGAGAACCCGCGCGTCCGGCCCGTCCACCCGGTCGAGGTCGAGGTGGTGGAGGTGCCCCTCGACGCCGAGGTGCCGACGCCCGAGCCGTCCGACGACCCCGGTGCCGGCACCCCCGAGCACGACCCGGCCGAGATCCGGATCGCGTTCCTGTTGTTCCCCGGCCTGACGCAGCTCGACCTGACCGGGCCGGCGCAGGTGCTGTGCCGCGTCCCGGGAGCCCGCGTCGAGTACGTCGCGGCGACGCTCGACCCGGTACCGAGCGACTGCGGGCTGTCGCTCGTACCGACCACGACCATCGGTGATGCCAGCCCGGCCGACGTGCTCGTCGTCCCCGGCGGCGACGGCGCCTTCGACGCGATGCTCGACCCCGCGGTGGTCGCGTTCGTCCGGCGCGAGGCCGAGCGCGCCACGTGGGTGACCTCGGTGTGCACCGGCGCGTTCGTCATCGGCGCGGCGGGGTTGCTCGCCGGCAAGCGCGCGACGACGCACTGGGCGTCGAAGCCGATGCTCGCGGCGTTCGGCGCGCAGCCGGTCGACGACCGAGTCGTGGACGACGGGGCCGTCGTCACCGCGGCCGGGGTGAGCGCCGGCATCGACATGGCGCTCTGGCTCGCGGCCGAGCTGGCCGGGCAGCCTGCAGCCGAGGCGATCCAGCTCCAGATCGAGTACGACCCGCAGCCCCCGTTCGACGCGGGTTCGGCGGTCCGGGCGGACACACGGATCGTGACCGAGGCGCGCGCCGCAGCGGAAGCGGCACGTGGTGACCGGGTGGCGCGGGCGGCCGCGGCCGTGATGCGCTGAGTCAGTCGAGCGGGAGCTGCATCTGCGTCGCGGTGACGCCGTAGCCGAGTCGCTCGTAGAGGTCCTGCGCGCCCGTGTTGTACCCGAACACGTTCAGGCCGATGGTCCGGGCGCCGTTCGCGCGGGCGACCTCGTGCGCCTGCTCGAGTGCTCGGCGGGCGTGCCCCCTGCGTCGGTGCGGCTCGTCGATCTCGACGTCGAACACCCACCAGTCGGTGCTGCCCGGTGCGAACGGGCCGATCCAGAGGTACCCGACCACGGCGTCGGCGTCGTCGAGGACGTCCCAGACGAAGTGCTCGGGCAGCGGGGTGCCGTCGGGGAACCACTTGTCGAGGGACTGCTGCTTGTTCGCCTCGGCGCGCTCCCGCGTCTCGCCCGCCCGGATGCGTGACTCGACGTACTCCGCCATGGTTCGGTCGAGCCACCCGGGCAGTCGCTCGGCCGGCATCGCGACGAGGTGCGTGTCCGTCACCGGTTGCCCTTCGACCCGCGCTTCGGCTTGCCCTTCATGCCGCGCTGCACACGCCCGCGACCGGTCGAGTTCTTCCCGCCGCCGCTCTTGCCACCGGTGCCCTTGGTGGCGCCGCGCTTGGCGACCGTCTTCGCGTTCGACGGTGCGGCCTTGCCGCCGCCCTTCGCCGGACGCGACCCGTCCTTCGGGTCGGGAGCCGCGCCTCCTGGCTGGTCCTGGTCACCCCGCGAACTGTTCGCGGTGCGCCCGCGGACCACGCCGATGAACTCCTCGGTGGTCTCGGTGGCGTCCTCGGAACGCCAGACGAGCACGATCCGGGTGCCGGGCGAGCCCGCGAGCGTGCGGCTGACGAGCTCCTTGCGGCTCGCGGCACGGAAGAGGGACTGGGGGAGGACGGCCACGCCGACGTTCGCCTCGACCAGGTCGAGCGTGGCGTCGACGTCCTCCGGGACCGGGCCGGGGTCGACGACGTGCACGTCGGTCGCGGCGAGGTCGACCTCGGCGAGGTCCGCGAGCGGGGAGTCCTTCGGCATCGCGACGACGGCGGTCTCGGTCCAGAGCGGGATGGCGTTGTGCGCGTCGGAGACGGGGACCCGGGCGAACACCATGTCGGCCTCGCCGGCGAGTGCGTCGTCGACCTCGTCCGCTCCGATCGGGCGGAGTCGGAGCTCGGTCGTGGGGAAGCGCTCGCGCCAGACGCGGGCCCACTTCGCGGGGGACACCCCCGGCACGAAGGCGATGGTGAGTGCCGCGGTCATGCAACCGAGCATAGGGGCCGTACCCTTGTGTCCATGGCGCAGGAACAGACCATGAAGCCCGAGACGGCCGCGAAGAAGCTCGGCATCCTGCTGGCGGCTGCCCCGGAGACCTTCCGGGACGCGCCGATCAGCCGGACCGCGTTCGACGAACTCCGCACGGAACCCCCGACCTGGCTCGAGGACCTCCGTCGCGACGGACCGCACCCGCGACCCGTCGTGGCGCAGAAGCTCGGCGTGTCGATCTCGGGGCTGACCCGTGCGGGCATCGACGAACCGCTCACCACGGCGGAGATCAAGACGCTGCTCGAGCAGAAGCCCGAGTGGCTCGTCCGCGAGCGCGCGACGCAGGCCGCGGTGCACGCCGAGAACGCCCGCGTGAAGCAGGAGCGTGCCGCGAAGGCCGCTGGCCGCACCGAGGACTGACCCCGACCCGCACCACCCCGCCGCCCGAGGACACCCCGTGCACGAGACCGTCGCCGACGCCATGCTCGTCGTGCCGCAGTTCGCGTCGGTGTGCTGCATCGTGGGGGACCGGTACCGGCCTCGCCCGGGCGTGATCGTCCCCGCGGCGGTGATGCTCGTCGCGATGCTCATGCCCGTCGTGCACGCCGGAGCGGTGTGGACGCTCCTCGCCGCCACCGTGCTCCTGCTCCTCGCGCCGCTGCCCGTCATGCGGCGGCGCCGCGCCGACGGCCGCCGTGCCGAGCCGATGGACGTCCACCGGGCGCTGTCCGCGGTCGTGATGTCCGGGATGCTCCTGATGGGGCACGCCACGGGCATCGCCGACGGACACGCGGGCCACGGCATCGCCCTGACCGCGGTGCTCGGCGCCGGAGTGATCGGCTACGCCGCGTTCAGCGGGTGGCTGCTCCGCCACGAGTGGGCGCGCGAGGACCGGCGTGCCGTCCGGAGCGGCGAGGTCTTCGCGATGACGGTCGCCGTCGTCGGCATGACACTCGCGATGTAGTCAGCGGTTCGCCACGCGCTCCTGCACCTCGTGGATCGTGTCGGACGGCACCGGCGGCACACCCCGACGGATGCCGGCGATGCCGACGGCCGCGAGGACCGCGGTGACGACGCCGAACACGACGAGCGTGATGCCGGTCGCGGCCCAGAGCGGGAGCACGAGCGCGAGCAGCACCACCACGAACCCGGCGAGCAGGACGAGGGTCGTCAGCGCGAACGCCACCGCGACACCGGTGAGGACGAGGCCCGTCTTCGCGCCGCTGACGCGGTCGCCGATCTCGCGTCGTGCCGATGCGACCTCGTCACGGACGGCGCGGAGCACGGGCTCGAGCGCCTTCTGCACGAGCCCGGCGGTGACGGTGTCACGGAAGGACGGCTTGCCGGTCGTGGTGTCGTCGTGGTCGGTGCTCATGGTGTCTCCTGTTCCTCGGGCGCGGTCGTCCGCACCCACCAGGGTGACGCGTCGGGGACGGGAGTCGTCACGTGTCCGACGCGCATGCTCGGCGGGTTCCCAGGACCGGCGGTGACGAGCAGGTTCCGTCCGGCGCGTGACCGTTCTGGTTCGCGGATGCCGGGGATCGCGAACCGGAACGGTCACGCGCCGAGAAGAACACGGGTTTCGGTGCGTCCGCCGCGCGCGGGAGCGAGTCACGGACTGGAGGCCCGGCTCGCGTCGTCGACGCTGGCCGGGCCTCCGGAGACGGTCGGGTCTCGACCGCCGTCGTGCGCTAGGACGCGATCTCGTCCAGGTCGTCGATCCCGCGTGCGGCGGCAGCGGCCCGCCGCGCGCGCATCGACGGCGCCGCGACGGCGGCCAGGACCGCGAGGACGGCCACGCCCGTGCACGCCCAGAACCCGATCGTGAACGCGTCGTCGGTCGGCAGCCCCTGCGCGGTGGTGTGCGACGTGATCAGTGCCGCGATGACCGCGGTGCCGACGCTGGAGCCGATCGTGCGGACGACGGTGTTGGCGCTGATGGCCTCGCCGGTCTGGTTCGCGGGGACGCTCTCGATGATCGCGTTCGAGCACGCGGCGAGGGCGAGGCCGATGCCGATGCCCGTCAGGACGCCGGACACGACGACCTCGGCGATCGCGGCGTGCGAGATCGCGGGGATGAGGAACGCGGCGACGATGGCGACCCCACCGAGCAGCATCGGCGGCTTCGGGCCGACCTTGCGGACCAGGATGCCGGCGATCGGCCCGGCGATGATCATCATGACGACGGTCGGGAGCAGGAAGAGCCCTGCTTCGGTCACGTCCTTGCCGAACCCGTACCCGACGGCGGTCGGGAGCTGGAGGAGCGTCGGGACGAGGACGAACGTGCCGAACATCGCGAAACCGAAGACGAGCGCGACCACGTGGGCCGTCCAGACGCCGCGGACCGCGAACAGCCGGACGTCGATGAGCGGTTCGGCGACGCGGAGCTCGACGAGCACGAAGGCGACGAGTGCGACCGCGCCGAGGATCAGCAGACCGACGGTCTTGCCGTCGCCCCAGCCCCAGGTCTCGCCCTCGCTGATCGCCAGCAGGATCGCGACCAGGGAGACCGCGAGCACACCGGTGCCGAGCATGTCCAGGCGACCGGGCTTCCGGACCGGGGACTCGGGCATGCCGAAGACCGCGCCGAGCAGAGCGATGACGACGAGCACGGCGGGGAGCCAGAACAGCCAGTGCCACGAGAAGTGTTCGACGATCGGGCCCGCGGCGACGATCCCGACGCCCGCGCCGATGCCGAAGATCGCCGACAGCAGGCCGATCGTGACGCTGACCTTCTCCTTCGGGAGCTCGTCGCGCACGATGCCGATCGACAGCGGCATCACGGCACCGGCGGCACCCTGGAGCGCGCGACCGACGATCAGCGTGCCGAGGTTCGGCGCGAGGGCGGCGAGGACGGCGCCGACGAGGAGGATCGACAGGACGACGATGAGCACCTTGCGCTTGCCGACCATGTCCCCGAGCCGGCCGAGGATCGGCGTGAGCACCGACGCCGACAGCAGGTACGCCGTGAGCACCCAGCTCGTCGCGCTCGTGGAGGCGCCGAGGTCCTGTCCGATGGTCGACAGCGCCGGTGCGACGAGCGACTGCAGGACGGCGAAGGACAGGCCGCCGAGCGACAGGTAGACGATGATCGCCGTGCTGTTCGGCCGGCGCGCACCGGTGGTGGGGTGGGACCCGGTCCGCGGGGTCTCCATGGTCTCGGTCATCGTGCTCCGTACGCTCGGATGTAAACAGTTGCTGACTTGACGAGGGTACGCGGTTCCGGGCTGATGTCAACACTTGCTTACATCAGTCCCCGAACCGCTACGCTCGGAGCATGAGCAAGGACGCCGAGGCAACCCGCCGACTCCTCGTGCAGGCCGCGCGACGTCGGTTCGCCTTCGACGGCTACCGGGCCACCACCGTGCGCGACATCGCCGCGGACGCCGGCGTGAACGTCGCCCTGATCAACCGGTACTTCGTGTCGAAGGAGGGGCTCTTCCGGGAGTGTCTCGACCGCGTCGCCCGCGACCTCGGCGCCGAGGAGCGGCCCGTGCCGGACCTCGAGCGGTCCCTCGCCGGCATGATCGAGCACGCCGTCCGGTCCCCGACCGACGACGACTCGCTCCAGCTCATGCTGCTGCTGCGCTCCTCGGGAGACGACGGCGCGGACGCCATCCGCCGCGAGACACTGCGCCGCTACGCCGAACGACTCGCCGGGGCCGTCCACGACGAGGTCACCGACGACCTGCTCCTCCGCGCCGAGATCGCCCTGGCGGTGGTGCTCGGCATGACGATGCTCCGGACGTCCACGAAGGTGGAGCCGCTCGCGTCGGCCGACCACCAGGCGGTCTCGGACGCGCTCACCGGGGTCCTGCGGCAGCTCCTCGCCGGGCCGCGGTAGCGTCGAGCCGTGTCCGATCGCCACGTCCGTCGCCCCGATCCCGCGCCGCGCCTCGACGAGGTCGACGAGCGGATCCTCTGGACCCTCGCCGCCGATGCCCGGATCCCGAACAACCGCCTCGCCGCTGCGGTCGGCATCGCCCCGTCGACGTGCCTGACGCGCGTCCGCGCACTCGAGGACGCCGGGGTCATCCGTGGCTACCGGGCCGACGTGGACGTCGCGCGGCTCGGCTTCGCGATCGAGGCGATGGTCTCGGTCCGGGTGCACGCCGCAGCACGCCATGAGCTCCGCGACTTTGCGAAGCGGCTGCTCCGGGTGCCCGTCGTGCAGGACGTGTCGTTCCTGGCCGGCGACAAGGACTTCCTCGTGCACATCGCGTGCACGTCCACCGAGCAGCTCCGCGACTTCGTGGCCGACGAGCTCAGCGGCGATCCCTCGGTGGCGACGACGCAGACGAACATCGTGTTCGAACGGCTCGTCGCCGACCGTGCAGAGCAGGGGCGGTCGTTCGACGAGCTCCGGCGCTGGCGGGCCTGACTCAGCGCGTGCGGGTCATCGGGAGGTGGGGGATCCCGTCCTCGTTGAAGTCCTCGCCCGAGCGCACGAACCCGAACCGGGCGTACCACTGCTCGAGGTGCGCCTGGGCGTCGATCGCGATGCGCGGGGAGCGTGCCTCGGCGATCGCGGCCTCCATCAGCAGCGACGACAGCCCCTGCCCCCTGGCGGCCTTCGCCGTGGCGACGCGGCCGATGCGCTCGGTGCCGTCGTCCTCGCGGAGGAGCCGGAGCGTGGCGTCGACCGAGCCCTGCCCCGCCCAGAACTGCAGCGTGCCGGGCTCGAGGTCGCGCCCGTCGATGTCCGGGTAGGCGGCTGCCTGCTCGACCACGAACACGTCCTGCCGGAGTCGCAGGATCTCGTGCAGGGTGACGACGTCCAGGTTGCGCGTCGGGGCGTTGAAGATCGAGACCAAGGCCGGCCTTTCCTGACGATTTCTTCCGAAACAGGGTGCGTTCCGGAACGGTGCGGCGTACATTGCCGGACAACCACTCTACGTGCGCAGCCGAGATCAGGAGGTGAGCGCATGGACCAGCCGTTGCGCGCACCCTGGCGCGCGATGATCCGGTACGTCGTGTTCGGCGTCGGCATCGCCGCTGCCCTCGTGCTGCTCTCGTTGGTGCTCGGCGCTCGTCCGGCCGCGGCGGCCCCCGCGCCCGCCCAGCAGACGCTGCAGACCCACCCGTCGCAGGAGCGCGGGCTGGTCGGCGGGGTCGTCGACGGCCTCGGCGACACCGTCCAGGGCGTCGCCGGTGGGGTCGGGCACGTCGTCGACGGCGTCGTCGCCCCGGTCCGGAAAGCCGTCGCCCCCGCCGCCCCGGCAGCCCCGGCCGCGCCCGCACCGAGCGCCCCGGCAGCGCACTCGGCACCAGCGGCCCCGGCGGCGCCGGCCCCCGCGGCTCCGGCACCGACCCGCCCGTCGAGCGCCGCTCCGGCCCACACGCAGCCGTCGAGCGCCGCTCCGGCACCGTCCACACCGGCACACGCCGCGCCCGCCCCGGCTGCACCCGCAGCACCGGCAGCGCAGCCCGCGGCGGCACCCGCAGCGACCAGCGCGACCCCCGCAGCACCGCAGGCCGGACCGGCGGAGGCGAGCAGCGCCTCCAGGCCCGTCACCGGCACGGTCGCGACCGTCCTCCGTCCCGTCAGCGGAGCCGTCCAGACCCTCACCGACGCTCGCCCCGTGACCACCGTCGTGCACTCGCTCGACCAAGTGGTCGGCGGCCTCCCGGTCGTCGGCACGGTCCTCGGCGACGACACCCTCGGCACCGTGACCGACCCGGTCAGCGGGCTGGTGGACGACACCCTCGGCGGCGTCGGCACGGTCGTCGGATCGGTGCCGGACGTGCTCACCGGCCTGCCGCCGACGGTCGGCGGCGTCCTGCCAGGAGGCACGGATCCCGTCGTCGGCCTCCCCACCGCTCCGGTGGGCGGCACGTCCACGGCCCCGGTCGCGTCGACACCGTCGCTCACGTCCCCGGGCGCTGCCAGCGCTGTCGCGCCGGCAACCGTGGCGCCGGGGAGCGCTGCCGAGTGGACGGACGCCGTCGCCACCGAGCGGGCCTCCGTGCTCGCCGGAGGTGGGAGCGCCGCCGCTGCACCGGGCGTGCAGGACGCGACGTTCGGCGGCCGGGCACTCCTCGTCCCCGAGGGCCACGGCGTCACGTTCGGTGGCCCCGCGGACGGTTCCGCCACCGGTGCCCTCGGCGGCAGCGCTGCCGGTTCCGCCGGGTCGGCAGCAGCCGTCGGCATCGTCGGTTCCGACGACCAGGTCTCCCTCGCCGCGGGGTCACGCGGCACCATCGCCGACGACGCCGTTCCCGCGTCGATCGTCGGCGAGCACGACGTCGCCCCTGACTGAGATCGGTGCGCCTGTCCGACACGGCAGGCACGCACCACCGACCGCCATCGCGGTCGGTCCACATCTCATCTCGATCAGGGAGCAACGATCATGAACAAGTACGTCTCGAGAGGGCTCTGGTTCGCCCTCTTCGTCGGCGGTCTCACGCTCGGGGGTGCGGTCGCGGCGAACGCGGCGACGACCTCCGGAGCGGACGGCACCGCCTCGGGCACACAGGTGGCGCCGTCGATCGACGCGCCGGTGTCCGCGACCGGCAACGCACTCGGGGTCCTCGGCGACGCGGTGTCGTCGGTCACCCGTCCCGCAGCGCCCGCGGCCCCGGCCGCACCGTCGTCCTCGGCTCCGGCCGCGACACCGTCCACGTCGGGTGCCGACGGCATCGCCTCGGGGACGCAGGTCGTGCCGGACGTAGCGGCACCCGTGCAGGTCTCGGGCAACGCGATCGCGGTCGGTGGCGACGCTGCCGCGGCATCCGCTCCGGCTGCTCCGGCGGCCCCTGCTGCTGCGCCCGCTGCGGCGCCGACGACCTCCGGGTCGGACGGCATCGCCTCGGGGACCCAGGTCGCCGGTGCGGTGACCGCGCCGGTGTCCGCCACGGGCAACGCGGTGGCGGTCGGCGGCGACGCCGTGTCCGCTGCCGCCACTCCTGCCGCGACGGCGCCCGCTGCCTCGACGCCCGCTGCTCCGGCGGCGGCGCCGACGACCTCGGGGTCGGACGGCGTGGCCTCGGGCACGCAGGTCGCGCCCGTGGTGTCGGTGCCGGTGACGGTGTCGGGCAACGGCATCGGGCTGCTCGGTGACGGTGCCAGTTCGGGGTCGAAAGCCCCGGCGACCGGCACCACGACGCCGGCCGCGGGTGGTTCGACCTCGGGGTCGGACGGCACGGGCTCGGGCACGCAGGTCGTGCCCGTGGTGTCCGTCCCGGTGACGGTGTCGGGCAACGGCATCGGGCTGCTCGGTGACGGTGCCAGCTCGGGGTCGACGGCCGCGGCGACCGGCGCCACGACGCCGGCCGCGGGTGGTTCGACCTCCGGGTCGGACGGCACGGCCTCGGGCACGCAGGTGTCCCCGGTGGTGTCGGTTCCGGTGACGGTGTCGGGCAACGGCATCGGGCTGCTCGGTGACGGCACCTCGGCGGGGGCAGCTGCCCCGGCGACGGGCACCACGACGCCGGCCGCGGGTGGTTCGACCTCCGGGTCGGACGGCACGGCCTCGGGCACGCAGGTGTCCCCGGTGGTGTCGGTTCCGGTGACGATCGGTGGGAACGGCATCGGCCTCGTCGGTGACGGCACGAGCACGGGTTCCACCGCCCCGGCGACCGGGACCACGACGCCCACCACGGGCGGATCCACCTCGGGTGACGGGGGACTGCTCTCGGGCAGCCAGATCACACCCGTGATCAGCCTCCCGATCACCATCGGCGGCAACGGGATCGGCATCGTCGGCGACGGCACCAGCTCGACGACGACGCCCGGAGGCGGCAGCACTCCCGGCGACGGCACGGACCCGGGCGACGGCACGGACCCGGGCGACGGCACCACCCCCGGCGACGGTACGGACCCCGGTGACGGCACCACCCCTGGTGACGGCACCGACCCCGGCGACGGGAACGGCGCTGGCGACGGCACCACGCCCGTCTCGGTGACCACCCCGGCCACCGGGGCCGGCGCGGCCGTGGCGACCAGCGCCTCCCGGCCCGCGACGGTCGTCGCGACGACCGCCGGTGCCTCGACGGTCGTCCAGGCCGCCGTCCGCACGGTGGCTGCGTCGAGCAGCCAGCCGGCCCTCGCCTACACGGGAGCGTCCTCGCCGGTCGTCCCTGCCGGCATCGCCCTGCTGCTGCTCCTCGCGGGAGCCGGGACCCTGGTGCTGCGCAAGCGGCACTGACGTCCGACGGGCTCGAGGGGCACCGCGCCGCGGTGCCCCTCGCACCCGTGCCCGCCGTCCGCCGTCCGCCTTCCGCTGGATGAACGCCAAAGGCTCTCTGGGAGCCGACCATGGTGAACCTGTGCGGAGCAGAAGCGCCTCCGAGGCCGCCCGGCAGCAGGGCAGCGCCACGATGAGAGCGTGCTCCACGACCTCCTGCGCATCCCCATCACGGGCTCGACCGTCCTCGTACCGGTCGACGTGCTCGCCGCCGTCCTCGTCGTGTGGGCGCTCCTCGCCCGGCCGCGGTCGCTCGGCCGCGTGCTCGTCCGGATCGCCGCCCTCGGCGTCGGTGCGGTCGCCGGGCTGGCGCTCGTCTGGTGGTTCGGCGACGTCCAGGACGCGTTCGGTGTCGCGTTCACCTCGGTGACCCGGATGTGGGTCGCCCTGGCGTGCGCCGGGATCCTGCTGCTGGTCGTGCTGCTCGTGCAGGGCGGCTGGACGGGTCGGGTGGTCGCCGGGGCCGCTGCCGCGAGCCTGCTGCTCGCAGCGGGACTCGGCATCAACGTCGACTTCGGCTTCTACAAGAACGTCGAACAGGCCATCGCCACGAACCCCTACAAGACGCGCACCCTGGCGGAGCGGGACCCCTCGGTCGAGCGGCTCGTCGACCTGCACGACTGGCACGCCCCGGCGGACATGCCGAAGAAGGGGGAGACGTTCAGCGTGACGATCCCCGGCACGATCTCGCACTTCCACGCCCGGAAGGCCGTGGTGTGGCTCCCGCCGGCTGCGCAGGTCCGGAACGCCCCGGCGCTGCCCGTGCTCGTCGCACTCTCCGGGCAACCCGGCGAGCCGGCCGACCTCTTCCAGACCGGCGACATCGGCCACTACCTTGACCGGTATGCAGCAGCGCACGACGGCCTCGCCCCGATCGTCGTCGCCCCGGACCAGCTCGGCGCCCCGAACCGCAACCCGATGTGCGTGGACTCCCGGCGGCTCGGGCGCAGCGAGACCTACGTCATGACGGACACCGTCGACTGGATCCGGAAGCACCTCGCGGTCGCCACGGCACCGACGGGCTGGGGCGTGCTCGGCTTCTCCGAGGGGGCCACCTGCGCGATGCAGTTCTCGTCCGCCCACCCCGACGTCTTCGGGTCCGCGCTGGCGATCTCGAGCGAGATCGCCCCGAAGAACGGCAGCCTGCAGCACACCATCGCCGTCGGCTTCGGCGGTTCCCGCTCGGCCTACGACGCCGCGACGCCGGTCGCCGAGATGCGCGCACACGGCCGGTACGCCGACCACCTCGTCGTGTTCGGGGTGGGCGGGGACGACGCCCCGTACAAGGCGTCCACCGCCACGCTCCGTGCGGCGGCCGAGCGTGAGGGCATCGCCACGCAGCTGGTCGTCTCCCCGGGGTCGGCGCACGACTGGAACACCGTCCGCTACGTGCTCGCACACGGCCTCCCACCGGTGCTCGACCACCTCGGGCTCCCCGCGAGCGGACCGCTGTGAGCGGCGTCGCATCGGCAGTGGCGACGGTCCGCCGGGTCGTCGTCACCCGCCCGGTCACCACGGCGATCGTCCTGCTCGTGCTGGCGACCTCGACGCTCGCGTTCGTGCTCCGGCTGGAACACGGAGCGCACGCGACCGTGTTCGGTCCGTTCCGGGTCTTCGCGGCGTCGACCGGTGTGCTCGCCCTGCTGCTGACGCTCGCCGGGGTGGTCGTGCTCGTCGGGGCGTCGGAGCGGCTCATGGGGTCCTGGCGCACGGCGCTGGCGTTCGTGGTCACGACCGTCGTCGGCACGGGCATCGCCGCGTTCGCCGTGCTCGTCGACCTCGACGGCAAGGGCGCCGTGCCGATGGTGATCGGCCGGGCGACGAGCTTCGACCCCTGGACCGCGATCGTCGGCACGGTCGTCACCGCCAGCGCCTTCGCGGGGACGCTGTGGCGGCGGCGGATCCGGGTGAACGCCCTCGCCGTGGTCGCCGCCCTCCTGCTCTACGCCGGGCACGTCTCCGACCTGTCCGCCGTCCTCGCCGCGGCCGCCGGGTGGCTGCTCGGCGAACTCCTGCGCCGCACGCCGAAGCGGCAGGGCTGGGTGCGCAGCTCGCACCGCGAGATCCGGGTGCTGCTCGGCACCGCGGTGCTGGTGTCCGCCGTCGGCCCCGTCATCGCGCTGGTCTCCCGCGCGCGGGTGGGGCTGCTCGCACCGATCGCCGCGGTCGTCGGCGCCGGCCCCGTCACCCCGGTGCGGGGCTGCCGTGCGGACGCGGTCGCGGGGGAGTGCCTCCGCGGGCTCCTGTCCTTCCGTGCGACCGACCCGTGGACCCTCGTGCTCGCCGTCGCGCCCCTGCTCGTGCTCGTCGTCGGCGGACTCGGGCTCTTCCGCGGCAGTCGCTTCGCGGTGTGGCTCGTGGTCGTCGTCGACACGGTGACGGCGATCGCCGCCGCGATCACCTACGGCCTCGTCCCGGGGCGCGTCGTCGCGCAGCACGGCCTCGAGGACCAGTTCGTCACCGACGTGTCCATCGTCGCGTCGATCGTCGTCCCGCTCGGGACCGCGGTCGTCCTCGTCGTGCTGCGGCGGTCCTTCACGGTGCTCACCAGCCGGCGCCGCGTCGTCGCCTTCGCGGTCACCGTCGGTGCGGCCGCGGTCGGCATCGTCGTCGTGGTGCTGGTCGTCGCCGCGTCCTCGGCACACCACGTCGAGGACCCCCTGCGGCTGGCGCTCGCCGCCCTCGGCCCGCTCGCACCGGTGAGCTTCTGGGACCGGCTCCCGTCGCTCGACCACGCGCTCCGGCTCGTGCTCGGGCTGAGCGGACCGGTGCTCTGGCTGGTCGTGGCGATCGCCGCCGTCCGGCCGACCGGGGCCGTCGAACCCGACACCGACGCGGACGCTGCACACGCCGACCGCGAGCGCGCCCGCGCCCTGCTCGTCGCCGGTGGCGGGGACGCGTTCGGCTGGATGACGACCTGGCAGGGCAACGCCTACTGGTTCGCCGAGGACGGTCGCGCCGGCGTCGCCTTCCGCCGCAACGGCCGCGTCGCGGTGACGGTCGGCGGGCCCTTCGGCTGGCCCGACGCCCGCACGGCGGCGATGACCGCGTTCGCCCGGTGGTGCGACGACAGCGGCTGGACGGCGGTCTTCTACGGCATCGGTGCGGAGACCGCCGGGGTGCTCACCGCGCAGGGCTGGGCGACGCTCCCGGTGGCCGAGGACGCCGACTTCGACCCCCGGACGTGGACGACGAGCGGGAAGAAGAAGCAGGACGTCCGGACCTCGGTGAACAAGGCGGCGCGCGAGGGCCTCACCGCGACCTGGTCGAGCTGGCAGCAGCTGCCCGCGTCCACCACCCGGCAGATCGAGGCGATCTCCGAGGAGTGGGTCGCCGAGCGCGAGCTGCCCGAGATGGGGTTCACCCTGGGCGGGGTCGACGAGATGCGCGACCCCGCGGTGCGCACCCTCGTCGCGCAGGACCCCGAGGGCACGGTGCTCGCGGTCACCAGCTGGTTGCCGGGGTACCGGGACGGCCGGGTCGTCGCCTGGACGCTCGACGTCATGCGACGCACACCCGCGGCACCGAACGGCGTGATGGAGTTCCTCGTCGCGAGTGCGGCCGACCGGATGCGCGAGGACGGCGTCGAGCGACTCAGCCTGTCCGCGGCCCCGCTCGCGCAGGCCACCGAGGGCCCGCAGGCGAACGACGGCGTGCAGAGCCTGCTGGACCTGGTCGGCGGGGTCCTCGAGCCGGTGTACGGGTTCCGGTCGCTGCTGCGGTTCAAGCAGAAGTTCGGCCCCGAGCTGCACCCGCTGGTGCTCGCCTACCCGGACCCGGTCGCGCTACCGGCGATCGGGATCGCGGTGGTGCGCGCGTACCTGCCGGACCTGTCGCTCCGGCAGGCGGTGGCGTTGGCGCGCGGGCGCGGCTGAGCAGACGGACCGACGGACGGTTCGGGAGGCGCGGCACACGTCCGCCCCGCGGCCAGCGGGACCGGGTGGCGGACGTGGGTCGCGGGGTCGGCCGTACCGCGCCTCCTGGCCCGCAGCGCGGTCACGCGACGTCCGGTTACGCCCACGGAACCGGCGCAACGTGTCCGTCACCTGCGTGGGGTATCGTTCCCGGTACGCAAGCGCTCCGGGGTCGGTGCAAGTCCGAACCGGTGGTGACAGTCCACGAACTGATGACGGGTGCGAACCCGGCAGAGGTTGACCCGGTGGAACTCCGGGACCGACGGTGAAAGTCCGGATGGGAGGCGCGCTGGCGGACGAGACGTCCCACGATCCGTGGGTGCGACCCGTCCGTCGATGCCGACGATCGTCGAACGCCCCCGGAGTCCCGTTGAGAGGACACCAGTGTTCACCGGCATCATCGAGGAACTCGGCACCGTCACCGCCGTCGAGCAGCACGGCGACTCCGTCGCGCTCACCGTCCGCGGGCCCGTCGTCGTGCAGGACGCCCGGCACGGCGACTCCATCGCGACGAGCGGCGTCTGCCTGACCGTCGTCGAGCAGACCCCGGAGACCTTCACGGCCTTCGTCATGAAGCAGACGCTCGACATGAGCGCGCACGGGTCGCTCGCGGTCGGCGACCGGCTCAACCTCGAACGCGCGGCCTCGGTCGGCGACCGGCTCGGCGGGCACATCGTCCAGGGCCACGTCGACGGCACCGCCACCGTGCTCGAGACCGCGGACGGCGACGGCTGGCGGCGCGTCCGGTTCTCGCTCGCGCCGGACCTCAGCCCCCTGGTCGTCGACAAGGGCTCGATCGCGATCGACGGCGTCTCACTGACGGTCAGCGCCGTGTCCTCCGAGGAGACCCCGGCCGCGGACGCCTGGTTCGAGGTGAGCCTCATCCCCGAGACGCTCGAGGCCACCACGCTCGGCGACCGCGTGCCGGGGGACCGGGTGAACATCGAGACCGACGTCCTGGCCCGGCACGTCCGGCGGATGCTGCGGCTCGACGCCGCGGTGCGGCCGCTCGAGGGCGATGCGCGTCCGCTCGAGGGTGCCGCGCTCGGCCAGGAGGCACGGTGATGGTCGCCGGGGCACGTCCCGCCGCGCAGGCGGGTGCCTCCGGTGCGGTCGTCCCGGGATCGCTCGGGTTGTCGAGCGTCGACGAGGCCATCGCCGCCATCGCCGCCGGCCGCCCGGTGATCGTCGCCGACGACGAGGACCGCGAGAACGAGGGCGACGTCATCCTCTCCGCCGAACTCGCCACCCCCGAGTGGATCGCCTGGACGGTGGCGCACTCGTCGGGGTTCATCTGCGCACCGGTGAGCGTCGAGATCGCCGACGCACTCGACCTCCCGCCGATGGTCGCCCACAACGAGGACGTCCGCGGGACGGCCTACACCGTGACCGTCGACGCCGCCGTCGGGGTCACCACCGGCATCAGCGCCCACGACCGAGCGCACACGTTGCGGGTCCTCGCCGACCCGGCGTCCGTGCGCGACGACCTGCACCGGCCCGGACACGTCGTGCCCCTGCGGGCCCGTCCGGGCGGGGTCCGCGAGCGTGCGGGCCACACCGAAGCCGCGATCGACCTGGTCACCGCCGCAGGGCTCCGGCCCGCCGCGGCGATCTGCGAGATCGTCGACGAGGACGGCGGCATGATGCGTCTGCCGGGACTCCTCGGACTCGGGGCACGCGCCGGCGTGCCCGTCATCACCATCGCCGCGCTCGCCGAGTGGCTCGACGCGGCAGACCGGGCAGCGGCGGAGTCCGCGCCCACGGAAGGAACGGCACGATGAGCGGAGCAGGCGCGGCGGACCGCGACCACGTCGACGGCAGCGGCATCCGGGTGGCGATCGTCGCCGGGCAGTGGCACGACGAGATCGCCGGGGGCCTCCTCGCCGGGGCGCAGCGCGAGGTCGAGCGGCTCGGGGCCACGGCGGAGGTCATCCCCGTCCCCGGGAGCTTCGAGCTGCCCGTGGTCGCGAAGGCCGCGCTCGAGGCCGGGTTCGACGCGGCGGTCGCCCTCGGCGTGATCATCCGCGGTGGGACCCCGCACTTCGAGTACGTCTCGGACGCGGCGACGAGCGGCCTCACCCGGGTCGCGATCGACGCCGGCAAGCCCGTCGGCTTCGGCGTGCTCACCCTGGACGACGAGCAGCAGGGCCTCGACCGTGCCGGGCTGCCCGGTTCGAAGGAGGACAAGGGGGCCGAGGCCGTGCACGCCGCCGTGTCGACCGTGGTGACCCTGCGCCGGCTGCGCGTACTCGCGTAGGGCGACCCGCGCCTCCTGGGCCGCCGCGCGTCAGCGCGTCCGCGCGTCGCTCCTGCGCTCGCACAACCGAAGTCACCCCGCGCCACGCGATCACGTGGTGCGGGGTGGCTTTCGTTGTGCGAACGGCCCCGCACCTCTTCAGGTGCGGGGCCGTTCGTGTGCGGTGGTGCTGACTACCGCTTGCCGAACACGTGGATCGGCAGGAAGAAGGAGAGGCACATGAGCACGAGACCGCCCATGAAGATGAACGCCTGACCCGAGCTCACCTGGAACGCGAAGCCGAACAGGTACATCGAAACCAGCAGCAGCAGGATCGAGAAAACAGCGGCGATGACGCGGCCCACAGTGGTACCTCCGGAATCAGGCGGGTGGATCGGATCCAGTCTATCCCCAGGAGCGACGAACTCGGTTCACGCGCCGGGGCGGGTGGCGATCAACCGGTCGACCACGGCGAGGAGCGGTTCCATGTCGACCGAGGCGCGGTCCGGTCGGACCTCGCTGGCGGCGCCCAGGGACGCCGCGTGGTACAGCCCGTCACCCATGAGCTTGATCGCCTGCGCCGTGGGGACGTCCCCGAGCGAGTCGACGAGCGTGGCCAGCCAGGCGTTCTCGGTCTCGTCGAGGGTGCGGCCCGCCTCTTCGTAGCCGGCCTGCTGCAGCCGGCTCGCCGCGAGGAGGGCGAGGTCGAGCTCGCTGCCCACGAACTGGCAGTTCCGCACGAAGTAGCGGGCGGCGCCGTCCTCGGCGTCACGCATGCGCTCGACGTCGATGGCGGAGAGGTCGGACAGGCGTTCGCAGAGTCCCTCGACCAGGGCGGCCTTCGAGCCGAAGTGGTAGAGCAGTCCGCCCTTGGACACCCCGGCCCGAGCGGCCACGGCGTCGAGGGTCGCCGGACGCTCTCCTTCCTCGCACACGATGGCGACGAAGCTGTCCAGGACACGATCGCGGGCGCTTGCCATGCCGGAAGTCTGCCATGGGACGCGGGCGTGCCGCGTCCGGCGGGCGCAGCGCAGGCGCAGCGCAGGCGCGGAGCGGGCGCTGTGCCGACGACACGGCGGGCGTAGCGCAGGCGCCGTGGGCCATCCTCCACGGCGCCTGCGGGTCCGGTCAGCCCTTCAGCGCCCCCGCCGCGATGTTCGCGATGAAGTGCCTCGAGCCGATGATGAACACCCCGATGAGCGGGAACACGCTGATCACCGCGCCGGCCATCACCGAGCCGAGGTCGGTCGCGTTCACCGAGCTGAGCGAGGCGAGTGCCACCTGGAGCGTCTGCCCCTTCGGGTCGATCAGCACGATCAACGGCCACACGTAGTCGTTCCACGCCGTGATGAAGGTGAAGATGCCGAGGAACGCGAGTCCTCCGCGGAGCATCGGGACCGCGATCGACCACCAGGTGCGGAAGAACCCGGCGCCGTCCACGCGCGCGGAGTCGATGACCTCGTTCGGGATCGACCCGGTGGCGAACTGCCGCAGGAGGAAGATGCCGAACGCGTTCGCCGCCCCGGGGACGATGAGCGCCTGGAGTCCACCGATCCACCCGAGGTGCGCCATGAGCACGAAGCTCGGCACGAGCGACAGGCTGCCGGGGACGAGGAACGTCGCCAGCATGACGGTGAACAGCGAGCGCTTGAACGGGAACTCGTACTTGGCGAAGGCGAACGCGGCCAGCGAGTCGAACAGCATGACCAGGACCGCGGTGCCGCCGGCGACGATGACGGTGTTGCCGAGCGCCCGCAGCATGTCGACGCTGCTGAACACCGTGGCGAGGTTCTGCATGGTGTGGTCGCTGAACCACAGCGACGGCGGGTAGCCGAAGATCTGCGCGTTCGACGACGTCGACATGACGAGCAGCCAGTAGAACGGGAAGATCGACAGCACGACGCCGACGATGAGGCACAGGTGCGTGACGAGCCGTCCGACCCAGCCGTGCCTGAACCCCCGGCGGTGGTCGTCGGGCCCGTCGGTGACGGCGTTCGGCCGTCCGAGGGCGGCGGCGGTGTTCGTGGTGCGGGGTGCAGTGTCGGCGCTCATCCGCGGGGTCCCTTCGCGCTGGTCGTGACGGTGCGCGGGGCGCGCAGTCGCCGTGGGGTCTTGAGCCCGTCGCGCTCGCTGAGCAGTCGCCAGTTGATGATCGCGAAGACCACGGAGAAGAAGAACAGCACCCAGGCGATCGCCGAGCCGTACCCGAAGTCGAACTGGTTGAACGCCTGGTCGTACTGGTAGAGCACGATCGTCATGCCGGCCTCGTCGGGGCCACCGATCGCCTGCCCGTTGAACAGGATCTGCGGCTCGGTGAAGAGCCCGAGGCCACCGATGGTCGACGTGATGACGGTGAACAGGATGACCGGCCGCAGCATCGGGATCGTGATCCGCGTGAAGATCTGCCAGGTGTTCGCGCCGTCCACCTTCGCCGCGTCGTACAGCTCGGTCGAGATCGACTGCAGGCCGGCGAGGTAGATGATCGCGTTGTACCCGGTCCAGCGCCAGATGACCATGACCGCGATCGTGACCTTGATGCCCCAGTACGACGAGAGCCAGCCGACCGGGTCGGCACCGACGGCTCGGAGCGCGGCGTTGACGAGCCCGAACCCGTCCGAGAACACCGAGCCGAACACGATCGCCATCGCGACCATGCTCGTCACGTTCGGGATGAAGAACGCGACCCGGTAGAACCCCTTCGCCCGGATGTTGCCGTGCAGCAGGAACGCGAGCACGAGGGCGAGGAACAGCATCGGGACGGTCGAGATGATCCAGATGATGAAGGTGTTCGAGACGGCGTTCCAGAACCGCGGGTCGGTCAGCAGGTACTGGTACTGCGCGAGGCCGACGAACGCGGGGGAGCCGACGCCGTCCCAGTCGGTGAACGACAGCACGATCGAGAAGACGATCGGGAACAGCCCGAACACGAGGAACAGCACGTAGAACGGCGCGATCGCCACGTACTGCGGCCAGAACCGGCGCAGGCTGAAGCGGTGCCCGGTCGCCGCGGTGGAGATCGAGGCGGTGGGTGCGCCCCCGACGACGGGGTTCGCGGTGGTGGCGGTCTTCTCGCGGATCGGCGCGCTCATGCCGACACCCCGCGCTTCGCCAGGACGCGGTCGGTCTGGTCGATGGCGTCCTGCCAGGCGCGCTCCGGGTCCTTGCCGCCGGACTCCACGTTCGTGATCTCGGTCGCGAAGGCGCCGATGAACCGCTCCGAGTTCGAGATGTACGTCACGGGGACCTCCGGTGCGGCCTTGCTGAAGAAGTCGAGCGGGTTCTGGTCCCCGAAGAAGTCGCCGGGGTTGCGCATGATGCCGTTCTCGAACGACGCGGGTGTCGACGGGAAAAGCTGGATGTCGTTGTAGGTGTGGGACTGCACGTCCGCGCCGGTGATCCACTTGGCGAACGCCACCGCGGCCTCGGGGTTCTTCGACGTCTTGGGCACGGCCAGGAACGAGCCGCCGCTGTTGCCCGGTCGCTCGGGCTGCCGGGCGATCCGCCACTTCCCGGACAGGTCCGGAGCCGTGTCGTGGATGATCTGCGTCCACCACGCGCCCTCGATCTGCCCGGCGACCCGACCCGCGACCCACCCGGCGTTCTGGTCGGTCCCGGACTGCAGGTTGCCGGTGATGCCGGCGTGGATCGACTCGACCGCGTTCTCCCAGGCCTTCCGGATCGAGCTGTCGTGGTCGTGGTAGAGCGGCTGGTCGTCACGGTCGAAGTACCGCGTGGGGCTCGCGGAGACGAACTGGTTGAAGAGCTGCGTCGCGGTGATGATCGTCGCGGCACCGGTCTTCTGCTTGATCTGCTTGCCGAAGGTCCGGAAGTCCGCCCAGGTCTGGATCGCCGCGCTCACCTCGTCCGGGTCGGTGGGGAGGTCGGCCTTCTGCAGGACGTCCTGGTTGTAGAAGAAGCCGGTGGGGCCGGTGTCGACGGGCCAGAAGCACTGCCGCCCGGACGGGGTCCGGCCGAGCGAGAGCTTCCAGTCGTAGTAGGCGGACTTCTCGGTGGCGGAGGGATCGAAGTCGGTGAAGAGGTCCTCGTCGGGGAAGTAGAGCCAGCAGTTCGAGTTCACCATGAGGACGTCGGGGATGAACGCGTTCCCGGCGAGGGCGGTCCGGAACTTGGTGTCGTACGACGCCCCGCCGATGAGGTCCGGCCGCAGCCGCATCGGTTCGTGGCCGCTGATGCCTCCGGCCGCCTGCTTCAGGAACTTCGGGTCGAGGGACCGGTTCCAGTACCAGAGGACGAGTTCGTCCGGGTCCTTGGAGATCGCGGTACCGGTGGAACACCCGGCGAGGAGGGCCGTGGTGGCGAGTGCGCCGAGGGCGCCTGCGCCGGCGAGGAACCCCCGCCGGCTGAGACTGTGCGTTGCTGCTGTCACTGGAGTGCCTGCTCTCGTCGTTGAGATGCGGAACCGATGAGCGCTCGACCGTGAACGCTCACGAAGTGGTCAGAGCATGCCCCGGCCGACACGCCGTGTCAAGCATCTGCATCGTTGCAGGTGCGGAGACGGACGGGTACGGTCGTCGGGACCGTGAAGGTTCACGACACGATAGGGATCCGCATGTCAGCGCAGACCGCGACCACCGCCAGCAGCACCTCCTCGACGGGGCACGACACCCCCGGTTGGGCCGTCCTCGGCCCCGGTGGGATCGCCCGCCGCTTCCTCTCCCAGCTGCCCTCGAGTGGCGTCGGGGCGACCCTCGTCGCCGCCGGCAGCTCGTCGGCGGAGCGAGCGGGAGCGTTCGCTGCCGAGGCGGCCGAGCACGGGTTCGCCGACGTCGCCGCGGCCACCTACGACGAGGTGCTCGCCGACCCGCGCGTCGACGCCGTCTACGTCTCGACGGTCCACACCGGGCACGCGGCGCTCGTCCTCGCGGCGCTCGCGGCGGGCAAGGCGGTCCTCTGCGAGAAGCCGCTCTCGCCGAACCACGGCACGTCCATGGCGCTCGCCGATGCCGCACGCCAGGCCGGCCTGCCCCTCGTCGAGGCGTACATGTACCGCTTCCACCCGCAGACCGCGGCCCTGCTCGACCTCGTCCGTCAGGGCGCCGTCGGTACCGTCACGCACGTCGACGCCTCGTTCGCGTTCCGGGCGGGCAGCCGGTCCGGGCGGCTCTTCGACGTCGAGACGGCCGGTGGCGGGATCCTCGACGTGGGCGGCTACCCGGTGACGATGACGGCCGCGATCGTGCAGGCCGCGACCGGCGTGGCCGTCGCCGAGCCCACCGAGCTCACCGCCACCGGGACCGTCGGCCCCACGGGCGTCGACGAGTGGACGGTGGCACAGCTCAGCTACACCGGCGGGATCACCGCGAACCTCCGGACCGGCGTCCGCGTGCAGGACGACAACGCCGTGGTCGTCCACGGCACCACGGGGAAGATCACGCTCACCGACCCGTGGACCCTCGGCGACGACCCCACGATCGAGATCAGCACGGTGGACGAGGACCCGCGCACGCTGTCCTTCGCCGGCGCGCACCCCTACGCCCTCGAGGCCGACGCCACCACGGCGGCCCTCGCGGCCGGTCGTGTCGACGCTCCCGAGTTCACCCTCGACGAGTCGCTCGCCACCGCCCGGACGCTCGACAAGTGGCGTGCCGCGATCGGTCTGCGCTTCCCGTTCGAGGCCGAGACCGCCGACATCCCGACCGTCAGCGGCCGACCCCTCACGGTCGCCGCGCACGAGCCCGACCGCGCCGACAACCCGATGCGCTACGGCGAGGTCGCGGGTGTCGGCAAGCGCATGTCCCGACTGGTGATGGGTGTCGACAACCAGCCCGACCTCGCACACGCGAGCGCGATCTTCGACCTGTTCGTGGAGCAGGGCGGCAACGTGTTCGACACCGGCTACATCTACGGCGGGGGCGTGCTCGAGGGTCGGCTCGGCAAGTGGATCCAGAACCGCGGCGTCCGCGAGGACGTGGTCGTGATCACCAAGGGCGCGCACACGCCGTACTGCGACCCGGAGTCCCTCACCCGGCAGCTGCTCGAGAGCCTCGAGCGCCAGGGCACCGACTACGCGGACATCTACATGATGCACCGCGACAACACGGACATCCCGGTGGGGGAGTTCGTCGACGTCCTCGACGAGCACCGTCGTGCCGGCCGCATCCGCGTGTACGGCGGCTCGAACTGGACCCCTGCCCGGTTCGACGAGGCGAACGCGTACGCCCGCGCGAACGGCAAGCACGAGTTCGAGGTGCTGAGCAACCACTTCGGCCTGGCCGAGGCGTACGACGTGCCGTGGGCCGGCTGCGAGCACGCCACCGACGCGGCGTCGAAGCAGTGGCTCGAGGAGCGCCAGGTGCCCCTGCTGCCCTGGTCCTCACAGGCGCGTGGGTTCTTCACCGGCCGGGCCAAGCCGGAGGACACGAGCGACGCCGAACTCGTGCGCTGCTACTACAGCGACGAGAACTTCGAGCGGCTGCGCCGTGCGTCGGAGCTCGGCGAGCGGTTCGGCGTCCCCGCGACGGCGATCGCCCTGGCCTACGTGCTGCACCAGCCGTTCCCGACGTTCCCGCTCTTCGGACCGCGTACGATCGCGGAAGCCCGGTCGTCCATGACCGGCCTCTCCGTCGACCTCACTCCGGAACAGGTGGCATGGCTGGACCTCCGCGACTGACCGAACCCGTTCCCGCACCCGGCGGCCGGGCGACGATCATCGACGTCGCCGCGGCCGCCGGGGTGTCCCGGCAGACCGTCACCCGGGCGATGAACGGCATGTCCGGCATCAGCGCGGCGACGAAGGAACGGGTCCTCGCCGCCGCGGAGCGCCTCGACTACCGGCCGTCGCGCTTCGGCCGCGGGCTCGTCACGGGTGGCGACCACCAGCTCGGCCTCGTCGTGAACGACCTGCGCAACCCCTACACGCCGCAGCTGGCCTCGGCCGTCTTCCGGCTCGCCGCCGAACAGGGCTGGAACGTCATGCTCGCCGACGTCGACCTGGCGAGCGACGCCGACCGCATGGTGCAGGCGCTCGGGTCGCAGACGGACGTCGTCATCGGGTACCTCGGCTCCCGTCGCGACCGGTGGCGCGAGCTCCTCGGCACCGTGCCGATGGTCGAGCTCGACCCGTACTCGGAGCCACCGACCGCAGCCGTCTGGATCGACCCTGCCGACGCGATCGAGGTCCTCGCCGACCACCTCGTCGCCACCGGGGTCCGGCACCCGGTCGTGCTCGACAACTCCTCGCCGGAGCACACGAGTGTCCGCGGCATCCTCATGATGGACGCCCTCCAGCGGCGCGGGTACCTGCCCGAGCTCGTGCACGCGGAGCACGGCACGGCGGAGTGCGGCGCCGAGGAGACGACACGGATCCTCCGGCGACGCCGACGACAGGACGCGATCCTCGCCTTCAACGACGTGATGGCGCTCGGTGTCCTGCAGGCCTGTCGGCGGGCGGGCGTCGACGTCCCGCGGGAGCTCCGGGTCGTCGGCGTCGACGGCCTGCCGCTCGGCTCGCTCGTCTCGCCGACGCTCACCACGTTGGCGGTGGACCTCGACGAGGTCGCGCGTGAGGCCCTCGACCTCGCCCTCGGCATGCTCGCCGGCGAGCTGCCGCGGCAGGGTGACGCGGTGCAGCGCACGGTGCGGCACCGCCTGCTCCTGCGCGAGTCGGCCTGACGACGCGGCCCACGAGAGAGCGCGACCGGACGACGGACGGGAGGCGCGGTGCGGGCCCGCTCCGCGCCTCCCGTCCATCTTCAGTTGCATTTGCAACCATTACCGTCCAGACGGTACACTAACGGAGTCCTGACGGGATGCGTGCACACCCCGCGTCCCGTCCGGTCCGTTCGTCAGTTCCGCCGTCGACCTGGTCCGGCTCGAAGTCCCTGGAGTCACCGTGTCCGCCCTGCTCACCAGCCCGATCCCCACTGCCGCCACGGGCAGCCGCGCCCGCCGGTTCGCCGCCCTCGCGGTGCTCATGCTGCCCGTCCTCCTCATCTCGGTGGACAACACCGTCCTGAGCTTCGCGCTGCCGTCGATCTCGCGCGCGCTGAACCCGGACGCCACCACGCAGCTCTGGATCGTCGACGCGTACCCGCTCGTCCTCGCCGGCCTCCTCGTCGTGATGGGCAGCATCGGTGACCGCATCGGCCGCCGTCGGATCCTCGTCGTCGGCGCCACCGGCTTCGCGCTCTTCTCCGTCGCCGCGGCCTTCGCGACCGACGCCTGGATGCTCGTCGCCGCACGGATCGTCATGGGCGTGTTCGGCGCGATGCTCATGCCGGCGACCCTCTCGATCATCCGCAACGTCTTCGTCCACGCGGGGGAGCGGCGGATGGCGCTCGCCGTCTGGTCCACCATGTTCGCGGCGGGCAACGCACTCGGGCCGCTCGTCGGCGGCGTGCTGCTCGCGCACTTCCACTGGGGCGCGGTGTTCCTCGTGGCGGTGCCGATCCTCGTCGTGATGCTCGTCGCCGTGCCGTTCTGCGTTCCGGAGTCCCGTGACCCGAACCCGGGGCCGGTCGACGTGCCGAGCATGTTCCTGTCGCTCGGCGCCCTCGCCCCGATCGCGTGGGCGATCAAGTCCGTCGTGCACCCCGAGGAGCGCGGCTTCGCGATCGCGATGCTCGCCGTCGGCGTCCTGTGCGGCATCGCGTTCGTCCGTCGACAGCTCCGCTCCCGGACCCCGATGCTCGACCTCCGGCTGTTCCGGAGCACGGCCTTCACCGGCAGCGTGCTCATGAACATGGCGGCGATGTTCTCGCTGACCGGGTTCCTGTTCTTCATCGCACAGCACCTGCAGCTCGTCGCCGGCCTCGACCCCTTCGCGTCCGGCATGGTGCTGGTGCCGGGGTCGGTCCTCACGATCGTGGCGGGGCTCGTCGTCGTGCCGATCGTCGCCCGGGTCGCTCCGCGCTGGGTCGTCGCCGTGTCGCTGCTGTTCTCGGCGGCCGCCTACGCGATGGTCGCGGTCCTCGGGCACCACGCCTCGATCGTCGCGCTGGCGTTCGCGTTCGTGCTGCTCGGGATCGGGATCGGTGCCTCGGAGACGGTGACGAACGACCTCATCATCTCGACGGCGCCGGCGGACAAGGCCGGTGCGGCGTCGGCGATGTCCGAGACGGCGTACGAGATCGGTGCCGTGCTGGGGACCGCGGTGCTCGGGACGATCCTGGCCACGGCCTACCGGGCGCACGTCGTGGTGCCGGACGGGCTGTCCTCGTCGGCGCACACCGCTGCCCAGGAGACCCTCGGCGGAGCGGTCTCGGCGGCGTCGTCCCTCGGCGGGTCGGCGGGTCAGGCGCTGCTCGAGTCGGCGCGGGCTGCGTTCGACTCCGGCGTCACGGTGACGGCGGGGGCGGCCGCGCTCCTGATGGTGGTCGCGGCCGCCGGTGCCGTCGTCATGCTCAAGCGCCGGTAGCGCCGCGCCGCGCCACGCTCGCGCGCCGCGCTTGGTGAGCAGAAATGGTCGGGTCGCCGCGAGCGACCCGACCATTTCTGCTCACGAAGTCGGGCTCGCACCGCCGCACCCCGCGTCACACGGGGTCACACGGCACGCCCGGGATCGACCGAACCTGGGAATCGTTGACCTCAACCATGGTTCAGGTCATACGTTGGGACATGGCCGCGGAGCCGCGGCCCTCCCCATCGAAGGAACGACCACGACTCCCATGCCCGACGCAGCACCGGCGAACATCGCGGACGCCTACAAGGCCGCCTTCCGTGGACACCCGGCCGGTGTCGCCGTCATCACCGCCGAAGGCCCCGACGGTCCGACCGGCCTCACCGCATCGAGCGTCGCGAGCGTGGCGATCGACCCGCCCGTGCTCGTGTTCTCGCTGTCCACGAACTCCGGGTCCGCCGGGGTCGTGCTCGGCGCCCCGATCTTCGTGGTGCACCTCGTCGACTCGCTCGGCGTCGCACTCGCCCGTCGCTTCGCCTCCACCGGCAGCCCCGCGGCGGACGACCCGATCTGGGGCACCCTGCCGTCGGGTGACCGCTACCTGCCGAGTGCCGCGAGCGCCCTGCGCTGCCGGCCCCTCTCGACCACGCCGATCGGCTCGTCGACCGTCGTCGTCGCCGAGGTCCTCGACATCGTCGTCGGCCTCGAGCGGGGCGAGCCGCTGGTCTACCACAACCGGGAATTCCACTCCCTCACCGATCGTTCCCGGCTCTCGTGAGCCGCGGAGCACCATCCGCACACCACTGATCGAAAGGAACTCACATGGCTGAGTACACCCTGCCGGAGCTGCCGTACGACTACGCCGCACTCGAGCCGCACATCAGCGGCAAGATCATGCAGCTGCACCACGACAAGCACCACCAGACCTACGTGACGGGTGCGAACACCGCGCTCGAGCAGCTCGCCGAGGCCCGTGAGTCCGGCAACCTGGCGAACGTCAACAAGCTCGAGAAGGACCTCGCGTTCAACCTCGGTGGCCACGTCAACCACTCGATCTTCTGGACCAACCTCGGCCCGGACACGAAGGTCCCCGAGGGCGAGCTCGCCGCGGCGATCGACGAGTTCTTCGGCTCGTTCGAGAAGTTCCAGGCCCAGTTCACCGCCGTCGCCACGGGCATCCAGGGCTCCGGCTGGTCCGTCCTCGCCTGGGACACCGTCGGCCAGAAGCTGACCACGTTCCAGCTGTTCGACCAGCAGGCCAACGTGCCGTTCGGTCTCGTGCCGATCTTCATGCTCGACATGTGGGAGCACGCCTTCTACCTCGACTACCTCAACGTCAAGGCGGACTACGTCAAGGCCGTGTGGAACATCGTCGACTGGGAGAACGTCGCCGCGCGTTTCGCGAACGCGAAGTCGCAGAGCTTCGTCACCCTCTGAGACGGGCGCAGCGGGTCACGGTGGTGACCCGGTGAACGACGGGAGGCGCGGGGCCGGCTGGCACCGCGCCTCCCGTCGTTCGTCGGTGCGCGTCGACCGCTCAGGCCGACTGGAAGTGGGCCCCGGCGACCAGCTTGTGCGCGATCGCGCGCAGCGCGGCGTCGGGCGCCGCCCGCTCGCGGTCGACGATCGTGCCCCACTGCACGCCCCGAGCCGCGAGGACGGCACCGCGGGCCGCCCGTTCGGCGTCCACTGTGCCGTAGCCGTGTTCGGCGCACCAGGCGGCGATCGCGCTCACCTGCGCGCGGTGGAAGGTGCGCTCGCGATCACGGCCGTCGAGCGACTCGACCGATCCGAGCTCGAAGGTGAGCCGGGCGGCGAGGGAGCGCTCGGGGTCGTCGAGCCCGCCGAACACCGCGATGAGGTAGTCGGTCAGCCCGAGGTCGTCGGCGCCGGGGTCGAGCGTGACGTCGCAGACGGATTCCGCCAGGTGCTCCACCACGGCGTCGATCAGGGCTTCGCGCGTGCCGAAGTGGTACACGATCGGGTACGCGCTCGTCCCGAGCACCCGGCCGAGGCTACGGACGGAGACGTCCTCGAGCTTGGTGTCCTGCAGGTGCTCGGCCACCTTCGCGATGATCGCCGGCTTGAGTGTCGGGTCGGGCTTGCGGGGCATGGCGTCTCCAACGAGCGTGATGGGCAGTACGCGACCGTTCACATACGATCACAGAGTATATTACTGGCGATCGCCGGGAAACAGCCGGGAATCCATAACGAGTGCAAGGGATTTGTGGCGAGAAGCGGAGTTTTACTCGATTCCACGTAGGATGGGGCCGATGTCCATGCCTCCAGAGCGCCCTGTGGCCCCGTCGCGCCCCGAGGCACCCCGTGCCGGGCGGGCGGTCGCCGGACGCCGTCGCGGGGCGGGGAAGCGCTTCCTCGTCGTCGGCGACGTCCTGGACGGGGTGCTCGTGCACACCACGGCCGCGAGCATGGGTGCACACGACCCGGCGGCGGTCATCCGGCACCGTCCGGTCGGCGCCGCGGGCAACACCGCGACGTGGCTCGGCTGGCTCGGCGCCGACGTGGACCTGGTGGGGCGGGTCGGCGTCGACGACGTCTACCGGCACGAGCGATCGCTCGCCGACGCCGGCGTCCGCGCACACATCCGCTACGACGCCCGGACCGCGACCGGCGCCGTCGTGTCCGTGCGGAACGGGAACGGTCGGACCGCGATGTCCGATCCCGCAGCGAGCGGGGTGCTGTCGGCGGAGGACCTGCCGGTCGACCTCGTGGCGCGTGCGGACATCGTGCACCTGACCGGCTCGGCGATGCTCGGCGGAGGCGGTCCGGACCGCATCGCGGCACTCGTCGCCCAGGCCCGGTCCGGTTCCGCCCGGGTGTCCCTCGACCCCTCGTCCGCCGCGGTGGTGCGTGCGGTCGGTGCGTCGGAGTTCCTCGAGGCGCTCTCCGGCCTCGATGCCCTCTTCCCGAGCGAGGACGAGGCACTCGCGCTGACCGGAGCACCCACCGTCACGGAGGCGATCGAGTCGCTCGCCGACCGCGTGCCCCTCGTCGTGGTGACCATGGGGACCGAGGGCGTCCTGCTCGGGCGGCGTGGTCGGACGCCGCAGCGGGTGCCGATCACGCCTGCGACGGTGGTGGACACGCTCGGCGCCGGGGACGCGTTCGCCGCGGGGTTCCTCCGTGCGTGGGCGACCGATCCGGTGCGGGTCGCGGCGGCTGCGCGCGAGGGCACGCGGGTCGCGGCGCGGGCGCTCGGGTTCGTGGGCGGACGTCCGCCGGTCTGACGCTCGCGCTTCAGCGCTCGCTGGGCTCGGCCCGGACCACCGGTCGCGGGGTCAGCGCTCGCTGGGCTCGGCCCGGACCACCAGGGTCTGCACGAGGCCGGCCGCGAGTGGCGCCAAGCGGATCTCGACGCGCAGCCGACCGGCCGTCCCCGGCAGCCACCAGCGCAGGTGCGACGGGGCCTGGGACTCGTCGGCCACCGGTTCCGCGTCGAGGTCGGCACCGACGGCCGCCACCGCCTCCGCGACGGCCCGGCGGCGTCGTTCGTACGGCACGTCCATCGCCACGTTCGGCGTGCAGATCGCATCGGCGAGGTCGTCGTCCCAGTGGGCCAGGAGGCGCGTCACGGCAGCCTGCGCCGCCCGCGTCGCGTCGACGGTCGGCCCGGTGCCGGGTGCACGGTCCGCCAGTGCGCCGCCCGCGGATGCACGGTCGGCGGCGGCGGTCGCGCGGGCGGTCGCGCGGGCGGTCAGCACGAGGTCGAGCGCCCGGTCCGCCGCCGCCGAGACCTTCGCCTGCGTGGCGTTCTCGAAGGCGACGACG
The DNA here is from genome assembly GCF_037144815.1 of Curtobacterium sp. USHLN213. Classification (NCBI taxonomy): domain Bacteria; kingdom Bacillati; phylum Actinomycetota; class Actinomycetes; order Micrococcales; family Microbacteriaceae; genus Curtobacterium; species Curtobacterium sp. USHLN213. The sequence goes on along the minus strand of NZ_JBBCYQ010000006.1, from coordinate 4,439 downwards.
CCGAGGCCGTCCCGGACCGACCACCGCATGTGCGCCGAGAACCCCGGGTACCCGCCGGAGTGCGAGACGATCTCGCCGAACGCCGGGTCCTGCTCGACGAAGAGCCCGAAGCCGTACGCCGTCGCGCGGCTCGAGGTCGGCACCACCGCTGCCGGCACGACCCGCATCGCCTGCTGCATGAGTCGGCGGTCGGCGGGGGAGACCGGTCCGGGCTCGGGCGCCCCGGTGAACGCCGACGCGAGGTGCCGACCCCAGCGGGCGAGGTCCGTGACCGTCGAGAAGAGCCCGCCGATCGACGAGAACGCGCCGGGGCCCGACATCGGCAGCGGCTCCCACGTGCCGGCGCCCGCCCCGTCAGTGGCGGGCCGCACGCCCGTGACCACGTGACCGCGGGCGTCGTCGGCGCGGAAGACCGTGTCGCGCAGGCCGAGGGGGCCGAGGACGAGTTCGGTCGCGACCTCGGGGAAGGGACGACCGGCCACGACGCCGATCGCCCGGCCGAGCAACGCGTACCCGGTGTTCGAGTAGGCGAACCGGGTCCCCGGGACCGAATCGAACAGGAGCCCCGCGCGCAGGACGTCGTCGAGCTCGGCGTCCGAGATCGATTCCTGCCGGTCGGCCCACGGATCGTCGGTCGGGAAGCCGCCGGCCATGGTGAGGAGCATGCGGAGCGTCGGCACGGGGGAGTAGGCGGTGGGCAGCACGACGTCCGCGAAGGCGGGCACGAAGTCCGTGATCGGGGCGTCCAGCCGGACACGGTCGTCCGCCACGAGCGCGAGCAGGGTGGCCGCCGTCACGCTCTTCGTGCAGGAGGCGATCCGGTACACGGTGTCGGCGTCGGGAGCGACGCCGTCGCCGCGGTCGCCGTGCCCGCCCGAGGCGACGAGCCCGGTGCGGTCGAAGACGCCCCAGACGCTGCTCGGAGCGACGCCGCGTTCGACACGTTCGCGGAACAGCGCGTCGACGTCCGCGATCACCTGCGGATCGATGCCGCTCACGACCGGCGCATCCGGTCGTACGCGTCGAGCGCCCGCTGCCGGGTCTCCTTGAGGTCGAGCATGGGCTCCGGACGGTCTTCGTCGGCGGGGACCCAGCGGTGCACGTACTCGCGGTGCGGGTCGAACCGCTCGAGCTGCCGGTCCGGGTTGAACACCCGGAAGTACGGCGCCGCGTCGAACCCGGAGCCGGCGACCCACTGCCAGTTCGCCGCGTTGTTGGCGGAGTCGGCGTCGACGAGGGTGTCCCAGAACCACTGCTCGCCCACGCGCCAGTCGACGAGCATGTTCTTCACGAGGAAGCTGGCCGTCGCGAGCCGGACCCGGTTGTGCATCGCACCCGACTGCCAGAGCTCCCGCATGCCCGCGTCGACGAGGTCGAACCCGGTCGTCCCGGTCCGCCAGCGGTCGATCTCGGCGTCGGGGACGTCGAGCCAGGGGAAGGCGTCGAACTCGCGCCGGACGTTCACCGTGGTGATGTCCTCGCAGTGGAAGTACTCGTTCCAGTTGAACTCGCGCCAGGCCAGCTGCCGGAGGAACGCCGAGGCGTTCTTGCGCTGCTCGGGCTCGAGCTGGCCGTGCAGGCGGTGCCAGACCTGGTACGGACTGACCTCGCCCCACCGCAGGTGCGGGGAGAGGTCGCTCGTGGCGGCCATCGCGGGTTCGTCGCGCTGGTCGTAGTCCTCGAGCGCGTGGTGCACGAAGTGTTCGAGCCGCCGGTGCGCGCCCTGCTCGCCGGGTTCCCAGGCGTTCCGGAGGCCGCCAGCCCAGTCCGGGTGCGTCGGCAGCAGGTCCCAGTCGTCGAGATCGTCGCTCGCGACCCGGGGCGCCGCGGGGAGGTCACGCGGCTTGGGCAGCGGGTGGCGGGGCTCGGGCATCGCCTGGGCGGCACGCCAGAACGGCGTGAACACCTTGTACGGCTCGCCCTGCCCGGTGAGGACGGTCCACGGTTCCCAGAGCAGGCTCGCGGCGAAGCTGTGCGCCTCGGTCCCGCCGTCGGTGAGCGTCGACTTGATGCCGGCGTCGAGGTCCCGCTCGGCACGGCCGTACCGGCGGTTCCAGAACACCGCGTCGGCGCCGGTGTCGGACACGAGCGCGTCGACGGCCTCGGCAGCGGGCCCACGGCGGAGGACCAGTCGGGACCCGCGCTCGCGGAGTTCACCGTCGAGCGCGGCGAGCGAGTGGTGCAGCCACCACCGTGCCGCAGCCCCGATCGGGCGGATGCCGGGGGACTGCTCGTCGAGGACGTACGCGACCGTGACGTCGCCGCCGTGGTCGATCGCTGCTCGGAGTGCCGGGTTGTCCGCGAGACGGAGGTCGTCGCGGAGCCAGACCAGGGCGCCGGTCACACCGCTGCCGCGTCGACGTCGGACGCCGCCCGGGTCGCGCCACGTCGGGGTGAGGCCGCACCTGCCGCGGTCCGGAGCTTCGTGCAGAGTTCGGTGAGCGTGCGCAGCTCGGCGTCGTCGAGGCCGGCACCGACCTGGTCGGCGATGGTCTGCGCGTGCTGGACGGCGACGGCGCGGTAGACGTCGAAGCCGTGCGCGGTGAGGGCCACGATCACGCCGCGGGCGTCGGTGGGGTCCGGCTGCTTCTCGACGATGCCGCGCGCGGTGAGCCGGTCGACCAGGCGGCTGACGCTCGGCTGCGTCAGGAGCAGGTGGCCGGTCAGTTCGCGCATCCGGCAGCGGCGGCCGGGCTGCGTGGAGAGGTTGAAGCAGACGTCGTACTCGTTGAACGAGATCTCGCCGCCCGGGAAGTCGGCGTTGAGCGCGCGCATCACCGTGACCTGGGCGCGGAAGAGCGCTTCCCAGGCAGCGACGGCGGTCGCCTTCTCGCTGCGGCGTGGCTCGTTCACGGTCGCGCTCCCTCTGGTCGTACGGTCATGCCACACTACCGACGGCCTCGGACACGCGATGCTGCTGACGCGCAGCCGTGTCCCCCGGGACGCAACGAGGGCCGGCCACCCGATGGGTGACCGGCCCTCTCCCTTGCACCAAGAGTGTCCTGCAATCACATTCCACAGGCGGTGCCACAGCAAACACCGTCTGCACGCACGACTGTATAACGAACGGGTAACGGCGCGCTACCGGACGCGGCGGTCGTTCGCTGCGAGTTCACCAAGAACGACCGATCAGGATCAGAAGAGGTCCGGCGACGGCGTCGAGGCGTAGCGCACGGCGACGTCCGCGTGGCGGTCGAAGCGGTAGCCGACACCGCGCACGGTGCGGACGATCTCCTCGAACGCGCCGAGCTTCGAGCGGAGGCGACGGACGTGGACGTCGATCGTACGCTCGTTCGGGGTCTCGTCCTCGCCGTCCGACCACAGGCCGTCGATGATCGCCGAGCGGTCGACGGTCTGGCCCTCGCGGAGGACGAGGAACTGCAGGAGCTCGAACTCCTTGTACGTCAGGGGAGCGGCTTCGCCGTCGAGCGTGACGCGCTTCCGGGAGATGTCGATGACGACCCCGGTCTCCTCCGGCTCGGGCTTCTCGGCCTGCTTGCGGGCGGCCACGGCGGAGCGGTCCTGCAGGGCGAGCCGGACGACGTCGACGTCACGGCCGCCGGAGCCCTCGGCGGCGACGGCCACGGCAGCGTAGGTCTCCGAGGTCGGGACGAGCTGCGCGGTCAGGGCCTTGAGCTGCTCGACGACCGCAGCGAGGGTGGTGCCCGCCGCCGCTGCCTTCGCCTCGTCGATGCCGACGTAGAGGGCGAAGCCGCGTGCCTCGGTGCCCTCGGGCAGGGCGCGGTTGCGCTGCGGGGCGACGACCGGGCTGGTCGGCACGCCGGTGGCGACGGGCGGGGCGACGGGCTCGCGACGCGGACGGATCGGGGTCACGGTGCCGAGGTCGGTCGGCGCGGGTGCGGCGGTGCGGAGGGCGGTGCGGGGCTGAGCGATGGTGAGCGACATGGCGGTTCTCCGGGCGATGTGGCTGCGGTGTCGAGGTGTGCCGCGGCCGTGTCGAATGCGTCGGTCCGGGTACGGCGAGTGCCGTGGGCCCTGCGGTCCTGCTGCGGACCGGGGCCGACCCGGGGGTACGGGGGACAGACCTCGTGACGTGGTGCGCGTCGTCGACGTGGTCGTCACCCGGGGATCACGCTCGCGCGACGGGGGTGGTGTCGCGGGGGATCCGGCTGGAACGGGTGCCGATCAGGCACACATTCGACAACGCATGACGGCCGTGGCCGGCATCATCATGCCGGCGGTCCCCTGGGCCTCGGAGAGGACGCGGGTGGACACGGTTGCAGTCATGGGACGAGTATCGGTGGGATACCAACGTCGTGTCAACCGTCCGCACGGACGGTGCGTTCTGCGAACGCACCGTCATGACGGACAGGAGGCGGGGGGGGGCGGGGGGCCCGCCCGCCGCGGAGGGGGGGGGGGGGGGGGCGGGGGGGGGGCCCGGGGGGGGGGGCCCCCCGCGCCCCCGCCCGGGGAGAGGG
>NZ_JBBCYQ010000005.1:0-267104 GCF_037144815.1 Curtobacterium sp. USHLN213 | reverse complement strand
CCGTTGCGGGCCCTCCCCCCCCCCAACTGGCCCCCCGGCGGGGCGTGTGGGGTGCCGCCCCCCCCGCACGGCCGCCCTGGGGGCGGGGCCCCTGCGGCCCCCGCGCCTCCTGTCCGTGACGGGGTGCGTCAGTTCGGGTGCGTCATGCTGAGCACGTCGAGGGCGCTGTCGAGCTGCTCCTCGGTGACCTCGCCCCGCTCGACGTGGCCGAGGGCGATCACGGCCTCGCGCACGGTGACGCCTTCCTGCACCGCGAACTTCGCGACCTTCGCCGCCGCCTCGTACCCGATCACGCGGTTGAGCGGGGTGACGATGGACGGCGAGGACTCGGCGAACGCGCGGGCGCGGTCGAGGTTCGCCTCGAGCCCGTCGATCGTCTTGTCGGCGAGCACCCGCGAGCTGTTGGCGAGCAGGCGGATCGACTCGAGCAGCGCGGTGCCCATCACGGGGATCGCGACGTTCAGCTCGAACGCACCGGAGGCACCCGCCCACGCGATGGTGGCGTCGTTGCCGATCACGCGTGCGGCGACCATGAGCGTGGCTTCGGGGATGACGGGGTTGACCTTGCCCGGCATGATCGACGAGCCGGGCTGGAGGTCCGGGATGTGCAGTTCGCCGAGGCCGGTGTTCGGCCCCGAGCCCATCCACCGGAGGTCGTTGTTGATCTTCGTCAGGCTGACCGCGATGACCTTGAGCGCACCGGACGCCTCGACCAGGGCGTCCCGGGCGCCCTGCGCCTCGAAGTGGTCGAGCGCTTCGGTGACGGGCAGCCCGGTGTCGCTCGCGAGCTGGGCGATGACCCGCTGCGGGAAGCCCTTCGGGGTGTTGATCCCGGTGCCGACGGCCGTGCCCCCGAGCGGGACCTCGGCCACGCGGGGGAGCGTCGCGTTCACCCGCTCGATGCCGAGACGGACCTGGCGCGCGTAGCCGCCGAACTCCTGCCCGAGGGTGACGGGCGTGGCGTCCATGAGGTGCGTGCGGCCGGACTTCACCGCGTCGGCCCAGAGCGTGGCCTTCGCCTCGAGCGACTCGGCGAGGTGCTCGAGCGCCGGGACGAGGGTGCGGATGAGGGCCTCGGTCACGGCGACGTGCACCGACGTCGGGAACACGTCGTTCGAGGACTGCGAGGCGTTCACGTGGTCGTTCGGGTGCACCGGGGCACCGGCGACCTCGGACGCGAGGGTCGCGAGGACCTCGTTCATGTTCATGTTCGACGAGGTCCCGCTGCCGGTCTGGTAGACGTCGACGGGGAACTGGTCGTGGTGGGCGCCACCGATGATGGTGTCCGCCGCCTCGACCACGGCAGCGGCCAGGGTCGGGTCGACGATGCCGAGCTCACCGTTGACGATCGCGGCGGCCCGCTTGATCCGGGCGAGGGCGACGATCTGGGCCGACTCGAGCCCGCTCCCGGAGATCGGGAAGTTCTCCACCGCACGCTGCGTCTGCGCCCGGTAGAGCGCGGACACCGGCACCCGGACCTCGCCCATGGTGTCGTGCTCGATGCGGAACTCGCCGGAGCTGTCGGTCACGGTGGTCGGGGTGGTGTCGGTCACGTCGTCGTGGTCCTTCCTGGGGTGCTCGCCGGCCGCGGTCGCGCCGGCTGGTGGGTGTCCCGATGGTGTCCGGGACGGGTCGTCGTGGCGGTCGGTCAGGCCTGGCCCACGACGGTGTCGACGGCGACCTCGCCCGTGGTGAGGTCGTAGGTCGCGCCGACGACGGCCAATCTACCCTCGGCGATCGCGTCCGAGACGGCGCCGGAGCGCTCGATCACCTGACGGAGCGTGGCTTCGAGGTGGGCGGCGCCGACGGATTCCTGGGGGACGTCGGCGTCGGTGGTGCGGACGCGCTCGACGCTCGGGGCGATGGCGTCGACGAGGGCCTGCAGGTGCGGGGCGGGGACGGGCTCGCCGGAGCGGGCGGCCGCGACGGCGCCGCACTTGGTGTGCCGGAGGACGACCACGAGCGGCGTGCCGAGCGCGACGACGGCGAACTCGATCGATCCGAGCACGACGTCGTCGACGATCTGGCCGGCGTTGCGGATGGCGAAGAGGTCACCGATGCCGGCGTCGAACACGTGCTCGAACGGCACGCGGGAGTCCGAGCAGCCGAGGACGGTGGCGAACGGTGCCTGCGACCCGGCGAGCTCCGAGCGGCGGTCCGGGTCGATCCGGCCGGTGCGGCGCTTGTCGGCGGCGAAGCGGGCGTTGCCCTCGACGAGGAGTCGGAGGGCGTCGGACGGGGTGGAGGCGGCGCGGTCGGGCATGGGGCTCCTCGGGTGCTTCGGGTGGTTCGGGTCGTGGTCGTGCTGCTGCTGCGGCGGGTGTTGGCTCGTCAGTTCGCGAACTGCTTGCTGACGGCGGTCGCGACGGTCCGGAAGGAGGTGTCGTCGGCGGTGCCGGACAGGACGACGGTGCCCTGGTCGAACGTCGACACGAGCGAGTACGCCTGGTTGCCCGCGTCGTCGCCCTCGGCCCGGCGGTCGTACACGGTCCACTTCGTCCCGGCGATCGTGCGGGTGCCCGTGGCGGCGTGCTGGTCGAGCTTGTTCGACACCCAGGTCGCGTTCGCGTCGATGCCCTGCTGCAGGCCGATGTACTGCTTGTCCGGCGTGAGCAGGCCGACGGTCCAGACGCTCACTCCGTCGGACGTCTTGTCCTGGTAGTCGGCACGGTTGGACGAGAAGTCCCCCGGCAACGCGGGCGCGGCGAGCGTGACGCCCGGCACCTGGGCCTGCGAGGCCACCTGGCGGTAGTCGACCGTCCGGTCGCCGATCGTGGTGTCCGGACGCACGACGACCGCGACGAGGAACAGCACGATGCCGAGCGACGCGATGAGTGCGAGCACGAGGTTGAACGCGGTCTGGTGCTGCCGCCGGGCGGTGCGGGCGGCGTCCTTGCGCGCCCAGGTCTCCTCCGGTGTCTCGGGGCGGCCCAGCTCGGCGACGATCGGGCGGCCGTCGGCGTCGGTCATCGCGCTGCGCCGTCCTCGGACTCGGACGCGGCGCGTGCGGCGTCGAGCCGGGCCCGGGCGCCGACGAGCCACTCTTCGCACCGGGCGGCCAGGGACTCGCCCCGTTCCCAGAGGGACAGCGAGCGTTCGAGCGTGGCCGATCCCTGTTCGAGCTCGGCGACGACGCGCACGAGTTCGTCGCGCGCCGCTTCGTAGCTCAGCGACCGGACGTCGGACTGCTCGGGTTCCTGCTGGGATGACACCCCTCGATCCTACCGAGCGCCCACCGACGTGCCGCCCGCGGGGACGAACCCGTGGACAACTCCCGGCCGCGTAGGGTCTGGGGGCATGACGGACCTCCCCGACGGCGCGACCTGGTACCCGGCCCCGACCGCCCCGGACCCCGCGGACGCGCGACCCGCCGTCGCCCTCGTCCTGCCCGGCGGCGGGTACCACGGCCACGCCGCCCACGAGGGCGAGGGCTACGCCCGGTGGCTCAACACGATCGGCATCTCCGCCGTGGTCTTCGCGTACCCGGTCGCGCCGCACCGGCACCCCGACGCCGTGGTGGCGACCAGGACGCTCGTGCGGGACCTGCGCGCCGGACGGTACCCGGGCCTCCCGTCCGCTCCACGCGTCCTGCTGGTCGGCTCGTCCGCGGGTGGCCACCTCGCTGCCCTCGTCTCGAACGCGCCGACGCCCGACGAACGCGCCGTGTCGGACGTGGACGACCGACCCGACCTCGCGCTGCTCTGCTACCCGGTGGTCTCGATGACCGACCACCAGCACCGGGGGAGCGCGGACAACCTGCTCGGCACGGGGGCGACGGTGTGGGCGCTGGGGGCGCTCGACACGGAGCTCATGGTCGACGGCGCGACCCCGCCGACGTTCCTCTGGCACACCGCCGAGGACCCGGCTGTCCACGTCACGCACTCGCTGCGCTACGGGCAGGCACTCGCGCGTCGGGCGGTGCCGTTCGAACTGCACGTCTTCGAGCGTGGCGCGCACGGGATCGGGCTCGCCGAGGGCACCGGGACCGCTGCCGCGTGGCCGGACGTCGCCGAGGCCTGGCTGCGCGATCGCGGGTGGTGACCACTCGACGCCGCGACGCCCGCCGCGACACCCGCCGCGACGCCCGCCGCGACGCCCGCCGCGACGTCGGCCGGGGTCAGGCCCCGTCCGGACCGGGACCGTCCGGCTCGAGCGTCCCGGTGGCGGTGCCCGCGCCGAGCGTCACGTGCACGGGCGTCGCACCGCTGAGGTCCTCCGAGCCCCGCACCACGCCGCCGTCGGCCGTCTGCACGATCGCGTAGCCGCGCCGCAGGGTGTCCCGCGGGGACAGCGCCCGGAGCCGGGCGGTGAGGTGCCCGACCTCGGAGTGGGAGCGTTCGAGCCGACGGTCGAGGAGTTCACGGGCGCGGGAGAGGTCGCGCGCCACCTCTTCCGCGCGGGTGTCGACGAGCCAGGCGGTGGACGCCAGGGCGGGACGGGAGCGCAGGGCCGCGATCCGGTCCGCCTCGACCGAGAGGGTGTGCGACAACCGGAGCCCGAGTCGTGCCCGCGCCTGCCGGACGTTGGCGAGTTCCTCGGCGACGTCGGGGACCACGCGCTTGGCCGCGTCGGTCGGGGTGGAGGCGCGGAGGTCGGCGACCTCGTCGAGGATCGGCCGGTCGGCCTCGTGCCCGATCGCCGAGACGATCGGGGTGCTCGCAGCGGCCGCGGCACGGACCAGTCCCTCGTCGCTGAAGCCGAGCAGGTTCTGGAAGTCGCCGCCGCCGCGGGCCACGATGATGACGTCGACGGTCGGGTCGGCGTCGAGCTCGAGGATCGCCGCGGTGACCTCGCTCACAGCGCGCTCGCCCTGCACGGCCGTGTGGACCGTCCGGAACTCGACCTGCGGCCACCGGAGCTGGGCGTTGCGCTTGACGTCCTTCTCGGCGTCGGAGTCCTTGCCGGTGATCAGCCCGATCCGGTGCGGCAGGAAGGGCAGGCGCTTCTTCCGGGACGGGTCGAACAACCCTTCCTCGGCGAGGGTGCGGCGCAGGCGTTCGAGGCGCTCGAGGAGGTCACCGAGTCCGACGTGCTTCATCTCGACGACCTGCATCGTCAGCGAGCCGCCCTTGACCCAGTAGTTCGGCTTGACGGCCGCGACGACCCGGTCGCCCTGCTTGATGTCCGCGGGGACCCGGGAGCGCACGCTCGACCAGATCGAGAACGACACCGTGGCGTCGACGTCGACGTCCTTGAGCTTGCCGTAGACGTTGCCGCCCGCGACGTTCCACTGGGTGATCTCACCCTCGACCCAGGCGGTGCCGAGCCGGTCGATCCAGTCGCGGAGCTTCGCGCCGAGCAGCGCGACGGGCCACGGGTCGTCAGCCGTCGGGGGACCCTGTTCGATCGCCAATGTCGTTCCTTCCACGCGGGACGTCCATGCTGCCCGAGACCGGTGACAGCGCGCTCCGGACGGGTTGTCCACAGGTCCGTGCGCGCTCAGCCCGCGCGCGTCCCGCTCACCTATCATCGGGGACGTGACGATCACCAACGGCCACACGGTCCCGCTCGCCCCGCCGCGGGTCCTCGCGGCGCGCGGCCGCCTGCGGGACGAACCGGTCGCCGGCACGAAGAAGGTCCTGCTCGCCGCCCCCCGCGGGTACTGCGCGGGCGTCGACCGCGCCGTCGTCGCGGTCGAGAAGGCGCTCGAGCAGTACGGCGAGCCCGTGTACGTCCGCAAGCAGATCGTCCACAACGTCCACGTCGTGTCGACGCTCGAGCAGCGCGGAGCGGTCTTCGTCGACGACGTCGCCGAGGTCCCGCGCGGTTCGCACGTGGTCTTCAGCGCGCACGGCGTCTCACCGGCCGTGGTGGCCGGCGCCGCCGACCGCGACCTGCACGCCATCGACGCCACGTGCCCGCTCGTCACGAAGGTCCACAGGGAGGCGACGCGCTTCGCGAAGGCCGACCGCACCATCATCCTCATCGGGCACGCCGGCCACGAAGAGGTCGAGGGCACCATGGGCCACGCACCCGACCGCACGATCCTGGTCAACGGACCGGACGACGTCGCCGCGCTCGAGGTCCCCGACCCCGAGAACCTCGTCTGGCTCTCGCAGACCACGCTGAGCGTCGACGAGACGATGGAGACCGTCCGGCTCCTGCGCGAGAAGTTCCCCGCGATCGAGGACCCGCCCTCCGACGACATCTGCTACGCCACCCAGAACCGCCAGGTCGCGATCAAGAAGGTCGCCCCCGGAGCCGACCTCGTGATCGTGGTCGGCTCGGCGAACTCCTCGAACAGCGTCCGCCTGGTCGAGGTCGCGCTGGAGCACGGCGCGAAGGCCGCACACCGCGTCGACTACGCCGCCGAGATCCAGCAGGACTGGCTCACCGGAGTCGGCACCGTCGGCGTCACGAGCGGCGCCAGCGTGCCGGAAGAGCTCGTCACCGAGGTCCTCGACCAGCTCGCGGACGCCGGCTACGCCACGGTGGAAGAGGTCGTCACGGCACACGAGGACCTCATGTTCTCGCTGCCGAAGGAGCTCCGCACGGACGCGTCGGGCAACCCCACGCGCGCACTCGGCGGGCGTCGACGGTGAGCGGGGGCACGGACGGCTGGTCCGCGGTGCCCGCCCGCGAGCCGGGTCAGGTCGTCGATCCCTCCCTCGGCCAGGAGGCGCGGCGCACCCCTGCAACGTCGGCCGACGGTGACGCGCACGGTCGCGTCCACGGCCGTCCGGCACCGCAGTACGGCGAGTACGCGCCCGACGGTTGGGTGAACCCGGTGCTCGTCGAACAGGAGCGCCTCGAGCACGAGGAGCGCTCCCGAGCGGCTGGCGAACGCGAGACCCGTGACCGCCCCGCTCGCGACCGCGATCCCCGTGCCGGCGCCCAGCGGCCCGGCCCGGCGACCGACGGCGGGACGGCTCGCCCGACACCCCTCGCCGGACGCTTCGGCCGCACCCCGATCGACTTCGTCCTGACGGTCGGGCTGCTCGTGATCGGGCTCTGGTCGGTCGTCGAGTCCCTCGCCGTCGGCACCACCGCCTCGACCATCCGGACCCTCGTGGAGCGCCAGTACACCGAGCTGTCCGACCCGGCGGCGCTGTCGACCGCCGTGCTCGTGCGGGCGGTCGTGCTCGTCGTGGTGTTCGTGCTCGTGGCCTGGTGGTCGATCCGACGGCTCCGTGCCCGGCGCTGGACGTTCTGGGTCCCGCTCGTGGGCGGTGTCGTCGCGTCGGTGCTCGGCATCGTGCCGGTGATGGTCGTGCTCTTCCAGGACCCGGCGTTCACGGCGTACGTGCAGCGGATGGCCGCCGGCGGCTGACCCGCCCGCCGGGCGCTCCTGCGTCAGCCGGCCAGGAACGCGGCGACGGCGCCGTGCAGGGACGCGAGGTCGTCGACGTGCACGAGCTCGCGGATCGAGTGCATCGACAGCAGCCCGACGCCGATGTCGATCGTCGGGATCCCGAGCCGGGTCGCCGCGATCGGGCCGATGGTCGAGCCGCCCGGGATCGTGTTCACGTTGACGAACGGCTGCCACGGCACGCCCGCGGCAGCACACGCGGTGGCCCAGACGGCCTCGCCCTTCGCCTCGGTCATGTAGCGCTGGTTCGCGCTGATCTTCAGGAGCGGGCCCGCTCCCGGACGCGGGCGGTTCGTGGGGTCGTGCTTCTCCGGCTGGTTCGGGTGCACGAGGTGCCCGGCGTCGCTCGACAGCAGCCACGAGGCACGGAACGCTCGCGCGGCTTCGGAACGGGTGGCGCCGAGGCCCTCCTGCACACGGCCGAGGACGTCCTCGAGGAAGGGACCGCCGGCACCGGACGGCGTCGAGGACCCGATCTCCTCGTGGTCGAACGCCGCGAACACGGGGATGTGGTCGCCGTCGGCCGGGGCCTCGACGATGCCGCGGAGTCCGGCGTGCACGCTCGTCAGGTTGTCCATCCGGCCCGAGGCGAGGAACTCGCGGTCGATGCCGATCCGGGCCGGCGCCTGGGTGTCGGCGAGGAAGAGGTCCCACGACACGGCACCGTCACCGAGCCGGGCGCGCAGCCACGACACCACGTCCGTCCCACCCGTGTCGCCGTCGACCCCGACGATCGGCAGGGTGTGCCGCTGGCGGTCGATCTCCTTGCCGTCGTTCACGCCGCGGTCGAGGTGGATCGCGAGGTTCGGGATGCGGGCGACGGCGTCGGTGGACACCAGGCGGGCCGTCCCGTCCGCGTCGACGACCCGGCCGGCGATGCGGAGGTCGCGGTCGAACCACGTGGAGAGGAGCGCGCCGCCGTAGACCTCGACGTTCAGCTGCTCCCAGCCGCCGGTGCGCACGCCGGGGTTCGGCTTGATGCGGAACCCGGGGGAGTCGGTGTGGGCGCCGAGGATCCGGAACGGGGTGGTCGGCGTGGCCCCGGACGGCAGACGCCAGGCGATGACGGCACCGTCCCGGACCACCACGTAGGCGCCGGGCGTCGTCGGCCAGGCACCGAGCTCCTCGAGCTCCTCGAACCCCGCGGCGACGAGGCGGTCCCGGGCGGCCGCTGCCGCGTGGAACGCGGTGGGGGACTCGGTGACGAACTGGGCGAAGTCGGAGGCGATGGCGTCGGCGGTCACCCGACCATCGTGGCACGGCGGTGGAGGTGACCGGACGCGGAACGGGGCGCGTCCGTCGGACGCGCCCCGTTCCTCCAGGCTGTTGCTCGGGGTGTCAGCCCTTGGTGTGGCCGGCCGAGCCGAGCACCTTCGCGGCCTCGCCCACGCGAGCCGCCATGGCGGTCTCGGCGACCTTGCCCCAGGCGCGCGGGTCGTACTGCTTCTTGTTGCCGACCTCGCCGTCGATCTTCAGGACGCCCTCGTAGTTCCGGAACATCGAGTCGGCGATCGAGCGCGTGAACGCGTACTGCGTGTCCGTGTCGATGTTCATCTTGATGACGCCGTTGCGGACGGCCTCGTGGATCTCGTCGTCGGTCGAGCCGGAGCCACCGTGGAAGACGAGGTCGAGCGGGTTCTCGCCCGTGCCGTGCTTGGCAGCGACCGAGGCCTGGATCTCGCCGAGGAGCTCGGGGCGGAGCTTGACGTTGCCCGGCTTGTAGACACCGTGCACGTTGCCGAACGTGAGCGCGGCGATCCAGCGGCCCTTGTCGCCCAGGCCGAGTGCGTCGACCACCTTCTCGACGTCGTTCGGGGTCGTGTACAGGGCGTCGTTCGTGCCCTCGTGCTCGACGCCGTCCTCTTCGCCGCCGACGACGCCGATCTCGACCTCGAGGATCGCGTTGATGTTCCGCGTCTTCTCGATCATCGTCTTGGCGATCTCGATGTTCTCGTCGAGCGGCACGGCCGAGCCGTCCCACATGTGCGACTGGAAGATCGGGTTGCGGCCGGCGCGGACCTCTTCCTCGCTCGCTGCGATGAGCGGCAGGACGAAGCCGTCGAGGGCGTCCTTCGGGCAGTGGTCGGTGTGCAGCGCGACGGTGATGTCGTAGTTCTTCGCGACCTCGTGGGCGAACTTCGCCATCGCGAGGGCACCGGCTGCGCGGTTCTTGACGGTGTGGCCGGCGAAGTAGTCGGCGCCACCCGTGGTCACCTGGAGGATGCCGTCCGAGCCCGCCTCGGCGAGGCCCTGGAGGACCGCGTTGATCGTCTGTGACGACGACACGTTGACGGCGGGGTACGCGAACTTGCCGGCCTTCGCTCGTTCGATCATCTCGGCGTACTGTTCCGGCGTTGCGATGGGCACGTGGATCTCCTTCGACTTCGGTGGTGTCCTCGCCGATCGTAGTCAGCCGGACTGGAGGCGCGGTGCGGGTTACGCGGTCGGCCCGCGCCCGGCGTGCACATGCGTCCACGGGCCCGTTGTCCGGACCGTCGGTCGGCTGCCGGTCGGTAGGCTGGCGGTCGTGACTCCCACGACGGAAACCGGCTCCCTGTTCCTCCAGCCCGACCGCAACCTGGCGCTCGAGCTCGTGCGTGCGACGGAGGCCGCGGCGATCCGTGCGCAGCCGTGGGTCGGGCGTGGTGAGAAGAACCTCGCGGACGGTGCCGCCGTCGACGCGATGCGGAAGTTCCTCGGCACGGTGAACTTCGACGGCGTGGTCGTCATCGGCGAGGGCGAGAAGGACAACGCCCCGATGCTCTACAACGGCGAGCACGTCGGCAACGGGCACGGTCCGGCCTGCGACATCGCCGTGGACCCGATCGACGGCACCTCGCTGACCGCCGCGGGCCGCCAGAACGCGATCTCGGTGATGGCCGTCTCGGACCGCGGCTCGATGTACGACCCGTCCGCCGTGTTCTACATGGACAAGATCGCCGCCGGCCCTGAGGGTCGCGGCGTCCTCGACCTCGAGAAGCCCATCGGTGACAACATCCGTGCGCTCGCGAAGGCGAAGGGCAAGGACCTCGAGGACATGCAGATCGCCGTCCTCGACCGTCCCCGCCACGACGAACTCATCCGTGCGATCCGTGCGACCGGTGCCGGCACCCGGCTGCTGCTCGACGGTGACGTCGCCGGTGGCATCGCGGCGGCGCTGCCCGGGTCGACGATCGACATGTGCGTCGGTGTCGGCGGCACCCCGGAGGGCATCATCACGGCGTGCGCGATCAAGGCGCTCGGTGGTGTGATCCTCGGCAAGCTCCAGCCGAAGGACGACGAGGAGCGCGAGAAGGCGATCGCCGCCGGACACGACCTCGACAAGGTCCTCGACCAGGACGACCTGGTCACGGGCGACAACACGTTCTTCGTCGCCACCGGTGTCACCGACGGTGTGCTCGTGGACGGTGTCCGCCGGTCGCGCGGCGTCATCCACACGGACTCGCTCGTGCTGCGGTCCCGCTCGAACACGATCCGCCGCATCCAGGCGGACCACCGCGCCGAGAAGTGGTTCTGATCCGCTGACGCCGCGGCGCGGCCGCGCGGCCGGCGCTGCGCGGCGGCGCGGCGCACATCGCGTTCGCACAACCGAAGTCCGTCCGAACCACGTTCCCGCGTGGTTCGGACGGACTTTCGTTGTGCGGGGCGGGGCGGCGCGGCGCCAGGGCGGCGCCAGCGCGCCGGCGCGGGCGTCAGTCGTCGTCGAGGGCACCGACGAGCTCCGGCGCGGTGAGCAGCCGCGGCTCGTCGGTGATCGTCGCCGGGTCCGCGATGACCTTCGACTCGTCGAGGAGTGACAGCCGCCGGGCACTCGGCAGGACCTGGCGTTCGAGCGACCCCACGAACCGGTTGTAGTCGACCACGGAGCCCCGGATCGACCGCCCGAGCTTGTCGACGTGTCCGGCCATGGTGGCCAGGCGGCCGTAGAGCTCGCGGGAGACGCGGAAGAGCTCGTGGGCTTCTTGTGAGACGACGTCCTGCTGCCACGAGAACGCCACGGTCTTCAGCACCGACCACAGCGTCACCGGCGACGCGAGTGCGATGCGCTTGCGGAACGCGTGGTCGAGCAGCCCGGGGTCGGCGGCGAGGGCGCTCGAGATGAGCGACTCCGACGGTATGAACGCCACGGTGAGCTCCGGCGATGCGTCGTAGCCGGTCCAGTACTCCCGCGCGGCGAGGGCGTCGACGTGGGCCCGCAGTGCCTTGACGTGCTGCCCGATGAGCGCATCGCGCCGGGCTCCCTCGGCGCCGGTCGCGGTCGCCGGGATCTCGGCGGCCTGCAGGTAGGCGCTGAACGGGACCTTGGCGTCGACGGCGATGGTCTTGCCACCCGGCAGGTGCACGACCATGTCGGGGCGCGCGGTGCCGGCGGTCGTGGTGACGGAGGACTGCACGTCGAAGTCGACGCGCTCGAGGAGCCCCGCGGCCTCGACCACGTTGCGCAGCTGGGTCTCGCCCCAGACGCCGCGCGTGCTGTTCGACGACAGGGCGCTGGCCAGCGTGTCGGCGGTGGCGCGCAGGCGTTCCTCGGACTCGGCAGCGGAGCGCAGCTGTGCGGAGAGGGCCCCGTACTGCTCGCTGCGGGACTGTTCGAGCTCGGCGATCTTGGCGCGCATGACGTCGAGCGTCTGGGCGACCGGGCTGAGCGCGGAGAGCACCTTCGACTCGCCCTGGGTCCGGGCGGCGTCGGCGCCGTGCATGCGCTGGACGAGGTGTTCGAGTTCGGCGGCCCGGCGTTCGAGCGAGTCGACCTGCCGCCGGTACTGCGCGTCCTGCGCGTCGAGCCGTTCCTCGGCGTCGCGACGGACCTCGTCGAGGCGCGACCGGAGCGCCTCGGCGCTGGCGCGGGACGTGGCCGCGTCCACGCCGGCGCGGGACCGCGCGAGCGACCAGGCGACGACCGCACCGACGGCGACGCCGATCACGAGACCGATGACCAGGGCGAGGATCTGCATGTCGCGACCTTGGCAGGACCCACCGACACCGCGCCTCCTGGGCCGCCCGAATCCATGTCATGACATTAGGGCAAACAAGGTGTACAGTCGTGATCGTCCGCCGATGAAGCCGCACGGAAGGTCCCCCGCGTCGCATGACGAACCCAGCTCCCCACGCGTACGACGTGATCACGATGGGACGTGTGAGCGTCGACATCTACCCGCAGCAGACGGGGCCGCTCGAAGACGTGTCGACGTTCTCGAAGTCCGTCGGCGGCAGCGCCACGAACGTCGCGATCGCAGCAGCCCGGCACGGAGCCGACGCGGCGGTCATCACCCGCACGGGCAACGATCCGTTCGGCCGCTACATCGCCAGGACCCTGCCGGAGTTCGGTGTCGCGAACGCCTTCGTCGAGACGGTCGAGGGGCTGAACACCCCCGTCGCGTTCTGCGAGATCTTCCCGCCGGACGACTTCCCGCTGTACTTCTACCGGGCGCCCAAGGCCCCGGACCTCATGATCACGGCGAAGTCCCTGCCGCTGCACGAGATCGAGCGGGCGAAGATCTTCTGGACGACGGTCACCGGCCTCAGCGAGGAGCCGAGCCGCCAGGCCCACCACGTGGCATTGAGGGCGCGGAGCGAAGCGACGCTTGCCCGAGGGATGCACACCGTGCTCGACCTCGACTACCGGTCCATGTTCTGGTCGTCGCCCGAGGCCGCGACGCGCGAGGTCGCCGTCGCCCTCGAGCACGCGACCGTGGCCGTCGGCAACCGCGAGGAGTGCGAGGTCGCCGTCGGTGAGACCGACCCCGTCCGCGCCGCCGACGCCCTGCTCGAGCGCGGGGTCGAGATCGCCATCGTCAAGCAGGGGCCGAAGGGCGTCCTCGCCAAGACCCGCGACGAGTTCGTCGAGTTCCGCCCGCACCACATCGACGTCGTCAACGGCCTCGGGTCGGGCGACGGCTTCGGCGGGGCACTCACCCACGGACTGCTGCAGGGCTGGGGGCTCGAGCGGACCCTCGCGTTCTGCAACGCCGCCGGCGCGATCGTCGCGACCCGGTTCGAGTGCTCCACCGCGATGCCGACGAGCGACGAGATCGAGCAGTTCCTGCAGGACAACCCCACGGAGGAGGCCGTCAATGCCTGAGATCAGCACCGCCGACTTCGCGCGGCTGCGGGACGTCCGCGCCGGGCAGCCCGAGCTCGTGCGGGCCGCGCTCGACGCCCGACGCAAGCGCTCCCTGCTCGCCGACGACGGCAAGCTCTTCATCGTGGCCGCGGACCACCCGGCGCGAGGAGCCCTGGCCGTCCGGAACGACGAGTCCGCCATGGCCGACCGGTACGACCTGCTCGAGCGGCTCGTCACGGCGCTCGGACGCCCCGGGGTGGACGGGGTGCTCGGCACGCCGGACATCCTCGAGGACCTCGCGCTCCTGGGCGCCCTCGACGACAAGGTCGTGGTCGGCTCGATGAACCGCGGTGGCCTCCGGGGCGCGACGTTCGAGATGGACGACCGCTACACGGCGTACTCGGCGCAGGCCATCAAGGACTCCGGGCTGGACTTCGCCAAGCTCCTGGTGCGCATCGCCCTGGAGGACTCGGGAACGGCCCCGACGCTCGAGGCCACGGCCCGGGCGGTCAGCGAGGCCGCGGCGCTCCGGCTGCCGATCATGCTCGAACCGTTCATGTCGGCGTGGCAGGACGGCCGGGTGGTCAACGACCTGACCGCCGACGCCGTGATCACCTCGATGGCGATCGCCGCGGGACTGGGGGAGTCGAGCGCGTACAGCTGGCTCAAGATCCCGGTCGTGGACGACATGGAACGGGTGATGGCCGCGACGACGCTGCCGACCCTGCTGCTCGGCGGGGACCCGTCGACCCGTCCGCTCGAGACCTACGCCAAGTGGGCCGACGCGCTGGCACTCCCCGGGGTGCGCGGCCTGGTCGTCGGCCGCACGCTGCTCTACCCGCCGGACGGCGACGTCGCCGCAGCCGTGGACGTGGCCGCCGGGCTCGTCCACACCCAGGAGGCCCGGGCCGGGTTCTCCACAGAATCCCACGACCCAGCCGCTCGGCTCGCGGGCGCCACCACCATGGACTCGTCCATCCCGGAAGGAAGCAACGCATGACCACCACCGAGACCGCCACCACGACCATCGGGCACTGGATCGACGGGGCACGCGTCGCGTCGACCTCCGGCAACACGGCCCCGGTGTACGACCCGGCGCTCGGGGTCGCGACGAAGCAGGTCGCCCTCGCGAACGAGGAGGAGATCCAGGCGGCGATCGCGAGCGCGAAAGCGGCGTTCCCGGCGTGGAGCAACCTGTCGCTGTCGAAGCGCCAGCAGATCCTGTTCTCCTTCCGCGAGGTCCTCAACCGCGACAAGGCGGAGCTCGCCGAGATCATCACGAGCGAGCACGGCAAGGTCATCGACGACGCCCTCGGCGAGATCGCCCGCGGGCAAGAGGTCGTCGAGCTGGCGACGAACATCCCGAGCCTGCTCAAGGGTGAGTTCAGCGACCAGGTGTCGACCGGCATCGACGTGTACTCGATCCGTCAGCCGCTCGGTGTGGTCGGCATCATCAGCCCGTTCAACTTCCCCGCCATGGTGCCGCTGTGGTTCCTGCCGATCGCGATCGCCGCGGGCAACACCGTCGTGCTGAAGCCGAGCGAGAAGGACCCGAGCGCCGCGATCTGGCTCGCCGAGAAGTTCAAGGAGGCCGGACTGCCCGACGGTGTCTTCACCGTCCTGAACGGCGACAAGCTGAGCGTCGACGGGCTCCTCACCAGCCCCGACGTCGAGTCGATCTCCTTCGTCGGGTCCACCCCGATCGCGCAGTACGTCTACGAGACCGGCACGAAGCACGGCAAGCGCGTGCAGGCCCTCGGCGGCGCGAAGAACCACATGCTCGTGCTGCCGGACGCGGACCTCGACCTCGTCGCGGACAACGCCATCAACGCGGGCTTCGGCTCCGCCGGTGAGCGCTGCATGGCGATCTCGGTCGTCGTCGCCGTCGAGCCGGTGGCCGACGAGCTCATCGAGAAGATCACGGAGCGCGCGGCGACCCTGCGCATCGGCGACGGTCGTCGCGGGTGCGACATGGGCCCGCTCGTCACGAAGCAGCACCGTGACAAGGTCGCCTCGTACATCGAGGTCGCAGAGCAGGACGGTGCGGTGGTTGTGGTGGACGGCCGCACCGTCCGACCCGACGGCGACGAGAACGGCTTCTGGCTGGGCCCGACGCTCATCGACCGGGTCCCCACCACGAGCCGCGTCTACACCGAGGAGATATTCGGCCCGGTGCTCAGCGTCGTCCGCGTCGCCTCCTACGAGGAGGGCCTCGAGCTCATCAACAGCGGGGCGTTCGGCAACGGCACCGCCATCTTCACCAACGACGGCGGCGCTGCTCGTCGCTTCCAGCGCGACGTGCAGGTCGGCATGATCGGCATCAACGTGCCGATCCCCGTCCCGGTCGCGTACTACTCGTTCGGTGGCTGGAAGAACTCGCTGTTCGGCGACCACAAGGCGTACGGCGCCGACGGCGTGAGCTTCTTCACCCGCCAGAAGGCGATCACGAGCCGCTGGCTCGACCCGTCGCACGGCGGCATCAACCTCGGCTTCCCGCCGAACGGCTGAGCGCTCGTGACAACCGACAACTGGTTCAACCCCGCCGGCTCCCGCCCCGAGGCGGGCTGGACGGACGTGATCGACGCCCGTGTCGCGGGGTGGGCGCACACCGGTCTGCGGACCGGCGCGCTGACCGACGGGGGCGAGCTGCGCCTCCAGGCCGACGCCGTGGAGCGCATCGTCGTGCCGCTCGCCGGATCGTTCCACGTCACGTACGCGGGCGCCGCCGGGAACGGCGACCAGGCCCTCGACGGGCGTTCGAGCGTGTTCGACGGACCGACCGACGTCCTGTACCTCGGTTCGGGAACGGAGGCGCGGATCACCGGCACCGGTCGGCTCGCGGTCGCCGAGGCACCCACCGACACCGTCAAGCCGACGACCTACGTGGCCCGGCAGGACGTGCCGGTCGAGCTCCGCGGTGCCGGGCAGTCCAGCCGGCAGGTGCACAACTTCGGCACCCCGGCGGCGCTCGACGCGGACAAGTTCATCGTGTGCGAGGTGATCACGCCGGCCGGCAACTGGTCGTCGTACCCGCCGCACAAGCACGACACGTCCGTGCCCGGCGAGGAGTCGAACCTCGAGGAGATCTACTACTACGAGTCCGCCGTCGCGCGCGGGGTCTCCGCACCAAGCACCGCCGACCCGTTCGCACTGCACCGGACCTACGCGTCCGACGACCGCGCGATCGACGAGTTCCGGCAGGTGCGGACCGGCGACATCGCCCTCGTGCCGTACGGCTGGCACGGTCCCGCCGTCGCGGCGCCGGGCTACGACATGTACTACCTCAACGTGATGGCCGGGCCCGACCCGGAACGCGTCTGGAACATCACCGACGACCCGGCGCACGGCTGGGTCCGCCAGGTGTGGGAATCCGAGTCGATCGACCCGCGCCTGCCCTACGAAAGGAAGCTCGCGTGACCACCAACACGCGGAGGATGACCGTCGGCCAGGCACTCGTCGAGTTCCTGGCCAACCAGTGGACCGTCGACGGTGACGTCCGCGAACGCACCATCCCGGGGATCTTCGGCATCTTCGGGCACGGCAACGTCGCCGGCGTCGGCCAGGCCATCAAGCAGCTCCACGTCGAGCAGCCCGGCCTGCTGCCGTACCACCAGGCCCGCAACGAGCAGGCGATGGTGCACGAGGCCGTCGGCTTCGCCCGCATGCACCGCCGCCGTGCCACCTTCGCCGCGACGGCGTCGGTCGGCCCGGGTGCCGCGAACATGCTCACCGCCGCGGCGCTCGCGACGACCAACCGGTTGCCCGCACTCCTGCTGCCGTCGGACACCTTCGCCACGCGCACCACCGACCCGGTGCTCCAGCAGATCGAGCTGCCTCACGACACCTCGCTGCAGGTGACCGACGCGTTCCGTCCGCTGTCCCGGTACTTCGACCGCGTCGAGCGTCCGGAGCAGCTGTTCTCGATCGCGCTCGCGGCGATGCGGGTGCTCACCGACCCGGCCGAGACTGGCGCCGTCACCATCGCCCTGCCCGAGGACGTCCAGGCCGAGCAGCTCGACGTCCCCGTCGCCTTCCTGCAGCCGCGTGAGTGGCACATCCGCCGGCCGCTGCCCGAGCACGGGCCGCTGGCGCGTGCGGTCGCGGCGATCCGGGCGGCGAAGCGTCCCGTCATCGTCGCCGGCGGTGGCGTGCTGTACTCCGGTGCGGAGCAGGAACTCGCGGCGTTCGTCGAGGCCACCGGCATCCCGGTCGGCACGTCGCAGGCCGGCGGCGGGTCGCTCGTCTGGGACCACCCGCAGTACCTCGGTGGCATCGGCGCGACCGGTACCGCCGCGGCGAACGCGATCGCCGCGCAGGCCGACGTCGTCATCGGGATCGGCACGCGGTACAGCGACTTCACGACGGCGTCGCGCACCGCCTTCCAGGACCCGGACGTCACGTTCGTCAACGTCAACGTCGCCGCGTTCGACGCCTACAAGCACGGGTCGCAGTTGCCGATCGTCGCGGATGCGCGCGAGACACTCGTCGCGCTCGCCGAGCACCTCGCCGCGTTCTCGGTGGACGCCGGGTACGCGGCCGAGATCGCGCAGCGGAAGCACGAGTGGGACGCCGTGGTCGACCAGGCCTTCGCACCGTCCGGCCTGGCCGTGCCCGGTCAGTCCGAGATCATCGGCGCCGTGCAGTCCGCCACCGATCCGCGGGACGTCGTCATCCAGGCGGCCGGATCGCTGCCGGGCGACCTGCACAAGCTCTGGCGGGTGCGGGACGCGCTCGGGTACCACGTCGAGTACGCGTTCTCGTGCATGGGCTACGAGATCGCCGGGGGCATCGGCGTCCGTCGTGCCGCGCCGGACCGCGACGCGATCGTCATGGTCGGCGACGGCAGCTACCTCATGCTGCACACCGAGCTCGTCACGGCCGTGGCCGAGGGCATCAAGATCGTGGTGGTCCTCATCCAGAACAACGGGTACGCGTCCATCGGGCACCTGTCCGAGACGGTCGGGTCCGAGCGGTACGGCACGAAGTACCGCTACCTCGACGAGACCGGCTCGTTCGAGGGCGACGACGTGCTGCCCGTCGACCTCGCCGCCAACGCACGCTCGTACGGCGTCGACGTCATCGAGGTGCAGCCCGGGCCGAACGCGATCGAGGACCTCACGTCCGCGGTGCGTCAGGCGAAGGCGAACGACCACACCACGCTCGTGCACGTCCACTCGGACCCGCTCGTCTACGCCCCCGATGGTGACGGCTGGTGGGACGTCCCGGTCGCCCAGACCTCCACGCTGCCGAGCACCCAGCAGGCCCGCGCCGCGTACGAGCAGCAGGTCGCCGCGCAGCGTCCCCTGCTCGGCTGAACACCTCCGACCACACGCAGAAAGCAGACGACGACGTCATGACCGACACCGCCACCGCCACCGACGCCATCCGGATCGGCACCGCCCCCGACTCGTGGGGCGTCTGGTTCCCCGACGACCCGAAGCAGGTCCCGTGGCAGCGCTTCCTCGACGAGGCGACCGCGGCCGGCTACAAGTGGATCGAGCTCGGGCCGTACGGGTACCTGCCCACCGACCCCTCGCAGCTGCGCGACGAACTGGAGTCCCGCGGGCTCCAGCTGTCAGCCGGCACCGTCTTCACCGGGTTCCACAAGGGCGACGACCAGTTCCAGCGCGCCTGGGACCAGGCCGTCAAGATCGCCGGTCTCGCCGCCGCGCTCGGCGCCGAGCACCTCGTGACCATCCCGGACCTCTGGCGCTCGGACGCCACGGAAGAGGTGCTCGAGTCGCGCACGCTGACGGACGAGCAGTGGGAGCGCCTCGGCAAGGGCCACGACCAGCTCGGCAAGGCGCTGTTCGAGGAGTTCGGCGTGCACCAGCAGTTCCACACGCACGCGGACAGCCACGTCGGCACCTACACGGAGACCGTGCGCTTCCTGTCCGAGACGGACCCGGCGTACACGAACCTCTGCCTCGACACCGGTCACTTCGCGTACTACGGCGGCGACAACCTGAAGCTCATCGCCGAGCACCCCGAGCGCGTCGGCTACCTGCACCTCAAGCAGGTCGACACCGACCTGCTCCCCGACGTCCTGAAGAACGACGTCCCGTTCGCCACCGCGGTGGCGCAGGGGATCATGGCCGAGCCGCCGCACGGCACGCCGGAGCTCGCGCCCATCATCGAGGCCGTCGCGAAGATCAACCCGGACATCTTCGGCATCGTCGAGCAGGACATGTACGGCTGCTCCGTCGACGCTCCCGGCCCGATCGCCGAGCGCACGTTCCAGCACATCTTCGGCTCGACCGCCGCCGCCCGCGCCCTCTGACACCCCCAGGAGAACCCAGCATGAGCACCACCGAGAACCTCCGCGTCGCCGTCGTCGGAGCGGGCGCGATGGGCAGCGACCACGTGCGTCGCATCACGTCGACCATCGCCGGCGCCGACGTCGTCGCGATCGTCGACCCCGACACCGCCCGGGCCACCGCGGCCGCGGCGAAGGCCCCGGGTGCGATCACCGCGTCGTCGTTCGAGGACGCACTCGACGCCACCCCGATCGACGCCGTCATCGTCGCGACCCCGGGCTTCCTGCACGAGCCCGTCCTCGTGCCCGCGATCGAGCGTGGCCTCGCCGTCCTCTGCGAGAAGCCGCTCACGACGTCGGCCGCGGACTCCCTGCGGATCGTCGAGCTCGAGCAGGCGACGTCCGAGCGCCCGAAGATCCAGGTCGGCTTCATGCGCCGGTTCGACAAGGGCTACCAGGAGCTCCGTGCGCTGCGGGAGTCCGGCTCGAACGGTGCCCTGCTCGCGCTGCACCACGCGCACCGCAACCCGACGACCCCGCCGAACTTCAGCGAGTCGATGCTGATCCACGACTCGGTGATCCACGAGATCGACATCATCCCGTTCATCACGGGGGAGCCGATCGTCGCCGTCGAGGTGAAGAAGCCGCGCAAGAACTCCCTCGCACCGGCCGACCTGCCCGAGCCGCAGTTCGTCCTGTTCACCACCGAGTCGGGCACGATGGCGATCGTCGAGATCAACGTCAACGCCCAGTTCGGCTACCAGGTCACGACCGACGCGGTGTTCGAGTCGGGTGTCGCCTACATCGGCCGCGAGACCTCGCTGAACCTCGTGTCGCAGGGCGTGTCCGGCCAGGGCGTGACCCCGTCGTTCGTGGAGCGCTTCGGCGCCGCCTACGACGAAGAGGTCCAGCGCTGGGTCGACGCCGCCAAGACCGGCGGCATCGACGGGCCGAGCGCCTGGGACGGCTACACGGCGTCCGTCGTCGCCGAGGTGGCGGTGCGTGCGCAGCAGACCGGTGCGCTGGAGCAGGTCGCCTACGCCACCGCGAAGCCGGCGTTCTACGAGACGGCCTGATCGATGCCGAAGATCGCACTCGACCCGACGCCGTTCCACCACGACCTGTCGCTGCTGGAGTTCCCGCAGAAGGTCGCGGACCTCGGCTACGAGTACCTGCAGCTCACCCCGCACCAGGACTTCATCCCCTTCTACCGACACCCCAAGGCCGACGACGACCTCGTCGTTGCGTTCGCGGCCGCGTGCCGGAAGGCCGGGGTCGAGGTCGCGTCCGTCCTGCCGGTCCTCCGGTGGTCCGGGCCCGACCGTGACGCCCGCGAGGCCGCGGTGACGAAGTGGAAGCGGGTCATCGAGATCACGAAGCGCCTCGGCGTCGACACGATCAACACCGAGTTCTCCGGCCGCCCCGAACTCCCCGAGGAGTCCGAGGACGCCTTCTACCGCTCGATGGAGGAGCTCCTGCCGATCATCGAGGACGCCGGACTCCGCGTGCTCATCGACCCGCACCCGGACGACTTCGTCGAGGACGGCCTCGAGGCCCTCCGGGTCATCCGCGGCCTCAACTCGAAGCACGTCGGGTTCGTCTACGTCGCCTGCCACACCTTCCACTACGGCGGCAACATGGACGAGATCATCGACGCCGCGGGCGACTCGCTGCAGCTGATCCACGTCGCCGACGCCTACGACCACCGACGGTCGCACGGCCTCCGCTACATCACGAACCCGCCGGGCAACCCCGTGCGCGTGCACCAGCACCTCCCCGTCGGGCAGGCGGACGTCGACTTCGACGCCTTCTGGGCCGCCCTCGACCGAGTCGGCTTCACGGCGCGCGAGGACACCGTCGCGGTGTCGAGCGTCTTCGCCGAGGACGAGAACGCCGACGAGGTCTCCCGCTTCCAGCTCGACACGATCACGAAGGGACTGAACCGATGACGACCACCATCGAGACCCCGACGCCCACCGGCACCGACGTCCGACCCGTCACCCTGCAGGCTGCGTCGCAGACCGTGACCGCCCTGTGGAACGACTCCGCCGATCCGCGCGAGCTGTCCACGGCGATCCACGAGTACGGTGCGGTCGGGGCGACCTGCAACCCGGTGATCGCGTACACCTGCATCCAGCAGGACCCCGACACCTGGGTCCCGCGCATCCGCGAGATCGCCGCCGAGCACCCGACCGCGGGGGAGTCCTGGATCGGCTGGAAGGCCGTCGAGGAGCTCTCGATCGCCGCGGCCGCGCAGCTGTTGCCCGCCTTCGAGGCGTCGGGTGGCCGCAACGGCCGGCTGAGCATGCAGACCGACCCGCGTCTCCACCGCGACCGGGACGCCCTCGTCGAACAGGCCGTGCGGTTCTCGCAGCTCGCGCCGAACATCATCGTGAAGATCCCCGCCACCAAGGTCGGCATCGCCGCCATCGAGGAGGCCGCGTACCGCGGTGTCTCGATCAACGCGACCGTGTCGTTCACCGTGCCGCAGGTCGTCGCCGTGGGCGAGGCCATCGAGCGCGCCCTCGACCGCCGTGCCGCCGAGGGTCTGCCCGAGCACGAGTTCGGCCACGTCGTCACGCTGATGGCCGGCCGCTTCGACGACTGGCTGAAGACCGTCGTCAAGCGGGACCACGTGATGGTCGACCCCGGCATCCTCGAGTGGGCCGGTGTCGCTGCGGTGAAGCACGCGTACCGGGTCTTCCAAGAGCGCGGCTTCCGGTCGCGCGTACTCGTCGCCGCCTTCCGGAACGCGATGCAGTGGTCGGAGTTCCAGGGTGGTGACCTCGTCGTGTCCCCGCCGTTCCAGTGGTCGAAGGACATCAACGACAACGCGTTCCCGTTCCGTCCGGACGCCATCCACGACGAGGTCCCCGCGCACGTCATCGACGCGCTGCGTGCGGCCACGCCGGAGTTCGCCCGGGGCTACGACGTCGACGGCATGACGATCGAGGAGTTCGACCGCTTCGGGGCCACGGTGACCACGCTGCGCCAGTTCCTCGACGCCGACGCGAAGCTCGACGCCCTGGTCCGCGACATCATCGTGCCGGCAGCATGAGCGCAGCCGCGTCCGCCGACGTCGCCACCATCGGTGTCGGCCTCATCTCGGTCGGCTGGATGGGCCGGTTGCACTCCCGTGCCTACCGCGCCCTGCCCGACCACTTCCCGGAGCTCGGCGTGCACCCCCGGCTCGTCGTCGCCGCCGACCCGATCGAGGCCGCGCGCGACCAAGCGGTGACCCGCCTGGGCTACGAGCGGGCCGTCGCCGACTACCACGAGGTCCTCGCCGATCCCGAGGTCGACGTCGTCTCGATCTGCTCGCCGAACTTCCTGCACCGCGAGATGGCGGTCGCCGCTGCCGAAGCGGGCAAGCCGTTCTGGATCGAGAAGCCGATGGGCCGGTACGCCAGCGACTCCCGACAGATCCACGAGGCCGTGCAGCGCGCCGGTGTCATCACGAGCGTCGGCTTCAACTACCGGCACGCCCCGGCGATCGAACGGGCGCGCGAACTCGTCCGCAGCGGGCGCCTCGGCCGGATCACGAACGTCCGCGGGTCGCTCCTCGCCGACTACTCGTCCGACCCCGCGGCGCCGCTGACCTGGCGCTTCGAGCGGGAGCGTGCCGGCTCGGGCGTCCTCGGCGACCTGCTCTCGCACGGGCTCGACCTGGCGCAGTACGTCGTCGGCCGGATCTCGTCCGTGACGGCGCTCGCGGAGACCTTCATCGTCGACCGCCCACTCCCCGGCGCTGGCATCGTCGACCGCAGCGCCGCCGCGACGGGGGAGCGGAAGCCGGTCGAGAACGAGGACTACGCGGCCCTGCTCTTCCGCTTCGAGGACGGCGCCGTCGGCACGATGGACTCCAGCCGCGTCATGCGAGGGCCGCACGCCGAGTACACGCTCGAGGTGTACGGCACGAAGGGCTCGGTGCGGTGGGACTTCCAGCGCCTCAACGAGCTCGAGGTCTACCTCGACGGGCAAGAGGTCGACGGCTACGCCACCCACTACGTGGCCGCGGGGGACGGCGAGTTCGCCCGCTTCCAGCCGGGCGCCGGCACCGCCATGGGGTACGACGACCTGAAGACCGTCGAGGCCGCGCAGTTCATCGCGAGCGTCCGGCGCGGGGAGCAGCTCGCGCCGTCGGTCGCCGACGGCCTGGCGGCTGCGTCGATCGTGGAAGCGGCGGAGGCGTCGCTCGCCGATTGGGCGTGGCACGAGGTGGCGCGCGTCGACGGACCGCTCACCTACGCGGCGGCGACCCCCGTGCTCTAGACGCACGACCCGACGGACGGGAGGCGGGGGGGGCCGGGGCCCCCCCCCCCCCCCCCCCCGGGGGGCCCCCCCCGGTCCCCCCCCCCCCCCCCCCGCGGGGGGGGCGGGGGGGGCCCTGGGGCCCCCGCGCCTCCCGTCTGCTCTGTCCCGCGGTCGCAATCCATGTTAGTTTGTCAGGACAAAGTATCGACCTGCAGGAGGCACCATGCCGCTCGTCCGTATCGACCTCGCCACCGGCCGCACGCCCGAGGCCGTGCGTGCCGTCGCCGACGCGATCCACACCGCCATCGTCGACGTGTACGGCATCCCCGCACGCGACCGGTTCCAGATCGTCACGGAGCACCCGGCGCAGCAGATCATCGCCGAGGACGCCGGACTCGGGTTCGAGCGCACCGACGGCGTCGTGATGATCCAGGTCTTCACGCAGCGCGGGCGCGACCAGGCCGCGAAGCAGGAGCTCTACCGCGCGATCCACGACGGCCTTGCCGGGGTCGGTGTCGCGTCCGAGGACGTCTTCATCGGGTACGTCGAGAACGGGCCGGAGGACTGGTCCTTCGGCTTCGGCCGGGCGCAGTACGTGACCGGCGAACTCGGGGTCCCCTCGTTCGCCTGAGCGGGCCGCCTACTTGTCGACGAGCGTGACCTCGAACGAGTAGCGGTCCGGGCGGTAGCAGTGCACGCCGTACTCGACCGCGCGGCCCGAGGCGTCGTACGCGGTGCGGCTCATCGTGAGCACCGGGTCACCGTCCTCGATCTCGAGCAGACCGGCCTCCTCGTCGGTGACCGCACGGGCGCCGATGCGCTGCTTCGCGACCCGCATGGTCACGCCGCGGCCGCGCAGGAGCTGGTACAGGCCGTGGGTCTGCAGGTCGTCGTCGGTGATCTCGAGGAACTCCGGCGGCAGGTAGTTCTCGAGGATCGCCATCGGGACGTCCTCGGCGAAGCGCACGCGACGGATGTGGGCGACCGTGGTGCCCGGTGCGATGCCGAGCGCCTCGGCGACGGCGTCCGGGGCGGGTACGTCGTTGCGTTCGAGGAGCTTCGTCGCCGGCACCTGAGACCCCTGTGCGAGGTCGTCGTAGAGGCTGGTCAGCTCGACCTTGCGGGTCACCGGGCCGTGCACGACCTGGGTGCCGATCCCGCGCCGGCGCACGAGCAGGCCCTTGTCGACGAGGTCCTGGATCGCCCGGCGGATCGTCGGCCGGGACAGCCCGAGCCGCTCGCCGAGGGCGATCTCGTTCTCGAGGCGGGCACCCGGGGGCATCGCGCCGGAGCGGATCGACTCCTCGATGCGCGAGGCGACCTGGAAGTACAGGGGCATCGGACCCGACCGGTCCAGGTCCATGAACAGGTCGGACGGCAGCTGGCCTTCGTTGGTCATCGCGGTCCTTCAGCAGTAGGGATTGTCGTGACAATACCACCGGGCCCGCGGCGGACCGGCAAGCGCGGCCGCTGTCAGTCGGCGAAGATCATCGGGCGGTTCGACAGCCGGGGCTGCGCAGCCGTCCGCGGCTTCTCTGCGCGGGCCCGCACCGGAGCGATGGCGACCCGGACGGCCGCGCCGAGCGCCTCGACCGTGTCCGTCCCGTGGTGCCCGGCCGCGTGCACCACGATCGCCGCACACGCCTCGGCATCGGCGGCCGCGTCGTGGTGCTGGAAGCCCTCGTACCCGGCGGCCCGCGCCGCCATCGGCAGGCGGTAGGAGTCGAGCGTGTAGGTCTTGCGGGCGACCTGCAGCGAGCACAGCGAGTGGTGTTCCGCGAGGTCGATCCCCGTCGCCGAGCACCCGCCGGCGATCACGCCCATGTCGAAGCGGGCGTTGTGCGCGACGAGCACGTCCCCGTCGGCGAACGCCACGATGTCCGGGTACTGCTGCTCCCACGACTTCGCCCCGACGACGTCCGACGCGACGATGCCGTGGATGCGGGTGTTCCACTCGAGGAAGGCGTCGTGCCCGAGCGGCGGCCGGATGAACCACGACGCCCGCTCGACGACCCTGCCCGCGCGGACCTTGACGAGTCCGACCGAGCAGGCGCTGGCGGGCGAGCTGTTCGCGGTCTCGAAGTCGATCGCGGTGAAGTTCAACGGCACGGTCCCGATCGTCGCACGCGGCGCCGACATCGCCGCAGAGCCCCTCGGCGTTGCGGCCGGGCCGGCCGTCGCGGCCGTACGGTGTGCGGATGGGAAACCGCACTGACCGACCGCCGCTCGTCCTCGTGCTCGCCGGGTCCGGCTACGGGCAGCAGGCGCCGCTGCTGTGGTGGTCCCGCGAGATCGCCACCGCGGCCGGGTGCGAGGTCGTCGCCCCCGGCTGGGACGTCGACGAGCGTGCTGCGGCCGATCCCGTCGGGTTCGTCGAGGCCGCCGTCGCCGACGCGCTCGGCGACCGGTCGCCCGACCTCGTCGTCGCGAAGTCCTTCGGGTGCTTCGCCCTGCCGTGGGCGGTCCGGAACGAGGTCGCCGGCATCTGGCTCACGCCCGTGCTCACGCACGACGCCGTCGCCCGGGGGCTCGCGGACGCGAGCGACGCGCACGTCGCGATCGGGGGTGGAGCCGACGCCATGTGGCGGCCCGAGCGGGCGCGGGGGACGGCTGCGCGCCTCCAGACCGTCGACGGCGCCGACCACGCGCTCCAGGTGAGCGGCTGGCGGCACTCGCAGCGGCTGCAGGCCGACGTCCTCGACGTCGTCGAGCGCGCGATCGCGCGTCTGATCGAGGCGTCGGACTGGAGGCGCGGGTCGGCCCCGGCGGGCGGCCGCCGGTAGGCTGTCCTCCCGTGGCACTCACCATCGGAATCGTCGGTCTCCCGAACGTCGGCAAGTCGACCCTGTTCAACGCCCTGACCAAGAACCAGGTCCTCGCCGCGAACTACCCGTTCGCGACGATCGAGCCGAACGTCGGCGTGGTGAACCTCCCTGACCCGCGGCTGGACCAGCTCGCGACGCTCTTCAACTCCGAGAAGACCGTGCCGGCCCCCGTGTCGTTCGTCGACATCGCCGGCATCGTCAAGGGTGCGAGCGAGGGCGAGGGGCTCGGCAACAAGTTCCTCGCCAACATCCGCGAGGCCGACGCCATCGCGCAGGTCGTCCGCGGCTTCACCGACGACGACGTCGTGCACGTCGCGAACAAGGTGTCGCCGAAGGACGACCTCGAGGTCATCAACACCGAGCTGATCCTCGCCGACCTCGAGACCATCGAGAAGGCGCTGCCGCGGTACGAGAAGACCGTGAAGCTGAAGCAGGCCGAGCCGATCGTGCTCGAGACCGCTCGTGAGGCCAAGGCAGCGCTCGAGCAGGGCACGCTCCTGTCCGCCACCTCGATCGACCTCGCTCCGATCGCCGAGCTCGGGCTCCTGTCGGCCAAGCCGTTCATCTTCGTCTTCAACGTCGACGAGGCGATCCTCACCGACGAGTCCCGCAAGGCCGAACTGGCCGCGCTCGTCGCGCCCGCCCAGGCCGTGTTCCTCGACGCGCAGGTCGAGTCCGAGCTGATCGAGCTCGACCCGGCCGACGCCGCCGAGCTCCTCGAATCGACCGGGCAGACCGAGTCCGGCCTCGACCAGCTGGCCCGCATCGGCTTCGACACCCTCGGGCTGCAGACCTACCTGACGGCCGGTCCGAAGGAAGCCCGCGCGTGGACGATCGGCAAGGGGTGGAAGGCACCCCAGGCTGCCGGCGTGATCCACACCGACTTCGAGAAGGGCTTCATCAAGGCCGAGGTCATCTCGTTCGAGGACCTCATGGCTGCCGGCTCCATCGCCGAGGCCCGTGCGCACGGCAAGGCCCGGATCGAGGGCAAGGACTACGTCATGCAGGACGGCGACGTGGTGGAGTTCCGCTTCAACAACTAGGGCGTGTTGCTAAACGCTTGGGCGGCAGTAGTCGTCACCCTTGAGGTGTGTCGCTTGAGGTGTGTCGCGTGACGTGATCTCCGATGAGACGTGGGCGGTGATCGGTCCGCTCTTCCCGCGGGCGAAGCCGAGAGGGCGCCCACCGGTAGATCGTCGAGTTGTGGTTGAAGCGGTGGCGTGGCGGTTCCGAACAGGGGCTCCGTGGAGGGACCTGCCGGAGCGTTTTGGGAACTGGAACACGATCTACCGCAACTTTGACCGGTGGGCGGAAGACGGTGTCTGGTCGCGCCTGCTCGAACACGTTCAAGGCGCAGCGGAACGCCGTGGCGACATCGACTGGGCGGCGTCGATCGATTCCACGATCTCCCGGGTGCACCAGCACGGCGCGATCCTGCCCCGAGTCAAAAAGGGGCACGTCGAACTACAACAAGACCAGCCCTGAACCGTCGGATCATGCGATCGGCCGGTCGCGTGGTGGGTTGACGACGAAGACGCCTCTCGTCTGCGACGGCAAGGGGCGGCCGCTCGGGTTTGCCCTCACAGGCGGACAGGTGGCGGACACGATCATGCTGCCGGCGACAATGGAGCAGATCCGCGTTCCCACTGCGGGACGCCCGCGCCGTCGGCCGGACAGGCTGCGCGCGGACAAGGGATACCCGTCGAGAGCGAACAGGGCTTGGCTGCGGGAACGGGACGTGAAGACGACGATCCCAGAACGTGACGACCAGATTGCCCACCGTCGGAAACGTCCTGGTCGGCCCATCGTGTTCGATCCGGACGACTACAAGGGCCGCAACGTCGTCGAGCGGTGCTTCAACCGGCTCAAGCAGTGGCGCGGCATCGCGATGCGCTCCGACAAAACGGCACGGAACTACCACGCAGCGCTCTGCCTCGCGGCAACACTGCTCTGGGCGAAAGATCACTGAGACAGACTCCATGAGAGAGTCGCCTCATGACGATGGAGTGGGACGGAGCAGACGCTGCTCAGGGGTATGGGGCAACACTGCTCGAAGGGGACCTCGTGCGGCTCCGTGCTTTGGACGATGCCGACCTCCCCGACTTGGTGCGCTGGTGGCGCGATCCTGAGTGGGCCGTGCTGCAGCAGATCATCGTCCGTCCACGCCCAGCGGATTCGGTCATCGAGATGTTCCGTAACTGGAGCAAGAGCGAACGAAGCGGTGATGTGGGCTTCAGCGTTGTCGACCGCACTTCGGACACGCTTGTGGGCCATATGACGCTGTTCGGCGCGAAGCTACCGGTTCGTGCCGCGACCCTGGCAGTCATGATCGGCAGCGAGCACGTCGGACACGGATACGGCACAGACGCTGTCCGCCTCCTCACGGACTACGGCTTCCGCGAGATGGGACTGAACCGCATCGAAATTCAGGTACACGCATTCAACGACCGAGCACGCGCCGTTTACGCCAAGACCGGATATCAAGTCGAAGGCGTGCGCCGCGAGGCAACCTTCCACGACGGCCGCTTCCATGACGAGGTCATCATGTCGGCACTGGCCCGCGACTGGTCGAGCAGGACATTTAGCAACACGCCCTAGCAGGCCCGGAACGGCGGGGATCTAGCGGGTTTCGGCGGTTTCAGTCCGCGAGGAGTCCGCAGAATCTCCGGATACCTGCCGCATGAGAATCTCCGGATACCTGCCGCATGAGGCCCGCAGTCGCTGTCCGCGTACGGTCGTCGGCGTTCGGCCACAGATGGCTGTACGTGTTCAGCGTGACGGACGCGGAACGGTGTCCGAGCGCCCTGCGACGAAAACGCGAGATGACTACAAGTCCAGCGTTGTGTCGAACCTCGCGAAGTTCGACACCACCGCGTACCGGACGCCCACGTCACTCATCAGCGCGCTGACGAAGCGTGTTGCGAGCACGAAGCAGTTCACGTCGGTCATGTCTCAGCTTCGGAAGATGGGGCTCGACTCGACCACCTATCAGCAGTTCATTGCTGCCGGTGTCGACGCGTTGCCGCAAGCGAAGAACCTGCTCGCGGGTGGCGCGTCGAAGGTGAAGCAGGTCGCGTCGTTGCAGGGGCAGTTGTCGAAGGCGTCGAACTCGTTCGCGTCAACCGCGGCGAACGACCTGTACGGCGCGGGTGTCAACGCGGCGAAGGGGCTCGTGAAGGGCCTGCAGTCGCAGCAGGCTCAAATCGACCTGCAGATGTCGAAGATCGCAGCGTCCATGGTGAAGTCCATCAAGGGGCACCTTGGTATCCACTCACCGTCACGTGTGTTCGACCGTGAGGTCGGGCAGATGGTCGGTGCCGGTCTCGAGCGTGGCATTTACAGCAAGGTCAATGACCTCGCGGACGCGACCGCGGCGCTGGTAGCAGTCCCCACGGCGAGATCCCTGACGTTGGACATGTCCGTCCCGACCGCACGCATGCCACGGCAGTTCGCGGGGCTCGACCTGCTCGGCCAGCCGCAAAGTGCCGCTGCAGGCGACCGTACCTACAACATCTACGAGGCAACGTCCGCGGAGGCGACAGCGATGGCTGTCGAACGCCGCGAACGAGCCCAATACGCGTAGCCCAGACCCCAGGTCGAGACAGGTCCCTCCTGCCTGACTCCCTGGCAAGCGAAGAGCCCGGGGTTTCTCCTGCCCCGGGCTCTTCTCCTACACATTCACCGTGCGCGACAGCTCTCGCTCGGGGGTGCACGGCTCGACGTCCCGATGACTCCGCCGAGCTCTCCAATCACCAGCCAGGGCAGGTCCCGCGGCGGTCCGGATCGTCCGGTGCCCATGAATCGCCGCAGCGGCGGCACCGCCTGTCTCCGGTGTGCATCCCGAACAGGTACTCCCGCTCGAGTTCGTGCCCGCGTTCTTCGACCATGACGCATCTCCTTCTGTCAGTTGCGTACTGCGATTACTATCGGCAGCTGCGCGACTGAGTGGGGCCAAGGAGTCCTAACCGATTGGCGGTATCAGGAGCTGTGCAGTCCGCCGCCGGCGAAGAGCGCCTTGTCTCCATTCCAGGAGCAAGATGTTCGCCGGTGCGGTGAGCCGGGCAGTGATGCGCGCGATCACGAAGGAGCCGGGTGGCACTCGGGTGCTGTCGCCCTCCATCGACTTGAGGACAGCATGGCCCAGAACGTCTGCTCGTCGTACACAGTAGTTGGAAGGTTCGACCGGATCTCGAACGCGGCGCCTTGATGGTGCCGTACCGTCCAGGGAACCAGCGAGGGCTTCAGTCGGCGTTCCGTCTTCCAGGACGTCCACGCGCCGTACGCGCCGCCGACAACGCCGACACTGCTCGTCAGGTAGCCCCACCAGTCCATGCAGCCACGCTAGTGCGAGTAATCGAGCCCGACTGAGCGCACTTGCCTAGTCCGCGCCGCTCTCGATCTCCCCGCGCCGGAATCCGCGCCGTTGCCCACGCCTCATTCGTCGGATGGCACCCATAGGAAGCGCCGCTGGTATCGCGTCCTGTCGCGAGGTGTGATCCATCGTCCGGCACGCTCGTGCGGCCACCACGGCCACCACCGGTTGCGGTAGACCTCTGGAGTGATATCCGAATTGATCGCTTGACGGAGCCCCCTTACGTGAGGGCTCCACCGCCGAGGTACCAGGTACACGACTCCGATCTTCACTCGCGAGCGGTCCTTCCTGCTGACAAGGAACTCAATCGGCTCGACGGACTGCCCCGGTGTTATGACGGGCGGCAGGTCAGGGAAGGTCCAATCACGGCCCCAGACTTGCCAACGAGCTTCGTAGAGGGGCTGGGGGCCTGTGACGCGGACGGTGACTCGAACCTTCTGCTGGCTGTGGTCCTCAAGGGCCCTTGACTGGTCGATTCGCAGCCGAGCGACCTCAGGGAGTCGGGCCTGCTGGGAAGCGAGAAAGTCGACCACGGCGGTGCCTACCGCTGCTACCCCGATCAGCGATGCAATTCCCTGAACGCCGGCCCAGCCCGGCCACGACCAGAAGTCTGTCACAGGCGGGCCAGGAGTGCGGCCTTCTTGGCGGCGAACTCTTCATCAGTAAGTACGCCAGCAGCGTGGAGCGCGGCGAGCTGTTGGAGCGCGCCAGCAATGTCCTCGCGCGGAGAGACAGTTGCATCCGTCACCGCAGAAGTCGAGGCAGGACCACCGAGCATGAGCCCGTTTAGGACCTCGCGGATCTGCTTCGCCTCGGCGTGTGAGACCCGGAAGTCAATCGAGCTGCCCGAAGTCACGACGGAGACGATCGTGTTGAGCATCCCGTCGCGCTTCGTAAGCACCGACGTGATGTTCTTCACTGGAATCATCTCCGAGCCCGCCTTGCCGTTCCGGACCCCCGTGACCGCGAGGCTGAGTCCGCCGGTAAGAGCCGCGGCCGTCATCTTGCCGCCAGAGACACCCCGCTTTCTCTCCCACTCGATGCGATCGCGGAAGATGCTCACCCGAGCGTTCTTGCCCGAGGTGTGAGACACGAAGCTGTACAGGACGTCGCTTTCCATGTCGCGAGCGTACGTCACTTCCGTCCCTCGTCCTGACCCCTCTAGAAGGGCCAGGGCGGGTCGCATCTGCCTCCGCGCTCGGACGTTAGCCAGCACTTTGCGGCAGGTGATTGGTCGGTGTTTTCATGAAATAGGCGACGACGGAAGGAAGTTTGAGTGCGACCCGTTGCTTATCGAAAGTGATATCCAGCTCGGTCGCGATCGTGCGCATCGACGGTGGCACCACGTTCGCGTCGAAGGGAACCGAGCCGTTTTCGGTGAACACCTCCCACCCTGACTCCGAACCATCGGCCAGTTTTCGCTCTGCGTTCGACAGTCGCCCGACGTGCGCGCCGCCCGCTCGGTTCGCAAGCATCAGCACGAGATCCTGTCGCGAGAATAGGACGTCGTCCTGGACCTTGATGACCGGCTCGTTCCACCACGTCTCAAAGGTCACCCACCGGTGCGACCGGCTCTCAATGGCGTCCCTCGTCTTCGGGAAGTAGGCGAGGCCGCCTGCAGGGTCGGGGCTCGGGCCGTAGGAAGTCAAAGCCGGGGATGAGAAGAACGTAGATGGGTCGACGCTGCCCGAGCTGAGGTACTGGATGCTATCTTTCACGCCGATTTGCTTCAGCACGCTGGTTCCGCCGTGCTCGTACAGCAGGACCCTGATGGCGACCGCAATCCTCTTCGCCTCATGCTCACGTCCATGGTCGAATGCGGCCATTGATGTCTGCATGAAGTCCCACTGTTCGATCAGATCGAGTGGGGTGGCGTCATGGGTCTTCTCCTTCACGGCACGATCCTGCCCGGGAATGTCTCGGCCCGCTACTGCCTGGTCCTGTCCTCAGTGAGGGACCACCGCGTCCCGCCACACCCACGCACAGTCGGCCGCCTGCCCGAAGCCCCACTCGACCAGCACCGCACGCTCCGTGTACGCGATCACCCGCGCCTCCACCTCGAGGATGCGGTCCGGGTACTGCAGCCAGCACAAGACCGGGTCCGGGGGAGAGACGTCGTAATCGGGTCCGCCCCGTGCTGCTTCCGGGAGCGAGTAGTCCTGCCTAAGCGCCCACCGGTCGCGACGTCGCTTCGCCATCAATGGTTCCGCGGCCGGATGGTGCGGTGGAAGACGTGATCTCGGTCGACAAGAACTTCCTGCCGGCGTCCCTGCCAGGACGTTTGCACGAGCACGGCGACGTCGGGCGGGGCGATCGCGAAGCACGGCAGGTGCAGCAAGTTGGGGAGCGTCTTGAAGGCGATGTCCGCGTAGACCGGCTGCGGCGGATCGATCGTGGCCAGCGGGCCGGCGAGCTCAACGCTGAAGCCGAGTGGCTGGTGCAGGGTGACGTCGGGATGCTCCGGGGGAGCCCACTTGTGGTCGGGCATGCTGTCATCCTCAAAGAAGCATCCGACAAAGATGGCGGGCGGCCAGCGAGGGCGGCTACTCTCGCGAGGTATGGAAGATGCTCAGCCCCCGGCGCGGCCTTGGAGCCGTCGGCAGCTGGCCAACCTGGGCAAGTCGCTCCGCGGGCGGCCGGTGGCCGCGGAGACGCTTCCTCCCTACGACGACGTTATGGCGTGGTACAACGACATAGCAACTTGGGTTCAGCGGCAGATTGAGAACATGGACTGGTCGCCCCTGCTTGGGGATGCGCAGCCGTTACTGGTCTCGAGGCCGAAGACCATCGACACTCTGCAGCAGAAGCTGGTCCGGACACCTGACATGCAGCTGGCGACTGTTCAGGACATCGCTGGCGTTCGCTTCGAGGCTGAGATGTCCCTGGATGAGCAGGACGCGGTGGCGGAAGCGATCGCGGCTCGATTCGGTCACGGGCCCGAGTCGATCCATGATCTCCGGCTTGATCCACACAGTGGTTACCGTGCGGTTCACGTCTGGCTTCGATTCGAAGGATCAGGACGAGCTGAAGTGCAAGTCCGCACTCACCTGCAGGGCCAGTGGGCCAACCTCTTCGAGCGGGCAGCGGATGTTTTCGGGCGGCAGATCAGGTACGACGAGCCGGCGGCTGACCCCGAAGCGCAACAAATTGTCCAGGACCTTATCGATCTGTCCACCCAAAACGTGGCTCGGATGGAGCTCGTGCGCCAGCGGCTGCAGCGGCTTCGGCTAGCGGACGACGACGCGCGCCGTGGGATCGTGCCCACGAGTACGGTGCAAAATCAGGCGACTGTCCGAAAAAGACACCAATCTTCGCGAAACTCGGAGCGGCAACTGATGGAGGCGATGGAACGCATGAGAAAATTATTTGACTTGATGCAGCACGCTAAGGAGCAGGTGTAATGCCAGGGTTCGTGATCGAGTACAACCGTCGTTCGGGTGCACGTCGAGTCGAGAGCTTCACGGGCGCTGGCGGGGCGAATGCCGCGCTACGACGCCGACTTGAGCTGGAACGTGAGCGCGTGGACCTAGACATCGAAATCGTCTCTCTGAACGGTGCATCACTAGAGCAGGTCATGAACACTCACTCTCGGTACTTTCAGGGGCCGGAAGTTCCGCTAGCTTCCTGAACCGACTGCATATGGAACCGGGGCAGCGTTGGGCGTATCGGTCCTCGGCTGCGACGGGCGTATTCCGCGAAGCCGTCGTTTTGAAGGTGGGAGAGAAGAGGCCGCCACGCGTTCGAATTGAGCTCGTAGACGACGAATGGCAGGGCGAGCGGCGCTGGGTGTCGCCCGCTCGACTCGAAGTGCTCTGGGACGACCGGCATGGGTACATCGAGATTGACCGTAAGATCCGGGCGGTATCCGCCTGGAGCCCGTCGCGCCTCGATCGCCGCACTGCCGAGCACGTCTTCATCAAGCTCGTCCCGCTCGAAGTCGCCGAGTTCAATGCGGACAGCGCCGGCACATCGATCGTTCATGACGTCCCCGCCCTCGCAGAGCTGACGGCCCTCAGCCAAGACGAACTACGGGGACCACCTGCGTTCATGCATGACCGGGAGCTCCACGTGTCCTGGCCTATGACGGAGCGAATCGGGCGTGCGGTTGCCGCTCGGCACCCACACGCGCTGCTCAGCCGGATTGAGCAGGAAGAACGAGAAGCGAACCTGGAACTCCTTCAGGGTGTGACGCTCACTGACTTTGAGGGCAAGGATCACGTTCTCTCTCCGGATGACGCGCGGGTGCGATTCGAGCAGCGACAGAAGCCGTACCTCGACAAGCTGAGGGAGTGGATTGGTGTCGAGCGAGCAGGCAACTTGCTTGAGCGACGTGACCTCCTGATTCGGCTCGCAAGCGTTGCCGCCGTAGCAACAGAAGCCCTCGACGTGCTCGAGCCAGCACAGAAGCGCGCCGTCGGGAGACTCAGAGCCCAGCTCGACGCGGCGATGGCCGGAGTTGACGCGCTGCCACCCAACAATTAAGGGGGGCATACCCCGCCCCCGAGGTCACGGCAGCCCCACAGGTATAGCGCCGATCTCTCCCCGGCCGAAAAAACGGAACTGCGTCAGCCCTGTGTGTACCGCTCGAAGAGCCTCTGCAGGACGGTCGTGTGATCGCCGGCGTAGTCGACCTGCACGGACACCGGCACGCCCGGAGCGATGAGCAGATAGGTGACCACCTTTTGACCACCCTCTGCCCGCTCGACGACAGGCAGCCACTCGACGCGGCCAAGGCGCTGGGCCGCGTCGGCGACGTTCATCAGCGCCTCGGCGTAGATGTCCTCGATCTCGTACTGACGGCCGTCGTACTGGATGAAGCCCATGCGCGCACGCTAGTCCGAGTCCGCAGCGAGTCCGCAGAACGTGCAGTCGTTGGGTACTCCGCGCAAACCTTCCCAACCAACGCATCCGCGTAAATCCGCGCATCACAACCACCAGGAACTACGGGCAACGTGTGCTTGCTAGTTCCGCTTCAACAACTGAGCGAGTTGCCCCCGCTGCAGTCCCGACCAGTACCGTCGTTCGCATGGGGACGGGATTCCAATTGATCGTCGGGGCCGTGGTGCTGCTGTGGGGCGCTTTCGTGGTGGTCTTCCCGCAGATGATCATCAAGCTGGCGTTGGCAGCGGAGAAAGCTGGCCTCGCGTGGAATCCGCAGGCGAGATGGGGAACCGCTTGGATTCGCATGCTGGGTGCTGTGCTCGGTGTATTCGGTCTCGTCATGGTCGTGACCGCACTGCTCGAGGTCCTCAGGCGTTGACGTCGTGCACGGCGAAACGTGGGGGAGTTCCGT
This sequence comes from Curtobacterium sp. USHLN213, assembly GCF_037144815.1. Taxonomy (NCBI): domain Bacteria; kingdom Bacillati; phylum Actinomycetota; class Actinomycetes; order Micrococcales; family Microbacteriaceae; genus Curtobacterium; species Curtobacterium sp. USHLN213. Next base: position 230,731 of record NZ_JBBCYQ010000005.1, on the reverse strand, counting down.
TCCACAATTCGTGGTGCACGTGCAAGGGGCAGAATCGCCATCGGACCGCGTCGTCTGGGCCGCGCCGCTCAGGTCCAAGGGGGCTGGTCACTCGGTCAAGAGTGCCCGATCGGAGCATTTGCTCGGACTGTTGTGTACCGAGCAGGTCGCGATCACGAGGTTCAGGAGCCGTGTGTAGAACCGCTTCTGATCGAGATCGCGTTCATCGTGGACTTCGGACATGAGCTTGTTCAGCGCGGCGAAGACCCGGACGTTCTCCTCGGTCGAGTTGCTGCTTGCATACATCAGGGCAGTGAAGTAGGCGGCGTCGAAGTCCGCCTGGACCTGTTCGAGGTGTGGACCATCTGATGTTGGTGAGCTCCGCGCGGCCATGTAAGCCGTCGACGTCGTGATGACCGCGTCGTAAGTCTCGATCATGCGGGCTCGGTTTGCTTCGTCGTTGGCGTTCTGCTGGTTGACCGCACCGATCGTGAGGGGGATGAGGAGCGCACCGAGGAGAAACGTGTTCACCCATCGAAGGAACGGATTGGAGGCGATCCGACGCCATACCGAAGAAGCTTGCATCACGGACGCTATCGGCACGGTGAGCGCGAGCGTCAGCCACACGGTCCGCATCGCCGCGCTTGCGGACAGCAACGCGAATTGCGAACCGACTAGATTTGCGCTGAGTCCATCGCCGAGGAGGCCCCATGTCGTACGTCGTCGACTTCGAGCACGTATCCACCGTCGGGTTGGAGTCCTCGCCGGTCGCCGACGCCCTCGCTGGGCTCCGGGCGAACGAGGCCCGCTACTTCAAGAACAAGTACGACCACGTCTTCACCACTCACCCCGCCGAGGACGTGCCCGACCTGGTCGACTACGTCACGAAGGTCCTCCAGGAGGAGCGGGGGCTGGTCATCGCCTCGAAGCCGCTCGAAGCCACCGAGGCCTTCGTCGACGGGATCCGCTGGACCCACGTCTTCTACGAGTCAGGACTCGCGGTCAACGTCCTCTACACGCTGGCGCCGGGCGGCAAGCGCGCGGTCGGGTTCAAGCTCTCGGACGGCATGGAGGTGCCGGAGGAGCTGGCGGACAAGTTCAAGTTCGCGCGGCAGAAGTCGAAGCTGGCGGGGACGATCCGCGGTTCGTACTTCGTCGTCAAGGGCGAGTACTGATCCGTCCGGCTCAGAGGGGCACCGCCTCAGCGATGAGGGCGGCGCTGCGTTCGACGAGCATCGGGGCACCTCCAGATCACCACCATCGGGGTGGGCAGCCGATCCGCCCGTGCATTCCGAATGTTCGCGGCCGTCGAGGCGTCTGCGCAAGCATCGAGTGACTGCGATGGAGAGGACGGGACTTGCACGATGCCGATGAAGATCATGAGTGCGCTCCTGCACGGAGCGAGTGTCGGGCTGTCGGGCGACACCACCAGGCTACGAGCGATGCGGACGATCTTGACGGAGCAGCGGAGAGCGGCGCTCGGCCGGGCTACCGCGAAGACGGAGAGAACGACGTCTTCGCGGTAGCCGCTGCCGAACTGTTCAGCGGCCCCATTGCCTCCCCGCGAGCGCTCCGCGACTACGAGCTCGTGGTCGGGGGGTCAGCTCGGCAGCTGATCGACTGCCACCTCCGTTCCGAAGCCGTCGCGGCGGACGCCATCGAGCGCGTGAGCCGCGCGGAGTCCGCAGCAGTGGTGATCGGTGTCATCGGTGCGCAAGTGCTGACGGTCGGTGCGCTCGCGGGCGCCGTCGTCCTGATCTCCGTGGGGTCGACGGCCGCAGGCCTGATCGCGATCGTGCCCGGAGTCCTGGCCGCGGCGTCACAGCTCGTCGCTGCCGCACGCCGGCGCGCCTGATCCGCCGGTTTGGCCACAGAACGCGCTTGCTCGGCCCACGCGCATCACGCCCACCTACCGTCGAGAGGCTAGGAGGCAACGTGAAGTACATCCACTACGACGGCAGCCAGATCCTCACGGGGGACGCGATCGCCGATGCGGTCGCGGACTACGCGGCGATCCTCGGTGCCAACGGCAGGACCGACACCGTTGCGATCCCCGCGGTGGCCGACGACGGCTCGGTGACCCGGACGACGGTGCTGATCGGCCCCGCGAGCGAGCTGACCGTGAGCGCGGCGCCCGATGACGAACTCGAGCCCGAGGACCACGCGTTCATTCGGCGGCTGCGAGACGCTGCGGAGCGAGCGGGGACCGAACGGCCGGTGGACGTCGACGGCGGCCACCGCTTCGCCGACGCCGACGAAGCGAACACGGCGGACGCGGACACGGCGGCCGCGGATACGGCGACCGCGGACACGGCCGCGGCGGACACGGCGGCCGCGGACAAGACCGACTGACCCTACACACGACGAAGGCCGCCGAGCAGTGCTCGGCGGCCTTCGTGTGTGGCGTGCTGGGGCTCAGGCTGCGAGTGCCAGCTCGCCCACGCGGACGGACTGCGCCTGCACGAGCGTGCGGCTCGCCTCGCCGCGCCACGAGCGACCGGGCACGGTCCAGCCGGCCTCGCCGTCGATGTCGACGCGGGCGCCACGGGTGATGAAGAGACCGAGGTCGTCGGCCGGGATGCGGACGAGGTACTCGCGCTGCGAGCGCTCGTCGCGCACACCGAACTCGGCGATGCGGTCGGGGGAGACGGTCGGCGCCGCGAGGGCGGTGCCGGTGATGGTGATTCGTTCGTTGCTGGTCATGGTGTTGCGGTACTTCCTGGTCGTTCGGCGCCCAGGGCGACTCGGTGTCGGCGGACGGCTGAGTCCGGCGCGACGCATCGAGTGCGGGGCGCGCACGTCGAGCTTCGACGTGCAGCTCGTCCGTTCGGATCGAGCGGTGGTCTCGTGGGAATGCGACTCGGGTGAGTCGGCTTCGAGACGGTTCGGTGTGCGCGAGTCAGATGGGTTCGCTGCAGTGCACCAAAAGAACACTCTACTCGACGAACCCCGGATTGTCCAGGAACGATGTCCAGCGGCTCCCACCGGCAGCGACGTTGCCCGAGCCGTCGAGTCGGGCGGCGGAGGACGACGGCTTGCGACCGGCCTGCTCGTGGATCAACCCGTCGAACGCCTCGGAGAAGTCGAGGCGGGGGACTGCCGCGGTGACGGCGAGCAGGTCTGACGTCTTCCACCGGGCGAACCCGGCCCCGGAGACGTCGAGCGAGGTCGCGACCTCGAGCAGGTGTCCCTCGACGTCGAGCGCGGGGTCGACCGACGTCCACATGTGACGCTCGATCACCTCACCGACCCGACGGGCACGGGCGGCGTCCCACCCGGCACCGAGGGCGAACACGCTGCCGACCGCACCGCCGGCGTCCTCGAACGGCACGGCGTGGGCATCGAAGGACGGCGTCACGCCGAGGTCGTGCAGCATCGTGGCGACGAACAGCAGCTCACGGTCCGGTTCGAGCTCGATGGTCGGTGCGAGGAGCGACGCCCACGCCCACGAGCGCAGGCAGTGGTTCACCAGCGCCGGCGGGGACCACGCGCGCACGACATCGAGCGCCCGCGCGGCCACGGGGGAGGGCGGTGCGAGCAGTGCGTCGACGTCCAGGGTCATGGCAAGAAGGTATCGGAGGCGACCGACCGACGGACGGGAGGCGCGGTGCCCGCGGGCACCGCGCCTCCAGGCCGCCTGTTGGTTCAGTTCAGGGTCGGGGTGTCCTCCGGCACGACGCCACCGCCGTACAGGTCGGTCGCCAGGTCGCGCAGCGCGCGGAGCGCGACGCGCTGCGTGAGCGGGCCGTACGAGATGCGGGCGACCCCGAGGGCCTCGTACTCGGCGGCGGGCAGGGCGCCCGGCAGCCCGATCACGGACAGCTTGCCGCGACCGAGGCCCGCGACGAGCTGCTCCACGACGTCACGCTGGATGGCTCCCGGCACGAACACCAGTGCGGCGCCGTTGTCGAGGAACGCCTTGCCGCGGGCGATCGCGTCGGCGATGCTCTCCTCGATCGGGCGGTCCCCGCCGCGGGCGATGGCGTCGGTGCGGGCGTTGAGCTGGAAGTCGATGCCCTCGGCCTGGGCGGCGGCGGTGATGGCGGCGACCCGGGCGACGGCCTCGTCGAACGGGCGGAGGCGGTCCTCGACGTTCGCGCCCACGATCCCCGCAGCGATCGCGCGGCGGATCGTCTCGGCCGGGTCCTCGTAGCCGTCGTCGAGGTCCGCCGTGACGGGCAGGTCCGTGGCGGCGGCGATGGTCGCGGCGCCCGACAGTGCCAGGTCGAGCGGCATCCCGCCGTCGTCGTACCCGTGCGACGCGGCGATGGAGTGCCCGGCGGTGGCGATCGCCTTCGTCTCCGGAAGGTCGCTGACGACCTTCGCGCTGATCGCGTCCCAGACGTTGACGACGCGGAGGATCTCCGGTGCTTCGTGCAGCTGCTTGAGGGTGGTCGCCTTGTCGGCGGTGCTCGTGCTCATGACGCAGACAGTAGGCCGACCAGCCCGGGCAGGGATCATCGTGTCCGTCGCGCGACGTCACCGTAGCGTCGAGGACACCACCAGGAAGGACACCGACATGGAGCGTTGGAACGAGGCGATCGCCGCGGTCGAGGAACACCTCGACGGCGGCCCGGACGACACCGTGCTCGACGTGGACGAGCTCGCGCGCATCACCGGGACGAGCGAGTACCACTTCCGGCGCGTGTTCTCCGCGCTCGCCGGGATGCCGCTCTCCGAGTACGTCCGACGTCGGCGGATGACGCTCGCCGCGGCCGTCATCGCCTCGGGGACGACGACCGTCTCGGACGTCGCCGCACGCTTCGGGTACGGCTCGGCCGATGCCTTCGGGCGGGCGTTCCGCGCCGTGCACGGCATCGGGCCGCAGGAGGCGCGCGAGCCCGGCGCAGTGTTCCGGTCGCAGGGTCGGCTGTCCTTCCGTCTCACCGTCGAAGGGAGCACTCCCGTGCAGTACCGCCTCGTCCAGAAACCCGCCTTCCGTCTCATCGGACGCTCGACCCGTGTCCCGCTCGTGTACGAGGGGCCGAACGACGCGATCCAGGCGTTCGAACGCAGCATCACCCCCGAGGACCGGGAGCGCATCGCCGGACTGTCCAACCAGGAGCCCTCGGGCGTGCTGTCCGTCTCCGATGCGTTCGCCGAGGGCCGCGCGGACGGCAGTCTCCTCCGTTACTCGGTGGTCGCCGCCACCTCGGTCGAGAGCGCACCGGGCCTCGACGTCATCGAGGTGCCGGCTGCGACGTGGGTCGTGTTCTCCGGCTCGGGACCGGTGCCCGAAGCGATCCAGGCGCTGTGGCCGCAGGCGTTCGGGGAGTGGTTGCCCGCCAACCCGTACCGTCTCGTGGCGGCGCCGGAGATCGCTCGTGTCCGGCTCGCACCCGGCGGTCGTACCGCGGAGGCCGAGCTCTGGCTCGCGGTCGAGCCCGAGCCGGGGGCGTGACGCGCATCTGCTGAGCAGCAATGGTCGGGTCGGCGCAGGCAACCCGACCATTTCTGCTCACGATGCGATCCGCGGCCCCGGCGCGGCCCCGGGCCGGCCCGCGGCCCCGGGCCGGCCCGCGCACGACGCAGGATGACGGCCGGACTCGCGCCGCGCCTCCAGTCCGATGCATGCTGGGACGCATGGCGCACGACGAGGAGGACCCGGTCGGCACCCTGCGAGGGGTCCGCACGAGCATCAAGTGGACGCGGTACGCGCCCGACGTGCTGCCCCTGTTCGTCGCCGAGATGGACCACGAGGTCGCGCCGGCGATCCGGCAGGCGCTCATCGAGCGGGTGCAGCAGTCCGACCTCGGGTACCTCGACGGGCCCGGGCCGCTCGCACCGGCGTTCGCCGCGTTCGCGAAGGACCGCTGGGACTGGGACGTCGACCCCGCCCGGGTCTCCCTCGCCACGGACGTCAGCGTCGGGATCGTCGAGTCGCTCCGCCTCGCGCTGCCGGACGGCGGCCGGGTCGCCATCACGCCGCCGGTGTACCCGCCGTTCTTCGAGCTCGTCGAAGAGGCCCGATGTCAGGTGGAAGAGGTCCCGCTGCTCGAGCAGTGGGGCGTCTACCGGCTCGACCTCGAGGGCCTCGAGCGCGCCTTCGCCGACGGCGTCCGCGTCTTCCTGCTCTGCAACCCGCACAACCCCGTCGGCCTCGTGCACGACCACGACGACCTCGTGGCGCTCGCCGAACTGGCCGCACGGTACGACGTCCTCGTCATCAGCGACGAGATCCACGCACCGCTGACGCACCCCGGCGTCCGCTTCACTCCGTTCGCCGCGGTCGCCGAGCCCGCCGGGGCGCGGAGCATCTGCGTCACGAGTGCGAGCAAGGGCTGGAACCTCGCCGGGGTGAAGTGCTCGATCATCGTCGCCGGGGACGCACGGACGGCAGCGCTCCTCGACACACTCTGGGAGGAGGTCGCCTGCCGCACGAGCATCCTCGGGTTGCACGCGAACCTGGCGGCGTTCAGCCTGGCGACGGACTGGCTCGACGACGTGGTCGCCCGGATCGTCGCGAACGAACGGCTGCTCGGCTCCCTCCTCGCGGAGCACCTGCCCGGCGTGGTGTACACCCGGCCCCGCGCCGGCTACCTGGCGTGGCTCGACTTCCGCGGCATCGGCCTCGGGGACGATCCGGCCGTGCCGCTCCGGGAGCACGCCTACGTCGCGTTGAACTCCGGCCTCGGGTTCGGCTCGCAGGGCCGCGGGTTCGCGCGGCTCAACCTGGCGTGCTCGCCGGACACGCTGCGCGAGGCGGTGCTGCGGATCGCGGCGGCCTACCCGTCGAGTGCGCAGGAGGGGCTGGTCTGGCACGTCGCGTGAGGGGCGGGCTGGTGTGGGCCGTCAGCTGCTGGCTGTCGGCTGTCGGCTGTCGGCTGTTGCCGTCGGCCTGGAGGCGCGGGTCGGCTACTCGGGTCGGCGCGCCTCGACGAGGTGACGGGCTGAGGACGCCACGAGCGGTCCGTCCCGCTGGATCAGCTCGTGCAGGTCGCGCAGACGGTCGCGGTACCGCTCGACGCTGAAGTCCGGCACCCACCAGATCACCTTCCGCAGCAGGTAGACCACCGCCGCGACGTCGTGGATCTCGATGCGGGTGCGAGCGGTCCGGAGGTCCACGACCTCGAGGCCGGCGGCTCGCGCGGCGTCGGCCTCGTCGTCGTGGTGTCGCCCCCGACGCTCGATCGGCTTCGGGCCGAGGAAGAACTCGATGAGCTCGAACACGCTCGCCGGGCCGACGTGCTGGGCGAAGTACGTGCCTCCGGGGGCGAGTACCCGGGCGATCTCGTCCCAGTGGATCGCGGCGGGGTGCCGGCTCGTCACGAGGTCGAAGGCGCCGTCGGCGAAGGGCAGCGGTGGTTCGTCCGGGTCAGCGACGACGACCACTCCGCGCGGGTGCAGGAGCCCAGTGGCGGCGGCGACGTTCGGCGCCCAGGACTCCGTCGCGACCGCGGTGGCCGGGAACGCCGTGGCCTCGGCGAGGACCTCACCACCGCCGGTCTGCACGTCGAGGCTGGCGGAACCGGGGACCTCGGCGAGGCGGCCGAGTCGCTCGCCGAGCAGCTTCGCGTAGCCCCACGGCGGGCGCTCCTCGGTGGCGCGGCCGTCGAGCCACGAGAAGTCCCAGCCGCTGACGTCGGCGGCTTCGCCGATCGCGATCAGGTCGTCGAATGTGGTGGTGCTCACGCGGTCCATGGTGGCGTCTCCCCGTCGAGGGCGCCAGCTCGTCGCAGCTGCTCGCTGACGGGGAGCGTCAGGCCACGTACTGGTTGCGTCCGACGACGCGGATCGTCAGGTCGACCTCGCGCGCGGGCACCTCTTCGGTGAGCCCGATCCACTCGCGGGCGACGAACCCGACGGAGGGCCAGCGGGTGACCTCGGTCACCAGGAACCCGTCGATGAACACCTGCCACGCGCCGCGTTCGCGGACGGCCTGCACCTCGTGTGTCGCCATGCCGCGAGCGTACCGGGTCGGTACCGCTCCCTGGCGGCTCCGCTCAGAGGTCGAGTGTCATGTGGACGTCCGCGCGGGCGTAGGGGCTGGGCGCGACCTCGTCGTGGCCGAGGTGGCGGAACCCGAACGCCTCGTACAGGTGCACGGCGCTGGCCAGCTGCGCGTTGCTCTCCAGCACCACCCGGTGCGCACCGATCGCCCGGGCACGTTCGAGCGCTGCGGCGATGAGCTTGCGGCCTGTGCCGTGCCCCTGGTGCTCGGTCGAGACGGCCATCTTGACCAGCTCGAACACCCCGGGCCCGACGGGCGCGATGCCGACGCAGCCGATGACCGGCCCGTCCGATCCGAGCCGTGCGACGAAGGCGGCGCCGCCGGGCTCGACGATCTGGCCGAGCGGGTCGCCGAGGAGCTTCCGGTCCTCGTCCTCGAGCGTGAAGAACCGGCTGATCCACGCTTCGTTGAGGACGCGGAACGCCTCGGCGTCGGCAGCGGAGGCGATGTCGGTGATGAGGACGGCGTCGGTGGTGGTCGCATCGGGCATGCACCCATCCTCGGACGCCGGGCCGAGTGCCGTCCAATACTCGTTCGTGCGGATCGATACGCTGAGTGCATGGATCGCGAATTCGACGTCGACCTCCGGCAGCTCCGGGCGTTCCTCGCCGTGGCCGACGAACTGCACTTCGGACGTGCAGCCGAGGCGCTCCGGATCGCGCAGCCGGCACTGTCGCAGCAGATCCGGCGGACGGAACGGGCGCTCGGCGTCGACCTCTTCGTGCGGACGAGCCGCAGCGTCGCGCTCACCCCGGCCGGACGGGTGCTGCAGGGCCGGGCACGATCGCTCCTGCAGCAGGCGCGCCGGGACCTCGACGAGACCGTGCGGGTGGGCCAGGGCGAAGCGGGTCGGCTCGACGTCGGGTTCGTCGTCTCCGCGCTGCCGCTCGGTCCGATCGAACGCGTGCAGGTGTTCCGGGAGCGCTTCCCGCTCGTCCGCGTGGAACTCACCGAGGGCTACTCGTCGACCCTGCTGGCTCGGATCGTCCGCGGGGAGCTCGACCTGGCGATCGTCCGAGACCCCGATCCCGACCCGGCCGTGCGCTTCCTGCCGTTCCGCAGCGAGCGGTTCGTGGCAGCGGTCCCGCGTGCGCACCGGCTCGCGGCGCGGGCATCGATCCGGGGACCGGAGCTGCTCGACGATCCGTTCGTGTTCTTCCCGGCGGAGGCCGGATCGGTCGCGACCGAACGCAACCTCGCCCCGGTGGTGTCCGGCGCCCGGCGACCCGTGGTCGTGCAGGAGGCCACCACCTGGGCCACGGTGCTGCACCTGGTCGGCGCCGGCCTCGGGGTGACGGTCGCGCCGGAGAGCGCCACGCTGGCCGCTCCGGACACGGTCGTGCTGCTGCCGCTCGAGGCGGACGACCACCGGAGCGAGCTGGTCTGGGCCGCCCGCGCCGACGACGACCGCGAGATCCTGCGGAACTTCATCGCCGCGACGGAGTGAGTCCGCAGCGCCGGGCCCCTCACGCCAGCGGCAGCACCGGTGCCCGCTGGTCCCCGAGCTCGTCCACCCGCCAGGGTCGAGTGCCGCGCAGCGTCAGGCCGAGCTGCGCGAGCACGAAGCCCACGTGCGGTTCGACGTCCGGGTCCCACGGCCCCTCGACGCCGAGCCCGAACGCGCCGAGCTCGTCGTCCGCCTCGTCGTGAAGGGTCAGGCGCCACCGGCCGTCCCCGAGTTCCTCGACGACGGCCCACCGGGCGGTGCTGAACCGGCTCACGCGGTCTTCGCCACGTCCTCGGTGAAATTCCGCACCCGCTGCAGGAGTGCTTCGCCGCGCATCGCGATCGTCGCCGGCGGGTTGAGGTGCGGCGGCGCGGTGCGGATCAGCATCGGGCACCCGAGGTCCTCGCAGATGTAGGAGCCGATGGTGTTGCCGTTCCGCCCCGATTCTCCGGCACGCGCGGCCGAGAACAGGCGGACCTGCGTCGCCGGCTGCGGGGAGTGGCAGAACGAGCACATCGCCGCGATCCCGGGGCGGAGGGACCCACCGGCGGAGCGCACGACGATCCCGACCGGGCGGTCGTCGATCCACGACACGATGTAGCCGCGGCGGGCGGCCTGCGGGTCGCGCCACCCGAGGAACTCGCGCTCGTCCCACAGCGTCTCGTGCAGGCCGGGGATGGGCAGCTGGGCGAGTTCGTCCGGGGTGGCGTTGACGAACGACGAACGGATGTCTGCTTCGGTCAGTGGCTTCACGGTGCCATCACCATATGCCCCACCGCCGACACGCGTCAGGACCCCAGACGGGAGGCGCGGATCGCCCCGAGCGCGCTCGTCCCGTCCGCCACCAGGACGGCTCGCCGCAGTGCGTCGCGTCCGACACGTCGGGCGGCCGCGTCGTCGGCGGCGAACTCCACGAGGACGCGCGTCGAGCGCGCCATGGCGCGCGCGCCGGGGATCCACGGGACCGCACGCTCGATCGACTCGGCGATCCCGACCGCGACCGCGTGGCGCTGGGTCAGGTGCGCGCGTTCGTGGGCGACCACGGCCTCCAGTTCGTCGGTGCGCAGACGGTCCGCGAGCCCGGTGCTCACGAGCACGCCACCGGACCTGCCGGGGACGGCGCAGGCGAGTGCGTGGTCCGCCTCGAGGACGGACACCGGCGTGCCGTCGATCTCGCGGTGCGGTGCCGCGCCGGAGCGCATCGCCTCGCGCACGGCCTCGTGCTCGGGGCCGGGGCGGACCCGGACCGCGATCACGAACGCGAGCACGGCGAGCAGGGCGACCCCGACGTTGAGGCCGTGCGTGGGGGAGCCGCCGAAGCCCATCGGGTCGGTGATCGGGCGGTTCGCCACGACGAGGAGCGTGATGCCCGCGACGAAGCCGACCACGCCGAGCAGCACCGCCACCGACCAGCACACCAGCGCGGTTCGCGGCCGGTCGATCGTCCACGCGGAGCGGGTCAGGATCCGGGGCGCGAGGACCACGACCGCCAGGGCGAGCGCGATGAGGACGACTCCGGTGACGACCACGGCGGATCCGTCAGGAACGGGCTCGGGCGTCGAGGGCGCGGCGGATGACGTCGAGGTCGTCGGAGGCGAGCGACCCGGTGAACTGCAGCAGGGCGGCTTCGCGGTCGGTCGCGGCGGCGAGCGCGTTCGACATGAGGGAGGCGGTCTGCTCCTCCCTGCTGTTCGTCGCACGGAAGGTGAGCGGTGCGTCATCGTGCTGCTGCCGCTCCACCCGGCCCTTGCGACCGAGGCGGTCGAGCACGGTGAGCACGGTCGTCAGTGCGGGCCGGGGTTCCGGGAAGGCGTCGAGCACCTGGCGCGCGCTGAGCCCGCCGTCCGCCGACCAGAGCGCGTCGAGCACCGCCTGCTCGAGCTGCCCCCGGGGGCGTGATCGCTGACCTGCCATCCCCGCATTCTACGAGATGTCGAACCACCGGGTCCGTCACATGCCCGAAACGCGGGGTCGGTATGATCGGCCCGACAACTGAAGACCGGCCGTTCATCCGTCGCGGGAGACGTCGTGCGGTGCCCTGGGCACCCAGCACGGCACCGAAGGAGCAATCCCCCCGACAATCTCTCAGGTCCCACACCGCAGCGGACAGGCCACTCTGAAAAGCAGCCACGATGCCCCCACCGGGTCGGTCCGTGGCTCGCCCACGGTGAAAGCCGCCGGACCTCACGGGCCGCGGTGAAACTCTCAGGCCCATGACAGAGGGGGAGTTCCGCCCGACGACGGTCGTCGGGTCCTGCCGATGCCAGGAGAACTCCGCCCATGCCAACGTCCCCACTGCGCTCGTCGCCGCTGGAGCCCGCCCACGAAGCCGCCGGCGCCACCTTCACCGACTTCGCCGGGTACCGGATGCCCGTCCGGTACTCGTCCGACCTCGCCGAGCACCACGCCGTGCGTCGGGCCGCCGGTGTCTTCGACCTCTCGCACATGGCCGAGGTCGGCGTCACCGGTCCGCAGGCCGTGGCCTTCCTCGACCACGCACTCGCCGGGTCGTTCGGCGCGATGCCGGTCGGACGGGCGAAGTACTCACTCCTCCTCGCCGAGGACGGCGGCATCCTCGACGACCTCGTCGTCTACCGCACCGAAGAGGACGTCTTCCTCGTCGTCGCGAACGCGTCGAACCGGCAGGTCGCGGTGGACGCCCTGACGGCACGGGCCGACGGCTTCGACGTCGAGGTGTCGGACGACTCGGACACCACCGCACTGGTCGCGATCCAGGGCCCGGCCGCTGCCGGGACGCTCGACGCGCTCGTCGTCGCCGACCGGCTCCAGCCGGAGAGCCCCCTCGACGAGCTCGGGTACTACCGGGCGCTGCACGCGGTGTTCGACGGCGCCGAGGTCCTCGTCGCCCGCACCGGCTACACCGGCGAGGACGGCTTCGAGGTCTACAGCGACCCGTCCGTCGCCGGAGCGCTCTGGGACGCCCTGCTCGAGGCCGGCGCCGACCGCGGGGTCGTCCCCGCCGGTCTCGCCGCCCGCGACACCCTCCGGCTCGAGGCGGGCATGCCGCTCTACGGGCACGAGCTCGGCACCGACGTCCGTCCCGCCCAGGCCGGCCTCGGCCGGGTCGTGGCCAAGGACGGCGACTTCGTCGGCGCCACCGGCGTCACCCCGACGGACGACGCCCGCGTGCTCGTCGGCCTGGTCACCGAGGGCCGCCGGGCCCCGCGTGCCGGGTACGACGTCGTGCAGGACGGCGTCGTCGTCGGCACCGTCACCTCCGGTGCGCTCTCGCCGACCCTCGGCCACCCCGTCGCGATGGCGTTCGTCGACCCGGCGCTCGCCACCGAGGGACAGCTCCTCCACATCGACGTCCGCGGAACGGCCATCCCCAGCACCGTCACCGCGTTCCCCTTCTACCGCCGCGCCTCGAAAGGCTGATGCAATGACCGACCAGACCGCACTCCAGTACACGGCCGACCACGAGTGGCTGCTCGTCGAGGGCGACACCGTCACCGTCGGCATCACCGACCACGCCGCCGAACAGCTCGGTGACGTCGTCTACGTCGAGCTCCCCGCCGTCGGCACCGCCACCACCGCGGGCGAGCAGATCGGCGAGATCGAGTCGACCAAGAGCGTCGGCGAGCTCTTCGCCCCGATCGAGGGCGAGGTCGTGGCGATCAACGACGCGGTCGTCGACGCCCCCGACACCGTCAACCAGGACCCGTTCGGCACCGGCTGGCTCGTCAAGATCAAGGTGGACGGCACCTCCTTCCCCGAGGACCTCATGGACCACGACGCGTACCGGGCGTCCATCGCATGACCAGCGACCTCCAGAACCTCCAGACGTCCTTCGCCGACCGCCACATCGGCACCACCCCGGCCGACCAGCGGACGATGCTCGACGCCGTCGGCCAGCCGTCCCTCGACGCCCTCGTCCGCGCCGCGATCCCCGAGGCGATCCACGCGGCGCCGACCGTCCACTCGGGCATCCCCGCGGCGATCGGCGAGACCGAGGCGCTCGCCGAACTCCGCGCCAAGGCCGCCCGCAACACCGTCCGTCGCGCCATGATCGGGCTCGGGTACCACGGCACCCACACCCCCGCGGTGATCCAGCGGAACGTGCTCGAGAACCCCAGCTGGTACACGGCCTACACGCCGTACCAGCCGGAGATCTCGCAGGGCCGGCTCGAGGCGCTCATCAACTTCCAGACCATGGTCTCGGACCTGACGGGCATGGCGACCGCCGGCGCCTCGATGCTCGACGAGGGCACGGCCGTGGTCGAGGGCATGCTCCTCGCCCGCCGGGCGTCCAAGGTCACGGGCGACGCGTTCCTCGTCGACGCCGACCTGCTGCCGCAGACCCGTGCGCTGCTCGACCACCGTGCCGAGGCCGTCGGCATCGTCCTGCGCGGATTCGACGCCGTGGCCGGACCGACCGACGAGCAGCTCGACGGTGCCTTCGGCGTCATCGTGCAGTACCCCGGTGCCTCCGGTCGGATCGTCGACCCGTCGTCGGTCATCGAGCGCGTGCACGCCGGTGGGGGCATCGCGGTCGTCGCGGCGGACCTCCTCGCGATGACGCTCCTCGCCAGCCCCGGCGACCTCGGCGCCGACGTCGCCGTGGGCACGAGCCAGCGCTTCGGCGTCCCGCTCGGCTTCGGTGGCCCGCACGCCGGGTACCTCGCCGTCCGTGCCGGCCTCGAGCGCCAGCTGCCCGGCCGCCTCGTCGGGGTGTCCTTCGACGCCGACGGGCAGATGGCCTACCGCCTCAGCCTGCAGACCCGCGAGCAGCACATCCGCCGCGAGAAGGCGACGAGCAACATCTGCACCGCGCAGGTCCTGCTCGCCGTGATGGCCTCGATGTACGCCGTGTACCACGGTCCCGAGGGGCTCCGCTTCATCGCGGACCGCGTCGCCCGGACGACATCGGCGCTCGCCGGGGCCGCCCGTGACGCCGGGCTCGAGGTCGTGCACGACGCGTTCTTCGACACGCTCACCCTCCGCGCCCCCGGACGCGCCGAGGCACTCGTCGCCGCGGCCCGTGACGCGGACCGCCTGCTGCACCTCGTCGACGCCGACACCTTCCAGCTGTCCGTCGACGAGACGACGACGCCCGAGGACGTGACGGCCCTCGCCGTCGTGTTCGGCGCGGTCGACGCGACGGTCCCGGCGACGGAGACCGCCGTGCGGGACGCGGCCACGTGCCTCCCGTCCGACCTGCTGCGGAGCAGCGAGTACCTGACGCACCCGGTCTTCAGCGCCCATCGCAGCGAGACCCGCATGATGCGCTACCTCAAGCACCTCGCCGACAAGGACTACGCGCTCGACCGCGGCATGATCCCGCTCGGCAGCTGCACGATGAAGCTCAACGCGGCGACCGAGATGGCGGCCGTGACGTGGCCGGAGTTCGCGAACATCCACCCGTTCGCGCCGCGAGACGACGTCGAGGGCTACCTCGACATGATCGGCGACCTCGAGTCCTGGCTGGCCGAGGTCACCGGGTACGACACGGTCTCCCTGCAGCCGAACGCCGGCAGTCAGGGCGAACTCGCCGGACTCCTGGCGATCCGCGGGTACCACCGGTCCCGCGGCGACGAGTCCCGCACGGTCTGCCTCATCCCGTCGAGCGCGCACGGCACGAACGCCGCGTCGGCCGTCCTCGCCGGCATGCAGGTCGTCGTGGTCGCCTGCGACGAGAACGGCAACGTCGACCTCGACGACCTCCGCGTGAAGACCGAGCAGCACGGCGACCAGCTCGCCGCGCTCATGATCACGTACCCGTCCACGCACGGCGTCTACGAGCACGACATCCGCGAGATCTGCGCCGCCGTGCACGACGCCGGTGGCCAGGTCTACGTCGACGGCGCGAACCTCAACGCCCTGCTCGGCCACGCCCGGTTCGGCGACTTCGGCGGGGACGTCTCGCACCTCAACCTGCACAAGACGTTCTGCATCCCGCACGGCGGCGGCGGGCCCGGGGTCGGACCGGTCGCGGCGAAGTCGCACCTCGCACCGTTCCTGCCGGGCCACCCGTTCGCGCAGGACGCCGACCGTCGCACCGGATCCGTGCGCGCCGAGGGCTCCGACCGCGACGCGCACGCCGGTGGCCCGGTCAGTGCAGCGCCGTACGGCAGCCCGAGCATCCTGCCGATCACGTGGACGTACGTCCGGATGATGGGGCTCGAGGGGCTCACCCGTGCGACCGAGGCCGCGGTGCTCGGGGCGAACTACATCGCCGCACGCCTGCGCGACGCGTTCCCGGTGCTCTACACGGGGGAGTCGGGTCTCGTCGCGCACGAGTGCATCCTCGACCTCCGCCCGCTCCGGGACACGACGGGCATCACGGTGGACGACGTCGCGAAGCGCCTCGTCGACTACGGGTTCCACGCCCCGACGATGTCGTTCCCGGTCGCGGGCACGCTCATGGTCGAGCCGACCGAGAGCGAGGACCTCGCCGAGCTCGACCGCTTCGTCGACGCGATGCTCGCCATCCGTGCCGAGGCCTCGGCGGTCGAGCGCGGGGAGTGGCCGGCGGACGACAACCCGCTCGTGCACGCCCCGCACACCGCGTCGTCGGTGATCTCGGGGGAGTGGACGCACGCCTACACCCGCGAGCAGGCGGTCTATCCGCTGCCGGGCATCAGCGCCCGGAAGTACTGGCCGCCGGTGCGCCGGATCGACCAGGCGTACGGCGACCGCAACCTCGTGTGCGCCTGCCCGCCGGTCGAGGCGTTCGCCTGATCCCGAGCTCGCGTAACGTGTGCCCCGTCCGGTGTCCCGGGCGGGGCACACTGCTGTGCGCAGCCAGGCAATCGGCTTGCACAGAGTTGTGCACGGACGCAAGCATCTCGATGCGGTTGCAACAATCTCGCCCCGGCGTCCGTGATCCGCCCGAATCTTGCATCCTCTCGCAAGGATCGTGCAACTTGGTTTCCGATTTGTAACCGATCTCCCCTGGGCTTGGTGAGCACTCCCCACACTGCCTACAGTGCAAAGGTCAAACGTGGCGAGCAGGCACCCGTGCGCCCGCCGCGTCCCATGCACCAGGAGGAATCTTGATCAAGAAGCGCGCTGGGCTCGCAGCCCTCGCCGTGCTCGGGGCCACAGCAATCGCCCTGGCCGGCTGCTCCAGCAACAGCAGCAGTGGAGGTGACAAGGCGGGCTCGACGAACGCGTCCGGCATCGTCACCACCAACGGCAACGAGCCCCAGAACCCGCTCATCCCCTCGAACACCACCGAGGTCGGCGGCGGCAAGATCATCGACTCGATCTTCGAAGGCCTGGTGTCCTACGACGCCAAGGGCAAGCCGGTGAACGAGGTCGCGAAGAGCATCGACACCGATGACTCGAAGACGTTCGACATCAAGCTCAACACGGACTACACCTTCACCAACGGCGAGAAGGTCACGGCCGAGTCGTTCACGAAGGCGTGGAACTGGGCCGCCCAGTTCTCGAACAAGCAGGGCGCGAGCTACTTCTTCGAGAACATCGAGGGCTACGACGCCACGAAGGACTCCGAGCTCACCGGCCTCAAGGTCGTCAGCGACGACGAGTTCACCGTGACGCTCAAGTCGGCGCAGTCGGACTTCCCGCTGTCGCTCGGCTACTCGGCGTTCGTGCCGCTGCCCTCGGAGTTCTACAAGGACACCAAGGCCTTCGGTGAGAACCCGATCGGCAACGGCCCGTACAAGCTCGACGGCAAGGGTGCGTGGACGCACAACCAGTCGATCAAGCTCGTCACCAACAAGGACTACGAGGGCAAGCGCAAGCCGAAGAACGGCGGCCTGACGGTCACGTTCTACACCTCGCAGGACACCGCGTACTCCGACGCGCAGGGCGGCAACCTCGACGTCCTCGACGCCGTGCCGGACAGCGCCTTCGCGACCTACAAGTCCGACTTCCCGGACTCGAACGTCAACCAGGCCGCCGCGATCTTCCAGGCGATCTACCTGCCCTACTACCTCGACCACTGGAAGGGTGAAGAGGGCAAGCTCCGCCGCGAGGCGATCTCGATGGCGATCAACCGCAAGCAGATCACCGACAAGATCTTCGACGGCACCCGCACCCCGGCCAAGGACTTCACCTCCCCGGTGATCGCCGGCTGGAACGACGACCTCGACGGTTCGGACGTCCTGACCTACGACAAGTCGAAGGCCAAGGAGCTGTGGGCCGAGGCCGACAAGATCTCGAAGTACAACGACACCCTCACCATCTCGTACAACGCCGACGGCGGGCACGAGGCGTGGGTGACCGCGGTCACGAACTCGATCTCGAGCACGCTCGGCATCAAGGCCGAGGGCAAGGCGTACCCGACGTTCGCCGAGGCCCTCGCGGTCCAGACGGACGACAAGCTCACGGGCGGCAGCCGTACCGGTTGGCAGGCGGACTACCCGTCGCTGTACAACTTCCTCGGCCCGACCATGGGTGACGGCTCGTCGAGCAACTACTCGCGCTACGACTCGGCCGAGTACAACGAGCTCCTCCAGAAGGGCCGTTCGGCCGCGACCGTCGAAGAGGGCAACAAGTTCTTCGACCAGGCGCAGGAGCTCCTGTTCAAGGACCTCCCGGAGATCCCGCTGTGGTACTCCAACGTCACCGGCGTGTGGAACGCGGACACCGTGTCGAACGTGAAGTTCGGCTGGAACTCGGTGCCGCTGTACTACGACGTCGAGGTCAAGAAGTAACCTCAGTCTCCTCGTGAGACACATCGCGGACGGGTATCCTGCTCCGCGACCACCGGACGGGGGTTCGGGAGCCCACCAGGCTCCCGAGCCCCCGTACCTCGGCGGCAACACCTTCCCCCACCACAGCGGGCGCCGCCGCCCGCACCGGACTCCCGTGCCGACCCGCGGACCGTCCACCCCTCACGACATGAACCTGAACGACATGCGCGTCCCGAACCAGGCAGGGATCTGATGGCCTGGTACCTCGGCAAGCGCCTCCTGCAACTCATCCCCGTGTTCTTCGGGGCCACGTTCCTCATCTACTTCATGGTGTTCTCCCTGCCGGGTGACCCGATCGCTGCCCTGTTCGGCGACCGTCAGCCGTCGCCGCAGGTCATCGAGCAGCTGCGCCAGCAGTACAACCTCGACAAGCCGTTCATCATCCAGTACCTGCTCTGGATCGGCGGCGTGTTCCGCGGTGACCTCGGGCTGACCTACTCGGGTCTGCCCGTGAGCTCGCAGCTCGCGCAGGCCTTCCCGATCACGGCTCGCCTCGCGATCCTCGCCCTGGTGTTCGAGTCGATCGCCGGCATCGTCGTCGGCGTCATCGCCGGTCTCCGCAAGGGCAAGCTCTTCGACGCGACCGCCCTGGTCGTGAGCCTCCTGCTCATCTCGGTCCCGACGTTCGTGGTCGGCTTCCTGCTGCAGTACGTCCTCGGCATCAACCTCGGCCTGTTCCGGGTCACGGTGTCGGGTCAGGCGCCGTGGTCCGAGCTCGTCCTGCCCGCGATCGTGCTGGCCTCGGTGTCGTTCGCGTACATCGTCCGCCTCACCCGTGCGAGCGTCGCCGAGAACGTGTCGGCCGACTTCGTCCGCACCGCGACCGCCAAGGGGCTCCCGCGCCGTCGCGTGGTGGGCGTGCACATCTTCCGCAACTCGCTCATCCCGGTGGTCACCTACCTGGGTGTCGACATCGGCAACCTGATGGTCGGCGCGGTCGTCACCGAGGGCATCTTCAACATCCACGGTGTGGGTGGCACGGTGTTCCAGGCCGTCAAGCTCGGCGAGGGTCCGACCGTCGTGTCGTTCGTCGCCGTGATGGTCATCATCTTCATGCTCGCCAACCTCCTGGTCGACCTGCTCTACGCCGTCCTGGACCCGAGGATCCGCTATGCCAAGTAACGCCGCACCCCGCTCGGCGACGCACTACGTCGCCCCGATCGAGGAGACCCCGCTCCAGGCGGTCGACCAGGTCAACGAGGACGAGAAGACCCGTTCGACCTGGAGCGACGCCTGGGACTCGATGCGGACCCGTCCGATGTTCTGGGTGTCGTCGGTCCTCATCCTGCTGATCGTCCTCGTGGCGCTCTTCCCGGGGCTCTTCGCCCTCGTCGACCCGCGTGCGGCGGACCTGGCGAAGAGCAACGAGGGACCCGAGGCCGGCCACATCCTGGGCTTCAACCGCCAGGGCAACGACGTCTACGCCCGCACCATCTGGGGCACGCGCAACTCGCTCATCGTCGGTGTCGTCGCGACCGTCCTCGTGTCGATCGTCGGCATCGTGATCGGTGCCCTCGCCGGCTTCTTCGGCGGGTGGCTCGACACGATCGTGTCCCGCATCGGTGACATCTTCTTCTCGATCCCGACGGTCCTCGGCGCGATCGTGATCATGTCCGTGATCCCCGCGCGGAACGCCCTGACGGTGTCGCTCGTGCTGGCCGTGTTCGCGTGGCCGCAGATCGCCCGCATCATGCGCGGCGCCGTGCTCAGCGCGAAGCAGTCCGACTACGTGACGGCCTCGGCCGCGCTCGGTGTCAGCCGCTTCACCACGCTGGTCCGCCACGTCGTCCCGAACTCGCTCGCACCGGTCATCGTCGTCGCGACGGTGTCCCTCGGCACGTTCATCGTCGCCGAGGCCACGCTGTCCTTCCTCGGTATCGGACTGCCGCAGTCGGCGCTCAGCTGGGGTGTCGACATCGGCAACGCCCAGGCGTCGATCCGCACCGCGCCGTCGACCATCTTCTGGCCGTCCGCCGCCCTGTCCATCACCGTGCTCGCGTTCCTCCTCCTCGGTGACGTGGTCCGCGACGCACTCGACCCGAAGGCGAGGGCCCGCCGATGAGCGAGACACTGACCCAGCCGAACGCCAGCCGTACCGGCGGCTCCGGTGCGCCCCTGCTCGAGATCACCGACCTCGAGGTCGGCTTCAAGACGCAGAACGGCTTCGTCCAGGCGGTCCGCGGTGCCAGCTTCACCCTCGAGCAGGGTGAGCGGCTCGCGATCGTCGGCGAGTCCGGCTCCGGCAAGTCGACGAGCGCCCAGGCGATCATCAAGCTCCTGCCCGGGACCGGCCAGGTCACCGGCGGATCGATCAAGTTCAACGGGCGCGAGCTCGTCGGCCTGAGCGACAAGGAGATGTCGGAGATCCGTGGGAAGGAGATCGGCTACGTCCCGCAGGACCCGATGTCGAACCTCAACCCGCTGTGGTCGATCGGCTTCCAGGTCGAAGAGGCCATCAAGGCCAACGGCATCGCGACCGGCAAGCACGCCATCCGTGCCCGTGCGGTCGAGGTCCTGCAGGAGGCCGGCCTCGGCGATGCCTCGACCCGCCTGAAGCAGTACCCGCACGAGTTCTCCGGCGGCATGCGGCAGCGCGTGCTCATCGGCATCGGTCTGTCGAGCCGCCCGAAGCTGCTCATCGCCGACGAGCCGACGAGCGCGCTCGACGTCACCGTGCAGCGCGTGATCCTCGACCACCTCGAGACCCTCACCCGCGACTTCGGCACCTCCGTCCTGTTCATCACGCACGACCTCGGCCTCGCCGCCGAGCGCGCCGAGAAGCTCGTCGTGATGTACAAGGGCCAGGTCGTCGAGGCCGGGCCCTCGAAGGAGATCCTGGCGAACCCGCGGCACCCGTACACGCAGCGCCTCGTCGCCGCGGCACCGTCGCTCGCGAGCCGTCGCATCCAGTCCAAGGTGCAGCACCAGCGCGTGGACATCGCGGACGTCGGCAGCGACGACGCCGAGCTCCTCGCCCGCGCCCAGGAGCGCGAGCAGGCACCGGCGAAGGACCTCATCGTGGTGAAGAACCTCGAGAAGGTCTACAAGCTGCGCGGCAAGAACCTCGCCTCCCGCGAGCTGAAGGCCGTCGACGACGTCTCGTTCTCGATCCCGAAGGGCACCACCACGGCGCTCGTCGGCGAGTCCGGTTCGGGCAAGTCGACCGTCGCGAAGCTCGTCCTGCAGCTCGAGGCCATCACGAGCGGCACGGTCCAGTTCGACGGCATCGACATCGGCGCGCTGAAGGGCAAGGACCTCTTCGACTTCCGCCGCCGCGTGCAGCCGGTCTTCCAGGACCCGTACGGCTCGCTGGACCCGATGTACAACGTCGGGAACACGATCGCCGAGCCGCTGCACACGCACAAGGTGGGCGACAAGGCGTCCCGCCGGGCCCGCGTGCTGGAGCTGCTCGACCAGGTCGCGCTGCCGAAGTCGATGGTCAACCGCTACCCGAACGAGCTCTCGGGCGGGCAGCGTCAGCGCATCGCCGTGGCGCGGGCCCTCGCGCTCAAGCCCGAGGTCATCGTGCTCGACGAGGCGGTCTCCGCGCTCGACGTGCTCGTGCAGGGCCAGATCCTCGACCTGCTCACCGAGCTGCAGTCCGAGCTGGGCCTGACCTACCTGTTCATCACGCACGACCTGGCCGTCGTCCGCCTCGTGGCGGACAACGTCTGCGTCATGCGCAAGGGACAGATCGTCGAGAAGGCGACCACCGACGAGGTCTTCGCCAACCCGCGTGAGCAGTACACGAAGGACCTGCTGGACGCCATCCCCGGCGCCGGGTTCGAGTTCGGACGCTGATCCCGCTGGACACGAACGAGGCCGGACGCACCGTCGTCCTCCGCGCTGGCCGCGGAGGCGCGGTCGCGTCCGGCCTCGTCGCGTTCCTGGCGCTGTTCATGCTCGGCGACGCCGCGGTGCGGGGGAGCTGGGACGTCGTCCTGCACGCCGTCGGTCCCCTCGCCGCGCTCGTCTGGGTGCTCTGGGTGCTCACCTTCCGCCCGCACGTACGGATCACCGACGACGCGATCACGGTGGTGAACCCGCTCCGGTCGACGACGGTCCCGTGGGGCGCCGTCGAGGACGTCCGGATGCGCTGGCAGATCGTGCTCGACCTCGCCGACGGCCGCCGGGTCACCTGCTGGGGTGGTCCGTCGCTGCCGCGGCCGAAGCCGACCCGACGCGGGGAGCCCCGCGTGCTGCGGCAGCCGGACGAGTTCGTCGCGGTCCGCGACCGCTGGTCGGAACGGCACGGGCGCACGCCCGACGCCCCCGTCGTCCGGGGCTGGGACGTGCCGGCCGTCGCGTCCGGCATCGCCGTGTTCGCCCTCTGCGTCGTCGCGATCGTCGTCTGAGACGTCCCGACAGGAGGGACGGGAGGCGCGGGGGGCGCGGGCCCCCCCCCCGCCTCCCGTCCGTCACACGGAACGCCAGTCGGTCACACCGTCGCCGACACCCGCTCGGTGAGCAGGTGGTTCTGGTCGGTCTGGATGCAGGCCACGCCGCGTCCGTGCACGTCCTGCAGGCGCGGATCCACCGAACGGCACTGCTGCTGCCGGTCCTCGTCGAGGAGCTGGTACAGCGGGCAACGGGTGCGGAACCGGCACCCGTCGATCCGTTCCGTGGGGGAGGGGAGGTCGCCGTCGAGCAGGATGCGTCCGCGGGCGGCCTCGGCGAACGGGTCCGGCACCGGGACCGCGGACAGCAGGGCCCTGGTGTAGGGGTGCTGCGGGTCGTCGAACACGCGGTCGCCGTCGCCGTACTCGACGATCCGGCCGAGGTACATGACCGCGACGTCGTCGGCGATGTGCCGGACGACCGAGAGGTCGTGCGCGACGAACAGGTAGGACAGGCCCAGGCGGTGCTTGAGATCCTCGAGCAGGTTGATGACACCGGCCTGCACGGACACGTCCAGCGCCGACACCGGCTCGTCGAGCACGAGGATCTTCGGCTCGACGATGAGCGCGCGGGCGATGCCGATGCGCTGTCGCTGGCCGCCGGAGAACTCGTGGGGGTACCGGTCGATGTAGCTCGGCTCGAGACCGACGAGCTCGAGCGAGTCCCGCACGCGTCGGCGGATCTCGTCCTTCGGCACGCCCTGCACCGTGAGCGGCTCGCCGATCACGGACCCGATGTCGAGTCGGGGGTCGATGGAGGCCATCGGGTCCTGGAAGACGACCTGGATGTCGCTCCGGAGCGCACGGCGGTCGGACTTCGACAGGGTGCCGGTGTCGACGCCGTTGACCGTGATGGTGCCCTGCTGCGCGCCGGCGAGCTCGAGGATCTCCATGATCGTCGTGGTCTTGCCGCAGCCGGACTCGCCGACGAGCCCGAGGACCTGTCCGCGCTTCAGCGTGAGCGAGATCCCGTCGACCGCGTGCACCTCGCCGATGCGCCGGCGGAACAGGGCGCCCTTCGTCAGCGGGAAGGTCTTCACGACGTCGTCGAGCTGCAGCACCACGTCGTCGCCGTGGTCGATCTCGGACTCGGGGACGTCCTCGGGGCGCGGGAAGATCTCGGAGCGGGCGAGCGTGCCGTCGGCGATCTCGTCGCGGCGGATGCACGCGGCGGTGTGCTCGTCGTCGAAGGCGCCGTTCGTGATGGTCGGCGTCGCACCGGTCAGGACCGGGTTGTCGTCGCTCGGTGCCACCGACGGGGCGATCAGGGCCGGCTCGCCCTCGCGGCAGGCGTCGAGGACCGCGGGGCAGCGGTCGGCGAACGGGCAGCCGGTCGGCTTCTGGGTGAGCAGCGGCGGACGGCCGTCGAGCGGGACGAGGCGCTCCGAGCGTGCCGAGGCCATGTTCGGCATCGAGCGGAGCAGACCGATCGTGTACGGCATGACCGGCTCGCGGAAGAGGGGTTCGACCGGTGCCGTCTCGACGATCCGGCCGGCGTACATCACGGCGACCCGGTCCGCGTTGCCCGCGACGACGCCGAGGTCGTGCGTGATGAGGACGACGGCGGCACCGGTCATGTCCTTGGCGGTCTGCAGCACGTCGAGGATCTGTGCCTGGATCGTCACGTCGAGCGCCGTGGTCGGCTCGTCGGCGATGATCAGCTTCGGGTCGTTCGCGATGGCGATCGCGATCATGGCGCGCTGCCGCATGCCGCCGGAGAACTCGTGCGGGAAGGCGTCGAGCCGCCGCGAGGGGTTCGGGATGCCGACGACGCGCAGGAGTTCCTCGGCGCGGGCCCGGGCGGCGTGCGCGGTGAGGTTCCGGTCGTGCAGCCGCAGCCCCTCGACGATCTGCTGACCGATCGTGTACACGGGCGTCAGGGCGGAGAGCGGGTCCTGGAAGACCATCGCGATGTCGCCGCCACGGAGCTTCGACATCTCGCGGTCGTTCAGGCCGAGCAGCTCGCGGCCGTCGAACCGGATGCTGCCCTCGACCTTGGCCGACGACGGCAGCAGTCCCATCACGGCCATCGAGGACACCGACTTGCCCGATCCGGACTCGCCGACGATGCCGAGGAACTCGCCCTGGTTGACGGAGTAGTCCACGCCGCGCACGGCGTACACGGGCTTGGAGCCCGGGTTGAACGTGACGGCGAGGTCGGAGACGGTGAGCAGCGGCTCAGTCACGGTTGGCTCCCGAGGTGGGGTCGATGGCGTCGCGCAGGGCGTCGCCGAGCAGGCTGGTGGAGAGGACCGTGGCGACGAGCGTCGCAGCCGGCAGGACGAACAGCCACGGTCGGGTGACCGCGGACTGGCTGCCGGCGGCGAGCAGGGTGCCGAGCGACACGTCCGGCACCTGGATGCCGAAGCCGAAGAAGCTCAGGGCGCTCTCGGAGAGGATCATCGCGCCGACGCCGAGCGTGGCGTCGATGATGAGCAGCGAGGCCACGTTCGGCAGGATGTGCCGCCGGATGATCGTGAACGACGGGACGCCCATGAACCGTGCGGCCTTGACGTAGTCGCGCTCCCGGAGGGACATCGTCTGTCCGCGGATCACGCGGGCCATGATCATCCACCCGAAGATCGCCAGGCCGACGATGAGCGCCAGCCAGCTGAGGTTCTTGAACAGCGGGCTGAGGAGCACGAGCGCGTAGAACGACGGGATGACCAGGAGCAGGTCGATGCCCCACACGAGCGCCCGGTCGACGAACCCGCCGAAGTACCCGGCGATCGCACCGACGATGCCCGCGATGAGGGTCGCGGCGGGACCGGCGATGAGCCCGATGAGCAGGGACTTCTGCAGGCCCACCAGGGTCTGGGCGTAGATGTCCTGGCCGATGTCGTTCGTGCCGAACCAGTGCGAGGCGCTCGGCGGCATGCCGAAGGCGAGCCCGTCGGAGTCGACGGCGTTCCAGTGGTACAGGTACGGACCGACGAAGGCCCAGAGCAGGATGAGGAGGAGTGCACCGCCACCGATGCGGGCACGCCAGGTGCCGAGCACCTTGCGCCAGAGCGGGGTGCGGCCACCCTTCACCTCGACGACGTGCGCCGGCTGCCCGGCGTTGCCGTCACCGGGGTCGCCGGCGGTGGTCGTGGTCGTGGGGTCGAGAACAGACACGGGTCACACCCTCACTCGCGGGTCGAGCGCGGCGTAGAGCAGGTCCGCGAGGGTGCCTGCGATGAGCACGAGGATCGCCGTGAAGAGGATCGTGCCCGCTGCCGCGTTGATGTCGTTGTTGCTGATGCTCTGGACGAAGTACTCGCCCATGCCGTGCCAGCTGAAGACCAGTTCGGTGATGCTCGCACCGGTCAGGATGAGGCCGAACGAGTACGCGAAGAACGTCGACATCGGGATGAGGGCGACGCGGACACCGTGCCGCATGATGGCCGATCCACGCGTCCGGCCCTTCGAGCGCGCCGTCCGGATGAAGTCGTTCGACAGCACGTCGAGCATCGCCGAGCGCTGGTAGCGCGAGTACGAGGCGACGGCGCCGACCGTCAGCGAGATCGTCGGTAAGAGCAGGTGCACCAGCCGGTCGCCGAGCACCGGGAAGAACCCGGTCACCCCCGGGGTGTACTCACCGGTGAACGAGATCAGCTGCGTCCCGACCGCCCCGTTGAGGGTCGTCGCCAGGATCATCAGCACCACCGCGATGACGAAGGGCGGCGTCGCGAGCACCGCGAACGACAGGTAGGTCGACACCTGGTCGGACGTCTTGTACTGCTTGACGGCGTTCCAGACGCCGAGCAGGACACCGAGGATCGCACCGAGCAGGGTGCCGATCACCAGCAGCCGCAGGCTCGTGCCGGAGCGGGCGACGATGTCGGCCGTGACCTCGGTGCCGCGGGCGCTGATGCCGAGCGAGCCGTGCGTGACCAGGTTCACCCACCAGTTCCACGTGCGGACCAGGAGCGGGGTGTTCGGGTCGGCGCCGAGCTTCTGGAGCGCGGCGTCGATCGAACTCTGCGGGACCGGCGGGTTCTTGCCGAGGTACCGGGACGTCGGGTTGAGCGTCGCGCTGGCGAGGATGTAGCCGAGCGTCGTCGCGACGATCGTCAGGATCACGTAGTTGACGATCCGCTTCGCGAGGAAAGCAAGCATGTACTGGGACCTCAGTGGGGTGCGGCCGTCCGTCCGGACGGCGTTGTTCGGTGGCGACAGGCTAGCCGCTTCCGAGCCGGGGTGGGTGATCCCTGTTGACGCTATGCAACATTCGTTACGAGCATGTTTCGATTCGGTACAGCAGCCCTTGTGCGACCTTCGGATGTGACTAGGGTTCTCAACCAACAGGCGTGGCGGCGGGGGCCGTCGCGTCCCGGCGCTCCGGCGCGAACCACAACGAAAGGGAATCCTCGCCATGCGAATGAGGATCAAGACGACGGCCGTGCTCGCCACAGCAGCCGCCGCGGCACTCGTGCTCGCGGGCTGCTCCGGCGGCGGGTCCGCCGGACAGAGCAGCTCGGCCGTCGCCACGTCGTCGCTGAAGTCGACGGGTTGGACGGTCGCCGACCGCGACACGATCAAGGACGGCGGCTCGCTCACCCTGCCGATCGACTCCGCACCGGCGAACTGGCAGCTGTCGAACCTCGACTCCGGGACGGTCGACGACAACACGATCGCGGGCACCTACCTGCCCGGGTTCATCCAGTTCAAGGCCAACGGCGAGTGGGAGGCGAACAAGGACTACGTCGACTCGATCGAGCTGACGAAGGACTCGCCCCAGACCGTCGAGATCAAGATCAACCCCAAGGCGGTCTGGTCCGACGGCACCCCGATCACCGAGAAGGACGTCGAGGCGAACTGGAAGGCGCTGAACGGCACGAACAAGGCCTTCGCCCCGCTCGCCACCAACGTCTGGGAAGACGTCGACTCCGTCACGCAGGGTTCGGACGAGCGCGACGTCATCGTCACGTTCTCGAAGACGAACGCCGACTGGCCGAGCGTCTTCACCGCGATCTACCCCTACTGGGCCGTGGACACCCCCGACCACTTCAACAACTCGTGGGCGAAGGGTCCGTTCGCCGCGGACGGCAAGACGTACGTCTCCGCCGGCCCGTACATCCTCAAGACCTTCGACGCCAACGGCGGCGTCGTGACCTTCGAGAAGAACTCGAAGTGGTGGGGTGACGCGCCGAAGCTCGACACGATCGTCTTCAAGACCGTGTCCCGCGACGGTGTCGCCCAGGCCTACGCGAACAAGGAGTTCGACGCCTTCAACCTGAACGGCAGCGCGGACAACTTCAAGACCGCGAACAGCCGCTCGGACTCGAAGATCGAGCGCTCGCTCGGCACGACCCAGCGTCAGATCACCCTGAACGGCACGTCGGACGTCTTCAAGGACGAGGAGGTCCGCCAGGCGTTCGCCCAGGCGATCAACCGCCAGGTCGTCGCGCAGGCGATCCTCTCGCCGGTGAAGAGCCCGGTGCAGGTCCTCAACAACCTCGTCTACCTGCCCGGCCAGAAGGGCTACCAGGACAACGTCTCCTCGGTCTACGGCTACAGCACCGACAAGGCGAAGAAGAAGCTCGAGGACGCCGGCTACACGATCGGCTCGGACGGCTACGCGACCAAGGGCGGCAAGACGCTCGACGTCCGCTTCGTCATCCCGTCGGACAACCAGAACTCGGCAAACGTCGCGCAGCTCGTGCAGCAGCAGACGAAGCTCGCCGGCTTCAAGGTGACCATCGACACCGTCCCGACCGACGACTTCTTCACGAAGTACGTCACCACCGACGGCCGTGACTTCGACGCCACGTACTTCGCCTGGCAGGGCACGCCGTTCCCGGTGTCGTCGCTGAAGTCGATCTACTACCCGGCCGACGCGGGGCAGAACTACACCGGCGTGACCGACGACTCGCTCGGTGCCGCCTGGGACAAGGCGAACGCCGAACTCGACGCCGACAAGCGCATCGAGGACGCGGACGCGATCGACAAGAAGATCGTCAAGGTCGCGGGCACGATCCCGCTGTTCCCGGAGCCCTACGCCTGGGGCGTGCGCAAGGACCTCGTGAACTACGGTCCGGCGCAGTTCCAGCAGTCCTCCGTGAAGTGGCAGGACGTGGGCTACAAGGAGTAGTCCGCACCGCTGGAGAACGGAAACGACATCCCCGACGTCGCACGACGTCGGGGATGTCGTTCTTCGTCGGAGGGATCGCGGCGGTCAGAGCTGCGCGGCCGCCAGGGTCGCGACGAACGCGAGCACCACGATCGCGAGGATCGTCCACCCGTGCACACGGTGCGTGATCGGCGCAGCCGTCACGGTCGCCGGAGGCGGGCCGTCCTGCGCGGGCGGCTCGGGCACGAACGCCCGGATGCGCTCGGCCGCAGCGTCGACGTCGAGGCGATCCGCGCCTCCTGGACGACCGTCGACCACGGCGGCGAGCCGGGCCGACCTGCGGGTGGCGAGCCACGTGCGGCGGACGCCCTCGCTCGTGACGATCTCGATGCCGTACTTGGTGCGGACCTCGGTGACGCGGCGCCAGGTGTAGGTGCTGGTGCGGCGGACGTCGACGATGCGGAGGTGCTCGTCGGTCAGTTCGAACCGCGGGCGCCAGAGGACCGCCCACGCGATGAAGGCGATGCAGATGCTCGGGACCGGGGCGAGCCAGGCGGTGCCGCCGCTCAGGAGGGCGAGGGGGACGAGCGCGGCGGCCGCGACCCACAGGACGACGGCGAGCAGACGCATGCCGGGGGCGAGGATCGTGGTCACGCCGAAGAGGTTACAAGCGAAGAGGCTACGAGATGCCGACCCTTGGTGACACGCAACGCCCGGGGAGCCAAGAGGTTACGAGATGCCTCCCCGGGAACGCCCGGGGAGCGGGTGTGACACACCAGCGCGTATCTCCGGACGACCCGATTCCCCGGGGAGGCAGATCCTGTGTGGACCTCTCGTGGCGTCAATCGTCCTCGGCCCCCGTTCGGGTGTCAATACCCCAGACCGTCGCATCTTCGGGGGACCGACACGCCGTGTCACGCCACGAGGAGCTCGATCTGCGCCCGGATCGCGTCCGCCTTGGGGAACCGGAGCCCGACGAGCCCCACGTGCCGCCAGCGGACCACGCCGTCCGGCCCGATCACGAACACGGACCGCCGGAGCCCGATCCCCGGTGCCTGCACGCCGTACGCGCGGATGACGTCCCCCGCGGTGTCGCTCAGCAGGGGGAAGGTGAGCGAGGACCCGCGGGCGAACGCCTCGTGCGAGTCGAGCGCCTGCGGGCTGACGCCCCACACCACGGCGCCGAGGTCGCCGAAGTCGTCGAGTTCCTCTTGGTAGCTGCAGAGCTGTGCCGTGCAGACCGGGGTGGCGTCGCCCGGGTAGAAGGCGAGCACGAGCGTCCGGCCGATCTCGGCCGACAGGGCGTACTCGTCGTCGGTGCGGGTGCCGTCGCGCACGATCATGCCGGGCAGGGTGAATCCGGGTGCGGGATCGCCGACCTCGGGGATGCTCATGCGGCCACGGTAGGTGCGGGACCACGGTCCGGTGCGGCGCCGCGCTGTGGGTTCGCTGTGGGTCCGCCGGGCCGGGGTCGGACGGGTCCGCCGCATCGCCGACGCCCGAACGGGGGGATGCCGCGCGGTCGGCGCGGCGGACGCCCGGGACCGGTCGCCGGCCGTGCCGCGGGCGACCAGCGTCAGCGGAAGAGCTGCGGGAACGCGTGCGCGACCCACGGGTACCCGACGAACACCGCGGCGTCGAGCAGGCAGTGCGTGATGACGAGGGGGAGGAGCCGGCCCCACCTCGTGTAGATCCAGCCGAACACGATGCCCATCACGGCGTTCCCGACGAACGCGCCGAACCCCTGGTAGAGGTGGTAGCTCCCGCGCAGGACCGCGGTGGACAGGATGACCTGCCAGCGCCCCCACCCGAGGCCGCCCAGCCGTTCGTAGAGGTACCCGACGACGATCACCTCCTCCTGCAGCCCGGAGCGGATCGCCGAGAGCAGCAGCACGGGGATCGTCCACCAGTACGAGTCGAGCGCCGCCGGGTTCACGTTCACGGTGAACCCGAGCGCCCGCCCGGTGAAGTACAGCGCGAGCCCGGGGATCCCGATGCCGAGGGCGATGAGCGCCGCGCCACCGAGGTCGGGCCGCACGCGGAACCGGTCGATGCCGAGTCGACCGAGGTGCGGGCGGGTGGTGCTCCAGAGCAGGAAGCAGACGAGCGCGACCGGCGCGAGGTCGACCGCGATGCCCACGAGCTGCCGGGCGAGGTCGACGTACTGCACGGTCGTGGTCGAGGTGTTGAGCGCCGTGGACTGCTGCCCGAGCGGCGTCGTCTGCGACAGGTCGTCGATGATCTGCAGCACCGAGTACAGCGCGCTGCCGCCGAGCGAGAGCATCAGCACGATCGTGATCTCGATCCACGTTCGCCGACGGCTCATCGGGGGTACTCCTCTCGGTTGCGAACTACCGGTAGACTGGCGTGTCGGGCGTTCTGCCCACCTCCGGGCAGTGCCACCGCGGCGCGAGCGCCACAGTCGGCCGCCCGATCTTCTTCCGAACACCAAAGGATGTCCTGTATGGCGCTCGCCACCCGGTCCGACCTGCGCAACGTCGCCATCGTGGCACACGTCGACCACGGCAAGACCACCCTCGTCGACGCGATGCTCACGCAGACCAACTCGTTCGACGCCCACTTCGAGGGCGAAGACCGCATGATGGACTCGAACGACCTCGAGCGCG
The DNA here is from genome assembly GCF_037144815.1 of Curtobacterium sp. USHLN213. NCBI lineage: Bacteria > Bacillati > Actinomycetota > Actinomycetes > Micrococcales > Microbacteriaceae > Curtobacterium > Curtobacterium sp. USHLN213. Next base: position 199,591 of record NZ_JBBCYQ010000005.1, on the reverse strand, counting down.
AGAAGGGCATCACGATCCTCGCGAAGAACACGTCGGTGCTCTACAACGGCAAGCACGCGACCGAGTTCGGCGCGGACGGCCCCATCACGATCAACGTCATCGACACCCCGGGTCACGCCGACTTCGGTGGTGAGGTCGAGCGCGGCCTCTCCATGGTCGACGGCGTCGTGCTCCTCGTCGACGCATCAGAGGGTCCGCTGCCCCAGACCCGCTTCGTGCTCCGCAAGGCGCTCGCCGCGAAGCTCCCGGTGATCCTGCTCGTCAACAAGACGGACCGCCCGGACTCCCGCATCGACGAGGTCGTGTCCGAGTCGCAGGACCTCCTGCTCGGGCTCGCCTCCGACCTGTCGGACGAGGTCGACGACCTCGACCTCGACGCGATCCTCGACGTCCCCGTGGTCTACGCCTCGGGTCGTGCGGGTGCCGCCAGCCGCAACAAGCCGGCCGACGGTTCGCTGCCGGACAACGACGACCTCGAGCCCCTCTTCGAGGCGATCCTCCAGCACGTCCCCGCCCCGAAGTACGACGACGAGCACCCGCTGCAGGCGCACGTCACGAACCTCGACGCGTCGCCGTTCCTCGGTCGCCTCGCGCTCCTGCGCATCTTCCACGGCACCATGAAGAAGGGCCAGACGGTCGCGTGGGTCAAGCACGACGGCAGCGTCGTCAACGCCCGCATCACCGAGCTCCTCGTCACCAAGGCGCTCGAGCGCTACCCGGCCGAGTCGGCGGGCCCCGGTGACATCGTCGCCGTCGCCGGCTTCGACACGATCACCATCGGTGAGACCCTGACCGACCCCGAGGACGTCCGTCCGCTGCCGACCATCACGGTCGACGACCCGGCGATCTCGATGACGATCGGCACGAACACCAGCCCGCTCGTCGGCAAGGTCAAGGGCCACAAGCTCACCGCCCGCATGGTCAAGGAGCGCCTCGACCGCGAGCTCATCGGCAACGTCTCGCTCAAGGTCCTCGACATCGGTCGCCCGGACGCGTGGGAGGTCCAGGGCCGCGGCGAGCTCGCGCTGGCCATCCTCGTCGAGCAGATGCGTCGCGAGGGCTTCGAGCTCACGGTCGGCAAGCCGCAGGTCGTCACCAAGCGTGACGAGAACGGCAAGCTGCAGGAGCCGTACGAGCACATGACGATCGACACGCCGGAGGAGTACCTCGGCGCGATCACGCAGCTCATGGCCGCTCGCAAGGGCCGCATGGAGAACATGACGAACCACGGCACCGGCTGGGTGCGCATGGAGTTCATCGTCCCGTCGCGTGGCCTGATCGGCTTCCGCACGTCGTTCCTCACCGAGACCCGCGGCACCGGCATCGCCAACGCGATCTCGCACGGCTACGACGAGTGGGCCGGCCCGATCCAGACCCGCATCAACGGGTCGATCGTGTCCGACCGCTCGGGCGTCGTCACGCCGTTCGCCATCACGAACCTCCAGGAGCGGATGACGTTCTTCGTCAACCCCACCGAAGAGGTCTACGAGGGCATGGTCATCGGCGAGAACTCGCGCGCCGACGACATGGACGTCAACATCACGAAGGAGAAGAAGCTCACGAACATGCGTTCGGCGAACGCTGACACCTTCGAGTCGATGACGCCGTCGCGCCAGCTGTCGCTCGAGGAGTGCCTCGAGTTCGCGCGTGAGGACGAGTGCGTCGAGGTCACCCCCGACGCCGTGCGCATCCGCAAGGTCGAGCTCGACGCGCAGGCCCGCCAGCGTGCCTACGCCCGCCTGAAGCGTCAGGACGCGTAAGCAGCGGTCCATCCAGGAGGCACGGCCTCCCTCCGACGGCCCGGTCACCTCGTTCGAGGTGGCCGGGCCGTCGTCGGATGTACCGTGGTGCGCGTGACTCTCGACCTCCTCTCGCTGTACCAGGACCTCCACGCCCACCCCGAGCTCGGCTTCCAGGAGCACCGCACGGCGGGCATCGTCGCCGACCGGCTCGCGGAGATCGGCGGGATCGAGGTCACCACGGGCGTCGGCGGCACCGGTGTCGTGGGCGTCCTGTCGAACGGCGAGGGGCCCGTCGTCTGGCTCCGCGCCGACATGGACGGGCTGCCGGTCCAGGAGCGCACCGGCCTGCCCTACGCCAGCGAGCACCACGGCACCGACGAGGACGGCAACGACGTCCCGACGATGCACGCCTGCGGCCACGACATCCACGTGACGTGGCTGCTCGGGACCCTCGAGCGCCTCGCCGCCACCACGGGCGACTGGCACGGCACGGTCGTCGGTGTCTTCCAGCCGGCGGAAGAGGTCATCTCCGGCGCCCGCGCCATGGTCGAGGACGGGCTCGTCGAGCGCTTCCCGACGCCCGACGTCGTCCTCGGGCAGCACTCCGCGCCGGCGCCGGTCGGCATCGTCGCGGTCGGCAGCGGCCCCGTGATGGCGTCGAGCGACCGGCTGACGGTCACGTTCAACGGCCGCGGCGCGCACGGTTCCGCCCCGCAGGCCTCGCTCGACCCGGTCGTCACCGCCGCATCGGCCGTCGTGCGCCTGCAGACCGTGGTCTCGCGCGAGGTCTCGCCGAGCGACGCCGGGGTCGTCACGGTGGGCAGCTTCCACGCCGGCACCCGCGCGAACATCATCCCCGACCAGGCCGTCATCGAGATCTCCACGCGGGCCCGCAACGAGGAGACCCGCGAGCGGATCATCGCCTCGATCGAGCGCATCGTCCGCGCCGAGAGCGAGGCCGGCGGGCTGCCCGAGGCGACGATCGTGCGGTCGCCGGGTGCCGAGGTCACCGTGAACGACGCCGAGGCCGCCCAGACCGTGCTCGACGCGATCCGCGCCGAGGTCCCCGGAGCCCGCGACCTCGAGATCGGCCTGGCGATGGCATCCGAGGACGTCGGTCAGCTCGCCACCGCGGCGGGGGCGCCGCTCGTGTACTGGTTCACGGGCATCACCGACCCGGAGCTGTTCCGTCGCGGCGAGGACATCCCGAGCAACCACTCGCCCTTCTACGCGCCGCAGGCCGAGACGGCGATCCCGGTGGGCGTCGACGCCCTCGTCGCGGCGACGCGCGCGTACGTCGCCTGACGCGGCGGTCCCGCAGGACGAGCCAGGAGGCGCGGCGCGACCCCGCCACGCACGTGACGTTCCCAGGGGACTCACGCCGCGCCTCCCGTCTCGCCCCCTAGGGTGCTGGGCATGCGCACCCCGACCCGCACCCTGATCGCCGCCGTCGCCGCCGGCATCGCCCTCGCCGGACTGGCCGGCTGCTCGTCCGACGCCGTGAAGCAGGCCACCGACCTCGGCTCGTCGGTCGCGTCGAGCGTCGCCGAGGGTGTGCAGGGCATCGACGGCAAGGCCGTCCAGGACGGCATGGCCTCGGTCGCCGGCGGCATCGACGGCGCACTCGACACCGCGCTCAAGGGCGCGAACGTGACCTCGGACGGCAAGGTCCCCGACGGCTTCCCGACGAAGGACGTCCCGCTCGTCGACGGCACCGTGCTCGGCGGCGGGAGCGGGCCGAACGGATCCGGGTGGGTGGCACAGGTCCGTGCCGCCTCGGTCGACGACTTCGAGGCCGCCGCGCAGCAGCTCACCGACGCCGGGTTCACCGAGTCGGCGAAGCGCGCGGACTCGTCCAGCGCCTTCGGGATGTTCCGGAGCGACGGCTACCGGGTGGTCCTGACCTTCTCCGACGGCAGCGACGGCGTCACCGCGACCTACATCGTGACGCCCCGCTAGCCACCGCTGGGTACGCTTGGACCCGATGTCGAAGGCCCCCGCAACCCGCCCCGAGCGCGTCCTGTTCGTGCACGCCCACCCCGACGACGAGACGCTCTCGTCGGGCGGGACGATCGCCACCCTGCTCGAGCTCGGCGCCGAGGTGACCGTGCTCACCGCCACCCGGGGCGAGCGCGGCGAGATGCTGACGCCGGAGCTCGCGCCGCTCTTCGGCGACGGGCCGCGGGTCGCCGCGCACCGCGAGACCGAGATCGCCGCCGCCCTCGCCGCACTCGGCGGGCCGGCGCACCTCTGGCTCGGCGGGCCGGGTGCGCGTCCGACGGACCTGCCCGAGCGCCGCTACACCGACTCCGGCATGCAGTGGGGCCCCGACGGACGCGCCGTCGCCGCCGGGGACGCCCCGGCGGACTCGCTGACCGCGGCGGACCTCGGCGAGGTCGTCGACGACATCCGCGCCGCGATCCGGTCCACCGGCGCGGACGCGGTGGTGAGCTACGCTGACGACGGCGGCTACGGCCACCCCGACCACGTGCGGGTCCACCACGCCGCGCGGTACGCCGCCCGTGCCGAGGAACTCCCGTTCTCGATGATCGTGGACCCCGACTCCGGGCAGGCCGACCTGACCGTCGACGTCGTGCCGGTGCGGGCGAAGGTCCGGGCGGCCGTCGAGCAGTACCGGTCCCAGGTGACGGTCGACCCGGTCGATCCCCGTGACCCGACCGCGCTGTCGTGGGTGATGCCGCACGGTGCCCGGCACCAGGCGCCGGCGGTCGAGGCGTTCCGTCACGACGCCGACCGGGTCCCGCAGGCGCCGCAGACGTTCGCCGAGTTCTCGCGGCAGGGGAAGGTCACCGCCGTCGTGGTCGCCCTCGTGCTCGGACTCGTCGCCGGGGGACTCGGCACCGTCACGCACCAGCAGACCCTCGGAGGCTTCCCGGTCGGCATCGTGCTCACCTCGCTGATCGTGATCGGGCTCACGGTCGGCATCCGGCTGCTGTACCGGTCGCGGGCGATGGTCGCGGCGGTCGGCATCGGGATCATCGCCGCGACGCAGGTGCTGTCGTCGGTGGGCGGGCAGAGCTCCCCGCTCGTGCTCGCCAACGTCGCGGGCTACGTGTGGACGTTCGGTCCGGCGGCCGTCACGGCGCTCGTGCTCGCGTGGCCCGACCTGTCCGGCATCCGGGCGTCGGCCGCCGGGCGTTCGGGGACGGCCGACCGGGGCTGAGGGCCCGTCCGCCGGGCGGTCAGGTGCGGCCGGGTCGCGCGGGTAGACTCGATCTGCTCAGTCCGAAGGGAGCACCCCAACCGTGACGTACGTGATCGCCCAGCCCTGTGTCGACGTCAAGGACCGCGCCTGCATCGACGAATGCCCGGTCGACTGCATCTACGAGGGTGACCGGTCGCTGTACATCCACCCCGACGAGTGCGTCGACTGCGGTGCGTGCGAGCCGGTGTGCCCGGTCGAGGCGATCTACTACGAGGACGACCTCCCCGACGAGTGGGCCGACTACTACAAGGCCAACGTCGAGTTCTTCGAAGAGGTCGGTTCCCCCGGCGGTGCCGCGAAGGTCGGTGTGATCCACAAGGACCACCCGGTCGTCATGGCCGAACCGCCCCGCGGCTGAGCCGGATCCGACCCGTGGCGCTCGACCTCCCCGACTTCCCCTGGGACCAGCTCGTCCCGTTCAAGCAGCAGGCCGCGGCGGTCGAGGGCGGCATCGTCGACCTCAGCGTCGGCTCGCCCGTCGACCCGACGCCCGCCGTCGTCCGCACGGCGCTGGCCGAGGCGACCGACGCGCACGCCTACCCGCAGGTCGCCGGCACCCCGGCCCTGCGCGAGGCGATCGCGGACTGGTACGGCCGGCGCCAGGGCGTGACCCTCACGCCGGACCAGGTGCTCCCGACCATCGGGTCGAAGGAGTTCATCGCCGGGCTCGCGCTCTGGCTCGGCATCGGCCGCGGCGACACGGTGGTGTTCCCGGCCGCGGCGTACCCGACGTACGAGCTCGGTGCGGCCCTGGTCGGCGCCGACGCCCTCGCGTCGGATGACCCGGCCGCCTGGCCGTCCACCACGAAGCTCGTCTGGCTGAACTCCCCGGGCAACCCCGACGGCCGCGTCCTGTCGATCGACGAGCTGCGCGCCGCGGTCGAGCGGGCGCGGGAGCTCGGCGCCGTCATCGTCGGCGACGAGTGCTACGCCGAACTCGGGTGGGAACCGCCGTACGACACCGCACCGACCCCGACGATCCTCGATCCCCGGGTCGTGGGCGACTCGGTGGACGGGGTGCTCAGCGTGTACTCGCTCTCGAAGCAGTCGAACCTCGCGGGCTACCGGGCGGCCTTCGTCGCCGGTGACGCGCGGGTCCTCGCCGAGGTGCTCGCGGTCCGCAAGCACACGGGCATGATGCCGCCGCTCCCGGTGCAGGAAGCGATGATCGTCGCCCTCGCCGACGAGTCCCACGTGCAGGCGCAGAAGGCGTTGTACCGCGCCCGACGGAACATGCTCCGACGGGCACTCGAAGGCGCCGGCTTCCGGGTCGACCACAGCGAGGCGGGCCTCTACCTCTGGGCCACCCGCGGCGAGCCCGCGCTCGACACCGTCGCCTGGCTGGCCGAGCGCGGGATCCTCGTCGCACCGGGGACCTTCTACGGCGCAGCGGGTGCCGAGCACGTGCGCGTGGCGCTCACGGCGACCGACGAGCGCATCGCCGCAGCCGCGCAGCGACTGGCGAGCGGGCGTCGTCTGGCGTCCGCCTGAGCCTTCCGCGCTCGGCGCAATCCGTGGTTCCCACCAAGTCCTGAGGCTCGATGTGTGCACGACCGACAGTGGGCGCGATTAGGCTGTCACCGTGACTGACACTGCCAATGACGCTCAGAAGACGGCCACACCGCCCACCACGCCCGTCCCCGTGAGTCCCGCCGCCGAGCAGACCGCGGCGACCGCGACGCTGACGTACCCGGGCGGCACGGCGGAGTTCCCGATCCTGCCGAGCGTCGACGGTGCGTCCACCATCGACATCTCGACGTTCAAGAAGCAGACCGGGATGAACACGCTCGACTACGGGTTCGTGAACACCGGGTCGACGAAGAGCGCCATCACCTACATCGACGGTGACCAGGGCATCCTGCGGTACCGCGGCTACCCGATCGACCAGGTCGCGTCGAACCTGACCTTCCTCGAGGTCGCCTGGCTCCTCATCTACGGCGAGCTGCCGACGCCCGCCGAGCTCGAGTCCTTCGACGCCCGGATTCGCCGCCACACGCTGCTGCACGAGGACCTCCGTCGTCTGTTCGACGCCCTGCCGCACTCGGCGCACCCGATGTCCGTCCTCTCCAGCGCCGTCAGCGCCCTGTCGACCTACTACGAGGACGACATGGACGTCGACGACCCCGAGAAGGTCGAGCTCCAGACCGTCCGGCTCCTCGCGAAGCTGCCGGTGATCGCCGCGTACGCGCACAAGAAGTCCATCGGGCAGGCGTTCCTCTACCCGGACAACTCGCTGTCGTTCGTCGACAACTTCCTGCGCCTGAACTTCGGCACCATGGCCGAGACCTACCAGCCGAACCCGGTGCTGTCGAAGGCGCTCGAGCGGCTCCTGATCCTGCACGAGGACCACGAGCAGAACGCCTCCACCGCCACGGTCCGGATGGTCGGGTCGACGAAGGCGAACATGTTCGCGTCGATCTCCGCCGGCATCAACGCGCTGTACGGTCCGCTGCACGGCGGCGCGAACGAGGCCGTGCTCGAGATGCTCCAGCAGATCAAGGACTCGGGCGAGCCCGTGACGCGCTTCGTCGAGCGGGTGAAGAACAAGGAGCGCGGCGTGAAGCTCATGGGCTTCGGGCACCGCGTCTACAAGAACTACGACCCGCGGGCGAAGCTCGTGAAGGAGTCCGCGCACGAGGTGCTCGAGGCGCTGGGCGTGCAGGACGACCTGCTCGACATCGCCATGGAGCTCGAGGGCATCGCGCTCGAGGACGAGTACTTCGTCAGCCGGAAGCTCTACCCGAACGTCGACTTCTACACGGGCATCATCTACAAGGCGATGGGCTTCCCGCCGCGGATGTTCACGGTCCTGTTCGCCATCGGGCGTCTGCCCGGGTGGATCGCGCAGTGGCGCGAGCTCAACAACGACCCGCTGAACAAGATCGGGCGCCCGCAGCAGCTCTACGTCGGGCACCCGGAGCGCGACCTGCCCGCACGCTGACGCGGCGCGCAGCCACGCGCGGTCGCGGGGCGGTGGACGGGACGGATCGACGGACGGGAGGCACGGTGCGGGCCGGCACCGTGCCTCCCGTCCGTCGCACGGCCGGCTCCGCCGCGTGCCCGCCCGCGCCGCTCAGGCGCCGGACGAGCGCGCCGACCAGGCGGTGACGAGGTCGAGCGCCCGGTCCGAGTCCGGCGACCCCGGCCGGTTGAGGAAGGCGTGGCGCGCTGCCGGGAGCACGTGCCGTTCGACCGCGACCCCGGCGCCGCGCAGCTCGTCGGCGAACCGGTCGCCCGAGGCCCGCATCGTGTCGTGCTCGGCGTCCACCATGAGCGTGCGGGGGAAGCCGGAGAGGTCCTCGCCGCCGGGGAACGCGGTGGCGGTGTCGCCCGCGCGGCCGACGTGGTTCCGGTTCGCCCGGTCGAGCAGTGCCGGGTGGTGCGTGAGCCGCCGGTGCCCGCGGACCGATCGGAGGACTGCCGCGTCGCGCGGGGTGCGGGCGTGGAAGAACCCGTACGCGAGGACGAGCCCGTCCGGCCGTGCGGCGTCCGGCAGCGTCCGGGTCACGGCTGCTGCGAGGCACGCGCCGGCACTCGCCCCGCCGAGGAGGACCGGACCGTCGGCCTCGCCGCGGACGACCTCGAGCACGGCGCGGACCTCGTCGTTCGGCACCGGGTGACGGCGTCGCCCCCGGGTTCCTCGGCGTCCGACGACGGGCAACCCGGGCAGGGGAGCGAGGCGGTACCCGACCGTGACGACGTCGAGCCCGCGGTCGGCGAGGGTGCCGGCGACGACGTGCGCCTCCGGCAGGTCGAGGCTGCCGCGGAAGAACCCACCCCCGTGCAACCACACGAGCGTCGTGGCCGACGTCGTGCCCCGACGCGCGGCGTACCGGCGGACCGGCACCGGGCCGTGCGGTCCGTCGACCGTTCCCCCCACGGACGGACCGCCTACGCGTGCAGCGCGGTGTTGAGCTGGATGCCCTGCCCCTGGCGCTGCAGTGCCTCCACCGCGCCGGAGACCGAGTTGCGGCGGAACAGGATGTTGGGCGTCCCGGAGAGCTCGGCCGCCTTGACCGTCTTCGGGGTGCCGTCCGGGTTCGGGGCCGCGCCGACGAGGACGACCTTCGTGCCGGCCGTCACGTACAGCCCGGCCTCGACCACCGAGTCGTCGCCGAGCGAGATCCCGAGACCGGCGTTCGCACCGAGCAGCGCGCGCTCCCCGAGGGAGACGCGGTGGGTGCCGCCACCGGACAGCGTGCCCATGATGGAGGCACCGCCGCCGATGTCCGTGCCGTTCCCGACGACGACGCCCTGCGAGACACGGCCCTCGATCATCGCGTCGCCGAGGGTGCCGGCGTTGAAGTTCACGAAGCCCTCGTGCATCACCGTCGTGCCGGGAGCGAGGTGGGCGCCGAGCCGGACCCGGTTCGCGTCGGCGATGCGCACGCGGTCCGGCACGACGTAGTCCACCAGCCGGGGGAACTTGTCGATCGCGTGCACGGCGATCCCGGCGCGCTGCAGGCCGGGGCGCAGGCGGATCAGGTCGTCGGGGTGCACCGGGCCCGCGTTCGTCCACGCGACGATCGGCAGGTGCGCGAAGACACCGTCGAGGTTGACCTCGTTCGGCGCCACGTGCAGGTGGCTGAGGAGGTGCAGGCGGAGGTACGCGTCCGGCGTGCTCGCGGGTGCGGCGTCGATCGTGACCTCGGTCGTGACCGCCTCGATCGTGACACCGCGGCGCGGGTCGTCGCCGACGTGTGCGCGCAGGTCGGCGGGGAACACGGCGTCGGCGGGCAGCGTGCCGACGAACGTCTCCGGGTACCAGGTGTCGAGCGTCGTGCCGTCGGCGGCGATCGTCGCGAGGCCGTGGCCCCAGGCGTGGGTCGGGCGGGCGGTGGCAGCGGTCGTGTCGGTCACCGGACCAGGGTACCCAGCGAGGGGAGGGGGCCACCCGTCCGTCCGGACGGCTCCGCCGGGCTGCAAGGGTCGGCCGGTAGGCTTCCCGCATGCCGGAGCCGCTCGACCTCACCGCCTCGTCCATCGACATCACCCGTGCCATCTGCGACATCGAGTCGGTGTCCGGTGACGAAGGGCCGCTCGCCGACGCGATCGAGGCCGCCCTGACGCCGCTGCCCCACCTCGAGGTGATCCGCGACGGCGACGCGATCGTGGCACGGACGAACCTCGGTCGTGACCGCCGCGTGGTCATCGCGGGGCACATCGACACCGTGCCGCTCAACGGCAACCTGCCGACCGAGTTCCGGACGGCCGAGGACGGCACCGAGATCCTCTGGGGCCGCGGCACGGTGGACATGAAGGCAGGTTGCGCGGTCCAGCTCAAGCTCGCGTACGACCTCGCCGAGCCGAACGTCGACGTCACCTGGGTCTTCTACGACCACGAAGAGGTGAGCGACGCGCTGAACGGCCTCGGACGCCTGGCGCGGACGCGTCCCGAGCTCCTCGCGGGCGACTTCGCGATCCTCGGCGAGCCCTCCGGTGCGCAGATCGAGGGCGGCTGCAACGGCAACCTCCGGGCCGAGGTCCGCGCGTACGGCGAGCGCTCGCACAGCGCCCGGAGCTGGATCGGCGACAACGCGATCCACAAGGCCGCGCCGATCCTGGCCACGCTCGCCGCCTACGAGCCGCGCACGGTCACGGTCGACGGACTCGACTACCGCGAAGGCCTCAACGCCGTCGGCATCACGGGCGGCATCGCCGGCAACGTCATCCCCGACGAGGTGATGGTGCACGTCAACTACCGCTTCGCCCCGTCGCGCAGCGCGGACGAGGCCGTCGCCCACATCCGCGAGCTCTTCGACGGCTACGACGTGCAGATCGTCGACCTCGCCGCCGGTGCCCGACCCGGACTCGACGCCCCGCTGGCGCAGGACTTCGTCGCCGCGGTCGGCGGTCCCGCGCCCCGCCCGAAGTACGGGTGGACCGACGTCGCACGCTTCTCGGCGCTCGGCGTCCCCGCGGTCAACTACGGGCCCGGCGAGCCGGTCTTCGCCCACCACGACGACGAGCAGGTCCCCGTCGACCAGATCACCGCGGTCGAGCACGGTCTGCGTCGGTGGCTGACGGCCTGACCACGGCCGGGTCCACCCGGCTGAGCCCTGCCCGCGCCCGGTGGCACGCCCGCTACCGGGTCGTGCCGTGGTGGCTGCGGATCACGGTCGTGTACGTGCTCGCGCGGATCGTCACGGGCACGATGCTCGCCGCGTTCGCGAGCGTGCAGGCGGCGAACTCCTTCACGGTGCAGCACCCCGGCCTGCTGTCGTTCTCGTCGATCTGGGACGGTGCCTGGTACCGGGTGATCGCCGCGTCCGGGTACCCCTCGACGCTGCCGATCGACGCCACGGGACACGTGACCGAGAACGCGTGGGCGTTCATGCCCGCCTACCCCTTCCTGGTGCGGGGCCTGATGGCGCTGACGGGCGCGTCCTTCGAGTTCGTCGCCGTCTCCGTGTCGCTCCTGTTCGGCTGGGGAGCGGCGCTCGTGTTCCGGCGGCTGATGGGTCGGTTCCTCGACCCGGCGCGGGCGACCTTCGCGACCGTGCTGTTCTGCGTCGCACCCGTCTCGGCGATGTTCCAGGTCGCGTACGCCGAGTCGATGGGCCTGTTCCTGCTCCTCGTCGCGCTGCTGCTGATGGTGGACCGCCGCTGGTGGTCGATGCTCCCGGTCGTCCTGCTGCTCGGGATGACCCGGCCCACCGGGCTGGCCTTCGCGCTGCTGATCGTGCTGTTCCTCGCCGCGTGGTTCGTCCGCCCGTCGTGGGTCCGCGCGTCGTCGCCGCTCACCGTGCAGCGGTTCGTCCCACCCGCGGTGGTCGCGGTCGTGTCCGGGATCGTCGGGCTGGCGTGGCCGGCGATCGCCTGGGCGGTGACCGGGGTGCCCCGGGCGTACACGGACACCGAACTGGCGTGGCGGTCGTCGTACATCGGGTGGCGGGAACTCGTCCTGTTCGCGCCGTGGGTGCAGGGCTTCGGGTGGTGGTTCGGGCAGCCGGCCGGCGCGATCCTGCTCGCCGTCGTGGTGGTCGGGTTCGCCGCGTTCGTGGCCCTGCCGGCCGCGCGGCGGATCGGGCTCGAGCTGCGGCTCTGGGGCGTCGCCTACCTGGTGTACCTGCTGGCCGTGTTCTTCCCGCAGTCGAGCACCTGGCGCATCCTGCTGCCGATCGCCCCGCTGCTCGGGATCGTCGCGCTGCCGCGGTCACGGGTGTACCGGGTGGCGGTCGTGGTGGTCTGCATCGCGCTGCAGTGGGTGTGGATGTACTACTGCTGGTGGATCGACGGCTACGACTGGACCCCGCCGTGATCGACGTCGGCCTCGCGGTCCTCGGCGCCCCGCGCCACCGCCTCGGGGTCGGCTGACGCCGCCGCGTGGATCATCGCGTTCGCGGTCGCGATGAACGGCACCGCGAAGAACGCCCCGACGACGCCGGCGATCGTCGTGCCCGCGGTGACGCCGAGCACGACGCCGAGCGGGTGCACGCGCACGGCCGAGCCGGTGAGGAACGGGTGCAGGACGTGGCTCTCGAGCTGCTGCACGGCGATCACGATGCCGAGCATGACCAGCGCGGGCACCCAGCCGTTGAACACGAGCGCGACGAGCACCGCGACGACGCCCGCGACGATCGCGCCGACCACCGGCACGAAGGCGCCGAAGAACACGATGACGCCGATCGGGATCGCGAGCGGCACCTGCAGCGCGAGGGCGCCGATCACGATGCCGAGCGCGTCCGTCACCGCGACGACGAGCTGGACGCGGATGAAGCTCGTCAGCGTCTTCCAGCCGGCGTGCCCGGCGACGTCGATGCGAGCGCGCGCTCGGCGGGGGAAGAGCCGCACCACCCACGACCATATGCGCGGGCCGTCGACGAGCACGAAGATCGTCGTGAACACCACGATGAAGAGGCCCTCGAGCAGGTGCACGAGCCCGCTCCCGGCCTCGGCCGCACCCGAGGCGATCGACGACGCGTGGGTCTGCAGGAACTTCGTGCCGTCGGACAGCCACTTCGTGACCTGCGACGCCGTGATGCCGAACGGCTCGGTGGCCAACAGGCTCTGCAGCGACTGCACGTTGTGGTCGAGACGGTGCTCGAGCGACGGCAGGTCGTACCGGATCTGCGCCGTGACGACCAGCGCGAGGACGCCGATGACGATCACGACGGCGAGGAAGCACGACAGCACCGCGAGCCACTTCGGCCAGCGGTGGCGCTGCAGGAACAGCGAGAACGGCGCGAGCAGGGCGCACACGATGAGGCCGATCAGGAACGGCACGACGATGTCCTGCAGCAGGACCACGAGCGCGACGACGACGGCGAGGGCGGCGACGACGACGAGCATCCGCCACGAGAACGCCCCGGCGACGCGCATGCCGGCGGGGACGGCCTCGACGGCGGGGTCGAGCGGTTGACGGCGCTTGGAGCGGATGTACGGCACACGCCAAGGTGACCACTCTGAACCGCGAGAACGTCGCGATCCACGACCCCCAACCTGGGCGGTTTCGCAGTTCCCCCATCGATACGAGATAATGGGGGCGCATGTACTGCACGAAAGGGGACATCTGATGGCAGCCATGAAGCCGAGGACCGGTGACGGGCCGATGGAGGCTGTTAAGGAGGGTCGACTCATCATCGTGCGGGTTCCGCTCGAAGGTGGAGGCCGCCTGGTCGTCTCGGTCAACGATGCCGAGGCCAAGGAACTCCACGACGCACTCGCCGAGGTCGTCTCGGCCTAGTACGTCGACGCACCAGAACGGAGGGCCCGGAGCGCGTACGCTCCGGGCCCTCCGTCCGCCCGCCCTCCGTCCGCACCGCCCGGCGCCGATGTCGGCGTGGCACGGCAGGATGGGCTCCGTGCCGAGGACCCACCTGCCGATCCGCCGCGTCGAGGAGTACTGCGACCCCGACCCGATGCCCCGCGACGTCTGGCCCGCCACCCTCGCCCCCGTCCGGCAGCTCCTCGACGAGGGGCTCGACCTCGACCCCGTGACGGTGTTCGTCGGGGAGAACGGCGTCGGCAAGTCCACCATCGTCGAGGCCATCGCGCTGCAGTTCGGCATGGGGCCGGAGGGCGGCGGCACCGGATCGCAGCACTCGACCCGCGCCTCCGAGTCCGACCTGTGCGAACACATCGCCATCCGCCGCGACTTCGGGGCGCCGCGCGGCGGGTTCTTCCTGCGGGCGGAGACCATGCACGGGTTCTTCACCTACCTCGAGGAACACCCGAACCTGTCCCGGCCCGAGCCGGTCTTCCACGAGCGCAGCCACGGCGAGTCCTTCCTCGACTTCGTGATCGACCGTGCGCGGTGGCCCGGGTTGTGGATCCTCGACGAACCCGAGTCCGCGCTGTCGTTCTCCGGCTGCCTGGCGCTCATCGGCCTGCTGCAGTCGATCGTCGAGAGCGGCGTCGGGCAGGTGCTCATGTCGACGCACTCACCGGTGCTCGCGGCCTTCCCCGGCGCGACGATCCACGAGGTCGGCGAGTGGGGCCTGCGGCGCACGGAGTGGGCCGACCTCGACCTCGTCCGGCACCAGCGGTCGTTCCTCGAGTCCCCGGAGCGCTACGTGCGCCACCTCGGGCACGACGGCTCCTACCGAGACGACACCGACTAAGCGGACACCTTCGTCATCTGCAGCAGTCCGTCTCCGGCGGGGGAGAGCGCGCTGATGACCGCTCCCGACGTCGACACCTCGGTGAGCAGCAGCCGGAAGTCGGTCGTCGCCCGGTCCCGCTTCACCGGGTCGGCCACCCGGCCCCGCCAGAGCGCGTGCGGCACGAGGACGGTCCCGCCGAGCCGAGCGAGCCGCAGTCCGTGCTCGACGTACTCGATGACGTGCTCCGGGTCGGCGTCGACGAGGACGACGTCGTACGAGGCCTCGTTCATGCGCGGCAGCACCTGGTTCGCCCGACCCGGGATGAGTCGGATCCGGGCGGGGGCGGTGCCCGCGGCGATGTACGCGTCACGGGCGTACTGCTGGTGGTCGACCTCGATGTCGATCGTGGTGAGCGTGGCGGACGGTGCGCCGCCGAGCAGGTACAGCCCGGACACCCCCAGGCCGGTGCCGATCTCGATCATGCTCGTGGCGCGCGAGGCGGCCGCGACGACCCCGATCTGTGCGCCGATGGCGGGGGAGATCGCCTCGACCCCGAGTTCGAGGGAGTGCTCCCTGGCTCGGGCGATCACCTCGGACTCCGAGACGATGTCCTCGGCGAACTTCCAGTTCGACTCTTTCTCTGACACGCACACTCCGTTCGGGTGACAACTCTACGGGTGCTCCGGGGTGTGGACGGGTTACGCTCGTACCGTGTTCGACGGCTTCGAGAAGTTCCTGGTGATCGGGATCATCGGCGTCCTCCTGCTCGGTCCGCAGCGACTCCCGCAGTACGCCCAGAAGCTCGCCGAGTTCGTCAAGGCCGTCCGTCGCTTCGCCGACACCGCGAAGGACCGGATGCGCGACGAGATGGGCCCCGAGTTCGACGAGGTCGACTGGCAGAAGCTCGACCCGCGGCAGTACGACCCCCGCCGGATCATCCGTGATGCGCTGCTCGACTCCGGCAGCAGCGCCGCTGCGGTGCAGACCGCGCAGGTGACCGCGTCGAAGGTGCGCGCGACGGCACCCGTGGTGCCGCTCGCCGCCGGCGAGGCCGCACCGTTCGACGCCGAAGCGACCTGACACGACGTCACGTGAGCCGATGACGGACTGGAGGCGGGGGGGGGGGGGGGGCCCCCCCGCGCCTCCAGTCCGTTGACGGTGGCGACTACTGCAGGTCGGCCAGGAAGCGGTCCGTCCACGCGAGGGCCGGCGCGCTCGGGACCGAGCTGCAGGTGGACATCGCCGTCGTCGAGGAGCACGGGGTGTCACGGTCGAGGGACCAGTAGTGGACCCCGGCGAGCCCGTTCGCCTTCGCGTAGGCGGACAGCGTGTCGACGTCGGCGAGGGTGAAGACCTCGTCGGAGGCGTCGTTCACGCCGATCATCGGGGTGACCTCGATCTTCGACGGTGCGATGCCGTACGTGTGCTCGAGGTTCGTGACGGCCTGGATCGAGGACTTGCCCATCTCGCAGGTCGATCCGGACAGGACGCAGTTCGCGGTCGTCGCGCGGCCGAAGTCCATCGTCATGAGGTTGACCGTGTAGTTCGTCAGGCTCGACGCCTTGATGGCCTTGACCGTGGCGTCACCGGTGCTGTTGAGGCCGCCGAAGCTCCCGTCGCTGGCGGCCAGGGTCGCGAGGGTGAACGAGAACCGCATCCCCGGGTACTTCGACTGCGCGAGCGCTGCGGCGTTGACGAGGTTCTGCACGTCGGCAGCGGACTGCCCGCTCTCGATGTCGAAGTCGACGCCGATCATGTGCGGGGTGGCGTAGCGGGCGATGAAGCTCTGCAGCGCGGTGCCGGAGCACTTGAACGAGCCCGCCGCACCGCCGGTGCTCACGATGTAGTTCACGCCCGCGGCGTCGAGCTTCGGGATGTTGGCGCTCGCGAAGGCGTCCGCGGCGACGCCGCCCCAGTTCTCGCTGCCGCAGGTGCCGGTGGCGAAGGCGAGGGTGATCGCCTTGAGGCCCGGCTCCCGGGTGGACACCAGGCTGTTGCTCGAGCCGACGACCGGGATGCGCGTGCCGGTGACGGCCGTGTTCATCACGTTCGTGTTCCAGTCGAGGTTCACGGTGACGTCCTTGTAGGGGCTGAAGACCAGGCCCTTCGCCGTCCCGCCGCTGCCGCCGGTGCCCGGGGTGGTGGTGCCGCCGCCCGGGTTGGTCGTACCGCCGCCGGTGCCGGTGCCGGCGCAGGCTCCCGTGGAAGTCCAGGGCTGGCCGCTGCCGGTCGCGCCGGAGTGGGTCGCGGGGTCGTCGCCCTGCGTCCACCAGTTCGCGGTGTAGTTCGTGCCGCTCTCGCTCACCGTCGCGCCGCCGCTGTACGCGGTGCCCGCGCTCCACGCGGTGGCGCACGCCGGTGTGGCCGCCATGGCCGGTGCTGCTGCGACGGACCCGCCCGCCAGCGCAGCCGCGAGGGCCGCGACGAGTCCGATCCTGAGTCTGGTCCTGCTGTTCACACGGTTCTCCTGTCCTCGGTCCGGCGGCGTTGCCGGACACGGGTGGAGCCCCTGCGGACCCGATTCCGCAGGAGCATTGTGGAATACCCCTGCATATTGCTCCGCGGTGGAACGACCTGTCCATGAAAGGACGTACAGGCAGCGTCGATCGGCTGGCGGATCAGTCCTTCGACGCGACGATCGTGAAGGTCGTGGGGAGGCGGTCGCGGTCCTCGCCGGGCCACTCCCACGAGCCGTCCCCGGTGTCGACCATGCGGGGGCTGAACCGCCACGGCAGTGTCCGACCCTCGTCGAGTCTGCGCAGCCGGAGCCCGGCGCCGAGCAGGGCGTTCACGATCTCCGACAGCGGGTGCGGCCACTCGTAGGTGCGGGTGTTCGACACCGTGCCGTCGCCGGCGTAGGTGCCGGCGTCGTCCCACTGCTGGGCGGAGCCGTCCGCGAAGTACCGGTAGCGGGTGACGAGCCCGTCGGCGTCCTCGTCGAGCGCGTACAGCGCGGGGTGGCCGTCGCGGATGAAGAACACACCGCCCGGTCGCAGGAGTGCCGCGACCTGGGCGGCCCAGCGGTCGAGGTCGTCGAGCCAGCAGATCGTCCCGATGCTCGTGTAGACGACGTCGAAGTCGCCCACCACCGCGGCCCGGGCGTCGAGGACGTCCGTCTCGACCCAGGTCACGTCGAGGCCGAGGCGTGCCGACAGCCCGGCGGCCGAGGCGAGCGCCGCGGGCGAGAAGTCGACGCCGGTGACGCGGGCGCCCTCACGCGCGAGCGAGACCGTGTCCGTGCCGATGTGGCACTGCAGGTGGCAGAGGTCGAGGCCGGCGATGGTGCCGTCCGGCAGCCACGGTCGCAGTGCGGGCAGGTCGTCGCGGACGACGGTCGAGCGGTGGTCCGGGTCGGTCAGGGCGTCGATCTCGTAGGCGCCCTCGTGGATGGGCACCCGGTCGTCCCAGTTCGCGCGGTTGGTGTCGCGGGCCTGCTCCCAGTCGACGCTGACGTGATCAGTGCTCATGCACCCGACCCTACGACAGCGACAGCCCGAGCTTCCGGCCGGACAGCCCCCGTCCCATC
The DNA here is from genome assembly GCF_037144815.1 of Curtobacterium sp. USHLN213. NCBI lineage: Bacteria > Bacillati > Actinomycetota > Actinomycetes > Micrococcales > Microbacteriaceae > Curtobacterium > Curtobacterium sp. USHLN213. The sequence goes on along the minus strand of NZ_JBBCYQ010000005.1, from coordinate 181,552 downwards.
GTGCCGATGCGGTCCGCGATCGCCGCCAGCGCCACCGCTGCCGGGTCCTCGGGATCGCCGAGCACCACCGGGACGCCGGCGTCGCCGCCCTCGCGGAGCGGCAGGGACAGCGGCACGCTGCCGAGCACCGGGACGGCGGTGTCCTGGTCGCGGGAGAGCCGGCGGGCGGTCTCGGCGCCACCGCCCTCGCCGAAGAGGTGCAGCACGGACCCGTCGGGCTGCACGAGGCCCGCCATGTTCTCGACGACGCCGATCACCCGCTGCCCGGTCTGCCGGGCGACGATCCCGCTCCGTTCGGCCACGTCGGCAGCGGCCGCCTGGGGCGTGGTGACGACCAGGACCTCGGCGTGGGGGAGCAGCTGGCCGACCGAGATCGCCACGTCACCGGTACCGGGCGGCAGGTCGAGCAGGAGCACGTCGAGGTCGCCGAAGTACACGTCGGTGAGGAACTGCGAGACGGTGCGGTGCAGCATCGGACCGCGCCAGGACACCGCGGTCGAGACGTCGTCCACGAACATGCCGATCGAGACGACCTTCACGTCGTGCGCGACCGGCGGCAGGATCATGCTGTCGACCCGGGTCGGGCGAGGGGCCACGCCCGCGGCGTCGGTGAGCCCCATCAGCCCGGGGACGCTGAAGCCGTGCACGTCGACGTCCACGATGCACACGCGCTGCCCGCGGGCCGCGAGGGCGGCGGCGAGGTTCACGGTGACCATCGACTTGCCGACGCCGCCCTTGCCGCTCGTCACCGCGATCACCCGGGTGAGCGAGTCCGGGGTGAACTGCACGCCCCGGGGCCTCCCCGCGCGGAGGCGTTCGGTGAGCGCGGCACGCGTCGCCGGGGCCATCACGGACACGTCGACCGCCACGCTCGAGACGCCGTCGACGGAACCGGCGGCCGCACGCACGTCGCGCTCGATGGTGTCGGCGGCCGGGCACCCGACGATCGTGAGCTGCAGGTCGACGCGCACCGCGCCTCCTGGCTGCACGTCGACACCACGGATCATGTCGAGCTCCGTGACGGGCCGGCGGATCTCGGGGTCGATCACGCGGCCGAGCGCGGCGAGGACCGCGCTGCCCAGCTGCTCGTCCGACCGGCCGCCGTCAGCCACGGGCCGTCGTGCCGGACTCGTCGGCGAAGCCGGCGTCCTCGGCGTCGCGCCGGTCGAGTTCCTCGAGCAGCGAGCGGATCTCGGCGCGGATGAAGTCCTTCGACGCCATGTCCCGCATCGCCAGGCGGAGCGCCACGACCTCGCGGGCGAGGTACTCGGTGTCGGCGAGGTTCCGCTCGGCGCGCTGCCGGTCCTGCTCGAACTGCACACGGTCGCGGTCGTCCTGCCGGTTCTGGGCGAGCAGGATGAGCGGTGCCGCGTACGACGCCTGCAGGGACAGCACGAGCGTCAGGGCCGTGAAGCCGATCGCCGCGGAGTCGAACTGCCAGGGCTTCGGGGCGAGCGTGTTGTAGCCCATCCAGACGACGCAGAACAGGGTCAGGCCGACGAGGAACCAGGGCGTTCCCATCGCACGCGCGATGCCCTCGGTCGCGCGACCGAAGGCGTCACCGCGACCTCGGCGCCGGGTCGGCAGGACGCGGGTGCGCATGCCCTTGGGGGAGTCGAGTCGAGCATCGGTCCGCTCGCGATCGCGGCGGTTGTCATCCGTTCGGGCCACGGGTGGTCCTCCTTCCCGTCGTCACGGGCGTCCTGCGTGGGCGTTGGCGCGGAAGCGGTGAGGGTTCCCCCTCGCCCTGACTTCGCCAGTCGTCCGGCAGGACGTGGTCGAGGACATCGTCGATCGTCACCACCCCGACGAGACGGTGGGCATCGTCGACCACGGGGACGGACAGCAGGTTGTAGGTCGCCATGATGCGCGTGACCTCGGCCGCGCTCGCGTCGACGCGGACCGGGTCGGTCTGCTGGTCGATGAGCGTGCCGAGTCGTTCGTTCGGCGGGTAGCGGAGCATCCGCTGGAAGTGCACGAGGCCGAGGAACCGGCCGGTCGGCGGCTCGTACGGCGGCAGCGTCACGCAGACGGCGGCGCCGAGCACCGGCGCGAGTTCGTGGCGGCGGACGAGCGCGAGCCCCTCGGCGACGGTGGCGTCGGCGGAGACGATCACCGGTTCGGTCGTCATGAGACCACCGGCGGTGTCGGGCTCGTACTCGAGGAGCATGCGGACGTCCTGCGCCTCTTCCGGCTCCATGAGCTGGAGGAGGGCCTCGCTGCGCTCGTCGGAGAACTGCGCGAGGACGTCGGCCGCGTCGTCCGGCTGCATGTGGTCGAGCACGTCGGCCGCGCGGGAGTCGACGAGCCGGGTGAGGATCTCGATCCGCTGCTGGTCGGGCATCTCCTCGAGCACGTCGGCGAGCCGGTCGTCGGGGAGTTCCTCGGCGACCTCGAACCGCCGTTCCTCCGGCAGGTCGAGCAGCGTCGACGCCAGGTCGGCCGGCAGCAGGTCGGAGTAGGCGGCGATCACGTGTTCGGCGGACTGGGCCTCGCCGGGGAGCTCGTCCTCGGTGACCTCGTTCCAGGTCGCGAACGTCGTCGGGCCCTTGCCGAACGGGGACGGCGTGGTCTTCGGCTTGCGGAGGAAGAGCTGCGACACCTCCCAGTCGCCCTGCCCGCGGTCCTCGATCGCGACGTCCTCGATGGTGGCGCGGATGCGTTCCTTCTTGATGAGGACCTTGCGGCCGAGCATCTCCGCGATCACCCGGACCTCGCCACCGCGCTGCTCGAAGCGGCGCATGTTCACGAGGCCGGTCGTGATGACCTGCCCGGCACCGATCGAGGTGATGCGGCCGATGCTCACGAAGATCCGGCGCTTGCCCGGGACCTCGACGATCAGACCGACGACGTGCGGCGGATCGGCCCGGCGGTACACCACCAGGACGTCTCGGACGCGGCCGACGCGGTCTCCCGCGGGGTCGAAGACGGAGCACCCGGCGAGGCGGGCGACGAAGACCTTCGTGGCGCTCACCCGACCCAGCGTAGTCGGTGCGTCTGGCCGGATCCGCCGTGGCGGTCGGCGGCTTCCCTGAGAGTGCACGTGCGATTGCAAGGTGTGCGGTGAATGATGGCTGTGTGAGCAATCAGAGCCCGTTCGGCGGCCGGACCGCCCAGGCCTTCCCGACGCTGCCCAAGGGCGACGTCCTCGGCACCTACGACAGCTACCCCGACGCCCAGCGCGTGGTGGCCAAGCTCGCCGAGGCCGACTTCCCGGTCAACCAGCTCTCGATCGTCGGCAACGACCTCAAGACCGTCGAGCGCGTCACCGGCAAGATGACGTACGGCCGTGCGGCGATCGCCGGCGCGCTGTCCGGCCTCTGGCTCGGCATCTTCTTCGGCATCGTGCTGACGCTCTTCTCGCCGAGTGCCGGCGGCCTCATCCTCGCCGCCGCCATCATCGGTGCGGCGTTCGGCATGCTCTACGGCATCGTCTCGTTCGCGATCACGAAGCGCCAGCGGGACTTCACGAGCGTGCACCAGGTCCTCGCGACGAACTACCAGATCGTCGTCGAGCCGCAGCTCGTGGGCCAGGCTCGTCGCATCCTCGGTGAGGCCGGGCTCGCCCCCACCACACACTGGAACCCCGGTACGCCGGGTGCCCCGGGACCGCAGAGCGGCCCAGGGGCCGGGTTCCAGGGGCAGCCGCCGCAGCAGCCGTGGCGTCCGGGTCCCGGGTCTGGCTCCGGTGCTCCCGGGTCCGGCGGGCAGTCGGCCGGGTCCGGCGGCGGGTGGGGCGCCGGTCAGCAGGGATCGCCGTACGGTGGGCACGCCACGCCGCACCACCAGCCAGGAGGCGCGCAGCAGCCCGGCACGCCGCCATCCGGCGCGCAGACGGGGACGCCGCGCTACGGCACGAACGAGGGGCCGCGCTACGGGGAGACCCCGGCGACCGCTCCCGCGCCGGCAGCGCCCGCGTCCGCACAGCAGCCGCGTGCGGAGGAGCCGCCGCGCTACGGGGAGCGGGTGACCGGGGCGACGCCGCCGGCGCCGAGCTCCGCCGAGTCCGCGGAGTCGGCGCCCCCGAAGGACGACGAGTCGCGTTGAGTCGCTGGCGGCCGCCGAGCCAGAGGGAACGGTCGGGGCGGGGCCGAGGTCGCACGACGGGGTCGGCGCCGGGGTCGGGGCCGAGGTCGCACGACGCGCCGCTCACGTCCGCCGAGGTCGCACGAACGGCCGTTCCCCGTCGCGGGGAGCGGCCGTTTCCGCGACCTCGGCGGCGTCCGTCCCGCTCGCGGATCGTCGAGCGGGCGGGACACGCCGCGCGCACGTCGTCGAGCGGGCGGGAACGGCCGCCGAGGTGCTGCGAGCGGGACGTACTTCGCCCGCTCGGGGCCCGGGCTAGAGGACCTTCGAGTAGCAGATCGAGGTCGGGACCCCGACGTACGGCCCGAAGTTCGCGATGCGCGTGAACCCCTCGCGCTCGTAGAACCCGATCGCACGCTTCTGTTCGTTCCCGGTCTCCAGCACGAGCGCCGGCGAACCGAGGTCGAGCGCAGCGTCCTCCAACCGACGCAGCAGCGCCGCCGCGACACCGGCACCCCGGGACTCCGGCCGGACGTACATCCGCTTGATCTCGGTGATGCCGTCCTGCACGACCCGCAGCCCGCCGCAGCCGAGCGGCGTGCCGTCGTCGTCCCGCGCGAGGAAGAACACCGCGATGGAGTCCGCCGTCGGCTTGTCGCCGGGTTCGGTGTCGCCGCCGTACGCACGGTCGATCTCCAGGCGCTGGGCGGCGCGGAGCCGCTGGGCGTCGGGGGAGTCGAAGTGCTCGACGTCGATCGAGAACGCGCTCTCGCTGGGGCTGGGGGAGACCTCCGGTGTCGTCACCCGCTCAGGCTAGCGGCCGGAGCGGGCGATCCACCCCTCCACTTCCGAGGGGGTCCGGGGGATGCCGACGGACAGGTTCTCGGCGCCGTCCTCGGTCACGAGGATGTCGTCCTCGATGCGGACGCCGATGCCGCGGAACTCCTCGGGCACGGTGAGGTCGTCCTGCTGGAAGTACAGGCCGGGCTCGATCGTGAAGACCATGCCGGCCTGCACGGTGCCGTCGATGTACATCTCACGCCGGGCCTTCGCGCAGTCGTGCACGTCGAGGCCGAGGTGGTGGCTCGTGCCGTGCACCATGTAGCGACGGTGGAACTGGTTGTCCTGCTGGAGCGATTCCTCGGCGCTGCCGGGCAGGAAGCCCCATTCGGCGGTCTTGCGGGCGATGACCTCCATCGCGGTGGCGTGCACCTGACGGAAGGTGATGCCGGGCTTCACGATGGCGAAGGCCGCGTCCGCCGCTTCGAGCACGGCTTCGTACACGAGGCGCTGCACGTCGGTGAACGTGCCGCTGACCGGGAGCGTGCGGGTGATGTCGGCCGTGTAGAACGAGTCGACCTCGACCCCGGCGTCGATGAGGATCAGGTCGCCCGGCTCGACGGCGCCGTCGTTGCGGGTCCAGTGCAGGATGCAGGCGTGGTGGCCGGAGGCGGCGATCGTGTCGTAGCCCACGGTGTTGCCGTCGGCACGGGCACGGCGGTTGAACGTGCCCTCGACGATGCGCTCGCCGCGGGGGTGCGCCAGGACCGCGTCGAAGTCGGCGATGACGTCGTCGAACCCTGCCTTGGTCGCGTTCACGGCCTTCCGGAGCTCGTTGACCTCGTACGCGTCCTTCACGAGGCGCAGCTCGGAGAGGTCACGGGCGAGGGCGTCGTCCGTCGCGGGCACGCCGTCGGCCTCGGGCGCGCCACCGACGGCGCTGCCGATCCGGTCGTCGAGCCCACGGGTGAGGTCGGTGTCGGCGTCGCGCACGACGAGGGCCGAGGCGTCGAGTCCGGCGCGCACGGCGTCGAACGCGCCGAGGTCGGCCGTCGCGAGACCGAGGTCCGCCGCGACCTCGTCCAGCGAGGGGCGCGGGCCGACCCAGAACTCCCCGATCTCGGGGTTGGCGTAGAACTCCTCGGAGTCGCGGCCGGCGGTCGCGCGGAAGTACAGCGTGGCGTCGTGCCCGGAGCCGTTCGGCGTCATGACGAGCACGGAGCCGACGACGGTGTCGGTGCCCCAGCCGGTCAGGTGCGCGAACGCGGAGTGCGGGCGGAACGGGTAGTCGCAGTCGTTCGATCGCACCTTGGCCTGGCCGGCCGGTACGACGATCGTCCGGCCCGGGTGCAGCTCGGAGAGCTTCGCGCGGCGCTCGGCAGCGAAGGCGGCCTGCTCGCGGGGCTCGGGCAGCGGACGGTCACGATCGGCCCACTGCGAGCCGATGTAGTCCTTGAACGTCGAGGATCCGGGGGTGGTGGAACGGTTGCTCGTCGCGCGGGGCGTGGTGTCGGACATGCACCCATCATCGCACCGCCCGTCGCTCCGCGGCCTGTGCGCCCGCTCACCTGTGGATAGCATTGTCGACGTGCCCGATCCGTTCATCGACCTGCACGCGCACTCGAGCGTCTCCGACGGCACCGAGCGACCCGCGGACCTCGTCCGGGCGGCAGCAGCCGCCGGACTGGACGCCGTCGCGCTGACGGACCACGACACGACCGCGGGGTGGGACGAGGCCACGGCGACCGTCCGCGACCTGCCGGTCACGCTCCTCCCGGGCCTCGAACTGAGCACCCGCGTCGGCTACCGCAGCGTGCACGTGCTCGGCTACCTGGTCGACCCCGCCGACCCGGCGCTCGTCGCCGAGACCGAGCGGATCCGCGACGGACGCCTCGCGCGGGCCCGCCGGATGGTCGACCGCATCGGCCGCGACCACCCGATCACCTGGGACGACGTGCTCGCGCAGTCCCGCGACGGGGCCACGATCGGCCGCCCGCACATCGCCGACGCCCTCGTCGCCCGCGGGCTCGAGGCCGACCGCAGCGCGGCGTTCCGGGGGATCCTGCACCCGGCCTCCGGGTACTACGAGCCGCACGAGGCGCCGTCCCCGCTCCGGGGCGTCGAGCTCATCCGACAGGCCGGCGGCGTGCCCGTCATCGCCCATCCCGCCGCGTCGTCGCGGGGGATCGTGATCGACGAGCCGATGCTCCGCGAACTGGTCGAGGCCGGGCTCGGTGGGCTCGAGGTCGACCACCGCGAGAACCTCGCGCACGGCAAGCGCACCCTGCTCGACTGGGCGACGCGGTACGGCCTGTTCGTGACCGGGTCGAGCGACTACCACGGCACGGGCAAGCCGAACCGGCTGGGCGAGCACCGCACGGCGTTGGCGGCGTTCGACGCCATCCGCTCCGAGGCGACCGGCAGCGCGCCCGTCGTCGGCGCCGGCTCCCGCCTGGCCTGACCAGCGCGGCCGACCGGGCGTCAACGACGTCAAGTCAACGACGTCAAAGCGACAGTCTTCGCGCTGGTTGCTCCGACCTGGCCGCCAAAGCGACGGGATGACGCGGAACGTTCGCGGGAGTCTGTCGCTTGTGCGGCAGGCGACTCCGGCCCGGCGCGGCCCCCGCCCGGCGCGGCCCGCACACGACGAAGGGCCCGTCGCGTCGGCGACGGACCCTTCGGTGTGACGGCCTGGAGGCGCTACTCGCCGTCCGACGATCCCTGCGGCGCCGAGGCGGTCGCCTCGGACGAGCCGCTGCCGCTCCCGCGGCGGCGACGCCGACGACGACGCTTCGCGGCGCCGTCCGTCGAACCGTCGGCCGGTGCGCCCTCGGCACCACCGGACTGGGCCGGGGACTCGGCGTCCGCAGGTTGCGAGGCGGACCGTGCCGCGCCTCCCGAGCCGTTGCCGGAACCGGATGCCGAACCCGAGCCGGACCGCGTCCGGGTGCGGGGCGGACGCGAGCCGCTGCGCGGACGGTCGCCCGACTGCTTCTCGGCGGGGCCGCCGGCCGATGCCGCGTGCGCCGAAGCGCCGGGCAGACGGCCCTTGGTGCCGGCCGGGATGTCGAGTTCCTCGAACAGGTGCGGCGACGACGAGTAGGTCTCGACGGGCTCGGGGATGCCGAACTCGAGCGCCTTGTCGATCAGCGTCCACTTGTGCAGGTCGTCCCAGTCGACGAACGTGACCGCGATGCCGGTCTTGCCCGCACGGCCGGTGCGCCCGGCACGGTGCAGGTAGGTGTCCGGGTCGTCCGGGATGGTGTGGTTGATCACGTGCGTGACGTCGTCCACGTCGATGCCACGGGCCGCGACGTCGGTGGCGATCAGCACGTCGCGCTTGCCGGCCTTGAAGGCGGCCATGGCACGCTCGCGCTGCTCCTGGTTGAGGTCGCCGTGCACCGCTGCGGCGTTGAACCCGCGGTCCTTGAGCTCCTCGACGAGCTTCGCGGCCGCGCGCTTCGTGCGGGTGAAGATCACGGTCTTGCCGCGCCCCTCGGCCTGCAGGATGCGGGCGATGACCTCGTCCTTGTCGAGCGAGTGCGCGCGGTAGATGAGGTGCTTGATGTTCGCCTGCATCAGACCCTCGTCGGGGTCGGTCGCGCGGATGTGCACCGGGCGGCTCATGAAGCGGCGGGCGAGCGCCACGATCGGCGCGGGCATCGTCGCCGAGAACAGCATCGTGTGCCGCACCTCGGGGATGGCCTGGAAGATGCGCTCGATGTCCGACAGGAACCCGAGGTCGAGCATGCGGTCGGCCTCGTCGAGGACGACCTCCTGCACGTGCGACAGGTCGAGCAGGCGCTGGCGCTGCAGGTCGATCAGGCGCCCGGGGGTGCCGACGACGATCTGGGCGCCCGCCTTGAGCTGCTCGATCTGCCCCTCGTACGCCTTGCCGCCGTAGATCGCCGCGATGGTCGTCGGGCGGTTCGAGGTGGCGAGCTCGAGGTCCTCGGTCACCTGGACCGCGAGTTCGCGGGTCGGCACGACGACGAGGGCCTTGACGCCGGGCGCCGGGTCGGCTCCGAGGCGCTGGATGAGGGGGAGGCCGAAGCCGAAGGTCTTGCCCGTACCCGTCTTGGCCTGGCCGATGATGTCCTGGCCGGTGAGGGCGAGCGGGATCGTCTGCTGCTGGATCGGGAAGGGCTCGAGGATGCCCTTCGTCGCGAGCGCGTCGACGATGTCCTGCTCGATGGAGAGGTCTGCGAAAGTCAAAGAATCACCTTAGTTCTGGTGGAAGTCCCGACCAGTCTACCGGCGGGTCGGGCTCGGTTCTCCAGGCCCCTATGCTGGAGCCGTGGTGTCGTGGTGGAACCGGAAGCGCGCGGCGGAGCTCGCGTCCGCGTGGCTCGCGTCGCGGAACCCGCGGAACGCCTCGCCCGTGGAACGTCTGCAGCTGGACGACGTCAGCCCCGAACTGGACGTCTACCTGGGCCAGGCGGCGTACCTCGAGCTCTCGCTCTACGAGACGATGGGCCGCGCCGGGGCCGGTGCGCCGACCCTGTCCGGACGGCTCGTCACGGGCGTGCTCGCGACGACTGCGCTCGAGCGGCACCGCGCCATCGTCGCCGAGATCGAACGGACCGGCGGTGACCCGGCTGCGCTGATGGCCCCCCACCGCGAGGCGATCGACCTGTTCCTCGAGCGCACGAGCGGCGCGGACTGGTACGAGTCGATGCTCACGGGCTACGTCACCGCGGGGATCCTCAACGACCTGTTCGGCTCGCTGCTCCGGTCGCTCCCGGCCGAGGTCCGGCAGCGCCTGAAGACCGTGTTCGACGCGCGTGAGGAAGCCGCCGTCGTCGAGGAGCTCACCGAACGCATCGCCGAGGACCCGCAGGTCGGGTCGCGACTGGCGATGTGGGGGCGGCGGCTCGTCGGGGACACGTTGCTCGTGGCCCGGTCGGCGCTCGCGTCGCACGCGCGTGAGGACCAGGAACGGCTCGAGCCGGTCTGGACCGAGCTCATCGCCGCGCACACGCGGCGCATGGATGCGCTCGGCCTGACGGCCTGACGGCCCCCGGGTCAGGCGCCGGAGGCCTTGACGCGCTCGTAGTACGCCGCGTCGGCAGCCGTACGGCGCTTGCCGAGGACCCACTCCGCGACGAGGGCGACCACGCCGGCACCGACCAGGGCGACGACCCAGATCCAGGTCGCGTCGTACTGCCAGCCGGCCCAGGTCAGGGCCTCCCACAGCACCGCGGCGACGATGCCGCCGACCGCGGGGCCGAGCAGGGAGCCACGGCTCGACCGCCACGGCAGGACCACGTGCGCGACGGCCCCGAGGATCAGCCCGCCGAGGACCGCGAAGAGCAGCTCCACGTCAGGCGACGAAACCGATGCGACGGGACTCCTCCGCGCCGACCTCGACGTAGGCGAGGGACGCGACGGGGACGATGAACCGACGGCCCTTGTCGTCCTGCAGCGAGAGGTGCGTCGCCTTGTCGTCGAGCGCGGCCGCGACGGCCTTCTCGATCTCGTCGGCGGTCTGGGCGGTCTCGAACGCGATCTCGCGCGGGCTGTTGGTGATGCCGATCTTGATGTCCACGAGCACAGCGTATCCGAGCGGCCCCGACGGCCATCGGGCGTTCGCCGCAGGCGCACTGTCGGTCGCTGCGGTTACCGTACGAGGGTGCCCCAGACGACGCTCACGCCCGCACCCGAGGCCACGGGCGTCGCGCGGGCGTTGACGTCCGACCCGTCGCAGGCCGCGGTGCTCGCGTTGCCGGACGGCCGGCACGCCGCGGTCATCGGCGCACCGGGCACCGGCAAGACGACCACGCTGTCGCGGCTGGTGGCAGCACGGCTCACGCGCGACGACGCGATCTCGCCCGACGGTCACGCCACCGTCCTCGCCCTGACGAGCGCCCGCACGGCCGCGACCGCGCTCCGCGACCGGCTCGCCGCCTCGGTCGACCGGGTGATGCCGGGGGCACTCGCACGGACGGTGAACTCGTTGGCCTTCCAGCTCGTCGCGCACGCCGCCGCCGTCCAGGGCCTCGAGGCCCCGACCCTCCTGACCGGCGGCGAGCAGGACCGCATCATCGCCGACCTGCTCGACGGGCACGAGACCGACGGCACGGGTCCGGACTGGCCGGCACCGATCACCGCCGTCGTCCGCGAACGCGCCGGCTTCCGCACCGCCCTGCGCGACGTCATGATGCGGGCGGTCGCCGCGGGCGTGGAACCCGAGGACATGCGCGAACTCGGGGACGACACCGGGCGTCCGGAGTGGCGGGCCGTCGGGGACTTCGTCGACGAGTACCGCGCCGCCGTGACCTCGTTCCGGGCCACCAGCCTCGACGCCGCCGAACTCGTCGCCTACGCCACGGCCGCCGTCCTGCGGGGGCAGGTCCCGGCGAGCGTCGCCGCGCTGCGCCTCGTCGTGGTCGACGACACGCAGGAGCTCGTCGAGGGGGAGATCGCGCTGCTCGGGGCGCTCGCCCGCTCCGGCGTGCAGATCGTCGCCTTCGGTGACCCCGACATCGCCGCGTCGGCGTTCCGCGGGGCCGAGCCCGACGTGCTCGGCCGCCTGGCCTCCCGGCTCGGTGTGGACCGCGTCGACGAGCTGGTCCTCGGCACGGTGCACCGGCACGCGGCACCCGTCCGCGCGCTCGTCTCCGGCATCACGGCGCGCATCGGTGCCGCCGCGGCCGGACGGCAGCGCACCGCCGTGGCGACCACGGCGGACGCCCGACCCGATGCCGTCGTGCACCTCGAGGGCGCGAGCCGTGCCGCGCTCGTCGTCGCGATCGCCCGGCGGCTCCGCGAACACCGGCTGCTCGACGGCGTCCCGTGGCACCGGATGGCCGTCGTCACCCGCAGCGGTGCCGCGATCCCCGAGCTCGTCCGCGCGCTCTCCGTGGCCGAGGTCCCCGCGACCGCCGGGGCCGCGCCCGTCCGACCTCGCGACGACACCGCGGCGCGGTCCCTGCTCGACGCCTCGGCCGTCGCGCTCGGGGTCCTCCCGCTCGACCCGGTGCTCGCCACGTCCTTCGCGACCGGGCCGCTCGGCGGGCTCGACACCCTGGCGATGCGGCGACTCCGCCTCGCGCTGCGGCGGGAAGAACTGGCCGGTGGCGGTACCCGCACGGCCGACGAACTCCTCGTGGACGCCCTCGGGGCGCCCGAGCGCCTGGCGACCGTCGACGCCGGGTTCGCCCGACGCGCGACGCGGCTCGCACGGAGCCTGGTGCAGGCGCACCAGGACGCCGAGTCCGGTGCGAGCATCGAGGAGATCCTCTGGGGCCTCTGGGAACGGAGCGGGCTCGCCGGCGCCTGGGGCGGCCAGTCGGCTGCCGGCGGGGTCGGTGCGGCCGAGGCCGACCGGCACCTCGACGCCGTGGTCGGGCTGTTCACCGCGGCGAAGCGGTTCGTCGAGCGCACGCCGGACGCCCCCGCACGGGTGTTCGTCGACGACCTGCTCGGCGCCGACCTGCCCGAGGACTCGATCGGCCCCGACCGCACCGCCGGCCGGGTCCGCGTGCTCACCCCCTCGGCCACGATCGGGCTCGAGTGCGACGTCGTCGTGGTGCTCGGGCTGCAGGACGGCGTCTGGCCGAACACCCGGGTGCGGGGCAGCCTGCTCGACCCCGACGGCCTGGTCCGAGCCGCCGCGGGGATCGACCACGAGACGATCGACGACCGCGCCGCCGTGATCGCCGACGAACTCCGCCTGTTCGCCCGTGCGGTGTCCCGCGCCACCACCCAGGTGATCATCGGGACGGTGGCGAACGACGACGAGTCGCCCTCGCCGTTCGTCCGCCTCGTGCCCGTGCCGCCCGACCGGCAGCCGACCGTGCACCCGCTGTCCCTGCGCGGCCTCGCCGGATCGCTCCGTCGGCGCGTGGTGGCCTCGGGCGACCACGAGGCCGCGTCCGCCCTCGCGCGCCTGGCCGAGGCCGAGGTCCCCGGCGCCGCTCCGGACGACTGGTACGGGCTCGCCGAGCCCTCGACCGACGACCCGCTCGTCGACCTCGACGCCGAGCCGGCACCCGAGCACGAGGGCGGCGAGCCCGTGCCCCCGACCGTGTCGGTCTCGCCCTCCCGCATCGGTACCTTCGAGGAGTGTCCCGTGCACTGGTTCGTGCAGACCTTCGGCGGCAGCGCCCCGAGCCCCGCGATGGGCATCGGGACGATCGTGCACGAGACCATGGAGCACGCCACCGCCGTCGACGTGGAGTCCCTGTGGCAGCACGTCGAGGGCCGGTGGGACGAGCTGACGTTCGAGTCGCCGTGGATCGCCGATCGCGAACGCGCCCGCACCCGTCGCATGATCGAGGGACTGAGCGACTACCTCCGCACCTTCGCGAGCGCCGGACGCCGACTGCTCGGCGCCGAGACCTCGTTCGCGCTCGTCACCGGGCCGGCACGGATGCGCGGCAGCATCGACCGGATCGAGGTCGACCCGGACGGCCGTGTCAGCGTCGTCGACCTCAAGACCGGGCGCTCGATGCCGAGCGAGAAGAACGACATGCCCGAGCACCCCCAGCTCGGCGCGTACCAGCTCGCGGTCGAGGACGGCGCGGTCGAGGGGGTCCCCGCCGGCTCGGCGATGGCCGATGCCCGGCTCGTGTTCGTGCAGAACGCCCGCAGCGGCCGTGCCTACTCCGAGCGGACGCAGCAGGCGTTCGACGACGAGGCGCGTGAGGCCTTCCGCCAGCGGCTGCACACCGTGGCGACGGGCATGGCCGGACGGACCTTCCTGGCGAACGTCGACGACCACTGCGAGAAGGCCCGGACCGGCGTCGAGTGCCGGATCCACGTCGTGGGCGAGGTGACCTGGTGAACGAGGAACAGCTGCTCGGCCCCGACGGTGCCCGCACCGCCGACCCCGACCGCGTCGAGCCGCCGCGGCACGGCGCCGACGCGATCGCCGACGCCCTCGGACGCCCGCGCCCCACGGCGCAGCAGCGCGCCGTCATCGAGTCCCCGCTCACCCCGGCGCTCGTCGTCGCGGGAGCCGGCAGCGGGAAGACCGAGACGATGGCGTCGCGGGTCGTCTGGCTGCTCGCGAACGGGATGGTCCGCCCCGACGGCATCCTCGGCCTGACCTTCACCCGCAAGGCCGCCGGCGAACTGTCGGTCCGCATCAACGACCGCATCCGCGCGCTCGAGGACGTCGGGCTGCTCGAGGCCGGTGACGCGTTCGAGGCGCCGACGGTGTCCACCTACAACGCGTTCGCCAACTCGGTCTTCCGCGAGAACGCCCTGCTCGTCGGCCGCGACGGCGAGTCCCAGGTGCTCACCGAACCGTCCGCCTGGCAGCTCGCGCGCCGGGTCGTCGTCGCGGCGCGGGACGACCGGCTGGCCGGGCTCGACCGCGACGTCGACACCGTGACCGCCGCGGTCGTCTCGCTCGCCGGCGCGGTGTCCGAGCACCTCGTCGAACCGGAGCGGTTGCGTCGGTTCGCGATCGATTTCGCCGAGCTGCTCCAGCTGCCGGGGAACGCCCGCGGCGGCGCGTACAAGGTGATCACCGACGCCGTCGCCGCGGTCGGTGCCCTCGAACCCCTCGTCGACCTGGTGGAGGAGTTCCGCCGGCAGAAGGTGGACCGCGGGTTCGTGGAGTTCTCCGACCAGATCGCGCTCGCCCTCGCCGCGGCCGAGTCGGCACCGCGTGTCGTCACCGACCTCCGGCAGCGGTACGGCGTCGTGCTCCTCGACGAGTACCAGGACACCTCGGTCGTGCAGACGCGGTTCCTCGCCCGGCTCTTCCGCGGGCACCCGGTGATGGCGGTCGGCGACCCCCACCAGTCCATCTACGGGTTCCGTGGGGCGAGCGCCGCCAACCTCGCCCGGTTCCCGCGCGACTTCGGCGGGACGTCCGACGACGGCGCCGACGCCGCACGCCCCGTCACGTTCGCGCTCTCCACCAGCTGGCGGAACCCGGTCGACGTCCTCGCCGGTGCCAACGCCGTCGTCGCGCCCCTGTCCGAGGCGTCCGAGGTCGACGTCGAGCGCCTCGTCCCCCGACCCGGGGCGGACGCCGGGACGGTCCACGCCGTGTTCCCGGAGACGCTCCCGGACGAGGCCGCCGCCGTGGCGGAGTGGTTCGCCGCGCGCCGCGCCGCCGACCCGACGGGGTCGATGGCGCTCCTGCTGCGCTCGCGGAAGGACCTCGCCGCGTTCACCGCAGCCCTCGGCGACCGTCGCGTGCCGTTCCACGTGCTCGGCACCGGCGGACTCCTGCAGCGGCCGGAGATCGTCGACCTCGTCGCGTGCCTCCGCGTGCTGCACGACCCCGCCGCCGGCAACGACCTCATCCGGCTGCTCGCCGGCGCCCGGTGGCGGATCGGCGCCGCGGACATCGCCGCCCTGCACGCCCTGGCCCGCTGGCTGTTCGGCCGCGACCACACCCAGCAGCGACTCGACGACGACGTCACCGCAGCCTTCCGGGCATCGGTCGCCGCGGGGGAGCACGGCTCGATCGTCGACGCCCTCGACTTCGTCGCCACCGCCCCGGACGAGCACGGCGCGCTCGCCGACATCAGCGAGACCGGACGCCTCCGGATGCGCGACCTCGGCCGCCAGCTCCAGGCGCTCCGGTCCCGGGCCAGTGGCGACCTCGTCGACTTCGTCACACTCGTCGTGCAGGAGATGCGGCTCGACATCGAGGTCGCCGCGCACGAGCAGGGGAGCGGGGCGTTCCTCGACGCCTTCATCGACGAGCTCGCGGGCTTCGTGACGACGGACGACCGGGCCGACCTCGGTGCGTTCCTCGGCTGGATCGACGCCGCTGCCCGTCGCGACGACATGGGTCCCCGCTCCGAGGAGCCCGAGGCCGGCACCGTGCAGATCCTGACGATCCACGGGTCGAAGGGCCTCGAGTGGGACGCCGTGGCGGTTCCCCGACTGGTCGAGGGTGCGCTCCCGGCCCGCCCGCTGGAGGGCTCGTCCGGGTGGATCGGCTTCGGCCGGCTGCCGTACGAGTTCCGGGGAGACGCCAACGAGCTGCCGCGACTGGACTGGCGCGGGCACGACACGCAGAAGGACGTCACGCTCGCGATCGACGCCTACAAGGAACAGGTGAAGGCCCGCAACGAGGACGAGGAGCGTCGCCTCACCTACGTCGCGCTCACCCGGGCGAAGCACGACCTGCTCGTCTCCGGCTCGTTCTGGGCGGGCGGGGTCCGACCCACCGAGCCGAGTCGGTACCTGCGGGACCTCGTCGTTGCCGGTGTCGTGGACGCCGCCGCCGTCCCCGAGACGACCGAGCACGAGGAGAACCCCCTCGGTGACGCCGGGGCCACGCAGTCCTGGCCGCACGTGCCGTTCGGGCAGCGCGCCGCCCGGGTGGTCGCCGCCGCCGACCGCGTGCGGAACGCCAACCCCGGGGCGGCCGGTCGGTTCAGCGCCGACATCGACCTGCTGCTCGCCGAGCGCGCCGCGAACCGGTCGGCCCGGCACCGGGTGGTCGTCCCGCACCGCGTCCCGGCGTCCGGGTTCAAGGACTACCTGGCCGAACCGGACGCCGTGGCCGAGCGGCTGCGGCGCCCGATGCCCGAGCGGCCCTACCGCGCGACTCGCCTCGGCACGCTCTTCCACCAGTGGGTCGAGCAGCGTGCCCGCAGCGGCGGTTCGCTCGAGACGCTCGACGCCTGGCCGGACGAACTCGACCTCGACCCGGACGACGTGGTCGACGCCTCGGCGGACGTCGCGGTCACCGACGACGACGCCCGGCGGCTGGCCGACTTCCAGGCGACCTTCGCCCGGTCACGGTGGGCGGAGCTGACACCGATCGAAGTCGAACGGGAGATCCACATCCCGTTCCTCGGCCACAGCGTCGTCTGCAAGCTCGATGCGGTGTACGAGATCGACGGCCGGGCCGAGGTCGTCGACTGGAAGACCGGCAAGACCCCGTCGGGCGACGACGACCTGGCGAAGCGGCAGCTGCAGCTCGCGTTGTACCGGGTCGCCTACGCGGAGTTCACCGGGCGTTCGATCGACGAGGTCGACGCGGTGTTCTACTTCGTGGCCGACGACCTCGAGGTCCGGCCGCGCGAACTCCTCGACCGCGCCGGCCTCGAGCGCGCCTGGCGGGACGCGATCGGCTGATGACGGCCCGGCGCCGGCCGGCCGCGCTGACGCCGGCTCGGCGCCGGCCGGCCGCGCTGACGCCGGCCCGCACGTCGAACCACGAATCCGACGTCGAACCACGCACGGACGCTGGTTCGATGTCGGAACCGTGGTTCGATCCGGACCGGTGGCGCGGGGGACCGCCGGCGACGGGGCGGGGGCGAGCCGCGCCTCCAGGGCCGCCGCGCGTCAGCCGTGCCGACGCGTCAGCCGCGCCGGAGCGCGTCAGCCGTGCCGAAGCGCGTCAGCCGCGCCGAAGCGCGTCAGCCGTGCCGACGCTCGGTCGACGACAGCAGCTGCTCGACCTCGCCGATCTCCATCGTCTCCGGCGAGACCGACTGCAGCGGTGCCGCGCTCGGCGTCTGGACCGCGTCCACCAGCCGGTGCATCATCGCGACCGCGTCGTCGACGACCTCGGTGCTCTTCACCTGCACGCCGTGCAGCAGCCACTGCGCGGTCTCGAGCTCGTGGTGCACCCGCGCGCGCTGCGCGAGCTGCCGGTCCCGGCCGCCGCCGTTCGCCTCGTACGCGCTGAGGACGGTGTCGAACGCATCCTTGCGGCCGGCGAGCACCCACGCGAGGTCCTTCGCCGGGTCGCCGAGCCGCAGCTCGCCCCAGTCGATGACGCCGGAGACGTCGTCACCGGAGACCAGGATCGTCTCGGTGCCGAGCGACCCGTGCACGACGGTGGGCGTGAACTGCCAGAGCTGCTGGTCTCGTGCCGCGCCCTCCCACCGCTCTTTGAGCGCCGCCGGGACGAGCTTCGTGGCGACCGCGCGGTCCATCACGGAGACGGCCGAGCGCAGGACCTCGAACGGGGTGAGGGACGGCAGGCCGGCGTCGGTGACGAAGCTCGTCGGCAGCTGGTGGATCGCCGCGATCGCCCGGCCGACGCTGGTCGCGAGCTCCGGTCGTTCGACGAGGGCCTGCAGCTTCGGGTGCGTCCCGGGCAGGTACGAGGTGACGATGGCGCGGGTCGAGCCGATCGGCGCCTGTCCGCGGTACTCGGCGACGCCGAACGGGAGGCGCGTGCGGATCCCGGCGCTGAGCGCCCGGATCGCGACGAGGTCGGCGGACTGTCGGGCCTCGGCCCGCTGGTTGCGTGGGCGGCGGATCGCGGACCAGGCGCCGTCGGCGTCGCGGAGGACGGCCGACTCGTAGTCCCCGGACGCGGCCGAGCCGAGCGTGCGCGTGCCCGTGACGACGAGGCCTGAGACGGCCGTGGTCGCCAACGCGGCTAGAGTGAACTGGGATCCCGCCATGCCCCTCAGGGTAGGTCCGCAGCCGGTGGTCGAGCGTGCGCCACGCTGGCCCGCGGCAGCCCGGGCTCCCGCACCGCCGACCCGATCCGACCCGAGGAGCCCCCTGCCGTGACCGTCGAGTTCGCCGCGAGGCTGCCCCTCTCCCGCAACGACCTCGACCGCGACGCGGAGTTCCGCACGACGGACGACCTCGACCGGGTGCTGCGGGACGACCCGTCAACCCGGTACCTGCCCGTCCGCGGCTCCGAGATGCTGCGGAACGCCGACGGCACCCTCCGCTTCGTCTCCGCCGATGCCGTGCCGGTCGACGCGGTGACGCTGTACCTCGGTCGCGCCGTGTCCGACGCCCCCGATACGCCCGCCGGCACCCGGTTCGTCGCCGCGTTCCTCGACGCCGAGACCGCTGCCCGGATCGAACCGGCCGACGACGCGTGGGAGAGCCTGCGGAGGTTCGGGACCGAGCTGTCGCCGCGCGACCAGGGCCTCGCGGTCGAGGCCGTGGCGATGGCGAACTGGCACGCCGTGCACGGCTTCTCACCCCGCACCGGGTCCGCGACCGACGTGGTCACCGGCGGCTGGGTGCGCCGCGATCCCGAGGGACACGAGCACTTCCCGCGCACCGACGCGGCGATCATCGTCGGGGTCACCGACGCCGACGACCGGATCCTGCTCGGGTCGAACGCGGCGTGGGACGCCGACCGGTACTCGCTGCTCGCGGGCTTCGTCGAGCCGGGGGAGTCGCTCGAGGACGCCGTCCGGCGCGAGGTCTGGGAGGAGTCCGGCGTCCGCGTCGAGGAACCCGAGTACCTCGGCTCGCAGCCGTGGCCGTTCCCGGCGTCGCTCATGCTCGGCTTCCGCGCCCGTGCGGTGGACGGGGACCCGACGACGGCCCGGCCGGACGGCGTGGAGATCCTCGACGTCCGGTGGTTCTCGCGCGACGAGATCCGGGAGCGTGCGGGCGACACCCTGCTGCTGCCGGGGAAGACGTCGATCGCCCGGGCCATCATCGAAGAGTGGTACGGCGGGCCGCTGGATCTGCCGTGAGCAGCGCCGCCGCCGGGGCCGGGGCCGAGCCGCTCCGACCACCGTCGCCGGACGAGCTCCTCGCCGCCCTCGACGCCGAACAGCGCACCGTCGCCCGGACGCTGCTCGGTCCCGTGGCCGTCCTCGCCGGCGCCGGCACCGGCAAGACCCGCGCCATCACGCACCGCATCGCGTACGGCGTCGCGACCGGCACCTACGCGCCGAACCACGTCCTCGCCCTGACCTTCACCACCCGGGCGGCCGGCGAACTGCGGTCGCGGCTGCGCTCCCTCGGCGCGGGCACGGTGCAGGCCCGCACGTTCCACGCCGCGGCGATGGCGCAGCTCAGCTACTTCTGGCCGGACACCGTCGGCGGCCACGCCCCGAAGATCGTCGAGTCCAAGGGTCGGATGATCGCGCACGCGGCGGACACGGTCGGCCTGCGGGTGGACACCCCGACGCTCCGTGACCTGGCCGGCGAGGTCGAGTGGCGGAAGGTCCAGATGCTCTCGTACGACGAGTACGAGGCCGCGGCGGCCGACCGGGTCATGCCGCGCGACACCGCGCCGCGCCGGGTCCTCGACCTCATGCGCGCGTACGAGCAGCTCAAGGACGACCGACGGCAGCTCGACTTCGAGGACGTCCTGCTCGCGACGCTCGGCATGGTGGAGTCCGAGCCGCGGGTGGCGTCATACGTCCGGCAGCAGTACCGCTTCTTCGTCGTGGACGAGTACCAGGACGTCTCGCCCGTGCAGCACGACCTCCTGCGTGCGTGGCTCGGCGGCCGGGACGACGTCTGCGTCGTCGGCGACGCCAGCCAGACGATCTACTCGTTCGCGGGGGCGTCGAGTCGCTACCTGCTCGGCTTCGGCTCGGAGTTCCCCCGCGGGTCCGTGCTGCGGCTCGAGCGGAACTACCGCTCCACTCGCGAGGTGGTGCACGCCGCGAACGCGCTCATGCGCGGGCAACCGGGCGCCCTCGACCTCGTCGCGCAGCACACCGAGCCCGGACCACGGCCCGAGGTGCTCGCGTGCGTGCACGACGGCGACGAGGCGCAGACGGTCGCCCGGACCATCGCGTCGCTGGTCGCCGACCCGGCCTCGGGCGCGTCCTACGGGGACGTCGCGGTGCTCTACCGCCTCGGCGCCCAGGCCGCCGCGGTCGAGTCGGCGCTCGGACGCGCGGGCATCCCGTACCGGGTCCAGGGCGGCACCCGCTTCTTCGACCGCCCCGAGGTGAAGCTCGCGGTGCACCACATGCGGGGCGAGGCCGTCCGGCAGACCGACGACGAGCTCACCCGGCGGGTCGGCCTCGTGCTGCAGGTGAGCGGGTGGACGCCGACGCCACCGGAGGGCACCGGCGCCGTGCGCGAGCAGTGGGAAGCGCTGCAGGCGATCATGGGCCTCGCCGAGGACGCTCCCGCCGGCACGACGATGCAGCAGTTCACGCAGGACCTGGTGGACCGTGCCGCGACGCACCACGAGCCGGAGCTGGACGCCGTGACCCTCGCCACGCTGCACTCGTCCAAGGGCCTGGAGTGGCCGCACGTCGTGGTGATCGGTGCGGCCGAGGGGCTGCTCCCGATCTCGTACGCCACGACCGACGCCGAGATCGACGAGGAACGCCGGCTCTTCTACGTGGGGCTGACCCGTGCCCGCCGGTCGGTGACGGTCACGTGGTCGCGACAGGGTTCCACGCGTGGGGGAGCCCGGGTGGCGAGTCGGTTCCTGGCAGCGCTCGGCACGAACAGCGCGGATGGAACGTCACCGGGAGTCGACTGACCGACAGGTCGTCGCGCTCGAAGACGAGCTGGTCCGGACCGGGGTGCTGGGTGCGCGACGGCAGCCGCTCGAGGAGCATCCGGGTCGCCGCCGCCGCGACCGCCGCGGTCCGGTAGGGCGAGAGCGGCGGCGCGGGGCGGCCCCACACCTGCGCCGCGATGGCCGGCCAGCACGGGTCGTCGTCGACGTGCGCGTACTCGACGCACTGGAGGCACGGCCCGGCACCCGGGACGACGAACGGCCCGAGGTGCACGCGTCCGTCCCCGACGACGACCGGCAGGTGCGCGGTGCCCCGCCGGGTCCAGGCCGCGCGGACCGCCGGGTCGACGACGTGGTCGGCCACCACCACGGCGAGCTGGGGATCCGGGTCGGGGACGGTCACCGGTCCACCACGTGGCGCGGTCGTGCGCGCGACCGTGACGCCCTCGCCCGAGAGCAGTTCGGCGACCGCGTCCGGCAGGGTCCCGGTGCCGTGCACCTCGACCCGGGCCAGCGGTTCGGGCAGGACGTCGACGACCGCGGGCGAGGCGTCCCCGAGCACACGCGCGGCGAGACCAGGCGGACACCCGATCGCCGCGGCGACCCCGGAGAGTGCGTCACGGCCGGTCTCGCGGCGGAGTGCGCACAGGAACCGTTCCTCGGCCGTGGTCGGGACCGGTACGACGGCGCGCGGCGGATCGACCCCGAGCTGGACGGTGGTCGGGTCGCGCCAGACGAACTCGAGCGTCGGATCGATGCGGATGCCCATGCCCCCACGCTGGCGGACCAGGCGCCCGCGCGGGGCAGGGACAGCGGATCTGTGGAGAACTACTTCGGAGCGTCGCCCTCGTCGACGTTGCCGGACTCGTCCTCGCGCGGACGGTCACCGGTGGCGTCGTTGAGCAGGTCCTCGAGCGCCTTGTCGAACTCGTCGTCCTCGGCGGAGCGGCCGGGGTTGCGCAGCCGGGCCACGAAGGCGTCCGGCGCGTCGATGTCGTCCGAGGTCGGGACCGCGTCGAAGTGCGACCAGAGCGCGTCGCGCTGCTCGGTGCCGAGCTCGTCGGTGACCCGCTGCCACATCGCCGCTGCCTCGCGGAGGCGGCGGGGGCGGAGTTCGAGGCCGACGAGGGTCGCGAACGCCGATTCGGCCGGACCACCGGCGGCACGACGACGTCGGACCATCTCCGCGATCGCGCCGGACTTCGGCAGACGCTCGGTGGCGGCGGCGGTCACGGTGTCGACCCAGCCCTCGACGAGCGCGAGCATCGTCTCGAGGCGGGCGAGGGCGGCCTCCTGCTCCTCGGTGCGCGGCGGGATCAGGGCACCGGACGCGAGGGCGTCCCGGAGCTGTTCCTGGTTCGTCGGGTCGATCTCGGACGCGAGCTCCTCGACGCGGTCGAACGGGATGTGGATGCCCCGCGCGTAGTCGGTGATCGACGAGATGATGTGCAGGCGGAGCCAGCGGGCCGAACGGAACAGCCGTGCGTGCGCGAGTTCCCGGACGGCCAGGTAGATGCGGACCTCGTCTTCGGGGACGTCGAGTCCCTCGGCGAACTCGGCCACGTTCTGCGGCAGGAGTGCGGCGACCTGCTCGTCGAGGAGCGGCACGCCGACGTCGCCGCCGGACACGACCTCCTTCGAGAGCTGCCCGACGACCTGGCCGAGCTGGATCGCGAACAGTGCGCCGCCGACGCCGCGCATCGCCTTCGAGACGTCGCCGAGCATCGCCTTGAGCTGCTCGGGGGCACGCTGCTCGATCGCCTCGGTCAGGGCGTTCGAGATGCTCAGCGCCACGGGTTCGGCGATCTGCGCCCACACCGGCGTCGTCGCCTTCGCCCACTGCTCGCGCGTGTAGAGGCTCGGCGTCGCGGTGAGCTCGGCGACCGAGGTGGCCTCGTCCAGCCAGAGCGCCGCGACCTGGAACGCCTGGTCGGCCGCCTGCGAGGTCGCGGGGTCGACCGGATGGCCGCCCTCACGAGCGATCGCGGTGGCGCGCTCGGACGCGACGGAGAAGTCGATGCCGTCACCGCCCGACTGCGCGGCACGCTGCAGCTGGCTCATCAGGTTCGCGACGAAGGCCGGGTCGTTCGGCAGTCCGGCGGCACCGGCGAGCTGCGACGGGTCGATCTGGCCCTCGCCGGAGAGGAGCTTCCGGAGCATCTCCTGGAAGTCGTCGTCCGGCCCCGGCTGCGGTTCATCAGGCATGACGACTACGCTAATCGCTGCTCACGGGGCCGCGCCTGGGACGCCCCCGTGGGAACGCCCGAACCGCTGCGCCGAGGGCGAACAGCCCCCGTGGAAGGACGTTCTCGTGACCCTCTTCGCCGCCGAGCCCCGTCGTCGTCCCCGTTCCCGGACCGTCGGCTGGGCGTTCGTGATCGGTGCCGTCGTCCTCGGGCTCCTCGCCAGCCTGCTGCCGAGCCCCTACCTGATCGAGGTCCCCGGCCCGGTGTACAACACCATCGGGACCCAGGAGCAGGGCACGGGCAAGGACGCGAAGCAGGTCAAGCTCATCCAGGTCGACGGCCACCCGACCTACCCCACCGCCGGCGCGCTCGACATGCTCACCGTCGGCATCCAGGGCGACGCCACGAACCGCCCCTCGTGGACGAGCGTCATCCGGGCGCTGTTCACGAAGTCCGAGGCGGTCATCCCGGCGTCCGCGATCTACCCCGAGGGCGTGACCACCGACCAGGTCAACCAGCAGGACACCGCCGACATGCAACAGTCGCAGCAGTCCGCCGTGGCCGCGGCACTCATCCAGCAGGGGTACGAACTGCCCACCGACCTCGAGGTCGGCACGGTCCAGAAGGGCTCCGCGGCCGACGGCGTCATCGAGAAGGGCGACGTCATCCGCTCCTTCGACGGGACCTCGCTCACCGAGAACGCCGACGCGACCTCGCTCCGTGAGCTGGTCGCGAAGCACGGCACCTCGGGCCCGGCGACGGTCGTCGTCGAACGCGACGGCGCTGAGAAGACGGTCGAGCTGACGCCGCGGAGCGAGCAGGGCACGGCCCTGATCGGCGTGGGCATGACCGAGCAGTACGACTTCCCGTTCCGCGTCTCCATCGAGCTCCAGGACGTCGGTGGCCCGTCGGCCGGGATGATGTTCGCCCTCGGGATCATCGACGAGATCACGCCGGGCAAGCTCAACGGCGGCAAGCACGTCGCCGGCACCGGCACGATCACCGCCGACGGCGAGGTCGGCGCGATCGGCGGCATCCGGCAGAAGCTGTACGGCGCGAAGGACGCCGGCGCGACCGTCTTCCTCGCCCCGGCCGACAACTGCGGCGAGGTCGTCGGCCACGTCCCGGACGGACTCGACGTCTACAAGGTCGCCACGCTCGACCAGGCGGTCACCGACCTGCAGACGATCGCCTCCGGGAAGAGCACCGCGAAGCTCGCGCGCTGCACGTCGTAGACCCGGCCACGCGCTCCAGGCGACGTCCGCGGCCGTCGCGATCCGTGCCTCCCGAACCGTGTTCCAGGAGGCGCGACCCGCCATCCTGAGTCTCCGTACAGTTTCAGGGGTGCTCGCGCCACATAGGATCGATGCACTGACGGCCCGCCGCGCCGGGCCCGCCGGTTCGACACGTCTGGAGCACATCAAGTGACGACAACCTCGTCCACCTCGGGGCGGCGTTCGCCGCGGGTCCCGATCGTGGTCACGATCATCGTGCTGGCCGCACTGGTGATCGCCTTCTTCATCTTCGCGAGCCTGTACACCGACTACGCGTGGTTCGCGCAGCTCGGCTTCCAGCAGGTCCTGACCACGCGGTGGATCGCCGGGACCCTGATGTTCCTCGCCGGGTTCCTCGGGATGGCGGTGCCCGTCTACGCGAGCATCGCGATCGCGTTCCGGTTCCGACCGGTCTACGCGAAGCTCAACTCCCAGCTCGACCGCTACCAGCAGGTCATCGAGCCGCTGCGCCGTGCCGTCATGATCGGGATCCCGGTCGTGCTCGGCATCTTCGCCGGGCTGTCGACCGCCGGCCGGTGGACCATGGTGCTCGAGTACTTCAACCGGACGCCGTTCGGCAAGACCGACCCGCAGTTCGGGCTCGACATCGGCTTCTACGTGTTCGAACTGCCGTTCTGGCGCGCGATCGTGGCGTACTCGTCCGCCGTGGTGCTCATCGCCGGGCTGGCCGCGCTCGCCGCGTGCTACCTGTACGGCGCGATGCGCTTCGGCGGCCGCGAGGTCCGGATCTCGAAGGCCGCGCGCATCCAGCTCGCGATCACCGCCGCCGTCTACGTCGCGCTGCAGGCCGTGAGCCTCTGGCTGGACCAGTACGCCGCGCTGACGAAGTCGAACTCGCTCATCACCGGTGCGCAGTACACCGAGGTGAACGCCGTCATCCCGGGTCGCGAGATCATGGCGGGCATCGCCGCGATCGTGGCGATCCTCTTCATCGTGACCGCGGTCATCGGCCGCTGGCGCATCTCGATCGTCGGTACCGGGCTCCTGCTCGTCGCGGCGATCGTCATCGGCGGCATCTACCCGTGGATCGTCCAGCGCCTGCAGGTGAAGCCCTCGGAGCGGACGTTCGAGTCCGCGTACATCGAGCGGAACATCAAGGCGACCCGTGACGCCTACGGTGTCGCGGGCGTCCAGGAGCAGAACTACGACGCGACGACCGAGGCGAGCTCCGGCGCCCTCGCGCAGGACGCCCAGACGACGGCGAACATCCGCCTGATCGACCCGAAGATCGTCTCGGACACCTTCAGCCAGCTGCAGCAGTACCGGCAGTACTACCAGTTCCCGAAGGAGCTCGACGTCGACCGCTACGACGTCAAGGGCGAGACCGAGGACACCGTGATCGCGGTCCGCGACATCGACCTCGACGGCCTCAGCGCGCAGGCGAACACCCCGTACAACCGTGCCTTCGTCTACACGCACGGCTACGGCGTGACGGCGGCGTACGGCAACCAGCGCGCCAGCGACGGCAAGCCGGTGTTCCTCGAGTCGGGGATCCCGTCCAACGGTGCCCTCGGCGACTTCCAGCAGCGTGTGTACTTCGGTGAGACCTCGCCGGCGTACTCGATCGTCGGTGCGCCGAAGGGCTCGAAGAACGTCGAGCTCGACTACCCGTCCGGCTCGGACGAGAACGACGACAGCGGCGGCAACGCCACGACGACGTACGCCGGCGACGGCGGTCCGAGCATCGGCAACTTCTTCAACCGGCTGGTCTACGCCGCGAAGTTCCAGTCCGAGCAGATCCTGCTGTCGAACGCCGTGAACCAGGACTCGCAGATCCTCTACGACCGCGACCCGATCACGCGCGTGCAGAAGGTCGCGCCGTACCTGACCCTCGACAACGACGCGTACCCGGCGATCGTCGACCACCGCATCCAGTGGGTCGTCGACGGCTACACGACGAGCGACGCGTACCCGTACTCGCAGAGCCAGAGCCTCTCCGACACGATCGCGGGTGCCGAGAGCTCGGCGTACCGCACCGACCAGGTCAACTACATCCGGAACTCGGTGAAGGCCACGGTCGACGCGTACACGGGCAAGGTGACGCTCTACGCCTGGGACACCAAGGACCCGGTGCTCAAGACGTGGCAGAAGATCTTCCCGACGGCGACGAAGCCCGTGTCGAGCATGAGCGCGGAGCTGCTCGACCACGTGCGGTACCCGACCGACCTGTTCAAGGTGCAGCGGTCGATCCTCGGCACCTACCACGTCACGAACGCGAATTCGTTCTACTCGGGTGACGACGCCTGGAACGTGCCGCAGGAACCGACCTCGGGGACGAACGACACCGACACCTCGGACGCGTCGACCACGACCAACTCGGGCACGAACGCGCTCGGGGCGACCACCACGACGACGGCCAAGGGCAACCTGCAGGACCCGTACTACCTCACGATGAAGGTGCCGGGGCAGGGGACCGCGTACACGCTGTACACGACCTACATCCCGCAGCAGTCGGCCGGGGCGAACAACCGGAACGTGCTGACCGGGTACCTCGCCGTGGACTCCGATGCCGGAGGCGCGGGGAAGGGCAAGAAGGGGTCCGGCTACGGCAAGCTCACGCTGTTGACGATGCCGAAGACGGACAACATCCCCGGGCCCGGGCAGGTGCAGAGCCTCTTCAACGGTGACTCGACCGTCTCGCAGGAGCTGAACATCCTGAAGCGCGGGAACTCGACCGTGAAGCAGGGCAACCTGCTCACGCTCCCGGTGGGTGGCGGCTTCCTCTACGTGCAGCCCGTGTACGTGCAGTCGACGTCGAGCGGCTCGTACCCGCTGCTGCAGAAGGTGCTCGTGGCGTTCGGCGACAAGATCGCGTTCGAGGACACCCTCGACGAGGCGCTCAACAGCCTCTTCGGTGGCGACTCGGGTGCGTCGGCCGGTGACTCCGGTGCGTCGGGTGGCTCGGGTGACTCGGGTGCGTCGTCGGGTTCCGACTCGGGTTCGTCAGACTCCGGTTCGTCGGGTTCTGACTCCGGTGCGTCCTCGGGCTCGTCCGGCTCCGGCACGGTCGACAACGCGGCGCTGCAGAAGGCCCTGAACGACGCCAAGCAGGCGCTGCAGGACCGCCAGGACGCCTACGCGGACAACGACCTGGTCGCCGCTGCCGAGGCCGACCAGCGGCTGCAGGACGCGATCCAGGCCGCCACCGAGGCCGAGGGCGGGAACTAGACACACCGTGGCGGGGCACTCGATTTGTGCCCCGCCACGGCCCCGTGTAGGCTGTTCAACGTGCCGCGGGGTGGAGCAGTTCGGTAGCTCGCTGGGCTCATAACCCAGAGGTCGTAGGTTCAAATCCTGCCCCCGCAACCAAGCGTCACAGAGAAGGCCCCGGTCCAGTCGGACCGGGGCCTTCTTCGTGTGCGGTGCGTGTGCGGGTGGGCGCGTGTGCGTGCAGGTGGGCGGCGCCGAGTCTCGGCCGGGCGGACAGTTTCGCGCCCGCACTGCGCGAGGAACGTCCGCGGAGCCGAGTCTCGGGCCGCCCGGTACGCTCGGCGGATGGGCACCCTCACCGTCGCCGCGGCGCAGTTCGCACCCGCGGACGACCCCGTCGCGAACCTCGAGACCGTCCGCGCCGCGGCAGTCGACGCCGCCGCCCGACACGCCGACCTCCTCGTCACGCCGGAGTACACCTCGTACTTCACTGCCGAGATCGACGACCGGTTCGTGGCCGCCGCCCAACCGCTCGACGGTCCGTTCGTCACCGGGCTGCAGGCCGTCGCCCGCGAGGCCGGCATCGCCCTCGTCGTCGGCGTCGCCGAAGCCGCTGACGTCCCGGACCGCTTCCGGAACACCCTCGTCGCGGTCCTGCCCGACGGGTCGATCGCTGCGACCTACCGGAAGGTGCACCTCTACGACGCGTTCGGCTCGAAGGAGTCGGACCACATCGAGTCCGGCGACCCCGAACAGCTGCCGGTGTTCGAGCTCGGCGGGCTGCGCGTCGGCCTCGAGACCTGCTATGACCTGCGGTTCCCCGAGGTCACCCGGCGCCTGACCGCACCCGAACACGGCTCCGCCGACGTCGTGGTCCTGCCCGCCGAGTGGGTCCGAGGCCCCGGCAAGGAGCACCACTGGAGGACGCTGCTCACCGCCCGTGCCATCGAGAACACCGTGTGGGTGGTCGGGGTGGGACAGACGCCGCCGATCGGCATCGGAGGCTCGGTCGTCCTCGACCCCTCGGGCGTCGCGGTCGCCGCTGCCGGGGCGGTCCCGGGGATGCTCGTCGCGGGGATCGACACCGCCGTGACGGACGCCGTGCGCCGCACGAACCCGTCGCTGGCGCTCCGCCGCTACGAGGTCACGCCCCGCCCCTGACCCGCCCGGCGGGGCGCGGGGGAGGAGTGCGCGTGTGCGCCCCCGCGAGCGGGCGAAAGACACCCCTCTGGAGGCGCGAGCGGATCCGATTCCGCCCGTTCGCGTTGGGGCGCGGCGGCGCTCGTGCCGAGCGGGCGAAACGCGCCGCTCGGCAGGCGCGCGCGGGCACTGTTTCACCCGCTCGTGGTGGGGCGCGGTGGCGCTCGTGCCGAGCGGGCGAAATGCGTGGGCACGGAAGCGCGAGCAGCGCCGATTCCGCCCGCTCGCGGTGGGGCGCGGTGGCGCTCGTGCCGAGCGGGCGAAATGCGTGGGCCTGGCGGAGCCGGCGGAGCCGACTCCGCCCGCTCGCGGTGGGGCGCGGTGGCGCCCGTGCCGGGCGGGTGAAATGCGCCGCTCGGCAGGCGCGGGCGGGCACTGTTCCGCCCGCTCGCGGTGGCGCCGCGGTCGCGCCGGTGCCGAGCGGGCGTAATACGTGGGCCTGGAGGCGCGGGTCGGGTTGATACCGCCCGCTCGCGGTGGCGGGCGGGCGGGTCCGGTCCGCCCGCCCGCCCGCGGGGGAGTCAGCCGCGCAGGGCGAGACCGGCGAGCCGAGCGGCGGCGTCCTCGAGCACCGAGCGCCGCTTGCAGAAGGCGAACCGCACGAGTGACCGGTAGCCGTCGGCGTGATCGGGTCGGACGAACGCCGAGACCGGGACACCGACCACCCCGGCGAGCTCGGGGAGCTGCAGGCAGAACGCCCGGGCGTCCTCGTACCCGAGTGCGGCCGTGTCGGCGATGACGAAGTACCCGCCGTCCGGGCGCATCACCTCGAAGCCGGCCGCTCGGAGTCCCGCGGCGAGCAGGTCGTGCTTGGCGGACAGCTCGGCGGCGATGCCGGCGAACACGCTGTCCGGCAGCCGGAGTCCGGTCGCCACCGCGGGCTGGAAGGGCGCGCCGTTCACGAACGTCAGGAACTGCTTCACGGTGGTGATCGCGTCGACGAGCGCCGGCACCGCCGTGAGCCAGCCGATCTTCCAGCCGGTGGTGCTGAAGGTCTTCCCAGCGCTCGAGATGGTCACGGTGCGATCGGCGGCACCGGGCAGGGTGGCGATCGGGACGTGCGGGACGTCGAAGGTCAGGTGCTCGTACACCTCGTCGGTGACGATCACGGCGTCGTACTTCGTGGCCAGTTCGACGATGGTGGTGAGCACCTCCGTCGGGAGGACACGGCCGGTCGGGTTGTGCGGGGTGTTCACGAGCACCGCACGGGTCCGGTCGGAGAACGCGGCGCGGAGGGCGTCCTCGTCCGGGAGGAAGTCGGGCGCCCGCAACGGCACCGTCACGTGGGTCCCGCCGGCGAGACCGATGAGCGCGCCGTACGCGTCGTAGAACGGTTCGAAGGTGATGACCTCGTCGCCGGGCTCCACCAGGGCGAGGAGTGTCGCGGCGAGGGCCTCGGTCGCGCCGGCGGTGACGAGCACCTGGCGGTCGGGATCGACCTCGAGGCCGTACCACCGGGCCTGGTGCTCGCTGACGGCCGCCCGGAGGTCCGGGGTCCCGCGTCCGGGCGGGTACTGGTTGACGCCGTCGCGGATGGCTGCGACCGCTGCCTCGAGGACCTCGGCGGGACCGTCCTCGTCCGGGAAGCCCTGCCCGAGGTTGACCGCGCCCGTGGCCGCCGCGAGCGCACTCATCTCGGCGAACACCGTCGGCGCGGGGACGCCGTCCGGGCCGAGGAGCATCGCTCCCTCTGCTGCTCGCAACCAGGGTCCTGCGTGACGCATGTGGTTCCCTCCGAGGTGTCGACCGCACTCGCGGCGCTGAACGGACCCCAACCTAGCGGCCGGGCCGAGCGCATCTCGGGAACGGCCGCACAGCCCACGCATAAGATCGCCATAGGTCGCTTGCAGCGTCACCAGGAGCACCGCTCAGGTGGGTGCGACAGACTGCACGAGCTTGAAAGGAGCACGTCCAGCATGACCGACACCACGCCCAACGGGCAGGGCGACGACATCCGTCCGGACGACGCGGCCGCGAAGGCCGCATCCGAGGACGCTTCGCCGAACGACTCCGAGCACTTCGACCACGCGTTCCGCGACGACGCTCCGAGCAGCGATGCTCCGACGAGCGACCGTTCGCCGAACGACGGCTCCGCGGACCACACCGACGTGATCGCTCCCGCGAGCGAGACCGACGTCATCGCGGCCTCGACCGACCACCCGACCGACCGGTACACGGCGCCGTACCCGACGGTGTCCCAGCACGACTCCGACGCCGGCCAGACGAGCCAGTACGGTCAGACGAGCCAGTACGGCGAGCCGGACCAGAACGGCCAGACGAGCCAGTACGGCCAGCCGGACCAGAACGGCCAGACCAACCAGTACGGCCAGACGAGCCAGTACGGCCAGGCGCCGGCCGGGTACGGCGCGCACGGCACCCCGTACGGCACCGACCACGCGCAGCAGTCCCAGTACGGCCAGCAGCAGTACGGCCAGCCGCAGTACGGCCAGTCGCAGTACGGCCAGGACCA
Source organism: Curtobacterium sp. USHLN213 (assembly GCF_037144815.1). Classification (NCBI taxonomy): domain Bacteria; kingdom Bacillati; phylum Actinomycetota; class Actinomycetes; order Micrococcales; family Microbacteriaceae; genus Curtobacterium; species Curtobacterium sp. USHLN213. The sequence continues at coordinate 150,322 of NZ_JBBCYQ010000005.1, read as the reverse complement.
GCAGCAGCAATACGGCCAGTCTCAGAACGGCCAGCAGCAGTACGGACAGCCGCAGTACGGCCAGTCGCAGTACGGACAGCAGGCGCAGTACGGCCAGCAGCCCCGCTACGGCGAGTACGCCCAGCCGACCTCGGCGCCCGCATCGGCCTCCGAGTACGCCGGAGCCCCGTCCGCCCAGGCCCCCACGAGCGCATTCGGCGACGTCGACGGCTCGAACCAGCGCAACGGCCACTACTTCGACACCGGAGCCGCCGGGGCCGCCGGAGCAGCAGGCGCAGCCGGAGCAGGCGTCGGAGCAGCAGCCCCCGGCCGCCGCACCGGCACCGGTCGCGGCCGCCTCGCCCTCCCGATCATCGCCGGCGTCGTCATCGCGGGCCTCGTCGGCGGCGGCGCCGGCTGGCTCGCCGCGTCCAACACGCAGGGCGGCAGCAACGTCGTCGGGTCCTCGAGCGCGCAGGGCGGCGGCAACCTCACCGTCAACGACTACAACAACGCCACGGTCGTCACCGCGGTGGCCGCGCAGGCAACCCCCTCGGTGGTCACGATCAACGTCTCGTCGAGCAGCGAGGCCGGCACCGGCTCCGGCGTCGTCTTCAGCAAGGACGGCTACATCGTCACGAACACCCACGTGGTGACGCTCGACGGAGACAGCTCCAACGGGACGATCACGGTGACGACGTCGGACGGCAAGATCTACCCGGCGAAGCTCGTCGGCACGGACCCGACGGTCGACCTCGCGGTCATCAAGATCGACGCGACCGACATGAAGCCGATCAGCTTCGCGGACTCGTCCGACCTCAACGTCGGCGACACCGCGGTGGCGATCGGTGCGCCGCTCGGCCTGTCGAACACGGTGACGGACGGCATCGTCTCGACCCTGAGCCGCAGCATCCAGGTCACCTCGAGCGCTCCCACCGAGGGCGGCGACTCGAACGAGGGCGGGAACGGCTCGAGCGGCGGTCCCTTCGACTTCTGGGGCAACGGCGGCAACGGCAGCGACTCGTCGACGAACAGCACCGTCTCGCTGCCGGTCATCCAGACCGACGCGTCGATCAACCCCGGCAACTCGGGTGGTGCGCTGCTCGACTCCAAGGGCAAGCTCATCGGCATCAACGTGGCCATCGCGAGCGCGGGCAGCTCGTCCGACTCGTCGTCGAGCCAGTCCGGCAGCATCGGCGTCGGCTTCTCGATCCCGTCGAACCTCGTCAAGCGGGTCGCGAACGAGATCAAGGACAACGGCTCCGCCACGCACGGGCTGCTCGGTGCGACCGTGGGCGACGCCGCCGAGGACGCGAACGCCACGCAGATGGGCGGCCTCATCAAGTCGGTGTCGTCCGGTGGCGCGGCTGCCAAGGCCGGCCTGCAGAAGGGCGACGTCGTCACGAAGATCGGCTCGGCGACGGTGTCCGACGCGACCGACCTCACGGCACAGGTGCGGTACTTCGCCGGTGGCGCGAAGACCACGATCACCTTCATCCGCGGCGGTGAGACGCGCGAGGCGGACGTCACGCTCGGCACGTACAAGGGCTGACGCGACCAGCGACGGACGGGAGGCACGGTGCCAGCTGGCACCGCGCCTCCCGTCCGTCTGCCGGTCGCCCCGACGACCCGCGGCGACTTGATAGGCTCAGGGTCGCTCTTGCGGGGCGGCACCGTCCGCGGTGCGTCCCGTGCACCCAGGTGAGGACCCCGAGGTACCGATGCAGACAGACGGACAGCCCCTGCCGGGCGTCTCGTACGTGATGCCCGTCCTCAACGAGGTCACCGAGGTCCGGGCAGCCGTCCAGAGTCTGCTCGAGCAGGACTACTCCGGTCCGTTCGAGGTCATCCTCGCCCTCGGCCCGTCGATCGACGGCACGAACGAACTCGTCGCCGAGATGAGCGCGGCCGACCCCCGGATCCGCGCGATCGAGAACCCCGCCGGCTCCACGCCCGCCGGGCTGAACGTGGCGATCCGCGCGTCCGTGCACCCCGTCGTGGTCCGTGTCGACGCGCACTCGGTGCTGCCGCAGGACTACACGCGGATCGCCGTGCGCGTGCTGCAGGAGTCGGGCGCGGACAACGTCGGCGGGATCATGCGCGCCGAGGGGCGGACCCCGTTCGAACGCGCCGTGGCGCTCGCGTACGGCAGCCGGGTCGGGCTCGGTGGCACGCCGCACCACGTCGGCGGCCAGGCCGGTCCGGCCGAGACGGCGTACCTCGGCGTGTTCCGGCGTGACCGACTGTTCGAGGTCGGGCTGTTCGACGAGGGCATCAAGCGCGGCCAGGACTGGGAGCTCAACCGGCGCCTCCGGCAGACCGGTGGCACGGTGTGGTTCACCCCGGAGCTCGTCGTCACGTACCGCCCGAGGCCGAGCCTGAAGCGTCTGGTCCGGCAGTTCGTCGCCACGGGGCTTTGGCGCGGCGAGCTCGCCCGCCGGTTCCCCGCCAACAACGGCCTGCGCTACTTCGTGCCCCCGGCCATGGTCGCCGCGATGGCGCTCGGCATCGTCGCCGGCATCGTCGGGATCATCGGCGCCGCACTCGGGACCGGGGCGGCGTGGGCGCTGCTCGGCTTCGTGGTGCCCGCCGTCTACATCGTCTTCGTCGTGCTGGGGGCCGTCGCGGTCGCCCGGCGGTCGGGGCTGCCGACGCTCCTCTGGCTCGTCGTGGTGCTGCCGTGCATCCACGTCGGGTGGGGACTCGGCTTCATCATCGGCTTCCTGACCCGGACGTCCGAGCTGACCACGCACACGGGACGGTGACCTGACCTCTTGACCGATGACACGACGGGCCGCGGGAACGCCCGCCCCACCTCGATCGCCGAACTCCGTGCCGTCGCCCAACCGGACGAGGTCCGGTCGCGGGCGAACGCCGAGCACTGGACGGCGTCGCTGTACCTGCGGGACGTCTCGCCGTACCTGACGTGGGTGCTGCTGAAGACCCGCGTGACGGCGAACCAGGTGACCGGCCTGATGATCCTCGTCGGGTGGAGCGTCGCGGCCGCCCTGCTCATCCCGGGCATCTGGGGTGCGGCGCTCGCGCTCGTGCTCGGGCAGCTGCAGATGCTCGTCGACTGCTGCGACGGCGAGGTCGCCCGGTGGCGGGGGACCCGGTCGCCCGCCGGCGTGTTCCTCGACAAGGTCGGGCACTACACGACCGAGGGACTCATCCCCATCGCACTCGGTGTCCGTGCGGCCACGTGGCCGATCCACGGCGCGGACTGGATGTGGACCACGATCGGCTGCGCGCTGGGACTCGTGATCGTCCTCAACAAGGCGCTCAACGACATGGTGCACGTCGCACGGGCGAACGCCGGGCTCGACAAGCTCGTCGACCGTCGCGACGCCGGCACCGCCCCGTCCGGACGACGGCTCGCGACGCTGCGTCGCGCCGCGCGGTTCCTGCCGTTCCACCGCCTGTACCACTCGGTCGAGCTGAGCATCCTCGCGTTCGTCTTCGCGCTGCTGGCGCTCGTGATCGGTCATCCCCTGGCCGACCGGATCCTGGTGGGGGCGCTCCTGCCGTTGGCGGTCCTGGCGACGTTCGGGCACTTCGTCGCGATCATCTCGTCGAAGCGGGTCCGCGGGTGACCCCGGGCACGCTCCGTCGTCACGCGGTCCCGCACCGCGAGCGGCCCCGTGTCGCCGTGGTGAGCCTGTCGCAGGGGACCCGCCCGGACGACCTGCGTCGTGGACTCGAGAGCGTGCTCGCGCAGCAGGACGTCGACCTCGACGTGGTGTGCGTCGGCAACGGCTGGGAGCCGACCGGTCTGCCCGAGGGCGTCCGCGCGCTGGGCCTGCCCGAGAACGTGGGCATCCCCGCCGGGCGGAACGCCGGGGCCGAGGTGGTCGACGGCGACTACGTGTTCTTCCTCGACGACGACGCCTCGGTGCCGTCGCAGACGTTCCTGCGCGACGCGATCGGCCTGTTCGAGCGCGATCCGTCGCTCGGTCTCGTGCAACCCCGGGTCGTCGACCCCACCGGCGCTGCGAACCCGACGCGCTGGATCCCGCGGATCCGCAAGGGCGAGCCCGACCACTCGTCGCCGGTGTTCTCGGTGTGGGAAGGGGCGGTTGTCCTGCCGATGGACGTGTACCGCGCGACCGGCGGCTGGGGAGCGGAGTACTTCTACGCGCACGAGGGCATCGAGCTCGCGTGGCGCGTGTGGGACGCCGGCCGACGGACCTGGTACGCCGGGGACCTCGTCGCGCACCACCCCGCGATCGACCCGGCACGCCACACCGAGTACTACCGGCTGAACGCCCGGAACCGGGTCTGGCTGGCTCGGCGCAACCTGCCGGCGGTGCTCCGACCGCTGTACGTCGGGTCGTGGGCGGCGATCCAGGTCGCGCGCTGGTGGCGACACCCGCAGCGGCTCGCCACCTGGTTCGGTGGCGTCCGCGAAGGCTGGCGGAGCGACTGCGGCCCCGTGCACGTGATGGGCTGGCTCACGATCGGCCGGATGACGCTCGCCGGCCGTCCGCCCGTCGTCTGACCCGCCCGCACCGAACCGTCCCCGGACCCAGGAAGAGAGACCATGCCGATCATCAGTGACGCGCGCACGGCCCTGCGGCTCGCCGACCGCCTGCTCAAGTCGCGACGCAGCCGTCGTGAACTCGCACGCCGACTGCCGTCGGTGGCGGCCCCTGCTCCGGGCACCGTGGAGATCGCCGTCTACTTCGCCGACGGCCCCGTGAACATGTACCAGGTGCGGCAGTGGTACGCCCCCCTCGCCGAACTCGCGGCGACCCACCCGGTCGCGATCATCGCGCGGAGCCCCGGCACCATGCTCACCTTGCTCGACGAGTCCCCGGTGCCCGTGGTCTACGCGCGCCAGGTCGTCGACCTCGAGCAGTTCGTCGAGCAGCAGGCCCCGAAGATCGTCTTCTACGTCAACCAGAACGCCCGCAACTTCCAGATGATGCGGTACGGGCGCATGTGGCACGTCTTCGTGAACCACGGCGAGAGCGACAAGATGTACATGACGACGAACCAGTTCAAGGCGTACGACTACGCCCTGATCGCCGGTGACGCCGCTCGTGGACGGCTGTCGGACGCCCTGTGGGACTACGACCTGGATGCCCGGACGATCTCGGTCGGTCGCCCGCAGGCCGACCACTTCGCCGGCGCCGCGCCGTACCCGGCCGACGACCGCACGGTCGTGCTCTACGCGCCGACGTGGGAGGGGGACCGCGCAGCGGCCGCCTACGGGTCGATCGCGAGCCACGGCACCACGATCGCCGAACGGGTGCTCGCATCGCCGACGCACCGGCTCGTCTACCGGCCGCACCCCCGCAGCGGTGTGCGCGACGCCGCGTACAAGGCGGCGCACGAGCGGATCGTCGCTGCCATCGCGAGCGCCAACGCCGCCGACCCGGGCGCCCACCACGTGTACGACGACGGTGCCGAGCTGGGGTGGCAGCTCGCCGGAGCGGACGTGGCGATCACGGACATCAGCGCGATGATCTACGACCGGCTCGCCGTGGGCAAGCCGCTCATCGTGACCCGGCCGGTCTCGCCCGAGGCGGACGTCGACGAGCGAGGGTACCTGAGTGACGCCAACTGGTTGACGGCGTCTGATGCGCAGGACGTCGTCGCGCGGGTCGACGCCGCGGCGAACGACGCCGCCGAGCTCGCGAAGCTGCAGCACTGGGTCGAGCGGTACTTCGGGGACACGACGCCGGGTGCGGCGACGAAGCGGCTGCACGACGCGGTCGAACGGCTGCTCGCCCGCTGGCAGACCGTCGCGGCGTCGCGCGGCGAGGACTGAGGGACCGACCCGGACCCACCGGTCGGCGGTGGCACGACGAGGACGGTCAGGCAGCACGGGCGTCACCCACGAGGGACATCCGCCAGAGGTACTCGGAGCGGTCCGGTCGACGCCAGCGGACGATCACCACGCCCGTGTCGTCGGTGGTGGCGCCGAACACGGCGATCGAGAGCGACCGACCCGGTTCGAGCCGGTGCACGGCGAGCGGCGGGCAGTAGCCGGTGCCGAGGTGGGTGAGCGTGATGCCGTCGACGGGTTCGTCGCCGGTGTTCAGCAGGTCGTAGCGGCGCGGAGCACGGGAACGGTCGATCGAGAACGGGACGGGGTAGGCCGGTGTCGGGTGGTGCATGCCGTCACCGTAGGGTGAGGGTCTGACGTCCGGGGGCCGGTTCGGCTCGGGGGAGCGGTGGCTGTGGAGAGCGGCCCGGGGGACCCTGGTTGTGGACGGGGATCGGTGGTCAGACGGCGTAGTCGGACGAGTACCGCTGCAGTGCTTCCTCGATCGTGCCGTCGAGCTGCAGACGACCCTTGTCAAGGTACAGCCCACGCTCGCAGAAGCGGCGGAGGTCCTTGTCGCTGTGCGAGACGAAGAACAGCGTGCGGCCGCCGGCGAGGAGCTCCTCGATCCGCTTGTAGCACTTCTCGCGGAACCCCTTGTCGCCGACCGCCAGGACCTCGTCCACCAGGATCACCGGTTCGTCGAGGCGCGAGATGACCGCGAACGCGATGCGCACCTTCATGCCGCTCGACAGGTGCTTGTACGGGGTGTCGACGAAGTCGCCGATCTCGGCGAACTCGATGATCTCGTCGAAGGCGTCGCGGATCTCGGCCCGGGACATGCCGTGCAGTCCCGCCGTGAGGTAGACGTTGTCGCGGACCGAGAGGTCTCCGACGAAGCCACCGGTGATCTCGATCAGGGGTGCGACGCCAGCACCGACGTGGATGCGTCCCTCGTCGGGGAGCATGACCTGGGCCACGAGCTTCAGCAGCGTCGACTTGCCCTGACCGTTGCGGCCGACGACCCCGATCGCCTCACCCGGGCGGACGTCGAACGACACACCGCGGAGCGCCCAGAACTCGTCCGCGCGCTTGCGGCGGTTGCTGCCGGCGAAGAGGTCCTTAAAGCTCCGGCTCGCCCGACGGTTGCGCTTGAACCGGATGCCGGCGTCGCGGACGGAGATCACGGGGGCGACCGTCGCGCTGCGGCTGGTCTGCTCGGTGGCGGTCATCACAGCTCCTTCAGGACGCGGTGCTCGCTGCGGCGGAACACGACGAGTCCGATCGCGAGGACGACGACCGTGACGACGACGGACACCCCGACCTCGAACCAGTTCAGCTGCGACGGGAAGAACGCGGCGCGGTAGATGCCGAAGATGCCGCTGAGCGGGTTGAAGGCCGCGAGGTCGTGCAGCTTGTCGGGCAGTGCCGACGTGCCGTAGATGATCGGCGATGCGTAGAAGAGGAACCGGAGCACGAGCTTCACCGCACGCTCGAGGTCACGGAAGAAGACCACGAGCGGCGCGACGATCAGGCCGAGCCCGTACACGAGCGCGCACTGCAGCACGATCGCGAGCGGGTAGAGCGCGATCTCCCAGTGCCAGTGCGCCCCCGTCGCGATCGCGAACACGGCGAGGACCGGCAGGCTGAGGAGGAACTCGATGCCCTTCGACGCCGTGACCCGGGCGACCCAGATGCTGCGCGGGATCGTCGTCGACCGGATGAGCTTGGTCTCCTTGATGAACGCCCGCGTGGAGTCCGAGACGGCACCGGTGAACCACATCCACGGCAGCAGCGCCGACAGCAGGAACACGATGTACGGCTCTTCGCCGACCGACCCGCGGTGGAACACCTGCGTGAAGACGAACCAGTAGATCGCCGACATCACGAGCGGGTCGAGGATCGACCAGAAGTAGCCGAGCGCCGAGGTCGAGTAGCGGACGCGGAGGTCTCGGATCGTCAGCAGCCAGAGGGCATGACGATAGCGCCGACCGGCGCTCCGGGACGCCGCTGGTGCGGCAGCCGCGGGCGCGGTCGGCGCACTCGCTGTGGTCACGGTTTCCCTTCGGGCGGAACCGCCGAGGGGGTCTTGACGCTGGTTCAGGCGAACAGGTTGTTCGCGCGCTCGAGGTCCTCGGCGAAGTCGATCTCGACCGCGTAGAGGTCCGAGATGTCGATCGGGCTCCAGAGTAGCCCGTCCTCGGCGATGGCAGCCTCGATGCCGCCCTCGAAGTACTCCTGGTCGTCGACGCGACCGAGCTGGCGGATGAGCGCCTGCTTGTCCTTCGAGGAGACGTAGTTGATGCCGACGGCTTCGCCGAGACCACCGACGACCTGCTTCGACAGCTTGTGGATGAAGCCCTCGGCGTCGACCGTGTACTTGACCTCTTCGTCGGAGACCTTGTCGGTGTTGACGCTGACGAACGAGCGGTCCTCGTCGATCATGTCGGCCGCACGCACCAGGGCACGCGGGTCGAAGACGACGTCGCCGTTCATCCAGAGCACGCCGCCCTTGCCCGTCGCCTTGAGGGCACGGAGCAGGCTCTTCGAGGTGTTCGTGGAGTCGTAGGACTCGTTGTAGACGAAGTTCGCCTCGGGGAAGGCCTCGACGATGTACTCCGACTTGTAGCCGACGACGATCGTGACGCGTGCGCTCGAACCGAACGCCGCACGGATGTTGTCGAACTGCTGCTGCATGATGGTGCGGCCGTCGCTCAGTTCGGTCAGCGGCTTCGGCAGGCTGCGCCCGAGGCGGCTGCCCATCCCCGCTGCGAGGATGACGATCTGCGTGGTCATGCTGGTCCCTTCTGGTGTCCGCCCGCGCGCCCTGGGGCACGGGCGGGCCTCGTCGAGTGTGCTCCCGGAAGATCCGATCTGCCCGGGAAGACCGCCGTCTCTGCGCGCATTCGCAGGGAGGGATCGTCACGGGGACACCGGCCGGGGCAGGTTTCCAAGTGGTGAACACTTCGTCGTGCCTCGGTGAATGATACGGAACGACCCTCCACCGGGGTACGGTCTCGGCCGCTTCGTGCTCATTTCGTGACACAGCACCGGGGATTCGGGACACCGCGCCCGAGGCGTCCCCCGCTGTCCGGTGAGCGTTGGTACGGTGGGGCGGTGGCCGCAGCAGCAGGGGACGACGACGACGTGTACGCCACGTCGGACGCTGCCTGGCTGACCGAGGAAGCGGACGCCGACACCGAGGCCGAAGCGGTCGCCGACGGCGACGACGACGCGGCCATCGACGACGACGACGCCACCGCGGCGGGAGACGCCGCTGACGACGACATGGGGGACGGGGATGCACACGACGCCTCCGCTGAGGACACGATGACCGACGACACGACGGCCACCGAGACGACGGAGACGGGGGCGGACCGCGTCGCCGCGCAGGCGGTGGCGCCGACGACCACCGGTCGCCGCCCTGCCAAGGCGCGCGGCGGCAAGGGACGTGCCACCCGCCCGACGCAGACGGCGGGGACGACCGGCACTGTGCCTCCTGGCCCGCGCGACGGGGCGGACGAGACGGACGCGACCGCCGGCACGGACGCGACCGATGAGACGGACGCGACCCCGACCGACCGTGCGACCCCGACCGACCGCGCGACCCCGACGGACACCGCAACCGCCACGGACCCCGCAGCCGACACGGCAGCAGCCGACACCGCAGCGGACACCCCGGCGCCCGACACCAAGCCCGCGAAGAAGCGCCCGAGCGGCACGAAGCGCCCCGCGCCCACGGCCAAGCAGCCCCAGCAGCCCGTCGTCCTCCGTGCCGACGGCCTCGTGAAGCGCTACGGCCAGACCCTCGCCGTCGACGAGGTCGACCTCGAGATCCGCCAGGGCTCGATCTTCGGCGTCGTCGGCCCGAACGGCGCCGGCAAGACGACCACCCTGTCGATGGTCACCGGACTCCTGCGCCCCGACGCCGGCAGCGTGACCGTGCTCGACCACGACGTGTGGGCCGACCCGACCGCCGCCAAGCGGGACCTCGGCGTGCTCCCGGACCGGCTCCGGCTGTTCGACCGGCTGACCGGCGCGCAGCTGCTGTACTACTCGGCGACCCTCCGCGGGCTCGACGGCGCCACTGCGCGCAAGCGCAGCAGCGACCTGGCCGAGGCGTTCGGTCTCGGCGAGGCGCTCGGCCGTCAGGTCGCCGACTACTCCGTGGGCATGGCGAAGAAGATCGCCCTCGCGGCGACGCTCATCCACTCGCCCCGGGTGCTCGTGCTCGACGAACCGTTCGAGTCCGTCGACCCGGTGAGCGCAGCGACCATCACCGAGATCCTCCGTCGCTACACGCGCGGGGGCGGCACGGTGGTGCTCTCCAGCCACTCCATGGAGCTCGTGCAGCGCACGTGTGACTCCGTCGCCATCATCGTCGGCGGCAAGGTCCTCGCCTCCGGCACGATGGCGCAGGTCCGCGGGCGCAAGAGCCTCGAGGACAAGTTCGTCGAACTCGCGGGCGGCCGCGTCGTGGCAGAGAGCATGGAATGGTTGCACAGCTTCTCCGGCTGAGGGCGGACCTGCTCGCGGGCGAGGTCCGCGGGAGCGCCCGTCGGTCGGTCCTCGTCGTGCTCGGCAGCCTCGCGGGACTCGTCGCCGCGGTGCTCGTCGCGATCGAGGTCGTCGGGCTCCGTGACGCCGCACCCGAGGTCGCACGTTCGGTCGTCGTCCCGGTCGGCACGCTCATCGCCTTCGCGTTCACGGTCGTCCCGCTCGTCGTCGGGCGCGGCGACCAGTTCGATCCGCGGCGCTTCACCGTGTTCGGCATCGGCCGACGTGATCTGGCGGTCGGGCTCGGGGTCGCCGGACTCATCGGGGTCCCGGTCGTCGCGGTCGCCGTCGTGGCCGTCGCGCAGTCGGTCGCGTGGATGCGCGGTGCGGGTGTCGGCGTCCTCGGCGTCGTCGCCGCCCTCCTCGCCATCGCCACGTGCGCCCTGCTCATCCGCGTCGGCAGCGCCGTCGGTGCGTCCCTGATCGGTCCGCACCGGTCGCGGGACGCCGGCTGGTTGGTCGCGCTGGTGATCGTCGTGCTGGCGATCCCGGCCGTCTCGCTCCTGCTCCGCGTCGACTGGCTCGACCCGGCCGGCGCCGAGATGCAGCGCGTCGCCGACATCGCCGGATGGACGCCGTGGGGCGCCGCCTGGGCCGTCCCGGCCGACGTCGCGAGCGGCCGTGTGGGCGAGGGCATCGTCAAGCTCGTCATCGCGGTGGTCGTCGTGGCCCTGCTCGGCCTCGCATGGTGGGCCGTGGTCGGCCGGGCGCTCGAGACCGTCGACGGCCGTACGCGGACCCGTCGGTACCGGGGCCTCGGCTGGTTCGACACGCTCGGGTCCACGCCCGTCGGCGCGGTGGCGGCACGGGCCCTCACCTACTGGGGACGCGACCCGCGGTACCGCGCGTCCTACCTGATCATCGTCTTCGTCCCGCTCGTCGTCATCCCGCTCGGGGTGGCCGGCGTGCCGTGGCACTGGACCGCCCTGGTGCCGCTGCCGCTGATGGCGCTCATCGCGGGCTTCCTGCCGCACAACGACGTCTCGTACGACAACACCGCGGTGTGGCTGCACGTCGCCTCGGGAGCCCCGGGCTGGAGCGACCGACTCGGTCGCCTCGTGCCGGTGCTCACCGTGGGCATCCCCGCACTCGTCGCCGGCTCGTGGGTCTCCGCGTGGCTGTTCGGCGACTGGACGGCCTTCCCGCTGCTGGTCGGCGTGAGCACGAGCGCGCTCCTGTCCGGCCTCGGGCTGTCGAGCGTCGTGTCCGTCCTGCTGCCCTACCCGACGGTCCGACCGGGCGACCACCCCTTCCAGCAGCCGCAGGCCGCCGGCGTCCTCGCCTCGGTCGCGCAGTCGTCGATGGTGGTCGGGATCCTGGTCTGCTCCGTCCCCGCGGCCTGGCTCGCGGTGCTCGCCTTCGTCGACGGCCCGGAGCCGTGGGGGGTCCTGACCCTCGTCGTCGGGATCCTGGTCGGCGTGGTCGTACTGGCGGCGGGCGTCGCGATCGGCGGTCGCCTCTTCGACCGCCACGGGCCGGACCTGCTGGCCGCAGCGCAGCGCAACTGAGCCGGGTCGCCTCCCGGGGTGACCACCTGACGGCCTGGAGGCGCGGGTCGACCCCGCCCCGCGCCTCCAGGCCGTCACGGGTCGGCCACGCCCCCGCGCGTTGCGGACCGTCGCGGCGCGCGCCCGGTCGTCGTACCCTGGACGCATGAGCATGACGGAACCCGGTGGCGGCCTCGACGTGATGGACCGCGAGCTCGAGAAGCTCCTCGAGGAAGAGGCGATCGAGCCCGGCGACCACGAGCGCTTCTCGCACTACGTCAAGAAGGACAAGATCCTGCAGTCGGCCCTGACCGGCAAGCCCGTCAAGGCGCTGTGCGGGAAGAAGTGGATCCCCGGGCGCGACCCAGAGAAGTTCCCGGTCTGCCCCGACTGCAAGGCGATCTACGAGAAGATGAAGGCGGAGTGACGCCGACGCTCAGATGACGAGCGTGGGGATGGCCGGGTCGCCCCGACCGATGCGTGACGCGTCGGCGGGCAGCTCGGCCTTCGCCATCTTGTGGTGCGCGCGGGCCGCTTCGACGCCCTGCACGCCGAGGAACGCCGGGTCCACCTCGCCGTTCGTCACCACGGGGACGAGCAGCGGGCGCTCGTCCGGCCCGACCTGACCCGTGGTCAGCACGACCTCGGCGGTGGCGATGCCGTTGCGGAGGCGGCGGCCGGCCTGCTTGCGTCCGCCGACGGTGGCCTTCTCGGCCGACTTCTTCGCGACCGGGACCCAGCCGTCGTCGTTCGCACCGCCGTCGGCTGCGTCGCGCTGGCCCGCGTCGCGGTGGCTCGCGTCGCGGTGTGCGACGAGCTTGAAGACCATGCCCGCGGCCGGGTGGCCCGATCCGGAGACCACCGAGGTCCCGACGCCGTAGGAGTCGACCGGCGCCGCGCGGAGTGCCGCGATCGTGTACTCGTCGAGGTCGTTCGTGACCGTGATCTTCGTGTCGGTCGCCCCGAGCCGGTCGAGCTGTGCGCGGACCGACGCCACGACGGACGGCAGGTCGCCGCTGTCGATGCGGACCGCGCCGAGCTTGCCGTCGGTGAGCCGGACCGCGGTGTCGACCGCGGCCTCGATGTCGTAGGTGTCGACGAGCAGCGTCGTGCCGGTCCCGAGGGCCTCGATCTGCGACCGGAAGGCGTCCTCCTCCGAGTCGTGGAGGAGCGTGAACGCGTGCGCCGCGGTGCCCATCGTCGGGATGCCCCAGGTGCGCCCGGCCTCGAGGTTGCTCGTCGCCCCGAAGCCCGCGATGTACGCGGCCCGGGCGGCGGCGACGGCGTTCCACTCGCCGGTGCGCCGGGAGCCCATCTCGGCGAGCGGACGACCGTCGGCAGCGGAGACCATGCGTGCGGCGGCGCTCGCGATCGCACTGTCGGCGTTGAAGATGCTCAGCGCGAGGGTCTCGAGCACGACGGCCTCGGCGAAGGTGCCCTCGATCTGGAGGACGGGGGAGTTCGGGAAGAAGACCTCGCCCTCGCGGTAGGCGCGGATGTCCCCGGTGAACCGGTAGTCGGCGAGGTACGACGCCGTCCCGGCATCGATGACGCCGCGGTCGCGCAGGAACGCGATCTCCTCGTCGCCGAACCGGAAGTCCGTCAGCGCGGTCAGGAACCGGCCGAGGCCCGCGGCGACACCGTAGCGGCGCCCGTCCGGCAGGCGGCGGGCGAAGACCTCGAACACGCACCGGCGGTCGGCCGTGCCGTCCTTGAGGGCCGCGTCGACCATGGTGAGTTCGTACTGGTCCGTGAGGAGCGCGCTGGTCACCTCTCCGACACTAGTGTCGCCCGGGCCCGGAGGTACGGATCCGCCGGCCGGCGTGCGCGAGCGGGCGGTACGTGCCGGGTCGGCGCGGCGGGCGGTGCGTGTTCCGCCCGCTCGCGGGTGGGGGTGGCGCCTGGAGGCGCGGGGCGGTCTGGCGGGGTCGGCTCGCGCCTCCTGGGCGGGACGTGGACGCGAGCGGGCGGTGTGTGCCGGGTCGGCGCGGCGGGCGGTGCGTGTTTCGCCCGCTCGCGGGGTGGGGCGGCCGCCTGGAGGCGCAGGGCGGCCTGGCGGGGGCGGGTCGCGCCTCCTGGACGGGACGTTGACGCGAGCGGGCGGATTCCGTTGGGTCGGCGCGGCGAGCGGTGCGTGTTCCGCCCGCTCGCGGGGCGGGCGGGCCCGCGCGCTCGGTACGCTGGTGTCGTGACGGATGCACCGATCGGAGTCTTCGACAGCGGGGTCGGCGGACTCACGGTGGCCCGCGCCATCATCGACCAGCTGCCACGCGAGAGCATCCGGTACGTGGGCGACACCGTGCACTCGCCGTACGGCCCGAAGCCCATCGCGGACGTCCGTCGCTACGCGCTCGAGGTGATGGACGACCTCGTCGAACAGGGTGTGAAGGCCCTCGTGATCGCGTGCAACACCGCTTCGTCCGCGGTGCTCCGGGACGCCCGCGAACGGTACGAGCAGGCCTACGGCATCCCCGTCGTCGAGGTCATCCAGCCCGCTGCACGCGCCGCCGTCAAGCAGACCCGCACCGGACGCATCGGCGTGATCGGCACGGTCGGCACCATCGCGTCGCGCTCGTACGAGGACGCCTTCGCGGTCGCGTCGGACATCAGTCTGAGCCTCGCGGCATGCCCGCGCTTCGTCGAGTTCGTCGAGGCGGGGGACACCTCCTCCCCAGCGCTCCGCGAGGTCGCTGCGGGCTACCTCGCACCGATCCGCGCAGCCGACGTCGACACGCTCGTCCTCGGGTGCACCCACTACCCGCTCATGTCCGCCGCGATCCAGTACGTGATGGGTCCGGACGTGACGCTCGTCTCCAGCGCCGAGGAGACCGCCAACGACGTGTACCGACGACTCGTCGAGCACGGGCTCGAACGCACTGCCACCGAGCCGCCGACCTACTCGTTCGAGGCGACCGGCGACGACAAGAACGGCTTCATCCGACTCGCCCGACGCTTCCTCGGCCCCGAGGTCTCCAGCGTCGGCCACCTCCAGACCGGGGCCATCACGCTGCCCCGCATCGAAAGGACCCCATGAGCGACACGCTCCGCATCGACGGCCGCACCGCAACCGACCACCGTCCCGTCACGATCGAGCGGGGGTGGAGCACGCAGGCCGAGGGCAGCGCGCTCATCTCGTTCGGCAACACCAGGGTGCTCTGCACCGCGTCCTTCACGAACGGCGTCCCGCGGTGGCTCGCCGGCAAGGGCACCGGCTGGGTCACCGCCGAGTACTCGATGCTGCCCCGCTCGACGAACGAGCGCATGCAGCGTGAGTCGATCAAGGGCAAGGTCGGCGGGCGCACGCACGAGATCTCCCGCCTGATCGGCCGATCGCTCCGCGCGGTCGTCGACACGAAGGGTCTCGGCGAGAACACGCTCGTCATCGACTGCGACGTGCTCCAGGCCGACGGCGGCACCCGCACGGCGTCGATCACGGGCGCGTACGTCGCGATGGTGGACGCGATCGAGTGGGGGCGCGACCGCGGGTTCGTGGCGAAGAAGGCGACCCCGCTGCTCGACAGCGTGCAGGCCATCTCCGTCGGGATCGTCAAGGGCGAGCCGATGCTCGACCTCGCGTACACCGAGGACTCCGCCGCCGACACCGACATGAACATCGTCACGACCGGGTCGGGCAAGTTCATCGAGGTGCAGGGGACCGCCGAGCACGCACCCTTCGACCGCGACGAGCTCAACGTGCTGCTGGACCTCGGGCTCGCGGGCAACCAGTCCCTCGCGGCGATCCAGAAGTCCGTGCTGGGGCTCGCGTGACCTCCCGCACGGTGGTCCTGGCGACGCACAACCAGGGCAAGGTCGTCGAGCTGCGCGAGATCCTCGGGTCGGCGCTGGGCGACGGCGTCGAGCTCGTCGGGTACGACGGCCCGGAGCCCGTCGAGGACGGGGACACCTACGCCGCGAACGCCCTCATCAAGGCCCGGGCGGCGGTCGCGCACACGGGGCTCCCGGCGCTCGCCGACGACTCGGGCATCGCTGTGGACGCGTTGGACGGTGCTCCCGGCATCCACTCGGCGCGGTACGCCGGCACGCGGGTCGACGCGGACAACATCGCGCTGCTGCTGCGGAACCTCGACGGGGTCGTCGAGCGCACGGCGGCGTTCGTGTGCGCCGCGGCGTTCGTCACGCCGGACGGCACCGAGCACGTGGTCGAGGCGGTCTGGAACGGCGAGGTCACGACCGAGCCCATCGGCGACGGCGGGCACGGGTACGACCCGGTCTTCCGGCCGGACGACGCCGACCGGACGTCGGCGGAGCTGACGCGCGAGGAGAAGAACGCGCTGTCGCACCGGAGCAAGGCGTTCCGCGGGATCGCGCCGGTGGTGCGGGAGTACTTCGGCGTCTGACGCGCGGCTGCGCGGGCGCGCGTCCGCGCGAGGGCCCGGCGCCGCCGCGGGCCCGCGGCGAGCGGGCGGAATGTGCCGCCGGGAGGCGCCGAGCGGGGCGTACTTCGCCCGCTCGGCGGAGCGGGCGGCGGCTCGGCGCGGCGGGCGTGCGGCGAGCGGGCGAAAAGGGCCGTCGGGAGGCGCCGCGGGGGACGTACTTCGCCCGCTCGGCGGAGCGGGCGGCGGCTCGGCGCGGCGGGCGTGCGGCGAGCGGGCGAAACGGGCCGTCGGGAGGCGCCGAGGGGGACGTATTTCGCCCGCTCGGCGACGCGAGCGGACCGAGCGGACCGAGCGGGGCGGCACGGGCGGCCCGGCCGGCACGGCCCGCGACGGACAGGAGGCGCGGTGCCAGCCGGCACCGCGCCTCCTGTCCGTCAGGACGGACCGTCAGCGCTGCGGCTCGGTCCCCGCCTCGGCCGCGGCCTCGTCGCGCTTCGCCTTGCGCGCGTTCCGGAAGTACGTCAGCGCCATGGGCACGACCGTCACGACGACGGCCGCGAGCAGGATGATGTCGATGTACTCGCGGACGATGTGCGCGACGAACGGGATGTGCCCGATGAAGTACCCGAGGAACGTCACCCCGACGCCCCACACGACGGCACCGATCGCGTTGTACAGCGAGTACTTCTTGTAGTTCATCCGGCCCACACCGGCGGCGATCGGCAGGAACGTCCGCACGACGGGGACGAACCGGGCGAGGATCACCGCGAGGGGCCCGAACCGGTGGAAGAACGCGTTCGTGCGGTCGACGTTCGCCTTGGAGAACAGCCCGCTCTCCTTGCGCTCGAAGATGGGCGGGCCGGCCTTCTTGCCGATGTAGTAGCCGAGCTCGCCGCCGAGGAACGCGGACGCGGCGATCATCAGCGCGGCGATCCAGACGGGGATGCCGCCGATCTCGCCACCGCGGTCGAACGCGAAGAGGCCGGTGATGACGAGCAAGCTGTCGCCCGGGAAGATGAAGCCGACGAGCAGCCCGGTCTCGGCGAAGATGATGGCGCACACCACGAACACGGCGATGGCCCCGAAGTTGTCGAGGATGTACTGCGGATCCAGCCAGGGGATCAGGGCGAGTGCGACGGAGTGCATGGTTCTTCCGGTCGTGGAGGCGGGGACACGGGGAGGCGTCCCGCAGGACGAGGGTACCGTCCGCCGATGACGGCAACGTCCCTCGGTGGTATGAGATGCGTGAGGACGCAACTTCTGGTGCGGAAGGAGGGACTCGAACCCTCACGCCAGGGGCACAGGAACCTAAATCCTGCGTGTCTACCGATTCCACCACTCCCGCGAGCAGCGGCAGTCTACCGAGCGCCGCCCGCGCGCCGGACGTGATCCGCGCCTCCTGGGCCGCCCCGACCGGCCGTTCGGCGGACGGTCAGCGCAGCTTCCGCGGGAGGTACCGCGGCACGTACCGCAACAGGATGCCCGCGCCGACCAGGCCGAGCACCCCCATCACGCCGCTCGCGACGGCGATCGACGCGACGGCGGTCACGCCGGAGATGAGGAGCGGTGCGGCGGCTTGCCCGAAGTCGCCGGTGAACCTCCAGGCGCCCAGGAACGGCGCCGGGTGGTCCCGCGGCGCGAGGTCCGCGCCGAGCGTCATGAGGATGCCCGACCCGACCCCGTTCGCGAGCGACATCCCCATCGCGATCGCGACGAACCAGCCCACCCGGGCGTCGAGGTGTCCGGACCACGCGAGCAGGAAGTAGCTGATGCTGAGCCCGACCATGCAGGGGAGTGCGCTCGCCAGGCGGCCCCACCGGTCCATGATCTGCCCGCTCGTGTAGAAGAGCGCGAAGTCGACCGCACCGGCGATGCCGATGACGAGCGCTGCGGTCGAGTCGTCGAGCCCGACGCTGACCGCCCAGAGCGGCAGGATGACCTGGCGGCCGGCGCGGAGCGCGCCGATCAGGCCGGCACCGCTGCCGAGCCGGAGGAGCACGGCCCGGTTCGCGCGGATGGTGCGGAAGAGGCCGTGCGCTTCCTCTTGGACGAACTGCGCGCCGGTGTCGGTGGGCGGCTCCGTGGTGGTCGCGTCGGTCGTGACGGTCGCGTCGTCCGTCGTGGGCCGGGAGGCGCGGCTCGGCCTGCGGAAGCCGCGTGCGCCCGTCGCGGGGTCGCGCAGGACGAGGAGCGTCACCGCCGCCAGGAGGCAGCAGACGATGTGGATCCAGAACGCGCTCTGCGTGGTGCCCGTCAGGTGCACGACACCGGCGGCGATGAACGGACCGACGAAGTAGCCGAAGCGGAACACACCACCGAGGCTCGACAGCGCCCGTGCCCGGATGTGGAGGGGGATCGCGGTCGTCATGTACGCGTGCCGGGCGAGCGCGAAGACGGCGGTGGAGACACCGACGAGGAACACCCCGAGCGCGAGGACCCAGGCGTTCGGGGCGGCCGTGCACACCAGGAGCCCGACGACGGAGACGACCGCCGCGCCGATCATCGCGTTGCGCTCCCCGATGCGGGCGACCACCACCCCGGACGGTACGTCCCCGATGAGCTCGCCCACGAGGATGAGCGCCGCGACGAAGCCCGCGAACGCCAGGCTCGCGCCGAGGGAGCTCGCCGCGATCGGGATGATCGGGATGATCGCGCCCTCGCCGATCGCGAAGAGCGCTGCGGGCAGGAACCCGGACAGCAGGACCGACCGGAAGTCGAAGGCAGGGGTCTCGGAGGTCATCGCTCGGACAACGGTACGCCCGCGGTACCGCTTCGTCGGCGGGTTACCCTGGAGCCATGCGAGTTCTGGCGGCGATGAGCGGTGGGGTCGACTCGGCGGTGGCCGCAGCCCGGGCGGTCGACGCCGGGCACGACGTGGTCGGTGTGCACCTGGCGCTGAGCCGCATGCCCGGGACCCTGCGCACCGGCAGCCGCGGCTGCTGCACGATCGAGGACTCGATGGACGCCCAGCGCGCCGCGTCCGCGCTCGGCATCCCGTACTACGTGTGGGACTTCTCGGCCCGGTTCAAGGAGGACGTCGTCGACGACTTCGTGGCCGAGTACCAGGCCGGCCGCACGCCGAACCCCTGCATGCGCTGCAACGAGCGGATCAAGTTCGCCGCGCTGCTCGAGAAGGCGCTCGCCCTCGGGTTCGACGCCGTCTGCACCGGGCACTACGCCTCGATCGTCACCGGTCCGGACGGGGCGCGCGAGCTGCACCGCTCGGCGGCGTGGGCGAAGGACCAGTCGTACGTCCTCGGCGTCCTGACCGCCGAGCAGCTCCAGCACGCGATGTTCCCGCTCGGAGCGACGCCCTCGAAGGACGAGGTCCGGGCCGAGGCGGCAGCGCGGGGCCTCACCGTGGCGCAGAAGCCCGACTCCTACGACATCTGCTTCATCCCGGACGGCGACACCCGGGGCTGGCTGGCGGACCGCGTCGGCACCGCCCCCGGCGACGTCGTCGAGCGGGACGGCACGGTCGTCGGTGCGCACGACGGGGCGACCGGGTACACGGTCGGACAGCGGCGCGGACTGCACCTCGGTCGACCGGCACCGGACGGCAAGCCGCGGTTCGTGCTCGAGATCCGCCCGAAGGAGAACACCGTCGTGGTCGGCCCGAAGGAGGCCCTCGACGTGACCTCGATGTCCGGGTCGCGCTTCACCTGGGCCGGGACGGCACCGGCCGACCCGTCCACGCCGTTCGCGTGCGACGTGCAGATCCGGGCGCACGCCGACCCGGTGCCCGCGACCGCACGGGTCACCGACGGCCAGCTGGTCATCGACGTCGACGAGCCGCTCTCGGGCGTCGCGCCGGGGCAGACCGCGGTCGTGTACGTCGGCACCCGGGTGCTCGGGCAGTGCACGATCGACGCGACGGTGTCGGCGGTACCCGCCGCCGTCTGACCGCGCGGCGCTCCCGGGTTGCCCGTCGGCTGCGCGTCCGGTCGGTGGTTGCCGGTAGAACTGAGGGCATGAGCGACACGACGCCCGCGGACTCGACGTTCGAGACGATCGACCCCGCCGCACTCGACGCGGCGCAGGCGCAGCGTGAGGTCGACCGGCTCCGGTCCAGCATCAACGAGCTGCGGCACGCGTACTACGACGAGAACGGGTCGACGGTCGCGGACGGCGAGTACGACGGGCTCGTCCACCGCCTCGACGCGATCGAGCAGCGATTCCCGGAACTCCTCACCGAGGACAGCCCGACCCAGACCGTGGGCGGCCAGGCGCAGACCGTGCAGTTCGCGCCGGTCGAGCACGCCGAGCGGATGCTCAGCCTCGACAACGTCTTCAGCCCGGACGAACTCGTCGACTGGGCGGTCAAGGTGCAGCGCGACGCCGGTGCCGAGCGCGTCCGGTTCCTCACCGAGCTGAAGATCGACGGGCTCGCGATCAACCTCCGGTACGAGAACGGTCGGCTCGTGTCGGCCGCGACGCGCGGTGACGGCGTCGTCGGCGAGGACGTCACCGGCAACGTCCGCACGATGGGCACGATCCCGGACCGCCTGTCCGGTTCCGGGCACCCGCCCCTCGTCGAGGTCCGTGGCGAGATCTTCTTCCCGGTCGAGCAGTTCGACGAACTGAACGCCAAGCAGCGCGACGCGGGGGAGCGGGTCTTCGCGAACCCGCGCAACGCGGCAGCCGGATCCCTCCGCCAGAAGGAAGAGGGCAAGTCCGAGGCGAAGCGCGAGCTCATGGTGGACCGGCTCCGTCGGCTGCGCATGCTCGTGCACGGCATCGGCGCGTGGCCCGTCCGCGAACTCGAACGGGACACCGACGTCCGCGCGCAGTCCGAGGTGTACGAGCTCCTGCAGACGTGGGGCCTGCCGACGAGTTCGCACTACCGGGTCTTCGACTCCATCGACGAGGTGCTGGCCTTCGTCAAGGACTACGGCGAGCGACGGGCCTCGGTCGAGCACCAGATCGACGGCATCGTGATCAAGGTCGACGACCTCGCCCTGCACGAGGAACTCGGGTCGACGTCCCGCGCCCCGCGATGGGCGATCGCGTACAAGTACCCGCCGGAAGAGGTCCACACGACGCTCCTCGACGTGGTCGTCAGCGTCGGTCGGACCGGTCGCGCCACGCCCTTCGCGGTGATGGCCCCGGCCGAGGTCGCCGGGTCGGTCGTGCGCCAGGCGACCCTGCACAACCAGCAGGTCGTCAAGGCGAAGGGCGTCCTCATCGGGGACACCGTGGTGCTCCGGAAGGCCGGCGACGTCATCCCCGAGGTGCTCGGTCCGGTCGTCGAACTCCGCGACGGCAGCGAGCGCGAGTTCGTCATGCCGACGAACTGCCCCGAGTGCGGCACGCCCCTCGCCCCCGCGAAGGAAGGCGACATCGACCTCCGATGCCCGAACGCGAAGAGCTGCCCGGCGCAGGTGCGCGGCCGGGTCGAGCACATCGCCTCCCGGGGCTCGCTCGACATCGAGGGGCTGGGCGAGGTCGCTGCGGCGGCCCTGACGCAGCCGCTCCACCCCGAGCAGCCCCCGCTCGAGACCGAGGCCGGCCTGTTCGACCTGACGATGGAGGACATCGTCCCGATCGAGGTCATCGTCCGTGACGCCGAGACCGGCATGGAGAAGACCACCGACGACGGTGCGCCGAAGCGGGTGACGCCGTTCAGCCGGGCGCGCAAGAAGACCGATCCGCCGTTCGACCCCGACGCGCGAGGAGCGGACTACACGGGCGAACCGAGCCGGTACCCGTCGAAGAACGCGTTCGAGATGCTCGCGAACATCGACGCCGCGAAGACGAAGCCGCTCTGGCGGATCATGGTCGGCCTGAGCATCCGGCACGTCGGGCCGGTGGCAGCCCGCGCGCTCGCGAACCACTTCGGGTCCCTCGACGCCATCCGGGCCGCCTCGCGCGAGGAACTCGCCGCGGTGGACGGCGTCGGCGGGATCATCGCCGACGCCCTGCTCGACTGGTTCGAGGTCGACTGGCACCGCGACATCATCGACCGCTGGACGGCGGCGGGCGTGCAGTTCACCACGCCCGGGCACCCCGGACCGGGCGCCGCGGACGAGGAAGGCGGCGTGCTCAGCGGGCTGACCGTCGTGGCGACCGGCTCCCTCGAGGGGTACAGCCGCGAGGGCGCGCAGGAGGCGATCATCGCCGCGGGCGGCAAGGCGGCCTCGAGCGTGAGCAAGAAGACGGACTTCGTCGCGGCCGGTCCCGGTGCCGGTTCGAAGCTCACCAAGGCCGAACAACTCGGGGTCCGGATCATCGACGCCGAGCAGTTCCGCCTGCTGGTGACCGAGGGACCGGCGGCGCTCGGCGACGCGGCCGGGGACGACCCCGAGGACTGAGTCCGACTCAGGAGCACGTCCGGCGTCGGCCGGTGCGGTACGGCGCGCCTGTGTGTCCACCCAGTTCGGGGGACAAGTTGCAACGCGCACGTCCTCGGGAAGGCTATTCTCCTTACACTCGATAGAGCATCACCCGTCGTCTGCAGGGAGTCGACGGGACGGCCTTCCCGGGGGAGACCCGATTGCTGCTCATCGCCGCGGCTCTGCTCACCGCCTCGATGCACTCGCTCGGAGTGGTCGAGGCCCCAGTCGCGCCCGCCACCCACTCCGTGGCCGTCGTGCACGCGATCGCGCGGGTCCCTGAGGGTGCCTCAGTACCCCGACCGGTCATGACCGGGGTACACCTGACCGCGTCGGTGTCCGTGTCCGGGCCGTCGTCCGCGTCGGGTGGGGTCACCGTCGAGCGCGGGCAGGCGTTCCTCACCGACCTGTCGTCGCTCAGCGGCGCGGACCTCCTCCGTGCCGGGCAGGACCGTCACGTGCTCGCGACCGCCGAGGACGACCCGCCGACCGCCGCCGAGGTCACCGCCTGGTGGTCCGGACTCACCGACGACGAGCGCGACACGCTGACGACCCTCGCGCCGTCCGTCGTCGGGAACCTCGAGGGCGTGCCCTACGCGGTCCGTGACCGTGCGAACCGGGCGGTCCTCGCCACGGGTCTCGCCGACCACTCGGCCGCGGCCGCCGTGACCGCGATGCTCGGCCAGGTCCGCGACGCGCTCGTGCACGAGGTCGGTGCACCGGACCGGTACCTCATCACGCTCGACACGCGAGGTGCCGGGCGCGCGGCCATCGCTGTCGGGGACCTGGACACCGCCGCCGACGTCACGGTCGTCGTCCCCGGCATGTTCTTCACCGTGACCGGCCAGATGGCGGACTTCACGAACACCGCGAACGACCTCTACACCGAGCAGGCGACCGTGGCCGGTCTGGCGGCGCCCGGCTCGGGGAACGGTGTCGCCGTCGTGGCGTGGATGGGCTACCGCACGCCGGACCTGTCGAACATCATGTCGCTCGGCATGGCCAAGACGGGTGGGGAGCGCCTCGCCCGGACGGTCGGCGGGCTCCGGGAGATCCGCGACGGCGACGAACCGCGGGTGAACATCGTCGCCCACTCGTACGGGTCGACCGCGGCGCTCATGGCGCTGGCCTCGGGGGAGATGAGCGCGGACACCCTGACGGTCCTGGGCTCGCCGGGGAGCGACGTGCGCACCTCGGCCGACCTGGCCGTCAGTGCCGGGCAGGTGTTCGTCGGCGACGCGCACAGCGACCCGATCGCCGGCTCCGGGTACTTCGGCACCGATCCCGGCTCCGCGGGGTTCGGCTCGACGGTGCTCGACCTGACCGGGGGCGTCGACGTGCAGGAGGCCGGCGAGGTGTTCCGCCGACCGGTCGGGCACAACGACTACCTCAAGCCGGGGACGGCGTCGCTGCACGACGTGGCGCTCATCGCCGTCGGCCGCGGGGACCTCGTGCGCGAGCAGGTCCGGCGCGGTGAGCGCGGTGGCGACGGGCTGCCGCAGGCGTCGCCGGACATGTACCTCGTCCGACCGCAGGACCTCCAGCCCCGCGACTGATCCTGGGTGGGAACCTGAGGGGCGGTGCAGCCTGGACTCGTTCCACGGCAGAACCAGTCCAGATCGTGACCGTACGGTGCCCTGCATGCGTGTGGTGCGATGGCCTGGTGCTCTCCTGACGTTCGTCGCGATGTCGGCGCTGGCCGGCATGCTCGTCGCCGTGGCGGTCACGCCGGGGGTCGCCGTCGCGGGCGAGAGCACGTCCGGGGCGGTGTCCTTCTTCGAGGACCTGCCGAGCTACCTCGACATCCAGACGCCGCAGCAGGTCTCCTCCGTCTACGCGGAGAAGGGCGGACAGCAGGTCAAGATCGCCTCGTTCTACGCCGAGAACCGCACGACCGTGGCGTCCGGGGCGATGGCGAAGACGCTCAAGCAGGCGGCGATCGACACCGAGGACCCCCGCTTCTACGACGAGGGCGGCATCGACGTCGTCGGCACGCTCCGCGGTGCGGCGGCGACGGTCGTCGGCGGTGACGTGCAGGGCGGGTCGAGCATCACCCAGCAGTACGTGAAGAACGTCCTCGTGCAGCAGTGCGAGGAGCTCACGGGCAAGGACGCCGCGGACACCGAGAAGAAGGTCGCCGCGTGCTACGAGGACGCCGCCGGGGTGACCCCGCAGCGCAAGCTCCAGGAGATGCGGTACGCGATCGCCGTGAACAAGAAGTACTCGAAGGACCAGATCCTCACCGGGTACCTGAACCTCGTCGGGCTCGGCGGCCGCGTGTACGGCGCCGAGGCCGGTGCCGAGTACTACTTCGGCGTGCACGCGAAGGACCTCTCGCTCGTCCAGTCGGCCACCCTCGTCGCGATCCTCAACAACCCGTCGAACCTGCGCATCGACCAGCCGTCGAACGCCGACAACGGCGCGAAGAACGGCTACGCCGCCACCAAGGAACGCCGCGACTACGTGCTGCAGCGCATGTACGTCCACCACGACATCACGAAGTCCGAGCTCGAGCAGGCGAAGGCGACACCGGTCACGCCGAAGATCACCGCCACGGCGAACGGCTGCTCCTCGGCCGCGACCGGGTACGACGCCGGGTACTTCTGCGACTACGTGCGCGACCAGGTGCTGCAGGACCCGGCGTTCGGCAAGACGGCCGCCGAGCGCATCGCGACGCTCGACACCAAGGGCCTCGAGATCCACACCTCGCTCGACCTCGACCTGCAGTCCCAGGCGCAGACCGCGCTGTCGACCTACGTCCCGTCGACGATGGCCGGCGTCGACGTCGGCGGCTCGAACGTCACCGTGGAGCCGGGAACCGGCCGGATCCTCTCGATGGTGCAGAACACGCAGTACACGCAGGGCGACACCTCGACGGCCGGGTCGACCGCGGTGAACTACAGCGCCGACAGCGGGTACGGCAACTCGGGCGGGTTCCAGACCGGCTCGACGTACAAGGTGTTCACGCTCGCAGAGTGGCTCGCCACCGGGCACACGCTCTCGCAGTCCGTGTCGACGACCGAGCACACGTTCCAGAACTCGGAGTTCACGAACACCTGCCAGAACGTCAGCGGCGGGACCTGGCCGGTGTCGAACGCCGAGAACGTGCCGTCGTCGATGACCGTGCAGGCCGCGACGTCGGAGTCGATCAACACCGCCTACGCCGCGATGGGCAAGCAGCTCGACCTGTGCAAGATCGCGCAGCTCGCCCAGTCGATGGGCATCCACCCGGCGGCCGGCGGCGCGCTCGGACAGACCCCGTCGTCGATCCTCGGCGTGAACAACCTGTCCCCGATCGACCTCGCCGAGGCCTACGCGGGCTTCGCGAACGGCGGCGTCGTCTGCACGCCGACCGCCATCGACTCCGTCACCGAGTCGGACGGCACGAAGATCACCCCGACGCCGTCGTCCTGCACGCAGGGCGTGGCGGCCGACGTGGCGGGGACGGTCGACTACGCGTTGCAGGGCGTCCTCACCGGGTCCGGCACGGCCGCGAGCGCCAACCCCGGCGACAGCACCCCGAAGTTCGCGAAGACCGGCACCACCGACGGTGACGTGCAGAACTGGCTCGTCGCGTCGAGCACGAAGTACACGAACGCGACCTGGATCGGCAACGTCCAGGGCAACGTGAGCCTGGCGAACTGGCCGTTCCTGCAGGGGACCACCGGGTACAGCGCGAAGTTCGGCGTCGGCAAGTCGATGATGTCGTACCTCGACCAGACCGTCGGCGGTGGCACGCTGCCGGCTGCGGACCCGGCGATGATCGGTCAGGCCAGCCACACGTCGTCGAACGGATCGTCGGGCGCGTCGCAGGGCGACGCGGCGGCGACGCAGCAGCAGGGTCAGCAGCAGCCGGCACAGCAGTCTCCACAGGGGGACCAGCCCGCGCAGCAGTCTCCACAGGACCCGCAGGGGAAGCAGAAGGGCCACTGAGGCACCAATAGACTGGTGCGCAATCCACGAACCGATCGACGGAGCACCATGCCTGACATCACGAGCGAGCAGGTCGCCCACCTGGCGAACCTCGCACGTATCGCACTCACGCCCGAAGAGATCGAGAAGCTCACGGGGGAGCTGTCGCACATCGTCGACAGCGTCGCCAAGGTCACCGAGGTCGCCACCCCGGACGTCCCGGCGACCAGCCACCCCGTGCCGCTCGGCAACGTCACCCGACCCGACGTGGTCGGTCCGACCCTCACGCAGGAGCAGGCGCTCTCGGGCGCACCCGACTCCGACGGCGAACGGTTCCGCGTGACGGCCATCCTGGGAGAAGAGCAGTGACCGACATCACGAAGCTGAGCGCCGCGGCGCTCGCCGACGCCCTCGTGGCGCGCGACGTCTCGAGCGTCGAGGCCACCCAGGCGCACCTCGACCGCATCCAGGCGGTGGACGGCGACGTCCACGCCTTCCTGCACGTCAACCAGAACGCGATCGCCGCGGCGAAGTCGATCGACTCCCGCCGTGCCGCCGGTGACGACCTCGGTCCGCTCGCCGGCGTGCCGATCGCGATCAAGGACGTCCTGTGCACGCAGGACATGCCCACGACGTCCGGCTCGAAGATCCTCGAAGGTTGGGTGCCGCCGTACGACGCCACCCCGGTCGCGAAGCTCCGTGCCGCCGGCCTCGTGCCGCTCGGCAAGACGAACATGGACGAGTTCGCCATGGGGTCGACGACCGAGTTCTCGGCGTACGGCCCGACGCACAACCCGTGGGACCTCGACCGCATCCCCGGTGGCTCCGGTGGCGGTTCGGCCGCCGCGGTCGCCGCGCACGAGGCACCGCTCGCCCTCGGCTCGGACACCGGCGGCTCGATCCGTCAGCCGGGCGCCGTCACCGGAACCGTCGGCGTGAAGCCGACCTACGGCGGGGTGAGCCGCTACGGCGCGATCGCCCTGGCCTCCAGCCTCGACCAGGTCGGCCCGGTGTCGCGCACCGTCCTCGACGCCGCGCTGCTGCACGACGTCATCGGCGGGCACGACCCGCGTGACTCCACGAGCATCCCCGACGCCTGGCCGTCGATGGCGGCCGCTGCGCGCGAGGGCCTGCAGGCGGACACGCTGCGCGGCCTGCGCGTCGGCGTGGTGAAGGAGCTCGCCGGTGGCGAGGGCTTCCAGGCGGGCGTCACCCAGCGCTTCCACGAGACGGTCGCCCTGCTCGAGTCGGCCGGTGCCGTCGTCGTCGAGATCGACGCCCCGTCGTTCGCCTACGCGATCAGCGCGTACTACCTGATCCTCCCGGCCGAGGCGTCGTCGAACCTCGCGAAGTTCGACTCCGTGCGCTTCGGGCTCCGCGTGACGCCCGAGAACGGTGCCACCGTCGAGGACGTCATGGCCGCCACGCGCGAGGCCGGTTTCGGTCCCGAGGTGAAGCGCCGCATCATCCTCGGCACGTACGCGCTGAGCGCCGGCTACTACGACGCCTACTACGGGTCGGCGCAGAAGGTCCGCACCCTCGTGCAGCGCGACTTCCAGGCCGCGTTCGAGCAGGTCGACCTGCTGGTCAGCCCGTCGGCCCCGACGACCGCGTTCCCGATCGGTGAGCGCATCGACGACCCGCTGGCGATGTACCTCAACGACCTGACGACGATCCCGGCGAACCTCGCCGGCGTCCCGGGCATGAGCATCCCGAACGGCCTCGCTCCCGAGGACTCGCTCCCCACGGGCGTGCAGCTCATGGCACCGCAGCGCGAGGACGCCCGGCTCTACCGGTACGGCGCCGCCCTCGAACGCCTGCTCGAGCAGCAGTGGGGCCGCCCGCTCATCGACAGCATCCCGGACCTCGACCAGAGTCAGCAGTCCGCTGCGCAGGAAGGTGTGATCTGATGGCGCAGAAGGACGCGCTGATGGACTTCGACGAGGCACTCCGGCTGTACGAGCCGGTCCTCGGGTTCGAGGTCCACGTCGAGCTCGCGACGAAGACCAAGATGTTCTCGGACGCGCCGAACTTCTTCGGCGGCGAGCCGAACACGAACGTGACGCCGGTCGACCTCGGGCTCCCCGGGTCGCTGCCGGTCGTCAACGCGCAGGCCGTGCGGTACTCGATCCAGCTCGGGCTCGCGCTCGGCTGCTCGATCGCCGAGTCCTCGCGGTTCGCCCGGAAGAACTACTACTACCCGGACAACCCGAAGAACTACCAGATCTCGCAGTACGACGAGCCGATCGCGTACGAGGGCGAGGTCGAGGTCGAGCTCGCCGACGGCACCATCTTCACCGTGCCGATCGAGCGCGCCCACATGGAAGAGGACGCCGGCAAGCTGACGCACGTCGGCGGTGCCACGGGCCGCATCCAGGGTGCCGAGTACTCGCTCGTCGACTACAACCGCGCCGGGGTCCCGCTCGTCGAGATCGTCACGAAGCCGATCTTCGGTGCCGAAGAGCGCGCACCCGAGCTCGGTGCGGCGTACGTGCAGGTCATCCGTGACCTCGTCCGGGCGCTCGGCGTCTCCGAGGCGCGCATGGAACGCGGCAACCTCCGTTGCGACGCGAACATCTCGCTGCGTCCCCGCGGGCAGGAGAAGCTCGGCACGCGCACGGAGACGAAGAACGTCAACTCGTTCCGGGCCGTCGAGCGGGCCATCCGCTACGAGATCCAGCGTCAGGCCGCGATCCTCGCCGCCGGTGGCTCGATCACGCAGGAGACCCGGCACTGGCACGAGGACACCGGTCGCACCTCGGCCGGCCGTCCGAAGTCCGACGCCGACGACTACCGCTACTTCCCGGAGCCCGACCTGCTCCCGGTCGTGCCGGACCCGGCCGTGATCGAGGAACTCCGCGCCTCCCTGCCCGAGGCTCCGGTGGCACGCCGCCGTCGGCTCAAGGGCGACTGGGGCTTCACCGACCTCGAGTTCCAGGACGTCGTGAACGGCGGGCTGCTCGACGAGCTCGAGGGGACCGTCGCCGCCGGTGCCGCACCGCAGGCCGCCCGCAAGTGGTGGACGGGTGAGATCAGCCGTGTCGCGAACACGCGGGACGCCGCCCCCGGTGACCTCGTCTCGCCGCAGCACGTCGCAGAGCTCATCGCCCTCGTCGAGTCCGGTGACCTGACCGACCGCCTGGCGCGCCAGGTCCTCGAAGGCGTCATCGCCGGCGAAGGGTCGCCGTCGCAGGTCGTCGAGTCTCGTGGGCTCAAGGTCGTGTCGGACGACTCGGCGCTCACCGCC
Organism: Curtobacterium sp. USHLN213; assembly: GCF_037144815.1. Taxonomy (NCBI): domain Bacteria; kingdom Bacillati; phylum Actinomycetota; class Actinomycetes; order Micrococcales; family Microbacteriaceae; genus Curtobacterium; species Curtobacterium sp. USHLN213. Next base: position 120,701 of record NZ_JBBCYQ010000005.1, on the reverse strand, counting down.
GCGGTCGACCAGGCGCTCGCCGCACAGCCCGACGTCCTCGCCAAGATCAAGGACGGCAAGGTCCAGGCCGCCGGCGCCATCATCGGCGCCGTCATGAAGGCCATGCAGGGCCAGGCGGACGCCGCCCGCGTCCGCGAGCTGGTGCTGGAGCGCGCGCAGCAGTCGTAGTCCGGACCGAACGATCGACGGGAGGCGCGGGGCCAGCTGGCACCGCGCCTCCCGTCGATCCTGGGGACGCGTCAGCGACCCGGTGACAGGATGAGTCGTGTCCGCAACGATCCGCGCCATCGGTACCGCCGTCCCCGAGACGACACTCGAGCAGGCTGCGGTGCGCGACCTCTTCGCGTCGCAGCCCGACCTGGGCCGGCTCGGCAGGCGGCTCGTCCCCGCCGCGTTCGACGCCTCCGCCGTCGAGCACCGGCACACGGTGCTCGCGGAACTCGACAGCACGCGGCCGTCCGGCGCCTTCCGCGACGACCACGGCGTGCTGCGGTCCCCGTCGACCGGCACCCGGAACGACCGGTACCGCGAGCTCGCCCCGGCCCTGTTCGTGGCGGCCGCCCGCGACGCCGTGGACCGCGCGGGTGTGACACCCGAGTCGATCACCCACGTGGTGACCGTCTCGTGCACCGGGTTCACCCAGCCCGGCCCCGACCTCGACGTCGTCACCGAACTCGGCATCCCGCGCACGGTCTTCCGCCAGCACATCGGGTTCATGGGGTGCTGCGCGGCGTTCCCGGCGCTCCGCATCGCTGCGGCGTTCGCCGAGTCGGTGCCGTCCGCCGTGGTGCTCGTCGTCTGCGCCGAGCTCTGCACGCTGCACGTCCGGGCGAGCGACGACCCGGACCAGATCGTCGCCAACAGCGTCTTCGGTGACGGTGCGGCGGCCGCAGTGGTCACCGCCGACGGCGACGGACTCCGCCTCGACGACTTCGCGACGACGGTCGTGCCCGAGGGTGCGTCCGAGATGGCGTGGAACATCGGCGACGAGGGCTTCGAGATGGTGCTCAGCACGGCCGTCCCGAAGCTCGTCGGTGCCACGGTCGCCGAGGCCGTCGCACCGCTGCTGTCCGCCGTGGGCTCCGCTGCCGTCGACGTCCCGACCTGGGCCGTGCACCCGGGCGGTCGCGCGATCCTCGACCGGACGCAGGTCGCCCTCGGGCTGCCCGACACGGCACTCGCGGCGAGCCGTGCCGTCCTCCGCGACCACGGGAACGTCTCGAGTGCCACCGTGCTCTTCGTGCTCCGCCAGGTGCTCGACGACGGCATCGACGACGGTGCCCCCGTCATCGCGCTCGCGTTCGGGCCGGGCCTGACGGTCGAGGCCGCCCGACTGACCGCCGTCGGCAGCACGCGACCGTCGATCCCGACCCGCGAGCAGGACGAACCGGCCACGGCGGCGACGGCAGCAGCCCGCCACCACGCGGTCGAGACTGCGACCACGAGCGTCTCGTGAGCCGCACCGAGGGGATCGACCCGCGCCTCCCGGCCGTCGACCTGACCACGCGCGCACTGGACCTCCACGAACTCATGGACGACCCGGACTGCGACCCGCGCGCGCTCGCGCGGACGTTCCGGCGCTTCGCCGTGGTGAACGCACTCGTGAGCGGCTGGCGCTCGGCGTGGCGGACGCACGTCGCGCCGGCGCTCCCCGCGAACGGGCGGGGACGCGTGCTCGACCTCGGGTGCGGCGGCGGCGACCTCGCGCGGGCGCTCGTCCGGTGGGCTGCCGCCGACGGGTTCGACGTCGAGGTCGTCGGGGCCGACCCGGACGCGCGGGCGATCGACGCGGCGACCCGCTCCACCCCGCGCGGCGTCACCTTCCGGCAGCAGTCGAGCGCCGAGCTCATCGCCGCGGGGGAGCGGTTCGACGTCGTCGTGTCGAACCACGTGCTGCACCACCTCGGCGACGAGGAGCGGCGCGGGTTCCTCGCGGACTCCGAACAGCTGGCGACGAGCCGCAGCCTGCACTCGGACATCCGGCGGTCGCGCTCGGCCTACCGGGCGTACGCGGTCGGTTCGACGCTGGTCGCGGCCGGCACCTTCGTGCGGGTCGACGGGTTGCGCTCGATCCGGCGGAGCTTCACGCTGCCGGAACTCCAGGACGTCCTGCCCACCGGGTGGCGGGCGGAGCGGGCGGCACCGCACCGGGTCCTCGCGATCCGCGACGCCTGACGTCCCCGGAGGGCGCTAGCGTCGCTGCATGGCCACGCCCCACCTGCACCGCGTCGCGGTCCTCGTGCTCGACGGGGCGAAGCCGCTCGACGTCGGGATCCCGGCGCAGGTGTTCTCGAACCGCCCGAGCATGCCGTACGAGGTCCGGGTGTGCGGCCCCCGCGTGGGACGCATCACCGGGGGAGACGGCCTCGCGTACGCGGTCGACCACGGGCTGGACGCCCTCGAGTGGGCCGAGACGGTCTTCGTGCCCGGGTACCGGTTCCCCGCGGACACGCCACCCCCGGCCGACGTGGTGGCGGCGCTCGGGCAGGCGCACGAGCGGGGCGTCCGGATCGCGGCGATCTCCACCGGGGCGTTCGCACTGGCCGCCGCGGGACTGCTCGACGGCCGCCGTGCGACCACACACTGGCACTACACGCGGGTGCTCCGCGACCGGTACCCCGAGGTCGACGTGGACGAGGACGTGCTGTTCGTCGACGCCGGGTCGGTCCTGACGAGTGCGGGAGCGGCGAGCGGGATCGACCTGTGCCTGCACATCGTCCGGCAGGACCACGGGGTCGCGCTGTCGAACCACGTCGCACGGCGGCTCGTGAGTGCCCCGTACCGGAGCGGCGGGCAGGCGCAGTACGTCCCGCGGAGCATGCCCGAGCCCCTCGGGGACGTCTTCGCCGAGACGCGGGAGTGGGCGCTCCGGCACCTCGCCGACCCGCTGACGCTCGAGGTCCTCGCCCGGAACGCGACGGTCTCGCCTCGGACGTTCTCGCGGCGCTTCGTCGAGGACACCGGGTACACGCCGATGCAGTGGGTGCTCCGGGCTCGGGTCGACCTCGCACGGGAGCTGCTCGAGCGCTCGGACCTCGCCGTCGACCAGGTCGCCGAGCGGGCGGGGCTCGGGTCGGACGCCAACCTGCGGACGCACTTCCGTCGGATCCTCGGGACCTCGCCGACCGAGTACCGGCGGACCTTCCAGGACTGACCGCGTCGCCTCAGTGGTGGCGACATCCTTTCGAACGCTGGCTTCCCAGCCACTGGAGCCGCGCCTCCCGGGCCGTGAGCATGGACCGCGGAACGAAAGGAAGTCCACATGACCCGCATCGCGATCAACGGCTTCGGCCGCATCGGCCGCAACACCCTCCGCGCGCTCCTCGCCCGGGGAGGCGACGACCTCGAGGTCGTCGCCGTCAACGACCTCACCGCACCCGAGACGCTCGCCCACCTGTTCCGGTACGACTCCGCGCTCGGCCCGTTCGCCGGGACCGTCGAGGTCGACGGGGACACCCTCGTCATCGACGGACGGCGCATCCGCGTCCTCGCGTCGCGCGAGCCGTCGGAGCTCCCGTGGGGCGACCTCGGCGTCGAGGTCGTGCTCGAGTCGACCGGCCGGTTCACCGCGCGCGACGCAGCGGCGGGACACCTCACCGCGGGAGCCCGCCGCGTCCTCATCAGCGCGCCCGCCACCGGCGCGGACGCCACCATCGCGTACGGCGTGAACTCCGACGTGTACGACCCGGCGGTGCACACCGTCGTCTCGAACGCCTCGTGCACGACGAACGCGCTCGCGCCGCTGGCGTCGGTGCTCGACGACCTCGCGGGTATCGAGCACGGGTTCATGACGACCGTGCACGCCTACACGCAGGAGCAGAACCTACAGGACGGTCCGCACCGCGACCTGCGTCGGGCGCGTGCCGCGGGGGTGAACATCGTGCCGACCTCGACCGGAGCGGCCAAGGCCATCGGGCTCGTGCTGCCGCGGCTCGACGGCAAGCTGTCGGGTGACGCGATCCGGGTGCCGGTGCCGGTGGGGTCGATCGTCGAGCTGAACACCGTGGTGTCGAGGGACGTCACCGTCGAGGAGGTCAACGAGGCCTACCGTGCTGCCGCCGCGGGGCCGCTCGCGGGGGTGCTGGCGTTCACGGCGGACCCGCTCGTGTCGACGGACATCACGGGGCGGCCGGAGTCGAGCGTGTTCGACTCGCTGCTCACCCGTGTCGACGAGGGGCGGCACGTGAAGGTGGTCGCCTGGTACGACAACGAGTGGGGGTTCTCGAACCGGGTGGTCGACATGCTGGGGCTGCTGGCGCGCGCGTAGCGCGGCGCGCGCGGCGCGCGCGCGGCACGGCGTGGCGGTCTCGCCGAGTCTCGGCTCTTCGGACAGTTTCGCGGCGCGGCGGCCCGCATCTCGTCCGCCCGGCCGAGTCTCGGCGCGCGCGACCACGGGATGGGCGCGAGCACGGTCGGACGGGAGGCGCGGTGCGGGCTGGCACCGCGCCTCCCGTCCCTACGTGGGTGCGTTCCGGGCGCGGTGTGGGTCGTGCCGCGGAAGCGACAGCGCACAGGGTGCGCGCGATGATGCTGCCGCTGAAGCGACAGTGTGCCGCGATCGTCGTGCGACACACTGTCGCTTTCGCGGGCGCGTGCGCGCGCGGCGCGTCAGCGGATCAGCGCCGTGGTGCTCGCGAAGGCGCGGGAGCGCACGGCCTGCCGGTAGCGGCCGAGCGCGGCGTCGTCGGCCCCGACGGACTCCAGCGCCGCCAACCCCGCCCCGAGCACGGGAGGATCGGTCACCCAGGTCGGCACCGCTCCGGGCACCCGGGCAGCGAGGCCGTCGACGACGCCCTCGACGAGCAGGGGATCCCGTGCCGCGAGCACCCCGCCGCCGAGGACCACGGGCACCGGGCTCGCGGCCGAGCCACCGAGACCGAGACGCTCGAGCGCGACCGCGGCGAGCAGGACGATCTCCTCGGCCTGCCGCGCGACGACACCAGTGGCCACGGCGTCGCCCGCGCCGGCGACCTCGAACAGCACCGGGCACAGCCGGTTGAACACCCGCTGGTCGAGGCGGCCGAAGTGGATGGCCTCGGTCACCTCGCGGACGCTGCGGAGACCCAGTGCCGCCGGGACGGCCGTGACCAGGGCCGTCGCCGGTCCGCGACCGTCGTCGGCGCGGGCTGCGTGCCACAGCGCACGGTTGCCGAGGTACGCGCCGCCGCCCCAGTCGCCGGAGACGTCCCCGATGGCGGGGAACCGTGCGGTGGTGCCGTCGGCCCGGACCGCGAGCGCGTTGATGCCCGTGCCGCAGACGACCGCGGCGGCGTCCGGCGACAGGGTCCCCGCGCGCAGCAGTGCGAACAGGTCGTTGTCGAGGACGTGCGGCGCGCCGCCGTCGGCCTCCCAGTGCGCGAGCGCCTCGGTCGCCGCGACGAGTTCGTCGTGCAGGTCGAGCCCGGCCAGGTACACGTGCGTCGTCCGGATCCGACGGTCGCCGAGGTCGCCGACGACCCGCGCCCGGACGTCGTCGAGGATCGGCCCGGCGACGTCCCACCCGCGGGTCTGCGGGTTCGAGCCGGGGCCCCGTGCGTGCCCGACGATCGAACCGTCGAGTGCGATCGCGACGACGTCCGTCTTGCTGCCGCCACCGTCGACGGCCAGGACGACGTCGCTCGGCGCCGGCGGGACGGGAGCGGGCGGACGGGTCGCTCGGGCGGTGCCGACGCCGCCCCCGGACGCTCCGGCTCCGTTCAGCCCGCCCACGTCAGCTGCTCCGATCGCGTCCACGGCAGGTGCTCCGCGTTCGCGGCCAGGAGCAGGTCGGTGAGCCGTTCGGCCTTGTCGACCTGCCCGACGAGCGGGTGCGCCCACATCGCGCGGAGCACGCGGTCGCGGCCTCCGTGCACGGCGGCGTCGAGGGCGAGGCGTTCGTACCCGGCGACGTGCGACACGAGTCCGACCATGTCGGCGTCGAGCGGCGCGACGGGCAACGGCGTTATCGCCGCGCGGGTGACCCGGGCCGGGACCTCGATCACGTGGTCGTCGGGGAGGAACGGGAACGTGCCGTCGTTGCGCACGTTGAGGACCTGCACGTCACCGCGGTCGCCGAGGATCGAGGAGAGCACGTCGATCGCCGCCTCGGAGTAGTAGGCGCCGCCCCGCTGCTCGAGCTCGGCGGGCTTCGTCACGACGGACTCGTCCGCGTACTTCGCGAGCAGGGCCCGCTCGGTCTCCATGACGGCCTCGGCACGGGTGGGCGCGTGCAGCTGTTCCTCGAGCACGACGTCGTGGCTGTAGAAGTAGCGCAGGTAGTACGAGGGCACGGCGTGCTGCAGCCGGATGAGGTCGGCCGGCATGTGCACGCTCTCCGCCATCCGGTCGAGGGCACCGGTGTCGGCACGGAGCAGGTCGGACAGGACGTCGCGCTCACCGGAGCCGTCCGTCACGTGGACGCCGCGCTCCCACGTCAGGTGGTTCAGACCGACGTGGTCGAGCCGGACGGCCGACGGAGCGACGTCGAACTCCTTCGCGAAGCGCCGCTGGAACCCGATCGCCACGTTGCAGAGCCCGACGGCCCGGTGCCCCGCTTCGAGCAACGCACGGGTGACGATGCCCACCGGGTTCGTGAAGTCGACGATCCACGCGTCCGGCTTGGCGTACCGCTTGACGAGCGACGCGTACTCGAGCACGACCGGCACGGTGCGGAGCGCCTTCGCGAACCCGCCGGGCCCGGTGGTCTCCTGCCCGATGCAGCAGGCCTCGTGCGGCCAGGTCTCGTCCTGGTGCCGGGCGGCCTGCCCGCCGATGCGGAGCTGGAACATGACGGCGTCGGCGTCCGAGACCCCGGCGACGACGTCGTCCGTGACGTGGATCGTGCCCGGGTGCCCGGCGTGGGCGAACATCCGCTTCGCGACACCGCCGACGAGTTCGCGCCGGACGGGGTCGAGGTCGACGAGCCACAGCTCGTCGATGGGCAGCTGGTCGCGGAGCCGGGCGAAGCCGTCCACGAGTTCGGGGGTGTAGGTGGATCCGCCACCGATGACTGCGAGTTTCACTGTGGTGCTATCCCTTCACGCCGGTGAGCGCGATGCCCTCGACGAATGCCTTCTGTGCGAAGAAGAAGATGATGACGACGGGCACCATGACGACGACGGTCATCGCCATCGTCATCGACCAGTCGGTGCCGTGTTGGCCGCGGAACGTGGCCAGCCCGTACGCCACCGGCCAGGCGGCCTGGTTCTCGGAGGCGTACAGGAGCGGGCCGTAGTAGTCGTTCCACGAGTGGAAGAACATGAAGATCGCCGCCGACGCGATGCCCGGGCGGGCCATCGGGACGACCACGCGCCAGAGCACGCCCCACTCGCTGCATCCGTCCATGCGAGCGGCGTCCCCGTACTCCTTCGGGATCGTCATGAAGAACTGGCGGAGCAGGAAGATGCTGAACGCGTCGCCGAGCAGGTTCGGCAGGATGAGCGGCCAGAGCGTGCCGGTGAGGTGCAGCTCGGACCACATCACGTAGACCGGCACCGCGGTGACCTGCGGGGGCAGGAGCATCGCGACGATGATCACGGTGAAGATCAGGTTCGCGCCACGGAACTTGATCTGGGCGAGCGCGTACGCCGCCGGGACCGAGCTGACGAGCATGAACGCGGTGGCGAGCACGGCGTACATCGACGAGTTGCCGAACCACTGCACGAGCGGCAGTTCGGTGAACACCCGGCCGTAGTTCGAGAAGTCGAACGGGCGCGGCACGATCGACGCGGTGAGTGCCTGGTTGCTCGACATCAGCGACGTCAGGATGACGAACACGATCGGCGCGATGGTCAGGACGCCGAGCGCGACGAGTGCGGCGTGCTCGGCGATCCAGACCAGCAGGCTGCGGCGCGGACCGCGGGCGGAGCCGGACGCCGCACCGCGGGGAGCCCGGGCGAGCGGGGACTGGGACACGGCGGTCATCAGGACTCCTCTGGTCTGAAGACGGAGATGCGGCGCATCGTGAGGACGAGCACCACGGCGGTGACCACGAACAGCACCACGGCCATCGCGGACGCGTAGCCGAACTGGAAGTTCGCGAACCCGTGCTGGTAGAGCAGCTCGGTGTAGGTGAGCAGCGAGGTGCCCGGGTAGCCGAGCTGCGCCGCGGTGCCTCCGCCGATCGTGGCCTTGCCGCTGGCGACGCCCGACGCGACGGCGGCCTCGGTGAAGTACTGCAGGGCCGCGATCACCCCCGTGACGGCGGCGAACCCGATGACCGGCGCGATCGTCGGCAGCGTGATGTGCCGTACCTGCTGGACGCCGTTCGCCCCGTCGAGCGACGCGGCCTCGTACAGGTCGCGCGGTACGTCGAGGAGCGACGCCAGGAAGATGATCATGATGTCGCCCATCACCCAGACGCCCATGATCACGAGCGAGGGCTTCGACCACGCGGGGTCGTTGAACCACAGCGGGCCGTCGATGCCGAACACCCGCAGGATCTGGTTCACGGGGCCGGTGCCGGGGTTGAACAGGAAGACGAACGCGACGACGCTCGCGACGGGAGGCACCAGGGCGGGCAGGTAGAACAGCGTCCGCCAGAACCCGGTCGCCGTCTTCGCGCGGCTGAGCAGTCCCGCCACGAGCAGCCCGCAGACGATCCGGACCGGCACGAGGATGACCACGAACCACAGCGTGTTCACGACCGCGGGGCCAATCTGCGGGTCCTGGGTGAAGAGGAACCGGTAGTTCAGCAGCCCGACGAACTCGGGTTCCTGCAGCTGGTTGTAGCGCGTGAACGAGTAGAAGATCGACGCGACGAGCGGGTACGCGAAGAAGATCACGAGGCCCGCCAGGGCCGGGGCGAGCATCGTCAGCGCGACCAGGCGACGGCGGGACTCGGCGGAGCGGCGCCGACGTGGCCGGCTCCCGGGGGCCGTCGAACGCGACCCGGCGCTGGCCGGCGGCCGGGAGGCGCGGGTGGGCCGCGCCTCCAGGCTGCCGGTCTCAGGGGTGGTGACGTCGGTCATGGTCACGGACCAGCCAGCTGGTTGGCGTTGTCGATGTCCGAGTCGAGCTTCTTGAGCTTCGCGTCGAGGTCGCCGCCGTTCTGCTGGTACGCCTGCCAGAACTTCGTGAAGGTGCCGATGTAGGCGGCGCCGTCCGCGGTACCCGGCGAGGTCATCGTGTCCTTGTCGCCCGCGACGTCGACGAAGGTCTTGTAGTTCTCGTCGACCTCGAGCTTCGGTGACTCGAGGGCCGAGGTGAGCGTCGGGATGTTCTTGAGCCCGTTGCCCATCGTGACCTGCGCGTCGGTGTTCGTGGAGAGGTACTTCAGCAGCGCCCAGGCCAGCTCGGGGTGCTTCGACCCCTTCGCGATGCCCGCCACGTTGCCCGCGATGTAGGTCGATCCGTAGTTGCCGAGGCCGTCCATCACCGGGGTCGGTGCGGTGCCGTAGTCGAGGTCCGGCTTCTGGTCCTTGATGAAGGCGGTGCGGTACTCGCCGTCGATCTGCATCGCGACCTGACCGGTCTGGAACGCGTTGTCGGCCGCGAACTCCTGGCCGAGCCCCGAGGTGAAGGCCTTGAGCTTGTCGTAGCCGATCTCGTCGACGAAGCCCTTCTGCCAGGTGATGAGCTTCTTCCAGGCGTCGGACGTGCCGATCACGCTGTTGCCCTTCGCATCGAGCCACGAGCCGTCGACCATCGGAGCCCAGTGCTCGGGGGAGTTCTCGTAGAAGTCGATGAGCGGGTTGAACCCGAGCTGCTTGATCGACCCGTCGGCGTTGTACGTGGTGAGCTTCAGGGCGTCGGCCTTGAGCTCGTCGAGCGTCTTCGGCGGGGTCGTGATGCCCGCCTTCGCGAGCAGCGGCTTGTTGTACATGAGCGCACTGACGTCGGCGAGGGCCGGCAGGGTGCAGCGCGTGCCCTTGTACTGCGTGTACGACTGCACGGCCTTCGGGATGTCCGACAGATCGACCTTGTCACGCTTGATGTACGGCGACAGGTCGCGGAAGGCGCCCGAGGAGCAGAAGCTGCCCACGATGGCGGTCGAGTACGACAGGCCCACGTCGATGTTCTGGCCGGACGAGATCGCCTTCTGGAGCTTCTCGTCGTCCTGGCCGGCGTGGATGTCGACCGTGACGCCGGGGTTCTCCTTCTCGAAGCCGGCGACGGCGCTCTTCACGACGCCGGCTTCGCGCCCGGTGAAGAAGTGCCACAGGGACACGGTGCCCTTGAGCTCCTTCGGTGCGCTCTTCTCGATCGAGTCGGCGCTGCTGCCGGAGCTGCAGCCCGCGACGACGAGGGCGCCCACGGCGGCGACGGCCGTGGCGGTGACGATGCGGCGGAACGTCCGGCGGTGCGGGACGTTCGGTTGGGGGAGGGACACTGCGGTACTCGCTCTCTGGTCTCGCTCCGACGCGGTGCGGTCGCGGTGCCGCACGCCGGACGGATCCGGGCGTGCGACGTCGTTTCCGGGCGCGCCGAAGAGCCCTGGGACAGGGCCGGGTGATGGTGCCTCGAGTGGTGCGGGTGGGGTGGTGCTGGTCAGGGGCGCTCGGCCGGGTCCGGTGCGGGCACATCGTCGCTGATGCGCTCGAGCCGGTCCGCGAGCGCGGTGCGGACGACGTCGATGAGGACGTGCCGCGCACCGTGCAGGACGGGGGTGTCGGGGACGCCGGGGGCCACGACGGCGGTGGACCAGCGCGTGCGGGTCCGGAGCCAGGCGGTCACGGCGGCGGCCAGGGCGGGGCCGCCCGCGATCCCGGTCGGGCCGTGCAGCACGACCGTCTCGGGATCGGCGACGGCGAGGGCGGGGAGCACGTTGTGCCCGACGCGCTCGCCGAGGGCGGTGGTGAACGGGTGCTGCTCGGGGAGCCCGGGCAGCTGCGGGAGCACCTGGCGCCAGTCGGCAGCGGTGCCGTCCGGTGCCGTGATCCCGTGTTCGGCGGCGAGTGCGATGATCGCGGACTCGGAGATGAGGTCCGCGACGATCGTGGCCGTCGGGTCGATGGAGCGTGCGTCTGCGGGCACGCCGAGGTAGCCGATCTCACCGGCGGCACCGGACGCGCCGGTGTGCAGGTGGCCGCCGAGGTCGAGCGCCATGCCGAGGCCCTCGGCCATCCAGAACAGGGCGAACGACCCGGGGGTCCGTCCGGCGCCCATGTTCCGTTCGGCGATCGCCGCGAGGTTGGCGTCGTTCTCGATGACGACGCGGACCCCGAGTGCGGCGGAGAGCGTCGCGGCGACCCGGTCACGGGGCCAGCCGGGCAGGCCGTCGGTGAAGATGAGGGTGTCGGTCGCGTGGTCGACGCTCGCCTGGACCCCGATGCCCACCGCGGTGACGAGGTCCGGGTCGACGCCCGCGGCCGCTGCGGCCCGGGAGATCGCGGCGGCGACGATGTCGGCACCGGGCGCGCGCATCTCGGCCGGGGACATCGTGTGGGTCGCGACCGGGAAGGTCCGGCCCGCGGCGTCCACCACGGTGCTGCGGACGTCGACGAGCTGGACGTCGACCGCCACGCCGAGGTCGCGGTCGGTGATCGCTTCGTACACCACCGCGCTCGGGCCCCGGCGACCGGCCTGTGATGCGGTGCCGGCTTCGCGGATGAGGGCCGCCGCCTCGAGCCGCCGGATGATCTCGGCCGCGGTCGGCTTGCTGAGCCCGGTGCGCTGGGCGATCTCGTTGCGGGTGAGCGGCCCGTCGTCGAGCAGGAGCTCGAGCGCGGCCCGGTCGTTGAGGACACGCAGGAGGCCGGGCTGGCCGGGGGTGCGTCCTCGAGTGGTCATGTCGAGGACTGTAACGGACAACCTTCTTTACTGAAAGGTTTGTTTACCGATTCGAAACACGCGTTCCGCTCCGCGAAACGTGCGGAGCGGAACGAGCGGAGCGAAACGTGCGGCGCGGGACGTCTGACGTCGCGGCTGAGCGCTACGGGCGCAGCAGCACCTTGATCGCGCGACGCTCGTCCATCGCGCGGTACGCCTCCGCCGCCTCGTCGAGCGGGAGCTCGAGGTCGAAGACGCGGCCCGGCTCGATCGCACCCGAGAGCACGTCCGGCAGCAGCTCGGGGATGTACTTGCGCGCCGGGGCCATGCCGCCCGCGACGGTGATGTTCGTGTCGAAGAGGTACCGCGTGCCGATCGTCGGCACCCCGTGCGGGACCCCGACGAAGCCGAGGTTGCCACCCGGGCGGACCGAGTGCAGTGCCTGGTCCATGCTCTCCTCGGTGCCGACGGCCTCGACCGCGCAGTCGGCCAGGTCGCCGTCGAGCAGCTCGCGGATCGCCGCGACGCCCTCCTCGCCACGCGCCTCGACGACGTCCGTCGCGCCGAACTCGCGCGCGAGCGCCTGTCGGTCGGCGTGCCGGCTCATCGCGATGATCCGCTCGGCACCGAGCCGCTTCGAGGCGAGGACGGCGGACAGCCCGACCGCGCCGTCGCCCACCACGACGACCGTCTTGCCGGGGCCCACGGCTGCGGACACCGCGGCGTGGTGCCCGGTGGAGAAGACGTCCGACAGGGTGAGGAGCGAGGGGACGAGCGCCGGGTCGACCGGGCCCGGCACCGCGACGAGGGTCGCGGAGGCGTCCGGGATGCGGACGTACTCGGCCTGGGCGCCGCCGACCGGGTCGCCGTACGCGTCCTTCCCGCCGAAGCCGGACAGGTGGTCGCAGCCGGTCGTCATGCCGTGGCGGCAGGCCTGGCACGTGCCGTCGTTCATGGTGAAGGGGGAGATGACGAAGTCGCCGACGTGCAGGTCCGTGACGGCGTCGCCCACCGCGACGACCTCGCCGACGAGCTCGTGGCCGATCGGACGCGGCTGCTTCGTCGGCGTGACGCCCCGGTACGGCCAGAGGTCCGACCCGCACACGCACGCCGCGACGACCTTGACCACGACGTCCTTCGGCGTGATGAGGTCGGGCTGGTCGCGGTCCTCGACACGGATGTCGTTCGGGGCGTGGATGATCGCAGCGCGCAAGGGTGTGCCTTCCGTCGAGATGGTGGGGTGTGCGGCCGGTCGACGTCGTCCGGACCCGGGACGACAGTACCCTCGTACGGGTGGACGACGACCGGTACGGCAGTGACGTGCTCTCGGGCGACTGGCGCTCGCGCGGGGTGCAGAAGGTGCGGCAGGTGCCGCTCGAGCGGGACATGGTCCTCGAAGACCCGACGACCGGCTGGGCCGGCGCCGTGGTGCGGCTCGAGGCCGGCAACGTGGAGCTCGAGGACTGGAAGGGACGCACCCGGTCGTTCCCCTTCAGCGGGCAGTTCCTGCTCGAGGGCGAGCTCGTCACGCTGGGCCGCCCGCAGGCGCCGGTGGGGCGGTCTGCCGCCGCTGCACCGCCGGTCGGGAGGCGCGGCTCGGCCCCGGCGGTCCGACACGCGTCCGACGGTGGTCGCCTCCGCACCGCGTCCGGATCGTTCGCCGTGGAGTCGCAGCGCGCCCGGGTGGCACTGCCCTCCCGGATCATGGTGGAGGGCAAGCACGACGCCGAACTCGTCGAGAAGGTCTGGGGAGCCGACCTCCGGGTCGAGGGCGTCGTCGTCGAGGAGCTCTCCGGCGTCGACAACCTGGCCGACGTGCTCGACGACTTCCGGCCGTCGCGCGACCGTCGTGTCGGCGTGCTCGTGGACCACCTCGTGCCGGGCTCGAAGGAGTCCCGCTTCGCCGACGCCGTGATGCGGGGGAAGTGGGGCGCGCACGTGCTCGTCGTCGGGCACCCGTTCGTCGACGTCTGGCAGTCGGTGAAGCCCGCCCGTGTCGGACTCCAGGCGTGGCCGACGATCCCGCGCTCGATCGAGTGGAAGAAGGGCATCTGCCAGGCGCTCGGATGGCCCGCCGCCGAGCAGGCCGACATCGCCCGGGCCTGGCAGCGGATCCTCGGGCAGGTGCGCACCTTCGCCGACCTCGAGCCGCAGTTGCTCGGTCGTGTCGAGGAGCTCATCGACTTCGTGACCGAGCCGAAGGACTGACCACCCGGCGTCGCCCTGCGCCGCGCCGCCGTTCGGCAGTGTGCGAGGTTCCCCGCACGGTGGCATGCCCGCGGCCCCGCACGCTGCGCGGAACCTTGCACAGTGCGGCGCGCACCTCGCACGGTGCGAGCCGCGCGATCGGCCCCGGCCCGGAAATCCGCGGCGATCCCGGGCGCGGCGCATACCCTTGGAGCATGGACGGCATCGACGGACGCGTGCGCAGCGCTGTCGAGGTCTGGCTGCGCTGGCTGCCCCGCTGGCAGATCGGCACCGCGCGGCCGCGGACACGCATCTGCCGCAAGTGCACCGGTTCGCCGATCGCCACCGCCGCGGGCTTCGGACCGGACGTGCCGCACGCCGTCCAGCACGCGTTGATCGGCCGCATCTCGACGATCATCGAGGACGCCGTCGACGACTACACCGCCAAGAACCTGCCCCTGCTGCAGCGCGAACTCGAGCGGGCCGCGGCACGCAAGCGTCACGCCGGGTACCAGCCGACCGAGGGCCTGCAGCCGGAGTTCCAGGGCCTCGACGTCGACCCGGAGCCGTCACCGGGGGAGCCGTTCCTCTTCACGCTCGGCGAGCTGACCGGTACGGGCGCGCACGAGCAGGCGCCACGCGAACCCTTGTCGGACGAGGCGAAGTCGGCGCTCCGTCACGAGATCGCCCTCTCCGACGAGTGCGCCCGTTCCACGGGCACGGCGGTCTGCCTGGCGCTCATCGACCACCGGCCGCGGATCGCCGAGGCGGTCGAACGACTCGTCGAGCCGCAGATCGAGGCCCTGGTGTCGGACATGTTCCGCGGGTTCGACGGGCCGGAGGCACCGCGCGCCGGGCTGTTCTGACCGGTGTGCGGTCGAGCCGGGCGCACCTGACGGTCAGCGCTCGGCCGACACCGCCCCGCGCTCCCGTCGCCGCCCGACGGCACCGATGACGAGTCGAGCGACCCCGCGCCACCCGAGCAGGAAGACCCCGAGCACGATCGTCGCGACGATCACGAACGAGATCGGCAGGGGGTTGCCGTCCACGTCGCCCTGGCCCGTCGCCACCCGGATCGCCAACCCGACGAACACCGTGAGGACCCACACGACGACACCCGTGGGCCAGAAGCGCAGCGGGCGAGCCCACGCTCCGCTCGTCACGTAGGCGATCGCCCACCCGGCGAGGAACGGGTACGCGGTGGTCCACATCGCGAGTGCGGAGTTCGCCTCACCGTGCGAGGAGCGCCCGATCAGGGCGAACAGGACGATGAGCACGACGTCGATCACGGCTGCGAGCCAGCCCCAGGTGCGTTCGGTCACACCCCATTCTCGCAGTCGGCGATGGCCGCCCGTGGCCGTCGCCGGACTTGTGGACAGGACACGTCGTCCACAGGTCTCCGCCACTCCACCTCACCGTGCGAGCGCACCGACACGATCGACCGATGACCGGATCGCCTTCGTTCCCTGCCATCCCCGACTGTCCCTGGACCGTGGTCAACGACGGCCACCCCGACACCGCCAGGGTCATCCGTGCGCGAGCCCGCGCCGGTGAGCTCCGACGGATCGCGCACGGTCGGTACGTCCCCGCCGACACGTGGGATCTGCTCCGACCGGAGCAGCGGCACCACGTCCTGGTCCGATCGCTGGTCGACCGCATCCGACCGCGCTTCGTGGTGTCGCACCTGTCCGCCGCCGCCGTGCTCGGCGTACCGTTCCTCGGACCCTGGCCCGGACGCGTCCATCTCATCCGGCCGGGCACGGACGCACGCACGACCAGCGCCACCTTCGTCGTGCACGCCGACTTCGACCCCGAGATGCTCGGCACCTGGCAGTTCTGGAGGGACGACCTCCGAGTGACGGACCACGATCGGACCGCCGTCGACCTCGCCGTGTCCTTGCCGTTCCTCGACGGTGTGGTGGCGCTCGACCGGCTCCTGCGACTCGGCGCCGATGCGCGGGCGGTGCAGGACGGCATCGAGCGCCGTTCCGTCCGAGGACGTCGGCGTGCACTGCGCTCGCTGGAGTTCGCGGACACGGGAGCGGACACACCGGGGGAGTCCGTCGCGCGGGTCCGGCTCGACGAGTACGGAGCGCCCACTCCGGTCACGCAGCACCGTTTCCGGGAGCGCGGGCACCCCGACATCGTCGTCGACCTCTGGTTGCCGGACATCGGGGTCGTGATCGAGTTCGACGGGGAGGTCAAGTACCGGGACCGCGGCATGCGCGCCGGGGCCTCCGCCGAGGACGTCGTGATCGCGGAGAAGTACCGCGAGGACCGCCTGCGTGCGTTCGACGAGGTCCGCCAGGTCATCCGTCTGGACTGGCGTGACCTCTGGAACGAGGCGTCGTTCCGTGGCAAGCTCCGTCGGGCGCACGTCCCGATGCGCCACTGACACGCACCGTGCGAGGGTGTCGGACGGACGGCGCGAGGTTCCGCGCAGTGTGCGAGGGCGCGCGCATCCCACAGCGCGCGGAACCTCGCACACTGCGGCCAGCGCACGCCGCCCACGCGCACGCCGCGTTCACGCGCTCGTCACCTCCGGTTCGCCGGCGTCCGGCACGATCGGCGGATGACGTCGACCGCGCAGGCACCGACGGGCCGGATGGTCGCCACCGACGCTGCCCCGGACGCCGGGCGCGTCGTCCGCCGGCCCCGCCTCGTCGCCCACCGGGGTGCGCCGCGCGTCCGGCGCGAGAACACCCTGCCGGCCATCGCCGTCGCCGAGGCCCTCGGCGCGGACACCATCGAGGTCGACGTCCGCCGCACCGCCGACGGCGTCGCCGTGCTGCTCCACGACGAGACCCTCGGCCGGATGTGGGGCGACGCCCGACGCGTCCGCGACGTGGACTGGTGCGACGTCGCCCGGCTCGGCAACGGCCTCGACCGGATCCCGCGACTCGACGCCGCACTCGAACGGCTCGACGGCTGCCGGACCTCGCTGCTCGTCGACCTGACCGACCCGGAGGACGCCCTCGTCGCCGCACGGACCGTCGCGGCGCACCGGGGGAGCACCGGCGTCGCGTGGTGCGGCGCGCCCGAGGCGATGGCGGCGGTCCGCGAGGTCCTCCCGGACGCCGACGTCTGGCTCGCGTGGGAGTCGCTCGAGGCGCCGACCGCGGAGGACCTCGCGCCGCTCGCGTCCTCGACGCTGAACCTCGACGTCGCGTTCCTCACCCCGCGCACCGTCCGGGCCGCGCACGAACTCGGCCTCGTCGTCTCGGTGTGGACCGTGGACGACCCCGAGCCGGCCGTGTGGGCAGCGATGTCCGGCGTCGACTCGATCACCACGAACGACGTCGCGACGGTCCGAGCAGCGCTCGCCGAGGCGGAACGCGACGGCTGGCCCGAGCGCGACCGCGAGCCGACCGAGACCGAGGTGGCCTCCCGCGCCGAGGCACTGGCGCACCGGATCGCCCACGAGGTGATCGCCTTCACCCGTGAGCACCCGGTCGGCGAGGTCACCACGAAGGCGCACCCGGCCGACCTCGTCACCGACGTCGACCGGCTCGTCGAACAGCACGTGCGCTCCCGCGTCCGGACGGTGTTCCCGACCCACGGGTTCACCGGCGAGGAGTACGGCGACGCGCCCGGCGACCGGCACCGCTGGTACCTCGACCCGGTCGACGGCACGACGAACCTCGCGAACGGGGTGCCGTGGACCTCGATGTCGCTCTGTCTCACCCGCGGCGGTCGTCCGCTCGTCGGCGTCGTCGCCGATCCGTGGCGCGGTGAGGTGCTCGAGGCCCGGAGCGGGCGCGGAGCCACCCTCCGTGACCGGACGCTGCGCCTCGACGACGTCCCGCGGGCACTCGCCGGAGCCGTCGTCGGCACCGAGCTCGACGGACACCGGCCGTGGCCCGGGTTCGGTGCGTTCCTCGACGCCCTCGCGGCCCGGTCGTGCACGCTGCGGGTGCAGGGGTCCGGCACGCTGACGATCGCGCAGGTCGCGGCCGGGCGGGGGATCGGCGGGTGCGTGTCGGCGTTCGACCCGATCGACCACGGTGCTGCGGTGCTGCTCGTGCACGAGGCCGGCGGCGTCGTGCTCACCCGGGAGGGCCCCGTAGACGGGTTCCCGCCGGCGGGGGAGCCGTTCCTGGTGGCGCACCCGGGTGCGGCTGACGAACTGCACGCCGTGTGGACGGCAGCGCTCGCCGCCGTCTGATCGTCACCCCTGTGGGCCTGGAGGCGCGGTGCGGGCCCGACCCGCGCCTCCCGGCCCACAGGTGGGCGCGTGACGGACCGCCGGCTCTCGGGTGACTCTGTGCGGGCGTTCAGTCAGTGGTCGCCGGCGCTCCCTAGGGTGGCAGTCCACGGCACCGCTCCACGGCGGGCCGCACTGCTCCGCCGCCGGCGGGGCGCACCCGAAGGAGCATCGACCATGGGATTCCTCGACCGCCTGCTCGGACGTCCGGAGCGCGACCAGAACGGCACCGCGCAGCAGAACCAGTGGGGACAGGCGCAGCAGCCGCAGCAGCAGGGGTACCGCTACGGCCAGCAGTCCTACCACCAGCCCGCGCCCACGGGAGCGCCGGCGGCCGGCGGCCAGTACGGCACGCCGCAGTGGGGCGGCGGCGACCCGACCGGTGGTCAGCAGGCGTCGACCGACGACGAGCGTGCGGTCGAGCGCTACCGCTACCTGCTCCGCACGGCCCCGCCGGAGCGCATCGAGGAGGTCCACGCCGAGGCCTTCGCGAAGCTCACGGACGAGCAGCGCCGGATGGTCTACGACGAGTTCACCCGGTCCGCGCCGGCCGGCGAGGCCCCGCGCGGCGACGACCCGCGCTCCCTGGCCCAGGCCGCGACGCGCTCGGAGATCCGGCAGCCCGGGTTCATGGAGCGCTCGCTCGGCGGTGTCGGGAACGGTCGCGGCGGGATGTTCGGCGGTGCCGGGCAGCGCTCCGGTCCTTCGTTCGGCAGCATGATCGGCGCCTCGATCCTCGGGACGGTCGCCGGCTACGTGATCGGTTCGGCCATCATGAGCGCCTTCCTGCCGGACCCCGGATCGTTCGACGGCGGTACCGATGCTGCGGGTGACGGTGGTTCGGAGGACACTGGTGCCGACTCCGGTGACGGAGGCGCGTCCGACAGCGGCGCGTCCGACGGCGGCGGGTTCGAGAGTGCGGGCTGGGGCGACAGCGGATCCGACTTCGGCGGTGGCTTCAGCGACTTCGGTGGTGACTTCGACGTGTAGCGCGTCACGGTCGGCACCGACCATCTGATATGTTCCATGCTCGACAAGGGAGCGACATGGCCATCATCGAAGCCTCCGGGCTGACCAAGACGTACCGATCGAAGTCCGGTCCCGTGCACGCACTGGCCGGGCTCGACCTGGTGGTGCCGCAGGGCACCGTCAAGGCGCTGCTCGGGCCGAACGGTGCCGGCAAAACCACCACGGTGAAGGTGCTGACCACGCTCATCACGCCGGACAGCGGCACGGCGACGATCGACGGCATCGACGTCATCGCCGACCCGCAGGCCACCCGGCGTTCCATCGGGGTCTCCGGCCAGTACGCCGCGGTCGACGAGAACCTGACCGGGTTCGAGAACCTCGAGATGATCGGGCGGCTCTACCACCTCGGTCGTCGGACGGCGCGGGAACGGGCGCGCGAGCTGATCGACGTCTTCGACCTGGCCGAGGCCGGGGACCGCCCCGTGAAGGGCTTCTCCGGCGGCATGCGGCGGCGGATCGACCTCGCCGGCGCGCTCGTGATGAACCCCCGCGTGCTGTTCCTCGACGAGCCGACCACCGGGCTCGACCCGCGCAGTCGGCTCGCGCTCTGGGGCATCATCGAGGGGCTCGTGGCCGAGGGCACGACGGTGTTGCTCACCACGCAGTACCTCGAAGAAGCCGACCAGTTGGCGGACGACATCGCGGTGATCGACGGTGGGACCGTCATCGCCGAGGGCACCTCCGACCACCTCAAGGCCCAGGTCGGTGGCCACCGGGTCGTCGTCACGCTGGTCGACCAGACCGATGCGGACGCCGCCACGACCGTCCTCCGTCGCTACGGCGTCGGCGAGGTCGAGGCCTCCGGCGACGGCCGGACCCACGCCATCGCGGTCGAGGCCGGACCCTCGGCACTCCAGCGGGTGCTCGCCGACCTCGGTGACGCCGGCATCGAGCTGCACGACGCCGGCATGCGACGCCCCACCCTCGACGACGTGTTCCTCCGGCTCACCGGCCACGCGGCGACGGACGACGATGCGGTCGACCCGGCTGCCACGAAGCAGAAGGAGGCGGCACGATGACCGCCACCACACCCGCCACGGCACTCGGCCGGCAGCTGCCCGTCGTCGTCACCTCGCCCGCGGCGGTCTGGTTCGAGGACGGCTGGACGGTCACGAAGCGGAACCTCATCAAGATCAAGCGGTCGCCGGACATGCTCGTGTTCGCGGTGCTGCAGCCGATCATGTTCGTCCTGCTCTTCAGCCAGGTCTACGGCGGCGCGATCCAGGTGCAGGGGACCGACTACACGCAGTTCCTGATGGCGGGGATCTTCGCCCAGACGGTCGTGTTCGGCGCGACGTTCTCCGGCTCGGCGATGGCGCAGGACCTCAAGGAAGGGCTGATCGACCGGTTCCGAACGCTCCCGATGTCGGCATCCGCGGTGCTCGTCGGCCGGACGAACTCCGACCTGGTGCTGAACGGGATCTCGATGGCGATCATGATGCTCACCGGGCTCGCGGTCGGGTGGCGGGTGAACTCGTCGCCGCTGGAGTTCCTCGCCGGCATCGCGCTGCTGCTGCTCTTCAGCTACGCGTTCAGCTGGGTGATGGCGCTGCTGGGCATGAGCGTCAAGACGCCCGAGGTCATCAACAACGCCTCGTTCATGATCCTGTTCCCGTTGACGTTCATCTCGAACGCCTTCGTCCCGAGCGACACGCTGCCGCTCGTGCTGCGGGTCTTCGCGGAGTGGAACCCGGTGTCGTCGCTCGTGCAGGCCGCCCGCGAGCTGTTCGGCAACGTCGGCTCGGCACCGGTGCCGGACATCTGGACGATGCAGCACCCGATCGTGACGGTGCTGATCGGGATCGCGGTGATGCTGGTGGTGTTCGTGCCGTGGTCGGTGAACAAGTACACCCGGATCAGTTCGAAGTAGCGCTCAGAGGAGCTTCCGCTGGAGTGCCCACGCCGTGAGTTCGTGCCGGTTCGACAGCTGCAGCTTCCGCAGGACCTTCGACACGTGCGTCTCGACGGTCTTCACCGAGATGAACAGGTCCGCGGCGACCTCCTTGTAGGCGTACCCGCGGGCGATGAGCCGCATCACCTCCTGCTCGCGCGCGGACAGGCGGTCGAGTTCCGTGTCGACCTGCGCGGTCTCGCCGCTCACCGCGCCGAACGCGTCGAGCACGAAACCGGCCAGCCGCGGCGAGAACACCGCGTCACCCTCGGCCACGCGGTCGATCGCCTCGGCGACGTCGGCCTCCGACGAGCTCTTGGTGATGTACCCGCGCGCTCCCGCCCGGATCACCCGCACCACGTCGTCCGCCGCGTCCGAGACGCTCAGCGCGAGGAACCGGGTGTCCGGGTGGCCCGGGGCGGCGCGTGCGATCACCTCGGCGCCACCACCGCCCGCACCGCCGGGCAGGTGGACGTCGAGCAGGACGACGCGCGGTCGGGTCGCGGCGACGAGGTCGACGGCCTCGTCGACGGTCGCGGCCTCACCGACGACCAGGAGGCGCGGCGGCAGCCCGGCGCGCACGCCGGCCCGGAAGATGGAGTGGTCGTCCACGATGGCGACGGTGAGCGGTGCGGCCTGCGGCTGCGCGGTGGGGTCGTCGGTCACGGGTGCTCCTCGGTCGGCCGGTCGGGGGCGGTCAGGGGGAGGACCAGACGGACCTCGGTGCCGGTGCGTCCCGGCCCCGGCGCGATCGTCGCGGTGCCACCGATGCGCTGCATCCGGCCGACGATCGATTCGCGGACGCCGTAGCGGCCCTCCGGGACGGCCGCGGGGTCGAAGCCCGGCCCGCGGTCGCCGATGGCGACCTCCACGCGGTCGTGGGCGGTCTCGGCGTACACCCGGACGGTCCCGCCGGCGTGCCGAGCGGCGTTGAGCATCGCCTCGCGGGCGGCCGCGACGATGCCCTCGGGCAGGTCGGCCCGCGCCGGACCGATCGCGATCACCTCGACCTGCGCCGGGTACTCGGTCTCGATCTCGACCGCGGTCGCCCGGAGCTGGGCCCCGAGGTCGGCGGTCGGCTCGGCCTGCTCGGCGAACAGCCACGACCGGAGTTCGCGCTCCTGGGCCCGCGCGAGCCGTGCGGCGTCGGAGCCCGGCTCGGCCCGCTGCTGGATGAGCGCCAGGGTCTGCAGGACGGAGTCGTGCAGGTGCGCCGCGATCTCGGCCCGCTCGACGTCCCGCACGCGGGCGGCGCGCTCCTCGGCGAGGTCGCGGACGAGCCGGACCACCCAGGGCGCGACCACGACGGCGACGCCGAGCAGCACCGCGGTCGCGGCGGTGAGGACCGTCCAGACGTTCGGGTGTGTGCTCGAGGTGAAGAACAGCAGGATGCCGAGCACGACGAGCACGAGCGCGCCGAGGGCCCGGACGACGAGGGCGGAGGACCCCGCGGCGCGGACGTTCCGGAGGGCGTCGAGTTGCCGCCACGCGAGTGCCGCTCCGGTGGCGACGACGATCGCCGGCACGATGAACGCGAGCGGGACGTCGGCGCCCAGGCGTGAGGCGACCATCGCGCCGCCCGCCGTCAGCAGGGCGATGCCGAGCAGGATCTCCACGACCGGCGCCCGGCGCGCGTGCTCGTCCGGCGCGGCCTCGGCCTCCGCTGCGGGACGGGTCAGCACCGCCCGCAGGGACGTCGGCGCCGCCGGACCCTGGCTCGGCGTCGTCGCCCAGAGCCAGGCGTAGAGCAGGACACCGGCCCCGCCGCACACAGCCAGCACCGCGGTCGCGAGCCGCACCGCGCCGACGGGCAGCCCGGTGTGGGCAGCGAACCCACCGCACACGCCACCGACGACCCGGAGGGCCGGGCGGGACATCGTGGCGGTCGGCATGGGCCAATCCTGGCACCCCGGGTCCGCCGATCGCGGGCTCCGGGGCGGGGATCAGGGGACGATCAGGGTGAACCCCGATGGTGCCGACCGTCGGCGGCCACGATGCTGGTGGCCATGACACAACAGGACACCGGCGGCCCCGCGTCGGCGACACGGTTCTTCGACTGGATCCGGGGCATCCACGTCACCCGGTCCGACGACCGCTGGCTCGCCGGCGTGTGCGGCGCCGTCGCCGAGCGCACCGGGCTCGACCCGCTCGTGGTGCGGGGCGTCGCGATCGTCGTGGCGCTCCTCGGCGGCCCGGTGTTCCTCGCCTACGCGGCGGGATGGGCGCTGCTGCCGGACTCATCCGGACCATCCACGTCGAGCGGATGGTCCGCGGGGTGCTCGACCCGGCGCTCATCGCCATCGGCGTCCTCGTGGTGCTGACCTTCGTCCCCGCCGTCCAGGGCATCTGGTGGCAGGGCGTCCCGGTGGCGTGGGGGATGCCGGGATGGCTCTCGGCCACGCTCGGGACCGCGTGGACGATCGCCCTCGTGGGGTGCGCGGTGTGGCTCGTGGTGGTGCTGGGGCGCCGGGGCTCGCGGCCGGCAGCCGGCGAGCAGGCGGAGCCGGGCACGCGGCGCGACTTCTGGACGAGTGCCGACGACCCCGCGCCGACGCCGTGGGCGGCGACGGGCGCGACGACGGCGGGTGGACCCGACCACGTCGCTCCCGGTGGGTCCGCGGCGGGGGCGAGCAGCGCCTCCTGGCAGTGGGACACGACCTCCGCGGCGGACCGACACCGTCAGCACACCGAGCGGATGCGCGCGGAACGGCAGCGTCAGGCGGGACGGCGTGCGGAGCGAGCCGACCGGCTCCCCGGTGCCGGGTACGTCGCCGTGAGCCTGGGCCTCGCCCTCGTCGTCGCAGCCGGCGTCGCGGTGTGGGCGCAGCAGACCGACCTGCCCGTGCCGGTGCTCGGGATCGCCGCCGCGGTCGCCGTGCTCGCCGTGGCGACCGTCGTGGCCGGCGTGCGCGGACGGGAGAGCGGTGGCCTCGGGCTGTTCTCGACCATCGGGGTCGTCGCGCTCGTCGTGACGGGGGTGCTGCCGACCGGCACACAGGTCACGGTCGTCGGCGGGACCACCTGGCGGGTGGACGACGTGCGGCCGGGCACCGAGCGGAACTACGCGATGGTGGTCGGTGGGCCGACGCTGGACCTCCGCGGGCTTGACGAGGCCGACGGCGGCGGGACGGTGAACCTCTGGCTCGGAGCCGGGGGAGCCGAGGTCCAGCTGCCGACCGACGCTCCCGTCCGGGTCCGGGTGAGCGGCATCGGGTACGGCGTCGAGCTCCGTCCGGACGACGACGCGGACGACAGCCTCGGTGGCGCGCTCGGCACGACGACCGTCGAGAACCGGGCAGCGCGATCGGCGGACGCCGCCGAGACCACGACCGTGCACGTGTGGGTCATCGGCGGTGGCGTCGACGTGCCGCGCGCCGTGACCGTCGACCAGTGAGGAACGAGACGATGACGAACGACGAGACCACCCCCGACGACCGGACCACCCCCGACGACCGGACCACCCCGACCACCCCGACCACCCCGTTCGACGGGGCCCCGGCACCCGCTCGCCGCCCGCGCCGTGCACCCCGCTTCGGCACGGTCTTCTGGGGGGTCGTCCTCCTCGTGTTCGCCGCCGCGATGGCCGTGAGCGCCCTGCCGTGGTTCACCGTCGACCCGATGACGCTCCTGCTCGGGGCCTGCCTGACCGCCGGGGTCCTGCTCGTGGTGGCCGGTGTCGCGGCGGTGATCGCGAGACCACGGCGCTAGGACGGCCTACGATCGTGTCCGTGACCGCGACAGACGCCGAGCGGGCCGCGGAACGCGACGCGACCGAGCCTCCCCTCGACCGAAGCACCCGTGTGCGTCGCTGGATGCTGCACGGGGCCGACCAGGGCGCCTCGCACCAGGGCCCGCACCAGGTCGAGGTGGAGAAGACCCACTCGTGGTGGCGCGTCATGTGCCTCACGGGCGTCGACTACTTCTCGACGCTCGGGTACCAGCCCGCGATCGCCGCGCTCGCCGCCGGGCTCCTGTCGCCGATCGCGACGATCGTGCTCGTGCTCGTCACGCTGTTCGGCGCGCTGCCGGTGTACCGCCGGGTCGCGCAGGACAGCTTCCGGGGCGCCGGCTCGATCATGATGCTCGAGAAGCTCCTGCCCTGGTGGGCCGGCAAGCTCTTCGTGCTCGTGCTGCTCGGGTTCGCGGTGACGGACTTCATGATCACGATGACGCTGTCCGCGGCGGACGCGACGGCGCACATCGCCGAGAACCCCTTCACGCCGCACTGGTTCACCGAGATCCCGGTGCCGCTCACGCTCGCGCTGCTGCTCCTGCTCGGGGTGGTGTTCCTCCGCGGCTTCAAGGAGGCGATCGGCATCGCGGTCGCGCTCGTCGCGGTGTACCTGTTGCTCAACGCGGTCGTCGTCGGGGTGTCCCTGTGGCACGTGTTCGAGAACCCGATGGTGGCGAGCGACTGGTGGAGCGGCCTCACGGCGCAGCACAGCAACCCGCTCGTGATGATCGGCATCGCCCTCATCGTCTTCCCGAAGCTCGCGCTGGGCCTGTCCGGCTTCGAGACCGGCGTCGCGGTGATGCCGCAGGTGCGCGGCGACGCGTCCGACGACACCAGCGCCCGACCCGAGGGGCGGATCCGCGGGACGAAGCGCCTGCTCACCGTCGCCGCGGTCATCATGAGCTCGTTCCTCATCACCTCGTCGATCGTCACGACGTTCCTCATCCCGCAGCAGGAGTTCCAGCCGGGCGGCGGCGCGAACGGGCGGGCGCTGGCGTACCTGGCGCACGAGTACCTCGGTGGCGTGTTCGGCTCCGTGTACGACTTCTCGACGGTCGCGATCCTCTGGTTCGCCGGTGCGAGCGCGATGGCGGGTCTGCTCAACCTCGTGCCCCGGTTCCTGCCCCGCTACGGCATGGCACCGCAGTGGGCGCGGGCGACCCGGCCGCTCGTGATCATCTTCACGCTCATCGCCTTCGTGATCACGATCATCTTCCAGGCGAACGTCGACGCGCAGGGCGGCGCCTACGCCACGGGCGTGCTCGTCCTCATCACGAGCGCCGCGGTCGCGGTGACCCTGTCGGCCCGACGCAAGCAGCAGAAGAAGCGCACGATCGGGTTCGGCATCATCGCCGTGGTCTTCGTGTACACGACCGTCGCGAACGTCATCGAGCGGCCGGACGGCGTCCGGATCGCCGCGATCTTCATCATCGCGATCGTGGTGGTCTCGCTGGTCTCCCGCGTCCGCCGGTCGTTCGAGCTCCGCGCGTCGTCGATCGAGCTCGACGCCACGGCCCGGCAGTTCATCGAGGCCGACGCCGACCAGTTCAGCTCGGTCTGCATCATCGCGAACGAACCGGGTGCCGGCACGGCCGAGGCGTACCGGTCGAAGGGGCGCGAGGAACGCCGCGACTCCGGCATCCCCGCCCGCGTGCCGACGATGTTCCTCGAGGTCCTGCCCGCCGACTCCTCCGACTTCGAGGAGGACCTCGTCGTCGAGGGCCACGTCATCCACGGGCACCGCGTGCTCAAGGTCCGGTCGGGCAACGTGCCGAACACGATCGCGTCGACGCTCCTCGCGATCCGGGACATCGCCGGCGTCGTCCCGAGCATCTACTTCGAGTGGAACGAGGGCAGCCCGATCCGCAACGCCATCCGCTTCGTGTTCACCGGCGTCGGTGACGTCGCGCCCGTGACGCGCGAGGTGCTGCGCGAGGCGGAGCCCGACGTGAACCGCCGACCGAGCGTCCACGTGTCGTGACGGGCGGGGCGGACGCGAGCCGCGCCTCCAGGCCCGTGGGCGGACTCGCGGCGGTCCTCGTCGCCGCGGGCGTGTGGGGGACCACCGGCACCGCGACGCACTTCGCGCCCGGGGTCCCCGCGTTCGTGTTCGGGGCCGTGACGTTCGGCCTCGGCGGGATCGTCCTCGCCCTCGGCGCCGGTCGCGGCACGCTCCGCGCGGTCGCCGACCCGGCGAGCCGTCGCTGGGCGCTGCTCGGCGCGGCGTCGCTCGTCGTCTACGCGGTCGCGTTCTACGCGGCCCTCGCCGACGCGGGCGTCGCGCTGGGCACGACGGTGGCCATCGGGTCGTCGCCCGTGTTCGCGGGGCTCGTCGAGTGGGTGGCGGACGGGAGGCGCGTCACGCGCAAGTGGGTCGTCGCCACCCTGGTGAGCGTGGTCGGGATGGTCGTCGTGACGCTCGCGCGGTCCTCCGAGCATGCGGGCGCGTCGGGTGGTTCCGATCGGGACGGGTCGCTCGTGCTCGGGCTCGGGAGTGCGCTGCTCGCCGGTCTGACGTACGCGCTGTACTCGTGGGCGGTCGCGCGGGGCATGCGTGCGGTGTCCGTTCCCGTCGCGCTGCCCGGCGGTGTGTCCCTGCCGGCTCGCGCGTCCCTGCCGGGTCGCGGGTCCTTGCCGGCTCGCGCGTCCCTGCCGGCTCGTGCGTCGCTGCCGGGTCGCGCTTCCCCGCCGGCTCGCGCGTCCCTGCCGGGTGAGCGTGGACTCGTCGGTGCGGTGTTCGGGCTCGCGGCGGTCCCGCTCGTGGTGCTCGCCGTCGTGGGCGGGCAGGCGTCGCTCGGGGTCGCGGCGAACTGGCCGGTGTTCCTGTACCTCGCGCTCGTGCCGACGGTGCTCGGCCACTCGCTGTACGCCGTCGGGCTGCGGTCCGTGAGCGCCTCGGTCGCGACGCTGCTGTCGTTGTTCGAGCCAGTCGTGGCCGCGGTGCTCGCCGTGCTCGTGGTCGGGGAGCACCTCGGTGCCGGCGGCTGGGTCGGCATCGGGCTGGTGGTCGTCGGGCTGGCGGTCCTGGCCGTGCCGGAGCGCACGCGCGCCTAGCGGTGCGGGTGCGCCGCCAGGGACGCGCCGCCGGGGGCGCGGGTGCGCCGCTACTCGCCGAGGATCTGGTCGCGCACCTTCCGCCGCAGCACCTTGCCGATCATCGAGCGCGGCAGGTCCTCGACCACGACCACCCGGCGGGGCACCTTGTACGCGGCGAGGTGTTCGCGCGACCACGCCCGCAAGGCATCGGCGTCGAACGTCGCGGGGTCCTTCGGCACGACGGCCGCGACGACCTGCTCGTTGCCGCCCTGGGTGATCCCGACGACCGCGACCTCGCGCACGCTCGGGTGCTTGAGCAGGGCGTCCTCGACCTCGGTCGGGGAGACGTTGAACCCGCCGGTGATGATCAGCTCCTTGAGGCGGTCGACGATCCGGACGTACCCGTCGGCGTCGATCGCCACGATGTCACCGGTCCGGAACCAGCCGTCCGGCGTGAAGACCTCGTCGGTGGCCTCGGCCTTGCCCCAGTACCCGCGGAACACCTGGGGTCCGCGGACCTGGAGCTCGCCCGGCTCGTCGGTCCCGAGGACCTTCGTCGGGTCGTCCGGGTCGGCAACCCGCGCCTCGGTCGAGGACAGCGGCAGGCCGATCGACCCGAGGCGCCGGGCCGGGGACACCGGGTTCGCGAGCAGGACGGGGGAGCACTCGGACAGGCCGTAGCCCTCGACGAGGTAGCCGCCGGTGCGGGCCTCCCACGGCTCGACGACCTCCTTCGAGAGCGCCATCGCCCCGGAGATGCCGATCTCGATCCCCTCGAGCGAGATCTTCGCGGAGTCCGCCGCGTGCTGCAGCCGCGCGTAGATCGGGGGCACGGCCGGCAGGAACGTCGGCGGGTGCTTCTTCATCGCGGCGAGCACGAGTGCCGGGTCGAACGTCGGGAACAGCACGAGCCGCGAGGCCATGCTCATCGCGAAGGTCAGGCAGAGCGTCAGGCCGTAGGCGTGGAACATCGGCAGGACCGCGTAGACCACGCTGCCGTCACCGGGCTGGATCTGCGGGACCCAGGCCCGGGCCTGTGCGGCGTTCGCGATGAGGTTGCCGTGCGACAGCACCGCACCCTTCGGCACGCCCGTCGTGCCGGACGTGTACTGGATCAGGGCGACGTCGTCGGTGGCGGGTCGGGGGTGGCGCTTCGACAGCTTCCGGTTCGACACGAGGTCGTCCCACGGCGTCGTGCCGCGCACCGTGGTGGTCAGCTTCGCCCGGGACTCGCGGGCCTTCGCGACCGGCAGCGACAGCGCGATCCGGGTCCCGCGCGGCATCGCGCGGGTGAGGTCGACCGACACGATCGCGTCGAGCTTCACGTCCGAGGGGAAGTCCTGCAACGTCGCCACCGACTTGTCCCACGCGATCGCGACCTTCGCGCCGTGGTCCTCGAACTGGTGGCGGAGCTCGCGCGGCGTGTACAGCGGGTTGTGCTCGACGACCACGGCGCCGAGGCGGAGCACGGCGTAGAAGGCCACGATGTGCTGCGGACAGTTCGGCAGCACGATCGCCACCCGGTCGCCGGCGGTCACCCCGAGCTTGCGGAGGCCGTTCGCCGCCCGGAGGATCTGCTCCTCGAGCTCGGCGTACGTCGTCGTCCGCTTGAAGAACTCGAGTGCGACCTTCTTCGGGAAGCGCCTGGCGGACCCCTCCACGATGTCGTACAGGGAGCCGGTCGGCTCGTCGATGTCGTGCGGGACCCCCGGGGCGTACGAGGCAAGCCAGGGACGAGGCGTGTCGATGCTCACGCCGACCAACCTAGCGGGCCACCCGAGCGCGTTGTCAGGGGCACGACGGACGATGGCGTCATGCCCTCTGTCGCCGATGCCTTCCGATCCCGTCTCAACGACACGTTCACCGGTGGTGCGACGGAGCGCCCGGCCTGGATCGACGAGCTCGAACAGGGCACCGACGCCGGGTTCTTCGGGCCCGGCTCCGCCACCTGGTCGGTGCACGGCGGGAAGCAGACGATCCTCGCGGGTGTCCGCGCCCTGCTCGTCCAGGCGCTCCACCCGGGGGCGCTCGCCGGCGTCGCCGACCACTCCCGCTACCGTGAGGACCCGTTCGGCCGCCTCGCCGGCACCATCCGCTGGATCTACACGGTCTCGCACGGCGACACCACGGCGGCCCGGTCCGCGAGCGCCTGGGTCCGGAAGCTCCACGAGCGCGTCCGTGGCGAGTACGTCGACGGCCACGGGGTCACGAAGCCGTACGCCGCGAACGACCCGGACCTCGCCCGGTGGGTGCACCTCGCGTTCACCGACGCCTTCCTCCGCAGTGCGCAGCTGTGGGGCGAACCCATCCCCGGCGGCGCCGACGCCTACGTCCGCGAGTGGGCGATCGCCGGCCGGCTGATGGGCGTCGAGGACGCCCCCGAGTCCGACGCCGAGCTCCGCGCCCAGATGAACGGGTACCTCGACCGCGGGGAACTCGTCGCGACCGCACGGACGCTCGACGTCGTCCGGTTCATCAAGGACCCGCCCCTCGCACGCCTGCTGCGCCCCGGGTACCGGGCGCTCTTCGACGGCGCGGTCGTCTCCCTCGATCCGCGGCACCGCTCGATGCTCGGGCTGCGGACGCCTGCGGTCGGGCCGGTGGAGTTCCCGGTCCGGCGGACGGCGGGCGTGGTGCTCGACGGGATCGGTGCCGTGCTCGGACACCAGCCGGGGACGGAGCGCGCGGCGCTCGTGCGGATCGCGCGGCTGGGCGGCGAGCGGCGGATTCCGGACGCGACCGTCTGACGGCCAGGAGGCGGGGGGCCCGCGGGCCCCGCGCCTCCCGTCCGTCCGGTGGGTGCGTCAGAAACCGGACGGCACCCGGGGTGTGTACGCGGATTCGAGACAGGTGACCTCGTCGTCCGTGAGCTCGATCGTCGTCGCAGCGACCGCGTCGTCGATGTGGTGCTCCTTCGTCGCGCCGACGATCGGGGCGGAGACCGCGGGCTGCCGCATCACCCACGCGAGGGCGATCTGCGCCATGCTCGCGTCGTGCGCCTCGGCCACCTGCTGCACCGCGTCGACGATCGCGCGGTTGGCGTCCTCGTCCTGTCGGTACAGGGTCTTGCCGAACTCGTCGGTGTCGGCCCTGCTGCCGGACCCCTGCGCATCCCAGGGGCGGGTGAGCTTGCCGCGGGCGAGCGGGCTCCACGGGATCACGCCGACGCCGGTGTGGGCGCAGAAGGGGTGCATCTCGCGCTCCTCCTCGCGTTCGAGGAGGTTGTACTGGTCCTGCATGCTGACGAACCGCGTCCAGCCGTTCCGTTCCGCTATGTGCTGCATCTCGGCGAACTGCCACGCCCACATGCTGCTCGCGCCGATGTAGCGCGCCTTGCCCGACTTCACGACGTCGTGGAGGGCCTCCATCGTCTCCTCGACCGGGGTGTGCGGGTCGAAGCGGTGGATCTGGTACAGGTCGACGTAGTCCGTGCCGAGGCGGGTCAGCGAGGCGTCGATCTCGTGCATGATCGCCGCCCGCGAGAGTCCGGCGCCGTTGGGGCCCGGGCGCATGCGGTTGAAGACCTTGGTGAAGACCTGGACCTCCTCGCGCGGGGCGAGTTCCTCGAGGAGGGTGCCGGTGATCTCCTCGGAGCTGCCCGCGGAGTAGACGTTCGCGGTGTCGAACGTGGTGATGCCCTGGTCGTAGGCGCGGCGGACGAAGGGGCGGGCCTCGTCGATGCCGACGCTCCACTCGTGGGCGCCCTTGTCGGGGTCGCCGTAGGACATCATGCCGAGGATGACGGAGCTGATCTGGAGGCCGGAGACGCCGAGGCGGGTGGTCGGGGTCGCCGGGCGGGCGGTTTCGGGGGCTGCCGAGCGGGCGGTTTCGGGGGTTGCCGGGCTTGTCGAACGGGCGGTTTCGGGGGTTGCCGAGCGGGCGGTTTCGGTCATGCCGCCACCCTGGCATCGCGCCCTGTGACCGCGAGGAGGCGGACCTGCAGCGGCGCGTCCTCGTCGACGTCGACCGGTGCGGCGTAGAGCCCGGTCGCGGCGAGGTCCTCGATCTGCGGCTCGAAGTGCTCCCACACGGCCTGCACGAGTTCGTCCGGCAGGGTCTCGTCGCTGCCGGTCGCCCGCGCGAGGTCCCACGTGTGGATCGTGATGTCGCTCGTCTGCTCGGTGAGGTACTGCCCGGCCGGGACGACGTCCGTGGCGAGGTGCACCGGCGTGTCAGCGGGCGTTCTCTGCCACGCCTCGATGGCTTCGGCCGCGAACTTCGCCCACTCGGCCGCGAGGTCGGAGCCGACCGCTTCGAGATCCGCTTCGGCCTGGGCGTAGTCGCACCCCGTCAGGAGCTTCGGGATCCACCGCTGCTCCTCGACGACGTGTCGGACGAGGTCTCGGGTGGTCCATTCGGAGTCGGGGGTCGACGCGTCCCAGTCCGTGACGGCGGCGACGCGGCGGCCGAACTCGGCTGCCGCGAGTGCCTGCAGCGCGATCCAGTCGGTGGCCATGGTGGTGCTCCTGTTCGTGGGTCCTGCGGGTGCGGGGTGCGGGGTGCTGCGTGTTGGTGGGCGTTCGACGACCGGCCCGGAGGCGGGTTCCCGTGTGTTCCCCTGCAACCTTCCGGCTCGGGTTCCGATTCCCCGCGGCGGTCGCCCGGTGCCGGTCGGCGGACGCTGCGGTCTCACGCTACTGCGCGCGGTCGCCGGGCGAGCGGGCGAAATGTGCGGGGGTGCCACGTCCATCGGTGCCGAATCCGCCCGATCGGCGCGTGTGGTGCGCGCGACCAGGGACGCCGGCGCGCGCCATCAGGGACACCGGCGCGCGCCACCAGAGACGCCGGCGCGCGCCACGGAGCCGATCGCATCGCCGTCGTGGCGAGCGGGCGGAAGACGGCGGGCGCTTGCCGCGAACCGCGCGTACTTCGCCCGCTCGACGGTGGGACGCGCCGGCGACCGTCCCAGCGAGAAGACCACGCGCGCCCCGCCGCCCGCTGCCTGCGGCCCGCCTGCCCCCGAGCCCCCCCCCAGCAACGACGAACGGCCCGACTCCGTGGGGGAGGAGCCGGGCCGTTCGCTTCGGGTACTGCAGTGTCCTGCGGTTCGATGTCCCTCAGGTCACGCGCAACGCGATGACCTTCGGGTCAGGAGGGACGAGGTGTCAGGCCGCCTGGAGGACGAACTGCACGTCGAGGTTGATCGTCACGTCGTTGCCGAGCGTGAAGCCACCGGCCTCGAGCGCAGCGTTCCAGTTCACGCCGAACTCGGTGCGGTCGATCTTGGTCGTGGCCTCGGCGCCGAACTTGACCTGGCCGTAGCCGTCGGTCGTGAAGCCGCCGAACTCGGCCTTGAGGACGACCGGCTTGGTGACGCCACGCAGGGTCAGGTCGCCGGCGATGTGCAGGTCGTCGCCCTTGGCCTCGATGCTCGTCGAGCGGAAGGTGAGCTGCGGGTGCTCCTCGGTGAGGAAGAAGTCGCTCGTCTTGAGGTGCTGGTCGCGCTGCTCCTGGCCGGTGTTGATCGACGCGACGTCGATGTTCGCCTCGACGGTCGACTCGAGCGGGTTCTCGGCGGTGACGACGGTGGCGTCGAAGGTCTCGAACTTGCCCTTGACCTTGCTGATCGCGAGGTGGCGGACCGAGAACGTGACCTCGGAGTGGGTGGGGTCGATCTTCCAGGTACCGGTCTGGTAGCCGGGGATGGTCGAGGCGGTGAGCGTCATGGTGACTCCTTCGAAGCGTGTGGACTGCGTTCCCGAGCAGGCGTCGGGCGGAACCACGATTCCATGCGCCTGCATCGAAGTTGATGCTAGCCCATTCTGCACGTGTTTGGTTGAAGCGTCAACCAATGTTCATCTCGGTGACGCTGGACGGCGTGTCGGACGTGGGTCGTGCCTCCCGGTCGAGACGCCGTCGAGGAGGCGACGGACGCGCGCCACGAGCGCCTCGGTCGCCGGTCCCACGTCGTCCGCGGTGGCGCGCAGCAGCCACCAGCCGGCGTCCTTCAGGTGTTCACCCCGCGTGATGTCCTTGCGGAACGTGCGATCGTCGGTGCGGTGGAGGTCGCTCTCGTACTCGATCGCGACCCGGGCGTCCGGGTAGGCGAGATCGACGCACGCGACCCACCGGCCGTCCACCACGACGTCGTGGTTCAGGGCGGGTTGCGGCAGACCGCGCCGCGTGAGGGCGAGTCGGAGCCGGGTCTCGCCGGGCGAACGTGACCCTGGGCGCATCTCGGCGAGGGCTGCTCGGACGCGACGGATGCCCCTCGCTCCGCGGTAGCGGCGAGCTGCGGCGACCAGTTCGGCGTGGTCGCACCAGCCGAGCCAGCCGATGATCGCGTCGCCGACCACGATGAGTTCGTCGCGGCTCAGGAGGGTCGCGAGCGCCACGAACGTGTCGGCTGGGTGGGTCAGCGCCGCGGTGCCCGAGTGGACCACCTGGAGTCTGCCGCGGCGGGCGCGGTGCCCGATCGTCCCGCGGACACGGAGCGCCTGGTCCGTCCCGATCGTCGTCACGTGGACGCGGGGATCGCGCTCGAGCCGGCGCGGGAGCGGGAACCCGAGGATCGCTGCGGCGGTCGTGTGGCTGAACGCCTGGTCCGGGCGCAGGCGCGGCTGCACCGCTCGTGCGCGCTCGTCGTGCGTCTGCGGACGGGTCCAGGCGCGGATGCCGTGGAACGGGCGGAGGAACGCTCGTGATCGGAGCCGGCCGGCGCTGACGCCGCGGTGCAGGGCTTCGCGCACGCGGAACGGCCGGCCGCCCAGCCGCCAGCCCGCGCAGCGCGCCCCCCGCACCCAGGTACTCGCACGGCCCCTCACGGCGCGGGGAAGCCCGCTAGCGTCGGGAGCATGGAATTCAGGTACCTGGGCAACTCCGGACTCAAGATCTCCGAGATCACCTACGGCAACTGGCTGACGCACGGCTCGCAGGTCGAGAACGACGTCGCCGCCCAGTGCGTGCGGGCAGCGCTCGACGCCGGCATCACCACGTTCGACACCGCGGACACGTACGCCAACACCGCCGCCGAGACCGTCCTCGGCGAAGCACTGAAGGCCGAGCGCCGTCAGTCGCTGGAGATCTTCACGAAGGTCTACTGGCCGACCGGGCCGAAGGGGCACAACGACGTCGGCCTCAGCCGCAAGCACATCATGGAGTCGATCGACGGGTCGCTCGAGCGCCTCCAGACCGATTACGTCGACCTCTACCAGGCGCACCGGTACGACCACGAGACCCCCCTCGAGGAGACGATGCAGGCCTTCGCCGACGTCGTCCGCCAGGGCAAGGCGCTGTACATCGGCGTCAGCGAGTGGAACGCCGAGCAGATCCGCGCCGGTGCCGCGCTCGCGAAGGAGCTCGGCTTCCAGCTCATCTCGAACCAGCCGCAGTACTCGATGCTGTGGCGGGTCATCGAGGGCGAGGTCGTCCCCGCGTCGAAGCAGCTCGGCCTCAGCCAGATCGTCTGGTCGCCGATCGCCCAGGGCGTGCTCACCGGCAAGTACAAGCCCGGTCAGCCCCTCCCCGAGGGCTCCCGCGCCACCGACGAGAAGGGCGGCGCCGACATGATCAAGCGGTTCATGCGCGACGAGGTCCTCG
Organism: Curtobacterium sp. USHLN213; assembly: GCF_037144815.1. Classification (NCBI taxonomy): domain Bacteria; kingdom Bacillati; phylum Actinomycetota; class Actinomycetes; order Micrococcales; family Microbacteriaceae; genus Curtobacterium; species Curtobacterium sp. USHLN213. The sequence goes on along the minus strand of NZ_JBBCYQ010000005.1, from coordinate 85,394 downwards.
AGGCCGTCCAGCGCCTCCAGCCCGTCGCCGACCAGGCCGGCCTGACCCTGGCGCAGCTCGCCATCGCGTGGACGCTCCAGAACGAGAACGTCGCGAGTGCGATCGTCGGCGCGTCCCGTCCGGAGCAGGTCACCGACAACGTCAAGGCCGCGGGCGTGCGCCTGGACGCCGACGCCCTCGCGGCGATCGACGCAGCCCTGGGGGACATCCCGGAGCGCGACGCGTCGAAGACCGTCAGCCCGGCGTCGCGCCCCGCGTAGACGCGACCACCCTTCCGACCTGGAGGCGCGGTGCCCCCGGGGCCCCCCCCCGCCCCCCGGGCGCCCCCCCCGCGTCGCCCCCCCCCCCCCGCGCGCGGGGGGGGGGGGGCCCCGGGCCCCCCCCCGCCTCCAGTCCGTCGTGGGGGCGCGTCCACCGCGACCCGCATGTGAACAGCGGGTGTCGCGAAACTGGCAGAACCATCCGTAAGTCTGTACCCCACCCAAACCACTCCGAGAAGCCCCCCGAATCGGGGGCATGACCCGAACCGATACCCCCGTTGTGGTGCCATCCGCAACCGGCGCGGTACCCGTCCCTCCGCGCGCGGCCGTCGCGCGCCTGGTGGTGCTCGCGCGGCAACTCGTCTCCTTCGGCAGCATCGGCGCCGTCTGCTTCGTCATCGACCTCGGCGTCTACAACCTCCTCCGCGCGACCGTGATGCCCGACGGGCCCATCGCCGCGAAGATCGTCTCCGCCGTCGTGTCCACGGCCGTCGCCTGGATCGGCAACCGGTTCATCACGTTCCGGGCCGAGCGGCAGACCGGCCGCCGCGAGACCCTCCGGGAGGGCCTCCTGTTCGCGGTCACCAACCTCATCGGCCTCGGCATCGCCGCCGCGTGCCTCTTCGTCTCGCACTACGTCCTCGGTTTCACCTCCACCCTCGCCGACAACGTCGCCGGCAACGGGGTGGGTCTCGTGCTCGGCACCGCGTTCCGGTTCGCCGCGTACAAGGCCCTCGTCTTCCGTTCCACCGACGCTCACGCGAAGGAGCTCGCCGAATGACCATCTCCGCCACGCTGTGGACGGCCGCAGGGCCGCTGCTCCAGCCGAACGAGGGGACGGCTCCGTCGAGCGTCCCGAACCGCGGCACGACCGACGTCCCGACAGGAGGCTCGGGGCAGCTCCCGCAGGCCGCCTGGTCGGTCGGCGAGTGGGTCGGGTACTCGGCCCTCATCGCGATCTCCGTGCTGCTCACGATCATCGCGCTCACCACGCTGTGGTGGATGCTGCACGCCTGGCGCTCGCGCGACGCGCTCAAGTCGACGAGCTTCAGCCAGACCCCGCGCCCGGCGGCGCACCGGTTCACGCTGCTGGTCCCCGGCCGCCACGAGCAGGACGTCATGGGGGAGACGCTCGACATGCTCGCGAAGCAGGACCACCCGGACTTCGAGATCATCGCGATCGTCGGCGAGGACGACCCCGAGACGGACGCCGTCGTGCGTGCCGCCGCGGCCCGGCACCCCGAACTCATCAAGGTGGTCGTCGACGACACCGCGCCGAAGAACAAGCCGAAGGCGATGAACCTCGCGCTCCAGTACGCGACGGGCGACATCGTCGGCGTGTTCGACGCCGAGGACGAGGTCTACCCGCGGCTGCTCTCCCTGGTCGACTCGCGCTTCCAGGAGACCGACGCCGACGTCGTGCAGGGCGGCGTGCAGCTGATGAACTTCAAGTCGAGCTGGTGGTCGCTCCGGAACGTGCTCGAGTACTACTTCTGGTTCCGCTCGCGCCTGCACTTCCACGCCGGGTCGAAGTTCATCCCGCTCGGCGGCAACACCGTCTTCGTGACGAAGGAACGCCTGGACTGGTCGAACGGCTGGGACGCGCACTGCCTCGCCGAGGACTGCGAGCTCGGCGTCCGGCTCTCCGCCGACGGTGCCAAGGTCGTCGTCGCCTACAGCCCCGAGGCCGTCACCCGCGAGGAGACCCCGCCCACCTTCGCCTCCCTGCTCAAGCAGCGGACCCGGTGGAACCAGGGCTTCCTGCAGGTGCTCGGCAAGGGGGAGTGGAAGAAGCTCCCGTCGTTCCGCCAGCGGTTCTTCGCCCGCTACATGCTGACGATGCCGTTCATCCAGGCGGCCACCGGGCTGCTCATCCCGCTCAGCGTCCTGATGATCCTGTTCGTCAAGGTGCCGACGGCGATCGCCCTCGTGTCGTTCGTGCCCGTCGCCCCGACGCTCATGCTGCTCGCCGTCGAGGTCGTCGGCCTCAACGAGTTCGGTCGGCTCTACAAGGAGAAGGTCCGGATCCGCGACTACGTGAAGCTCGTGCTCGGCCTCGTGCCGTACCAGATCTTCCTCGCCGCAGCGGCGGTCCGGGCCGTGGTCCGGCACGCCAAGGGGCAGAACGGGTGGGAGAAGACCGAGCACACCGGGCAGCACCGCACGGCCGGGCAGTCGGCCGAGGTCGTCGGCTTCGCGAACGCCGTGACCACCGACCTGGCGGACGACCGCTCGGACGACCGTGAACTCGTCGCGTCGACCACCGGAGGGACCCGATGACCGCCAGCATCACCGACACCACCGGCATCCCGATCCGGGGCGCCGTCGCCCGCCAGCGCTCCGGCGTCGGCGCCTGGTTCCGCCGGCACGCCGCGAGCCTCGGCTGGCTCCTCCCCGTCCTCGCCGTGACCGTCGTCGTGCAGTCGTGGAACATGTCCGGCACGCCGCAGCGGATCGACGACGAGGGAACGTACACCGCCCAGGCGTGGGCGATCACGCACCTCGGCGAGATCACCCACTACACGTACTGGTACGACCACCCGCCGCTGGGCTGGATCCAGATCGCCGGGTACACCTCGCTGACCGGGGCGTTCGCGCGCTACCCGTTCGCCGTCGAGGCCGGGCGCGAGGCGATGGTGTTCTTCGCCGCCGTGTCGAGCATCCTGCTGTTCGTCCTCGCCCGCCGACTCGGTGCCGGCCGTGCCACCGCGGCGGTCGCGGGCCTCGTGTTCGCCCTGTCGCCCCTGGCCCTGCAGTACCACCGCACGGTCTACATCGACAACGTCGCGACGCCGTGGCTCCTCGCCGCGTTCGTCCTCGTGCTCAGCCGTCGCCAGCAGCTCGCCGGCTTCGCGGGTGCCGCTGCGTGCCTCGGCATCGCGGTGCTCTCGAAGGAGACGTACCTGCTCGCCCTGCCGTTCCTCATCTGGATCGCGGTGCGCCGGGCCGACCGGAGCACCCGCCGGTACACGCTCAGCGTCGCCGGGGCCGTGCTCGCCGTGATCGGTGGCGGCTACCTGCTGCTCGCCGCGGTGAAGGGCGAGCTCCTGCCCGGCACCGGCCGGGTCAGCCTCTTCGAGGGCATCACCTACCAGCTCGGTTCCCGGGCGGCCAGCGGATCGGTGTTCGACGCGGGGAGCCTCGCGAACGAGGCCGCCGCGCAGTGGTGGGCACTCGACCCAGTGTTCATCGTGCTCGGCTCGGCCGCAGCGTTCGTCGGGCTGTTCCTCCGCCGGGTACGCCCGATCGCGGCGATGCTCGTGTTCCTGCTGCTCATGATGTTCCGCCCGAACGGGTACCTGCCCGTGCCGTACGTGATCATGCTCATCCCGTTCGCCGCGCTCCTCGTCGCCTACACCGCCGAACGTGCCGTCCTCGCCGTGCTCGGCCGCTTGCGCGGGACCTCGGGGACCGATGCGCGGGCCGTCGTCCGCCGGGGCCTCGGCACCACGTGGGCGGTCGTGACGTCCGCGGCACTCCTCGTCGCACTCCCGCTCTGGGGGACGCAGCTGCGCGGGTTCGTGCTCGGCAACCTCGACCTGCCGATGCAGCAGGCCGAGCAGTGGGTCGGTGACAACGTCCCGAAGTCCTCGCGGCTGCTCGTGGACGACGCCATGTGGGTCGACCTCGTGCAGGACGGCTTCGCCCGGAACAACGTCATCTGGTACTACAAGCTCGACACCGACGCTGCGGTCGAACGCCAGTCGCCGAACGGCTGGAAGGACTCGGACTACGTCGTCACGACGGACTCCATGCGCACCGGCGGCAACTCGTCGTCGGACATCCGCCAGGCGATCGAGAACTCGACGACCGTCGCCGCGTTCGGCACCGGCAACCAGCGGGTCGACGTCCGACGCATCCACGCCGAGGGGTCGACGGCCGCCGAGGCCGCCATCACCCGCGCGACCGACCTCCGGAAGACGATGGGGACCGAGCTCGCCTCGAACCCGGCGCTCTTCGCCGACGAGGGCACCAAGTCGCAGTTCCGCGCCGGGCAGGTCGACTCGCGGGCGATGATCGCGCTCGGGCAGGTCCTCGCCGACGGGTTCGTCGAGGTCGACCGGTTCACGCCGGTGTCCGGCGAGACCGGGCAGCCCTTCCGCCGGGTCGTCCTGCATGCCCCGGGGAACGCCGAGGCGTCCCGCGTCGAGGCCACCCTCGACGCCATGGCCAGCGGGTTCCGACCCGACTCGGTCGAGCGGGACGGGTCGCGCCTGACCGTCGTCTACACCCCCGCCGACCCGACCACGACCGCGACGAGCGCCTCGTGAGCGCCGCCGCACCCACGCACCAGACCCGAACCACGACCAGAAGGAGCACCACCATGCCCGCACCTCGTCGCACCCTCCTCGTCGGCGCCCTCGCCACGAGCCTCGTCGCTGCAGCCGTCGGCCTCGCGCCGCAAGCAGCGACCGCCGCCACACCCGCCGCCACCTCGAGCGACCAGGGCTGGCTCCGCGTCGGCCACCTCTCCCCGGACACGAAGGGCGTCGACGTCGAGCTGTCGAGCCTGGCCGGCGGCAAGACGGTCTTCGAGCTCGACGACGTCACCTACGGCCAGGTCAGCCCGTACCAGGAGCTCCCGGTCGGCACCTACGTCCTGTCGATGCGCGCCGCCGACGCCCCCGACTCGACCCCGGTGATCTCCACCGACGTCACGGTCGACAAGGGCGACGCGAGCACCGTCGTCGCCTACGGCAAGAACTCGGGGCTCAAGACGACCGCGTTCACCGACGACCTCCAGCAGCCCGGCGACGGCAAGGCGAAGCTCCGGCTCGTGCAGGCCGCGACCACCGCGAAGTCGGTCGACGTGAGCACCTCCGAGGGGACCGCCGTCGCCGAGGACGCCGCCTTCGGCACCGCCACGAAGTACGCCACCGTCGACGCCGGCAAGTGGACGCTCGACGTCTCCGGCAGCGGGCAGCGGGGCACGGCGAAGGTCGACCTCGCGGGCAACACCGTCTCGACGCTGTTCGTGCTCGACGACAGCAAGGGCGACCTCACGGTCGTGCCCGTCACGGACGCGGCAGCCACGGCGTCCACGCCGTCCGGCGGGGTGCAGACCGGCGGTGGCGGCGCGGCCGCCGACCCGGTCGAGCAGGCCACCCACGAGCTGATCGCGACGCTCCGCTCGCTGTTCCGCTGACGCCGGACCGGAGGCGCGGATCACCCCAGCGGATCCGCCCGCGTGATCCGCGCCTCCCGTCCCACACCGCACCCAGTCAGGAAGGCAGGCCGCATGACCCGCAGGACCTGGATCCCCGTGACCGCCGCAGCCGCGGTGCTCGTCGCGCTCGGCATCGCGCTCGTCGCGGTGCGCCCGTGGGGCGCCCCGCAGCCGGAGGCCGGAGGGGCGTCGACCCCGACGTCCTCGGCGGCGCCGGACGCAGCGCGCTCGCCGGAGCAGCTGCGGACGGACTTCCTCGACCGGTACGTGCAGGACGGCCGCGTCGTCCGCACCGACCAGGGCGGCGACACCGTCAGCGAGGGGCAGGCCTACGGGCTCCTGATCGCCTACGCGAACGGCGACCGCCGGCGCTTCGGCGAGATCTGGACGTGGACGAAGCGGCACCTGCTCACCGACGACCACCTGCTCGCGTGGCGGTGGACGCCGGACGACGGCATCGCCGACGGGCAATCCGCGAGCGACGCCGACCTCGACGCCGCCAGGGCACTCGTGCTCGCCGGGTCCTCGTGGGACGAGCCCCGGTACACCACGGCGGGGAAGACCATGGCGTCCGCGATCCTCGAGCACGAGACCGCCACGACCGAGCTCGGGACGATCCTGCTGCCCGGGCCGTGGGCCGACTCCGAGCCGTACCGGTACGACGCCTCGTACGCGTCGCCGGCGGCGTACGACGTCCTGGCGAAGGCGACCGGCGACGACCGGTGGGAGGCGCTCGGCTCCGGGTCGCGAGCGGTCACGCGGGCCGTGCTCGCCGGGTCCGACCTGCCGAGTGACTGGTCCCAGGTGCACGCCGACGGCACGGTCGACCCGATGCCCGCGACCGGCGGGGACGACCGGGTGCTGTACGGGTACGACGCGATGCGGCTGCCGCTCCGGTACGCCGAGGCCTGCGCCGCGCAGGACCGGTCCCTGGCCGGGTCGATCGCGCCGACGCTCCGGCGGCAGACGCAGTTGGCGGCACAGCTCGACCTCGGCGGCACGGCCGTGACGGGCGACACGAACGCGCTGGCGTACGTGGCGCGGGCCGCGGCGGAGCAGGCATCCGGGCAGTCGGCAGCGGCGGCGACGGACCTGCGCCGGGCGGACCGGACGGCTGCGACGACGCCGACGTACTACGGGGACGCGTGGGCAGCGCTCGGCGCGACGATGCTCACGTCCGACGTGCTCGGCGGGTGCGCGACGCGGGCCGGGGGTGCCTCGTGAGCGGGCGGCGGCGGGCCGGTGCGCGCGGGGACGCGCCCGAGACTCGGCGGGGCGGACGAGTTCGCGCTGCCGGAGGCCGCGGTGTGTCCGGCGAGCCGAGACTCGGCGCGCGCGGATCGCGGCGGCGCGGCGTTCTCGTCGGGGCCGTCGTGGCCGGGGTGCTCGTGGTGGGCGGGGTCACCGGCGTCGCGGTCGCGGCCACCAACGGGACCGGGGGACCGACGGTGGCCGGGTCGGCCGCGCCGACCGCCGGATCGTCGGGCACTGCGGCACCCGCGGCCGGGAGCGCGACCGACGGCTTCCAGGACCCGGCAGCCCCCGCCGCCCGGTCCGACGCCACCCCGGTCCGTGTGACCATCCCCGCCATCGGGGTGTCCTCGTCGCTCGAGGACCTCCACCGCGGCGCCGCCGGCGAACTCGACCCGCCGAAGGACTGGGACAGCGCCGGGTGGTTCAGCGACGGCATCGTCCCGGGTGAGGTCGGCCCCGCCGTCATCGCCGGGCACGTCGACAGCCCCACCGCCGCAGCCGTCTTCTTCCGGCTCGACGAACTGGTCCCCGGTGACGAGGTCCACGTCGCCATGTCCGACGGCTCCACCCGCACCTTCACGGTGGACCGGTCCGAACGGGCGGCGAAGTCGGCGTTCCCCACGAGCGACGTCTACGGCACCGCCCCCACACCCCAGCTGCGCCTCATCACGTGTGACGGCACGTTCGACACGGCCACAGGTCATTACACGGACAATCTGATCGTGTTCGCAGACCGCTCGTCGGACTGACGCAGCGACCGGCCGATATCTTCGATGTCAAGCGCAAGGAGCACCATGAGTACGACACTGGTCATCATCCCGACCTACGACGAGGCGGAGAACGTCCGCCCCATCGTCGAGCGCACCCTGGCGGCCACCGACGCCGACGTGCACGTGCTCGTCGTGGACGACAACTCCCCGGACGGCACCGGCGACATCGCCGACCAGATCGCGCGCGAGACCGACCGGGTGCACGTGATGCACCGCACCGTGAAGGACGGCCTCGGCGGTGCGTACCTCGCCGGGTTCGCCTGGGGCCTCGAGCACGGGTACGACAAGCTCGTCGAGATGGACGCGGACGGCTCCCACCACCCCGAGTACCTGCCCTGGATGATCGAGCTCGCCGACACGAACGACCTCGTCCTCGGCTCGCGCTGGATCAAGGGCGGCGCCGTGGAGAACTGGCCCTGGTACCGCGAACTCCTCTCCCGCGGCGGCAACCTCTACACGCGCCTCGCCCTCGGCATCGCCGTGCGTGACGCGACCGGCGGGTTCCGGGTGTTCACCTCGCGGGCGTTCGAGCGCATCGACCTCGCCGGCGTGGCCTCGAAGGGCTACTGCTTCCAGGTGGACCTCTGCTGGCGCGCGCTCGAGGCCGGCCTGCGCGTCGTCGAGACCCCGATCACGTTCACCGAGCGGGAGTTCGGCGTCTCGAAGATGAGCGGCAACATCGTCCGCGAGAGCCTCACCCTCGTCACGAAGTGGGGCATCGACCGTCGCATCCGTGAGGCCCGGTCCCTCGTCAAGGACCACCGCCGACTCCCGTCGGTGCGGGCGAACGCGCACGCGGTCGCCGACCACGCGGCCTGACGGGCTGCTGACGGGCTTCCCGGAGGCGCGGTGGCGGCTGGCCCCGCGCCTCCGGTCCGTCCGTGGTCGCGGGGCGTGCGGGGTCGCGGTCGCGGTCGCGTCGCGTCCGCGGGGCGCGTCCGCGGGGCGCGAAAGCGACTCCGTGCGGATCCGTCCGCCGTCCGTGGCGGCACAGCGACCGGTTCCCGGACGACGACGGCGGTTGCCTGTCGCTTTCGCGGGGGCGCCCGGCGAGGGGCGAGGCGGGCCCGGCGAGGAGCGCGGGCGGGCAGACGAACGGCCCGCGGCGGAGTCACCACGGGCCGTTCGGTTCGCGCTGGTCGGCTTCGGGCTGACCAGCTTCGCGCTGGTCAGCGCAGGACGACGACACCCCGCCCGGTGAAGCGGACGCAGTCCGTCGCGACGTCGGCCTCGCCGAAACGGTAGAGCTCCTCGCCGGTGGCGCCGGGGACGGGCACCTCGGCCGCGTCGTCGAGGAAGTTCACCACGACGTGCACCGGCCGGGCGTCCGGGCCGAGCAACCCGCGCGTGAGCACGAGCCAGCGCCGGTCCTCGCTGCAGCGCACGGCGTTCGCCTCGTACCGCTGGTCGACGAAGGCCTGGTCGGTCCGCCGCAGGGCGACGAGCACGCGGTAGGCCCGGAGGATCGCCGCACCCCGCTCGGAATCGACGTCCGACCACTGGAGCTTCGAGTTCGTGAACGTCGTCGGGTCCTGTGGGTCCGGCACGGCGGACTCGTCCCAGCCGTGCTCGGCGAACTCCTTGATGCGACCCTCGGCCGTGGCCTTGCCGAGCTCCGGTTCGGGGTGCGACGTGAAGAACTGCCACGGGGTCGAGGCGGCGAACTCCTCGCCCATGAAGAGCATCGGCGTGAACGGGCCGAGCAGCGTCAGGGCCGCGGCGATCACGAGACCCTCGTCGCTCACGGTCGCCGCGAGACGGTCGCCCGCGGCACGGTTGCCGATCTGGTCGTGGTTCTGGTTCGCGACGACGAGGGCCGTCGTCGGCGAGGTCCCGCGGTCGATCGGTCGCCCGTGCCGCTTCCCCCGGAACGACGACCACGTGCCGTCGTGGAAGAACCCGTGCTCGAGCACCTTCGCCAGCGCGGAGAGCGGTGCGAAGTCGGCGTAGTAGCCGTTCGTCTCACCCGTCAGCGCGACGTGGACCGCGTGGTGGAAGTCGTCCGACCACTGCCCCGGAAGGCCGTAGCCCGAGGCCTCCTGCGGGCGGAACATGATCGGGTCGTTGAGGTCGGACTCCGCGATGAGCGAGAGCGGCCGCCCGACGAAGGCGGAGTACGCGTCCGTCTCGGAGGCCATCGCCTGCAGCACGTGCGGGCGGGTGGTGTCCCGCAGGGCGTGCACGGCGTCGAGCCGGAGCCCGTCGACGTGGTGGTCGCGGAACCACATCCGGACGTTGTCGAGCACGTACCGACGGACCTCGGGGTGTTCGACGTTCACCGAGTCGCCCCAGGTGTTGCCGAGCCCCTGCAGCAGGTACGGCCCGTACAGCGGCAGGTAGTTGCCGCTCGGCCCGAGGTGGTTGTACACGACGTCCTGGATGACCCCGAGGCCGAGTGCGTGGGCACGGTCGACGAAGCGGTCGTACGCGTCCGGGCCGCCGTAGGGAGCGTGCACCGCGAACCAGCCGACGCCGTCGTAGCCCCAGTTCCACTCGCCGTTCACCGCGTTGACGGGCAGGAGCTCGACGAACTCCACGCCGAGCTCGACGAGGTGGTCGAGCTTCGCGGCCGCGGCGTCGAGCGTGCCCTCGGGCGTGTAGGTGCCGACGTGCATCTCGTAGATCACGCCGCCGCGTGCCGGACGCCCGGTCCACGCGTCGTCCGTCCACGAGAACCGTGCGGGGTCGACGACCTCGGACGGGCCGTGCACCCCCTCGGGCTGGAAGCGGCTGCGCGGATCGGGCCGCACCGCGTCGTCGTCGCCGACGCGGAAGCCGTAGCGGGCTCCGACGACGGGGACGATCGCGTCGGTCGTCCACCAGTCGTCGGTGCCGCGGGTCAGCGGGTACTCGGTGCCGTCGACCACGAGGCGCACGCGCTCCGGTGTCGGCGCCCAGACGGCGTAGCGGTCGGGTGCGGTCATGCGTGACCCTCCAGGATGTCGATCTCGGCCTGCGCGTCGGACTCACCGGCAGAGCCGGAGCCGCTGTCGGCGGGCGCCCCGCTGTCGGCGGGGGTCTCCGTGCCGTGGTCCGTCGCCTCGGCCACGTGCGCCGGCACGAGCAGCGCGACGGGGTAGTCGGTGAGCAGTTCGGCGAGGGCGATGCCCCGGCCGGCCGGCACGCTGCGGCCGGTGAGCAGGTCCACGCGGTCCTGGGGCACGGCGTGCACGAGGGTGTCGCCCCATCCGCCGACCCGCTCGAGCCCGATCGGCAGGCGCGTCGCGATCGTGACCGCGCCCCCACGGTCGAACGCGATCACGTGGTCCGCCGCGCTGCCGGTCGCCTCGAGCGCGAGGTACCGGGTGAAGAGCTCCGGGTGGTCGCGCCGCACACGGAGCGCACGACTCGTCACCAGGAGCTTCGCCGCACCGTCGAGCCCGACGTCGGGGAGCCGTTCGGGGCCGTCGTCGTCCGGGCCGTCGAGTTCGGCCAGGACGTGCCGACGCTCGGTGTAGTCCACCGGGCGACGGTTGTCCGGGTCGACGAGCGAGCGGTCCCAGAACTCGGTGCCCTGGTAGACGTCCGGCACCCCGGGCGCGGTGAGCTGCACGAGCTTCTGTCCGAGCCCGTTCGACCACCCGGCGGCGTCGATCCGTTCGTCGAGCGCATCGAGCACGGCGACCACGGCCGGGTCGTCGAACGCGGCGTCGACGAGCGCGTGCATGCGCCGTTCGAAGTCCTCGTCCGGAGCCGTCCACGTGGTGCTGTCGCCGGCTTCGCGCGAGGCCTTCTCGGCGTAGGCGTGCAGGCGTTCCCGGCTGGCCGGGCGCGCGCCGACGATCGCCTGCCAGAGCAGGTCGGCCAGCACGGCGTCCTCGAGCGGGGCGAGGGACTGCAGGCGTTCGAGCGTCGACGCCCACTCGTGCCCGAGCTCGGCGAGCACGGCGATGCGCGCGCGGGTGTCCTCGCTGCGCTTGGTGTCGTGCGTCGTGAGGGTCGTCATCGTGTGCGGCCAGCTGCCGAGCCGGTCGCGCTGCGCCTGGTGGAAGGCACGGACCGACACCGAGAACACGCTCGGGTCGCCGCCGACCTCGCTCAGGGACGTCAGGCGGGAGGTCCGGTAGAACGCGGTGTCCTCGACGCCCTTCGCCATCACCATGCCGCTCGTCTGCTGGAGGCGGATCGCGGCGGCGTTCGCGGGGACGACCAGCGCCGGGGCGATCCTGTCGATGACGTCGTCGAGGTCCGGCCGCGCCGAGGCCGCACCTTCGAGGGCGTCGATGAGGTGGTGCGCGCCCTCGGGCAGGTACGTCCGGTACACGTCGAACGAGGCGACGATCTCGGCGACCGCGTCGACGATCCGCTCGTGGGGGAGCGGTGCGGACGCGGCGCTGCCGGTGCCGGGGCCGAGCAGCCGCGCGAGCCGCTCGACCTCGCTGCCGAGGATGCCGTCCGCGATGCCGCGACGGGTGTCGTGCGTCAGCTGCTGCCAGTCGGTCGGTTCGGCCCCGGACGCCGCGGTCAGCGAGTCCTCGCCGGCGGGGTCGACGAACACCCGGTCGAGCACGCCGAGGGCGTCGTAGCCGGTGGTGCCGTCGACCGGCCAGCTCGCGGGGAGTTCCTCGCCCGGCTCGAGGATCTTCTCGACGAGCGTGTAGGCGCCGTCGGTGAGCGCCGCGAGGTCCTGCAGGTAGCCGGCGGGGTCGTACAGCCCGTCGGGGTGGTCGATGCGGAGTCCGTCGACGAGGCCGTCGCGGAACCACGCGCCGATCGTGCCGTGGGAGGCCGCGAAGACCTCGGGTTCCTCGACCCGGATCGCCGCGAGCGTGTTCACCGCGAAGAACCGCCGGTAGTTCAGCTCGTGGTCGGCCCGCTTCCAGTGCACGAACTCGTAGTGCTGCCGGGCGTGGACGTCGGCCACCGAGTCGCCGTCGTGCACCGTGCCCGCAGCGGTCGGGTAGGCCGTGTCGCCCAGGTACAGCTTGCCGTCGCGCAGGTCGACCGCGTCGAGCAGCCGATCGTCGAGCACCGGGACGCGGAGCTTGCCGTCCCCGGCGTCCCAGTCGACGTCGAAGGCCCAGGCCACGGGGGACCCCTGGCCGTGCTCGAGCAGGGACCACCACCACGGGTTCACCTCGGGCGTGGCCACACCGACGTGGTTCGGCACGACGTCCACCAGGACTCCGAGTCCCACGGCGTGCGCGGCGTCGGCGAGCGCACGGAGCGCGTCGTCACCGCCCCGCTCGGTGTCGACGTGGCCGTGGTCGACGACGTCGTAGCCGTGCTGGGACCCGGGCTCGGCCTGCAGCACCGGGGAGAGGTAGAGCCAGTCCGCGCCGAGGTCGCGCACGTAGTCGACGACGTCGCGTGCGGCCGACAGGTCGAAGTCCGGCGTGACCTGCAGCCGGTACGTCGAGGTCGGGACGCGCCGGGCGGTCACTGCTGGCCGCCGCTCGTGGCGGAGGGAGCCGTGGCGCCGGCGGGGTTCACCGGTGTGACGGCGTCCTGCGGTGCCGCCGTGGCCGGTCGTGACGAGTCGGTGTCCACCGGGGTCACCGTGACCTCGTGGTCGGGCTCGGCCCGGAGCACGATCATCGAGCGTGCCGGAACGTCGAGCGGCGTGCCGGCGTCGAGGACCTCGTCACGCGCACCCGGTTCGGCGGTGTCGATCCGCACCGTCCAGCCCGGCGAGTACTCCTCGGGGGGCAGTGTGAACGTCACGGTGTCGTCGTGCGCGTTGAAGTACGTGATGAAGGCGACGTCGGTGACACGCTCGCCGCGGGAGTCGCGCCCGCGGATCCCGTTGCCGTTCAGGTACATGCCGACGCTCTTGCCGAAGCCGGAGTCCCAGTCCTCGGGTTCCATGGCGTCGCCGGAGGGCGTGAGCCACACGACGTCCGGCAGCGGCTCGTCCTGCCCGCGGCGGACCGGACGCCCGTTGAAGTACCGCGTGCGGCGGAACGTCGGGTGGTCGTGCCGGAGCTTCACGACGTCGGCCGTGAACTGGATGAGGTCGTCGTCGGCGGCGTCCCAGTCGATCCAGCTCAGCGCGGAGTCCTGGGCGTACACGTTGTTGTTGCCGGACTGCGTGCGCCCGAGCTCGTCACCGTGGGCGATCATCGGGACACCCTGGCTGAGCAGCAGCGTCGCGAGGAAGTTCCGTCGGCGCTGCAGCCGCAGGGCGGTGATCGACTCGTCGTCGGTCGGGCCCTCGGCGCCGGAGTTCCACGACCGGTTGTGGCTCTCGCCGTCGTTGTTGTCCTCGCCGTTGGCCTCGTTGTGCTTCTCGTTGTAGGCGACGAGGTCGTACAGCGTGAAGCCGTCGTGCGCCGTGATGAAGTTGATGCTCGCCTTCGGCGTGCGGCCGTCGTGCTCGTAGAGGTCGGCCGAGCCGGAGATCCGCGACGCGAACTCGCCGAGGGTGGAGGGCTCTCCCCGCCAGAAGTCGCGGACGGTGTCGCGGTACTTGCCGTTCCACTCGGACCACTGCGGCGGGAAGTTACCGACCTGGTAGCCACCGGGGCCGACGTCCCACGGCTCGGCGATGAGCTTCACCTGGGACACGATCGGGTCCTGCTGGACCAGTTCGAAGAACGCCGCCAGCCGGTCCACCTCGTAGAACTCACGCGCCAGGGCGGCCGCGAGGTCGAAGCGGAAGCCGTCCACGTGCATCTCGGTGACCCAGTACCGCAGCGAGTCCATGATGAGCTGCAGCGAGTGCGGGTGCCCGACGTTGAGCGAGTTGCCCGTGCCCGTGGTGTCCATGTAGTACCGCTTGTCGTCCTCGACGAGGCGGTAGTAGGCGGCGTTGTCGATCCCGCGGAAGGACAGCGTCGGGCCGAGGTGGTTCCCCTCGGCCGTGTGGTTGTACACCACGTCGAGGACGACCTCGATGCCGGCACGGTGCAGTTCGCGGACCATCGCCTTGAACTCCTGCACCTGCTGTCCGTGGTCGCCCGAGGACGAGTAGTGCGAGTGCGGCGCGAAGAACCCGATCGTGTTGTAGCCCCAGTAGTTCGACAGCCCCTTGTCCTGCAGGGTCGAGTCGTTGACGAACTGGTGCACGGGCATGAGTTCGAGCGTGGTGACGCCGAGCCGCTGCAGGTGCGCGATCACGGCCGGGTGCGCGACCCCCGCGTACGTCCCGCGCTGTTCCTCGGGCACGTCGGGGTGCGTCTCGGTGAGGCCCTTGACGTGTGCCTCGTAGATCACCGTCTCGCCGTAGGGGATCCGAGGAGCCCGGTCGCCCTGCCAGTCGAAGAACGGGTTGATGACGACGCCCTTCATCATGTGGGGCGCCGAGTCCTGGTCGTCGGTCGAGTCCGGGTCGCCGAACGTGTACGAGAAGAGTGCCTGGTCCCAGTCGATGTCGCCGCTGGTCGCCTTGGCGTACGGGTCGAGGAGCAGCTTGTTCGCGTTGGCGCGGAGCCCCTTCTCGGGGGCGTACTCGCCGTGCACCCGGAAGCCGTACTGCTGCCCGGGGCCGACGTTCGGGAGGTAGGCGTGCCAGACGTACGCATCGACCTCGACGAGGTCGATGCGCTGTTCGTTCCCGTCGTCGTCGAAGAGACAGAGTTCCACGCGTTCGGCGACCTCGCTGAAGAGGGCGAAGTTCGTGCCGCTCCCGTCGTAGGTCGCCCCGAGCGGGTACGGGTTGCCGGGCCAGGTGTGCAAACGGTCCTCCAGGTGTGGGTCCCGCCAACATATCGGCGGGAGCCGACCGCGTCCGCAGACAAGCTCCGGCCGTGGACGGATGCGCGGGCAGCTCTGCCTGTGGAGGAACGGGCGAGTAGCGTCGCGCGCATGGCCAACATCGTCACGCAGATCGCAGAGAAGGTACGCCCCGTCGGCGTGTCCACGAACTACGGGGAGCCGGTCGAGGTCGGCGACCAGACCCTCATCCCGGTGTCCCTCGGCTGGTTCGGCTTCGGTGGGGGCGGGGACGGCGACGACAACGGTGGCGGAGGCGGCGGTGCCGTCTCCATCCCGATCGGCGCCTACGTCCGACGCCCCGGCAAGGACCTCGAGTTCGAGCCGAACCTGATCTCCCTCCTCGCGGTGAGCGTCCCGGTCATCTGGGTGACCGGGACCGTCCTGCGCAAGCTGGTCCGCGTCCTGAAGAAGTGACCCACTGACGGACCTGGAGGCGCGGTGCGGGCCCGCCCCGCGCCTCCAGGACGTCCCGTGGTCGCGATCCGTCACCGGGTCGCGACCACGTCTACAATGGCGGGACACACACGGGAGTCCGGGATCGCCGGGCTGAGAGGGAGCGAGTGGCGCTCCGACCGTCGAACCTGATCCGGATCATGCCGGCGCAGGGAGGAGTCCAGGGCCATGTCCACGAGCACGCACACTGCTGTTCCGTCCACCCCCGTCAGGCGCTCGCTGCGCTGGCGGGTCGTCGACATCGTCGTGGCGAGCGTGCTCGCCGTCGCGATCGGTGTCGTCTTCAAGCTCTGGGAGTTCGGCTACGAGCCGATCAGCGCCGTCGCCGCGCTCGTGCTCCCCGGCACGCAGGCGCTCTTCGGCGGGGTGTGGCTGCTCGCCGGGCCCGTCGTCGCGATCATCGTCCGGAAGCCCGGAGCGGCCCTCTACGCCGAGATGGTGGCCGCCTCGGTCGAGGCCCTCCTCGGCACGCAGTGGGGCTGGCTGACGCTCGAGGCCGGCCTCGTGCAGGGCCTCGGCGCCGAGCTGGTGCTCGCGCTCTTCCTGTACCGCGTGTACCGCCTGCCGGTGGTCGTGCTCGCCGGTGCCGCGGCCGGGCTGGCGCTCGGGCTGAACGACACGGTGCTCTGGTACCCCGGACTCGACCTGGCCTTCAAGGTCGTCTACGTCGTCTCGGCGATCGTCTCCGGTGCGCTGATCGCGGGCGTCGGCTCGTGGTTCCTCGTCCGAGCGCTCGCCGCGACCGGCGTCCTGTCGTCGTTCGCGGCTGGCCGTGAGCACTCCAGACGCGGTCCTCGCACCGTCGCGTGACCGTGGCAGCCGCGCGGGTCACCTTCTCCGACTGGGGCTGGCGGTACGCGGAACGTGACGCCTGGGCCGTCCGGGGCGTCGACCTGACCGTCGAGCCGGGGGAGCGGGTCGCGATCGTCGGCCCCTCGGGCGCCGGTAAGTCGACGCTGTTGCGGGCGGTCGCGGGCGTGCTCCCGGACGAGCCGGACGCCACCGACGACACCGCGGCCTCCGTCCAGGGTTCGGTCCTCGTCGACGGTGCGGAACCGCGCGCGGTCCGCGGGCGCGTCGGCCTCGTCATGCAGGACCCCGAGGCGCACACGGTGATGTCCCGCGTCGGCGACGACGTGGCGTTCGGCTGCGAGAACGCCGGCGTCCCGCGGGACGAGATCTGGCAGCGCGTCCGGTCGGCCCTCGACGTCGTCGGGCTCGACCTGCCGCTCGACCGGTCCACCACGATGCTCTCCGGCGGGCAGCGGCAGCGGTTGGCGCTCGCGGGCGTGCTCGCCATGCGCCCGGGTGTCCTCGTGCTCGACGAGCCCTGCGCGAACCTCGACCCCTCCGGGGTGGTGCAGGT
Organism: Curtobacterium sp. USHLN213; assembly: GCF_037144815.1. Classification (NCBI taxonomy): domain Bacteria; kingdom Bacillati; phylum Actinomycetota; class Actinomycetes; order Micrococcales; family Microbacteriaceae; genus Curtobacterium; species Curtobacterium sp. USHLN213. The sequence goes on along the minus strand of NZ_JBBCYQ010000005.1, from coordinate 68,468 downwards.
GCACGACGCCGTGCGGGCGCTGCTCGACGAGACCGGGTGTTCACTGCTCGTCGTCGAGCACCGCATCGGGACCTGGCTGGACCTGGTCGACCGACTCGTGCTGCTGGAGCCGGCCGGGGGTGTCGTCGCGGACGGTGCGCCTGCGGACGTGCTCGCCGAACACGGTCCGGCGTTGACCGCGGCGGGCGTGTGGGTGCCGGGGTCCGAGCCCGAACAGGGTTCCGCGCGTCGGGGTACCCGCACGTCTCCGCGAGTGGGCGAAATGCGCGGGGTTGCGGGCGGGGGACCGGACGGAATCCGCCCGCTCGGCGACGCGGGACCGCGAGTGGGCGGAATGCACGGGGCCGACAACGGGGGACCGGACGGAATCAGCCCGCTCGGCGATCGGGACCCGGTGCTGCTCGCGGCGCGGGGGCTCGGGACCGCCAGGGGAAGGCGGCAGCCGGTCGGGAGCGGGATCGACCTCGACGTCCGGGCCGGACGGGTCCTCGCGGTCACCGGGCCGAACGGCATCGGCAAGTCGACGCTCGGCCTCACGCTCGCCGGGCTCCTGCACCCCGCCGCGGGGTCGCTCCGCGCGGGCACGGCACTCGCCGACGGCATCGGTGACGCCCCCGCCGCGTGGACGAGCAGGCAGCTGGCCGGTCGGATCGGCACGGTCTTCCAGGACCCCGAGCACCAGTTCGTCGCCCGCACCGTGCGCGAGGAGCTGGCCGTCGGCCCCCGCGCCCTCGGAGCGGCGGACGTCGATGCCCGGGTCGACGAGCTCCTCGACGCGTTCGGCCTCGCGCACCTCGCCGACGCCAACCCCTTCACGCTGTCCGGCGGTGAGCAGCGGCGGTTGGCGATCGGGACGGTCATCGCCTCCCGGCCGCCCGTCGTCGTGCTCGACGAGCCGACCTCCGGTCAGGACCGGGCGACCTGGCAGGCCGTGGTGGACCGGCTCGGCGAACTCGCCGACTCCGGCACGGCGATCGTCGCCGTGACGCACGACCAGGACCTCGTCCGCGCGCTCGACGCGGACGAGATCGTGCTCGGGGCGACAGGGACGACGAGGGCGACAGGGGCGACGGGGGCGACCGCCGTCGGGCCGGCCGCCGACCTGCGCGACCCGGCCACGGAGGTGCAACCGTGACCGCGCACCAGGCCGCGGCCGGTCTGCCCGGACGAGCCGCGCCTCCTGGACCACCCGACGGCACCACGCGTGCACGCGGCGTCCGCGGCGTCCAGCCGGTGGCCTCGCTGCTGGGCGTCCTCGCGCTCGGCGTGTGCCTGGTGCTCAGCCTCGACGTCGTGTCCGCGGCGGTCGCGCTCGGTCTCGAACTCCTGCTCCTGCCGCTCCTGCGGATCCCGCCCCGCACCCTGCTGCTGCGGACCTCGCCGGTCCTGGTCGCGGTGCCGCTGACCGCGCTGAGCATCGCGTTGTACGGGCGGCCGTCCGGTCGGTCCTGGTTCGACCTCGGGTTCGCGCACGTCACCGACGGGTCGCTCGCACTCGCGCTGGCGACGGCGCTCCGTGTCCTGGCGATCGGGCTGCCGGCGGTGGCGTTGTTCGTGCGGGTGGACCCGACCGACCTCGCGGACGGGCTCGCGCAGTTCCTGCGGCTGCCGGCACGGTTCGTGCTCGGGGCGCTCGCGGCGATCCGGATGATGACGCTCCTCGGGGACGACTGGCGACAGCTCGGCATGGCTCGTCGGGCCCGCGGCGTCGCGGACACCGGACGGCTGCGTCGTGGCGCGTCGATGGCGTTCGCGCTGCTCGTGCTGGCGCTGCGGCGGGCGACGACCCTGGCGGTGGCGATGGAGTCGCGGGGGTTCGGCGCTCCCGGGCGGCGGACGTGGGCGCGGAGTGTGCGGTTCGCGGGGCCGGAGTGGGCGATGGTCGGCGTGCTCGTCGGGATCGGTGTCGTGTCGATCGCGGTGGCCGTGGGCGCGGGGACGTGGCGTGCCTGAGGCGGAATCCGACGTGGGTGGCGCGGACGGCACGGTCGGTCCCGGGGACTCGCTCGTCGAGGGCCTCGCCGCCGCGGCCGCCGGGGTCGCGGCCGCCTCCGGAACGCGACTCGTCGTGCTCGTCGACGGCAGGTCGGGCACGGGCAAGACGACGCTCGGCGATTCCCTGGCGGACCGGCTCGGCGCGCAGGTCGTCCACCTCGACGACGTCTACCCGGGATGGGACGGGTTGCGGGCCGCCGCGGAGGCCGTGGTGACCGACGTCCTCGGGGAACGCTCCGGCTACCGACGGTGGGACTGGGCGACCTCGCGCCCGGCGGGGTGGGTCGCCGTCGACCCCGGGCGGCCGATCGTGGTCGAGGGGTGCGGTGCGCTGTCCCGGGGCTCGGCGCCGCTCGCGTCGTTGCGGGTGTGGCTCGAGGCCGACGACGACACCCGGTGGGAGCGGGCGATCGGGCGTGACGGCGAGTCCTTCGCGCGGGAGTGGGACCGGTGGGCGGCGCAGGAGGTGGCGTTCATCGCTGCCGAGCGGCCGGCGGAGCTGGCGGACGTGGTGCTGCGGACGTAGGGCGCTCCGCGGCCGGCGCCCGACCCGCCGCTCCCCGCGCACCCCGCCGGGCCGCCGCCACCGGGTCCACCGCGAAGACCGCCGCGACGATCGAGAGCACCGCGTACACCCCGAGGTACCCGCACAGGATCCACGGCGAGCCCCCACCGAGCTCGACGAACACGGCCGCGAGCAACGGCGTGAGCCCCACCGAGAAGATCGACCCGATCTGGTACCCGAGCGACATCCCCGAGTAGCGCCGACCGGTCGGGAACTGCTCCGCGAACCACGCCGCCTGGGGCCCGTAGATGCTGTCGTGGAACACGCACATCCCGATCAGCGCCACGAGCGGCAGCAGCACGAGCGGCCCCGCGTCGAGGAACGCGAAGAACGGCCAGATGAGCACCGCGATCCCCACCGCCGACCAGATCGTCAGCACCCGGCGGCCGACCCGGTCGGACAGCCAGCCCCAGAACGGCGTCGACACGAGCGACACCGCGGAGATGACCAGCACGGCCTGGAGCCCGGCCGAAGCGCCGGACGGCCCCCGCACCGACCCGAGGTACGTCAGCGAGTAGGTCGTGAGGATCGAGTACAGCGCCGGCTGCACGAGCCGCAGCCCCGCGGTGACGAGGATCGCCCGCGGGTGCCGCCGGATCGCCTGCCACACCGGGAACCGCTCGACGTTCCCGGAGGCGCGCAGCTCCTGGAAGACCGGCGCGTCCTGCACGCCGAGCCGGATGACGAGCCCGACGGCCACGATCACCGCCGAGAACAGGAACGGCAGCCGCCAGCCCCACGCCAGGAACGCCTCGGTGCCGAGCAACCCCCGGACCAGCGTGAAGACACCGGTCGCGAGGAGCATGCCGCCCGCCGACCCCATCTGCGTGAACGCCCCGAACAGTCCGCGGTGCCGCTCGGGTGCGTGCTCGACGGACAGCAGCGCCGAGCCGCCCCACTCGGCCCCGGCCGCGACACCCTGCAGCAGCCGCAGGACCACGAGCGCGACGACGGCACCGACGCCGATGGTCGCGGCCGAGGGGATGACCCCGATCAGCGTCGACGCGATCCCCATCAGCACGAGCGACGCGACGAGCAGCTTCTTCCGCCCGATCCGGTCACCGAGGTGGCCGGCGATGATCCCGCCGAGCGGGCGGGCGACGAACCCGACACCGTAGGTCGCGAACGACGCGATGACGCCGACCGCGGGGGTCACGGAGGGGAAGAACGTGGGCGCGAACACGAGCGCGGACGCGGTCGCGTACAGGTAGAAGTCGTAGTACTCCACGGTCGTCCCGACGAAGGACGCCAGGGCGACGCGACGGCGGGTCGCGGTGGTCGACGGTGGGGTGGAACGGACTGGAGGCGCGGCTGCGGTGGTCGAGTTCGGCACCCTCAGGAGCATGGTCGCGTCGCGCACCTCGGGGAACACCCCGCGTAACGGGAGGTCACGTCACGCCCTCCCGCGACACGACGGCGGGGAACATGGACCGCATGAGCGATGTACCGAACCGCCCGCTGCGCTTCGCGGCCTTCGTCATGAACACGACGTCGCACATCCAGCACGGCCTCTGGCGGCACCCGGGCGCCCGCCAGGCCGACTTCGACGACGTGACGCTGTGGACCGACCTCGCGAAGACCCTCGAGCGCGGGAAGTTCGACGCGATGTTCTTCGCGGACGTCGTCGGGACGTACGGCCCCGGACGCGGCGATTACTCGACGAACCTGCGCGAGGGGCTGCAGATCCCCTCGAACGACCCGTCCGTCCTGCTCTCGGCGCTCGCCGTGTCGACGGAGCACCTCGGGCTCGCCTTCACGTCGAGCGTCATCCAGTCGCACCCGTTCGACTTCGCCCGCAAGGTCTCCACCCTCGACCACATCACCCGGGGTCGGATCGGCTGGAACGTCGTCACGAGCGCCCTCGACAGCGCCGCGCGGAACTTCGGCGCCGATCGTCTCGAGGAGCACGACGAGCGCTACGTGTGGGCCGAGGAGTACCTCGAGGTCTGCGCGAAGCTCTGGGAGGGGTCGTGGGAGGACGGCGCCGTGCTCAAGGACCCGGTGCGCGGCTACGCCGACCCCGACAAGGTGCACCGCATCGACCACCACGGGAAGCGCTACGACGTGCAGGGCCCGCACCTGTCGGCACCGTCGCCGCAGCGGACGCCCGTGCTCTTCCAGGCGGGGTCCTCGCCGGCCGGCCGTGCCTTCGCCGCGCGGAACGCCGAGGCCCAGTTCATCCTGACGTCGAACCGCGACGCCACCGAGCAGCTCATCCGCGAGACCCGTGACCTCGCTTCGGCAGCGGGGCGGCAGCGGGACGACATCGCCTTCTTCCTCGGGCTGACGTTCGTCACCGGGGCCACCGAGGCCGAGGCGAAGGCGAAGGAAGCGGAGATCGACGAGTACCTCGCGGCCGACGGCTTCCTCGTGCACTCGAACCTCGGGTTCGACCCCGACACCGGCGAGGCCCTCGACCCCGAGACGCCGCTGTCCGAGGTCCGCACGCACGCCGGCCAGTCGCACCTGCAGTGGCTCCGGGAGGCCGCCGGCGACCGGGAGCCGACGATCGCCGACCTCGCCCGGCTGTCCGCGAAGCTCCGTGCCCGCGTGGTCGGGACGCCCGAGCAGATCGCCGACGAGCTCGCCGACTGGCAGCGCGCCGGCGTCGACGGGGTCAATGTCATCAACTGGACGCTGCCCGGCTCCTACGAGGAGTTCGTGGACCACATCGCCCCGACCCTGCAGGAGCGCGGACTGATGCAGTCCGAGTACCGCGAGGGGACGTTGCGCGAGAAGCTCTTCGGCCACCCGCAGCTGCCCGACAGCCACCCGGCGCGGCGGTGGCGGGGAGCGTTCACGGGCGGAGCTGCCGGAACCGGCGCGGACGCCGCGCGCGACGCCGTGGAGGTGACCGCATGACCGACGCGACGACGACCACCGGGGGCGAGCCGTCCCTCCAGGGCGGCACCGGGACCAGCCGTCTGACGGAGCTGCGCGCTCGGTTCCAGCCGCTGTTCGACCGCATCCGCGAGGGGGCCGTCGACCGCGAGCTGGCGTCGGGGACGCCGGGGGACCGAGCGCTGCCGCAGGACGAGGTCCGTGCGCTCGCCGACGCGGGGTTCGGACGGCTCCGCGTGCCGGAGGACCGTGGCGGGTTCGGCGTGACGCTCGTCGAACTCGTGCACCTCGTCGCCGACCTCGCCGCTGCCGACTCGAACATCGCGCACCTGTGGCGCGGGCACTTCGGGTACACCGAACTCGTGCTCCTCCGGCCGTCGTCGGCCGGGCGGGACGAGTGGCTGCAGCGGATCGTCGACGGGGCGATCATCGGGAACGCGACGTCGGAGCGGACCGGGACGACGCTCGCCGACATCTCCACCACGGTGCGCGTCGCCGAGGACGGGTCCGTCCGTCTCGACGGCCGGAAGTTCTACTCGACCGGGACGCTCTACTCGGACTGGATCTACCTCGCGGCGGACCGGGACGGCGACCGGGTCACGTTCGCGGTCCCGACCGATGCGATCGGCGTGACGTCGGTCGACGACTGGGACGGGTTCGGGCAGCGGTTGACCGCGTCCGGCACCACGGTGTTCGACGGGGTGTCGATCGACCCCTCGGTGGTCTCGGCGTACAAGGACGCCCCGCTGTCGCACATCCAGGCCTTCTACCAGCTGTACCTGCTGGCGGTCCTCGCCGGGATCGGGCAGGCGGTGTCCGACGACGCCGTCGCGTTCGTGCGACCGCGGACCCGGACGTACATCCACGCGAACGCCGCGCGGCCCGGGGACGACCCGCAGGTGTTGGCCGTGCTCGGTCGGTTGTCGGCCGGGGCGTTCACGGCCCGGTCGCTCGTCGTCGCCGCGGCGGGGCTGCTCGACGGGGTCGTGGGGACGAACGAGCCCGGGGCCGGTGTCGACCGTGCCCTGCTGGACGCCGCCGAGAACGCGGTCTACCAGGCGCAGATCGAGGTCGGGCCGCGGGTGCTCCGGGCGGCGTCGGAGCTGTTCGAGGTCGGTGGGGCCTCGGCGGCCGATCGCACGCGGGCGTTGGACCGGCACTGGCGGAACGCCCGGGTCGTGGCGTCGCACAACCCGGCGGTCTACAAGGAGCGGCTCGTGGGGGAGTACGCGCTGCACGGGCGGGGGCCGGTGGACGCATGGGAGAAGTACCACGAGGTGGGGCCGACGCGGTTCTGAGGCGCTGGCGCGGGCGCCGGCGCCTCGGCACCCGCGCGGGTGCCGAGGCCCCGGCAACCGCGCGGGCGCTGTGGCCTCGGCTACGCCCAGCCGAGCTCGTGGAGGCGCTCGTCGTCGATGCCGTAGAAGTGCCCGATCTCGTGCACGAGCGTGGTGTGGACCTCGTCCTTGAGCTCCTCGAGCGTGTCGCACTCGGCGAGGTGCTGCTTCCGGAACACCACGATGCGGTCCGGGAGCTCGCCGAAGCCGTACTGCCCACGCTCGGTCGCGGCGATGCCGTCGTACACGCCGAACAGCTCTTCGCCGTTCTCCGGTTCGTCCTCGACGACGAACACCACGTTGTCGAGGCCGTCGACCATCTCGTCCGGCAGCAGGTCGAGTTCGTCGGTCACGAGCTGTTCGAACGCATCGGCGGACATCTCCATCACGCCGCCGATCGTGCCACACCGTGCTGACTGCCCGCGGCGAAGCCGCGCGGCGCCGGAGGCGCCCGGACAAACACTGAGGGAGAGCCCCGGTTGCGTTTCACGCAACAGGACTCTCCCTCGACTGGGGTGAATAACGGGTCTCGAACCCGCGACCTCCTAGACCACAACCAGGCGCTCTACCAACTGAGCTATATCCACCATGTGCACACCGGGCGACCGGCGCGACCACTCAATAGTAGTACATGCCGGAGGCGGGTCAGAACACGAGGGTTGAGCCGCGCCTCCTGGAGGCGCCGCAGGCGGTGTGTCCTACTGCGCGAGCCGCGGCTCCCACTTCGCGACGACCTCGTTCGCGACGGCCTTGACGTCGTCCGAGGAGGGGCCGGGCTCGGCCACGAAGCCCGCGCGGCGGTAGTACTCGAGCTCGCGGATGGACTCGAGGATGTCCGCGAGGGCACGGTGCCCACCGTGCTTCTCCGGCGCGTTGAAGTACACGCGCGGGAACCAGCGGCGGCAGAGCTCCTTGATGCTCGACACGTCGACGCTGCGGTAGTGCAGGTGTCCGTCGACACGGGGCATGTACTTCGACAGGAACGATCGGTCGGTGCCGATGGTGTTGCCCGCGAGGGGAGCGGAGCCCTCGGCGGGGACGTGCTCGAGGATGTACTCGAGGACCTGGTACTCGGCGTCCGCGAGGCTCACACCGTTCGGGATCTCCTCGAGCAGGCCCGAGGTGGTGTGCATGTTCGTGACGAACTCGTTCATGTTGTCGAGTGCCGACTGGTCGGGCTTGATCACGATGTCGAAGCCGGGGTGCACGGGGACGAGGTCGAAGTCGGTGACGACCACGGCCACCTCGACGAGTTCGTCGACCTCGAGGTCGAGGCCCGTCATCTCGCAGTCGATCCAGACGAGGCGGTCGTTCGCAGTTGCCATGGTGTCGATCCTATTCCGCGGCAGGGCGGGGTCGCTTTCCGCTCGCTCGCTCGCGCCCGCGCCCGCGGCCCGCCCGGCCCGCGTGCGGGCGGTATGCGCGCGCTGCGGGGTGCAGCTGGGACGTTTTCCGCCCGCTCGTGGCGCGGGGCGCGCGAGCGGGCGGTATGTGCGGGTTGCGGGGTGCGGTCCGGACGTTCTTCGCCCGCTCGTGGCGCGGGGTGCGCGAGCGGGCGGTATGTGCGCGTTGCGGGGTGCGGTCCGGACGTTCTTCGCCCGCTCGTGGCGAGGGGTGAGCGCGAGTGCCTGGAGGCGCGGCGCCGGTCTCGGGGGCGACCCGCGCCTCCAGGCGGCGCCCGTGCCATCTGCGCGAGCGGGCGGAATGCGCGGGGTGCGGGGCGTGGGCCGCGCAGGATTCGCCCGCTCGCGGTGCGGCGCGGCGAGCGGGCGGTATGCGACGGCTGCGGGGCGCGACCGAGCCCGATTTCGCCCGCTCGCGGGGCCGGTGCGGCGAGCGGGCGAAAGGTGCGGGGAGGGCTTGGGGACGGGGGCGTGTTTCGCCCGCTCGTGAGTGGGCGCGAGGGTCTGGAGGCGCGGTGCCGGTCTCGGGGGTCGACCCGCGCCTCCAGGCGGTCACCCCGGGATCCGCGAGCGGGCGGAATGCGCGGGGTTCGGGGTGCGACCGGGACGGAAAACGCCCGCTCGCGCGAGTGAGCGCGCGAGCGGGCGGAAGGTGCTGGGGGCGGCGGGTGAGCGGGACGTACTTCGCCCGCTCGCGGAGCCCGGCGGCCGTGGGCGCCGGGGCCGGCGCCGGCGCTGAGCCGCCGCGCGGGCTACGCCATCTCGCCGGCGGCGATGGCCTCGGCCTCGACGGGCTCGGGCTCGGCGCCGTCGTCGACCCGGCGCAGCACGCGCGTGGTGCACACCACCACGACGAACGCGACGGCGACGGACAGCCCGGCGAACACGTACGCGGCCGACGGGGCGAACTGGTCGGCGAGCAGGGTGGCCACGGGCGGGGCGATCGCACCGCCGATGAAGCGCACCGCTGAGTAGGCGCTCGAGGCGACGGAGCGGGGGAGGTCGGTGGCCTCCATGACGCACTCGGTGAGGACGGTGTTGAGGACACCGAGCACGAGGCCGCCGATGATGACGCAGATGATCAGGCCCACCTGCGACTGCACGACCACGGCGGCGGCGAACAGGTCGAGCGCGAGCAGCGGGAGCGCGATCTTCAGCACGGTGGTGCGGCGGAGCCGTGCGGTGAGCATCGGGGCGATCCAGACCGACGTGATCGCGAGGCCGACGCCCCAGCCGAAGAAGGTGAAGCCGATGCCGAGGGCGCCGAAGCCGAGCGGGAAGGGCGTGTAGGCGAGCAGGACGAAGAAGCCGATGTTGTAGAAGAGCGCGGTGACGGCGAGCGCGGCGAGTGCCGGACGACCGAGCGCGCGGAACGGTGCGGAGAGCTTGGTCGGCGTGGGCTTCTCGAGGTTCTTCGTCTTGAGGAGCGTGACGATGGCGATGAACGCGATGGCCATGAGCGTCGTGACGCCGAAGAACGGGCCGCGCCAGCTGACGGAGCCGAGCAGGCCGCCGACGAGCGGGCCGACGGCGATGCCGAGGCCGAGCGCCGCCTCGTACAGGATGATCGCGGACGCGGTGCCACCGGAGGCAGCCCCGACGATCGTCGCGAGTGCGGTGGAGATGAAGAGCGCGTTGCCGAGACCCCAGCCCGCGCGGAAGTCGATGATCGTCCACACGCTGTTCGACGTCGCCGCGAGCACCGAGAAGAGCACAATGAGGGCGAGGCCGATGAGCAGGGTGTTCTTCGCGCCGATGCGGCTGGACACCCAGCTGGTGAAGAACATCGCGACACCGGTGACGGCGAGGTAGCTCGTGAAGAGGAGCTCGGTCTGCGCCGCGGTGGCCTTGAGGGACGAGGCGATCGCGGGGAGGATCGGGTCGACGAGGCCGATGCCCATGAAGGCGACGACGCAGGCGAAGGCGATCGCCCAGACCGCCGATGACTGCTTGAGGATGCTGCCGGACTGTGCGGCGGGTGCGTGGGCGTTCACGCGTGGGTCTCCGTTCTGGTGGCGGTGGAGGTTCGGGCGGCGATGACCTCGACGGCGTCGTGCAGGGTGTCCCACTCGTCGTCGGACAGGTCGGCGAAGAGCGGGCCGACCGTCCGGGTGAGGGTGACCCGCCAGGACGCCAGGCGTTCACGGCCGGCGTCGGTGAGCTCGATGAGCTGCCCGCGGGAGTCGTCGGGGTCGACACTGCGGGACACGAGCCCGTCGGCGAGCATGCCCGCGACCAATCGGGTCATCGTGGGCTGCGCGACGCGGGAGGCGGCAGCGAGCTCGCCGAGGCGGAGCGGCTGGTCGGTCTCGAGGATGCCGAGCGTGCGCCAGACGGCGGAGGACGTGGTGTTCCCCGTCGCTTGCGCTGCGGTGCGGATCAGGCGGTTGACGGAGACGAGGAGCGTCTCGATCGTCTGTTCACGCGGTGATTCCATAGCAAAACTATATAGCGAGGCTATGAATGTGTCAACAGGCGGTCCCTGGTAGAAGGGATGCATGAGCGACATCACCATCCACGAAGGCGACGAGTACACCGCGATCTTCCACGGCGGACCCTTCGACGGCACGACCGACACCCGCACGGCCACGAGCGACGCGCTGGACGACGAGGTCACGGTGTTCGCCGACGTCGAGGGACTCCAGACCGCGTTCACCTACCGAATGACGAAGTCCCGCCAGGTGCTCGACCAGACCTCGGCCGAGTTCGAGTACGTGCCGGGGGAGTCCGACCCGGTGGACGACCTCGCGGACCGCGGGGACCGCAGCGGCGAGTTCGACCGCGAGTAAGCAACAGCGCCGCACCGCGCCACCCCGCGCCGCACCACACGCACCGGGAGTAGATCCGGCCGCGCCCGCGTTGCAGGACCACATGCAGCTCGACCTCTGGACGTCCTCGTTCTGCGCCCCGTGCGCCGCCGCCCGCCGGGTGTCGGCCGAGGCGTCCGAACTCGTCCCCGGGCTGCACGTGACCGAGCGCGACGTGGCGAACCACCCCGACCAGGCGGAGGACCTCGGCATCCGGTCGACCCCCACGATCATCGTGCGGCGGGACGACGGTGCCGAGGTCTTCCGGTCACCCGGCGTCCCGACCCGGGACCAACTGCTCCTCGCGATCGCCAAGGCGATCTGACGGGCCACCACCGGACGCGGCTCCTCCGGACGCGGCCCCTCCGGACGCGGCCCCTCCGGACGCGGCCCTGCCCGACCCGGACCCACTGACACGCTGACTCGTCGGCGCGAGCAACACCGGCACCTCCGCCGGTCGCACCACCCGCCGCACCCGCCGGACGACCCGCTTCAGCGCCCGCACCGGCGCCCCGATCACCAGCGCGACGGCCCCGAGGACACTCCGGTCGTCCGGCCCGAGGGCGTTCTTCCGCTCCCAGGCCCGACGCAGCACGCCACCGCGACTCCGGCGTGCCGCCGGTCGGTCGCGCAGGACGCCGGCGTCGCGCGACGCCATGAGCTGCTCGGTCCGCTCGGCCCAGTCGTCCTCGGACTCCGGGTGGAAGTGGTTGTCGTGCATCCACTCGCCTCGGACCGTCCCGAACCGGCCGTCCACCAGGTCGACGGCGTCGCCCTCGAGCCCGCTGCCCACGAACACCTCGTTGATGAGGTGTCGCCCGATGCCGAAGTCGGTCAGGGTGAGCGCGGGGATGCCCCGGGCCGCCGCTTCGAGCACGGCCGTCGAGCTGATCGTGACGAGGGCGACCGCCTGGTCGAGGTGCGCGGACATCGGCCCGCTCTCGACCACGAGGTTCGCCGGCGCGTCCGGCGGCACGAGGTCCGGGTACGGGTCCTGTTCGCGGTGCGTCTGGTGCTCTCCGGCGGCAGCACGGACCTTGATCACCACGCGCCACTCCGGGTGCCGACGGGCGGTCTCGGCGAGCCACCCGACGACACGCTCCCGCTCGGCACGTTCCGCGGGGACGCTCGGCTGTGCGGCGAAGACGACGGAGTCGCGCGGCGAAACCCCTTCACGGCTCGCAGCGGCTCCGGACGGCCGCGCGAACGGCAGCGTCGCGAGCGCGAAGTGCGGCTCGACGCCGCCCTCGGTCGCGAGCTCCTCGTAGGCGCGGACCTCGCGGTGGCTGTGCAGCACGAACAGGTCGGCGCGCGCCCGGAAGAACACGCCCTTCCACTTCGCCGGGTAGGAGATCCCGGGCAGCCCCGTCACGAGGACGGGTCGCCGTGGCACACGACGGTGGACCTCCTCGATGACGAGCTCCGCCACCGGTCCGATCAGGGACACCAGCACGGCGTCCGGTGGGTCCTGCCGGAGTCGTTCGACGATGGCGTCGACCTCGAGCGCCTCAGGCGGCGCCGCGGCCAGGTGCGCGAGCCGGTCGTCGAGCCCCCGGAACGCGGACCGCAGCTGCGCGCGGCTCGCGGATCGCGGCGTCGCCACCGTGAGCAGTTCGAGGTCCCAGTGCGCGGGTGCCGTGGCGAGCAGGTGGGCGCCCCACTTCGCGAACGAGTCGGTGTCGACCAGACCGACCACGCGTCGGACGCGTGGCAGGGCATCGGACGGGAGGCGCGCCTCCCGTCCGTCCCTCGACTCGCCCCCGCCGCCGGCCGCGTCCAGGTCGCCGCCCGTCACGCTCCGACGCGGCGCAGCTTCGCGAGCGGTGCCCGCTCGCCGGGCATGACCCGCTTCACGCCGTCGCCGAGCGCGGTCTCGATGATCCGGACGTCGCGCGCGAGCGTCTGCAGCCCGTGCGGTTCGAGCGACGCGGCGTGGTCGGAGCCCCACATCGTGCGGTCGAGCGTGATGTGGCGCTCGACGGCCGTCGCGCCGAGTGCCACGGCGGCGATGGAGATCTGCAGCCCGGGCTCGTGGCCGGAGTACCCGACCGGGACGCCTGCGTAGCGGTTCGCGAGGGTGTCGATCATCCGCAGGTTCGCCTCCTCGGCGGGGAGCGGGTACGTCGACGTGGCGTGCATGAGCACGAGCCGCTCAGTGCCGAGGGCCTCCACGGCGCGGTCGATCTGCTCGAGCGTCGACATCCCCGTCGAGAGGATCACGGGCTTGCCGGTCGCGGCGACCTCGGCCAGGAGTCCGAGGTCCGTCACCGACGCCGAGGCGATCTTGTACGCCACCACGTTGAGGTCCTCGAGGAAGGCGACCGACGGCTCGTCCCACGGCGAGGCGAACCAGTCGAGCCCGCGGAGCGTGGCGTGGTCGCCGATCTCGATGTACTGGTCGCGGTCGAACTCGACGCGGTACCGGTACTCGAGGTAGGTCATCTCGCCCCACGGCGTGCTGCGCGGCGTCTGCTTCATGTGCTCGGGCGTGGAGATCTCCGGCGTCCGCTTCTGGAACTTCACGGCCTGCAGCCCGGCGTCGGCCGCGACGTCGATGAGTCGCTTGGCGATGTCGACGTCGCCGTTGTGGTTCAGGCCGATCTCGCCGATGAGGTACGCGGGGTGGCCCGCGCCGATCGTGGACGTGCCGATGGTGACGGTCATGGTGCTCCGTTCGGTGCGGGGACGTGCGGCTCGGTGGCCGGACGGTGGTCTGGTGCGTGCTCGTCGGATCGGTGCGCGGGACGGTCGAGCCGTGGTGCGAGGGCGGACGCCAGCGCGAGGTCGGCCGGGTCGTCGACGTCGATCGCTCCGGCACCGTCGACTACGACGAGTTCGACGCGGCCGTGGAACCGGTGGCGGTGCTCGCGGAAGGCGGCGGCCCGGAAGGCGTAGAACGCGCCCGTCTCGCGGAACTCCGGCTCGCGGTCCTGCCGCCGGGGGCGGACGGCCTGGTCGTGGTTCACGGCGCGGGCGGAGCCGTCGGCGCCGATGCGCCAGAGGAACGCGTGCGAGGGCGCCGCGGCGAACACCGAGTCGACGTGGCCGTCGCGGACCCGGGTGACGGCGGCGTCGAGGTCGGCCGGGTCGATGAACGGCGAGGTCGCCTGCAGGAACACGACGACGTCGGGCTCCTCGCCCGCGGCCGCGAGCGTGTCGAGGACGTGCAGCAGCGCGGACTCCGACGAGGCCTCGTCCCCGGCGAGCGCTGCCGGACGCCGGACGACCCGGGCGCCGGCGGACACGGCCTCGGCGGCGATGGCGTCGCCGTCCGTCGAGACCACGACGGTGTCGATCGTCGTCGCTGCTCGGGCGGACTCGACCGCGCGACGGACCAGGGAGCGCCCGGCGACGGGGCGGAGGTTCTTGCCCGGGATGCCCTTCGACCCCGCACGGGCCGGGACGACCGCGACGACGGAACCGGTGGGGCGCATGCTCGGGACGCTACGAAGCCGCGGTGTCGCGGAGGCGAACACCAGGCAGACGCGCGCCGAACCGTTCCGGAACCCGACCCGGCGGACGCACGCCGCGCCTCCCGGCGCTTCCACAGCGCTGCCAACGGATGCCGAAAGCCGATCCGGTGACGCTGGGACCATGCGCATCAGCTCCCGCACACCCGCCGTCCAGCGAGCACGGTGGGAACGTCCTGCCTTCTTCGGCCTGCTGGTCGCGACGGCCGTCCTGTACCTGGTGAACCTCGGGGTGAACGGGTACGCGAACGCGTTCTACTCGGCGGCCGTGCAGGCGGGGAGCCAGAGCTGGGAGGCGTTCTTCTACGGCTCCTCGGACGCGGGCAACTCGATCACGGTCGACAAGCCGCCGGCGTTCCTCTGGGTGATGGAGCTGTCCGTGCGCCTGTTCGGCCTCAACTCGTGGGCGATCCTCGTGCCGGAGGCCCTGATGGGCGTCGGGACCGTGGCACTGCTGTACGTCATCGTCCGGCGGCGGTTCTCCGCCGGGGCCGCGCTCGTCGCGGGCGCCGCACTCGCGACGACCCCGGTCGCGACCCTGATGTTCCGCTTCAACAACCCGGACGCACTGCTCACCCTGCTCATGGTGCTGTCGCTCTGGCTCGTCCTGCGTGGCGTCGAGAGCGGGCGTCTGCGATGGGTCGTCCTGGCCGGCGTGGCTGTCGGGATCGCCTTCCTGACGAAGCAGCTGCAGGGGTTCCTCATCCTGCCCGTGCTCGTCGGCGTGTACCTGTCCTGCTCGTCGCTGCCGTTCGTGAAGCGCGTCGTGCACCTGCTGTGGGCAGCCCTCGCCGTGGTCGTCGCCGGCGGGTGGTGGGTCGCCGTGGTGGAACTCGTGCCCTCGTCGTCCCGCCCGTACATCGGCGGGTCGCAGACGAACTCGTTCCTCGAGCTCACCTTCGGCTACAACGGCCTCGGGCGGGTCACCGGCGACGAGACCGGCAGCGTGACCGGGGGCGGCGGAACTGCCGGAGCCGGCTCCTGGGGCGCCACCGGGGTGCTGCGGCTGTTCGGGTCGGAGTTCGCCGGGCAGATCACCTGGCTGCTGCCCACCGCACTGGTCCTGCTCGTGGCGGCGCTCGTCGCGATCGGGTTCCGGCAGCGGACGCCGTCCGCTCGCTCCCGCCTCGCCACGGTCATCGCGCTGGGTGGGTCGCTGCTCGTGACCGGGCTGGTGTTCAGCTTCATGGGCGGGATCTTCCACCCGTACTACACGGTCGCGCTCGCGCCGTACATCGCCGGGCTCGTGGGCATCGGCACCGGGGTGCTGTGGGAGCGGCGCGCGTCGTGGTGGTGGCGTGGGACGGCGGCGTTCGCGGTGGTCGTCACGGTGGTGTGGCAGTGGCACCTGCTGACGGCGGCGTCGGGCTGGCAGCCGTGGATCCGGTGGGTGGTGCTCGTGGTCGGGGTGGTGACGGCGGGGGCGGTGCTGGTGCCGGTGCGGGGCGGCGGGCTCGCGAGGTGGTCCCGTCCGGTCGGCAGCGTCGCGGTGGTCGGCGCGGTCGTCGGCGCGGTCGTCACGGCGCTGCTCGGACCGGCGGCGTACTCGATCGACACGGTGACGACCGCCCACACCGGGGCGCTGCCCTCGGCCGGACCGACCGTCGCGGGCGGCGGCTTCGGTGGCGGCGGGTTTGGTGGCGGGGCCCGCGGTGGCGGTGGCGGCGGGTTCGGCGGTCCTGGAGGCGCGGGTGGCGTCGGCGGGACCGGCGGACCGGGTGGGGCGGGCGCGGCCGGCGGGACCGGTGGACCGGGTGGGGCGGGCGCGGCCGGCGGGACCGGTGGCGGGACCGGGACCGGGGCCGGTGGCGGGACCGGGACGGGGACCGGTGGCGGGACGGGGACCGGGACCGGGACGGGTCGTGCGGGTGGCGGCGGGTTCGGTGGTGCCGGGAGCCTGCTCGGCGGGTCCACCGAGGTCTCCTCGACGCTGCGGAGGGCGCTCCTGGAGGACGCCGACGACTACACCTGGGTCGCCGCCACCATCGGGTCGAACAGTGCCGCGACCTACCAGCTCGCCACGGGCGCCTCGGTGATGCCCATCGGCGGCTTCAACGGCTCGGACCCGTCACCCACCCTCGAGGAGTTTCAGGCAGACGTCGCTGCTGGGAAGATCCACTACTTCATCGCCGGCAGCGTCGGGCAGTCGAACGGCGGCAGCGACGCGGCGTCGAAGATCTCCGAGTGGGTCGAGTCGACCTTCACCTCGTCGACGATCGGAGGCGTCACGGTCTACGACCTCACCGCGGGCTAGGGTCGACGAGTGCTCGGCGCCGACGACCCCCTGGACCCGGTGCCCCGTCGCGTCCTCGTCGCCGGCACCACGGGCGTCGGGAAGACCACCACGGCAGGGCGGATCGGCCGGGTCCTCGGGATCCCGCACACCGAGATCGACGCGCTATACCACGGGCCCGGCTGGGTCCCGCGGGACACCTTCGTTGCCGACGTCGAGCGGTACACGAGCGAACCCGCGTGGGTGACGGAGTGGCAGTACACCTCCGTCCGGGCGATGCTGGCGGAGCGTGCGGACACGCTCGTGTGGATCGACCTGCCGACTGCCCAGGCGTTCTGGCGGCTGCTGCGTCGGACGCTCCACCGTCGGTTCGGGCGCATCGAGATGTGGAACGGCAACGTCGAACCGTCGCTGTGGACGTTCTTCACCGATCGCGGCCACATCCTCCGCTGGGGCATCAGCACCCGGAACGTGACGCGTCGTCGGGTGCCCGAGCTCGTCGAGACCGCGCCGCACCTGCGCATCGTCCACCTCCGGTCGCAGCGGGAGGTCGACCGGTTCGTGCAGCACCTCGGTGAGGGTCGCGGATAGAATCGGGGCCGTCCGCCTCCGTAGCTCAGTGGATAGAGCAGGTGGTTTCTACCCACCGTGCCGCGGGTTCGATTCCTGCCGGGGGCACACACGACGAAGGCCGCCGTCCATCGGGACGGCGGCCTTCGTGTCGTTCGGCGACTGCCTACTCGTCGTCGTCGGCAGCGCGGCGACGGAGCTCGCTCGCGCTGATCGGCTGCGTGTAGGGCGCTTCCGAGGTCTCGTTCGCGTCGGCCGGTTCGGCGGGGCCGTCCGCGATGCGGGTCGGGATCGACCGGGTGTGTGCGGTCGTCGAGGCGTCGACACCGCGGGCGTCGGACTCCGTGGTGCGGTTGACGTGCGCGTCCGCCGAGGTCGGCTTGGCGACCGGCGGCGTCGCGCTCGCGTCGGGACCGGTCGTGTCCGCCCCGCGGGGCCCGCTGCTCCGGGGGGCCGTGGTGGGACGGTCGGTGCCGCGAGGGCTGCTCGGCCGGACGTCGTCGACGGCGTCGGCGTTGTCGGTGTCCGTGCCGGACGCGGTCGACTCGGTCGCCGAGCCGCGCGTGCCGGCGGGCGATGCCGGTGAGCCCAGGGGCGCCCGGGTCGGGGCGGCGGCGCCGTCGCCGTACGCGCGGGTCGCGCCCTCGCCGTACGCGCGCGTGGCGTTCGTGTCGGAGATCGGGGTCGTCCGGTTCGTGCTGGAGGTGTCCGAGATCGGCGTCGTCGCGTTCGGGTCGACCGGTGCGGAGCCGCCGCGGGTGACCGAGAAGCCTGCGCCCGCGGACGGGGCAGCAGTGGTGCCTGCCGCGGCGGCGCCGGTGCCGGAGGCTGCGGCGGCCGTGCTCGCCGGGGCGGGCGTGCTCGCCGGAGCGGGCCGGAGGGAGGTCGTCGTCGGCGTCGGACGCTCGGCGGGGACGGCGGTGGTCGTGCCGGCGTCCGTGGGTCGCGCGGGGGCGGCCTGGTCGGCGTTCCAGTCCTGCTGCCGCGTGATCAGCTCGGCGTCGGGGTCGGGCGAATCGAACTTCCAGCGCTCGAGGTCGCTCTTGAAGAGCTTGCGCGCCCGGTTCGGTCGTGCCTGCCACTCGAGGATGCGGTCACGGAACTCGGCGAGCGACTGCTCCGCCTGGAAGCTGAAGGTCGAGGAGTTCTTCTTGATGTCCGCGATCTCGTGCTGCGTCCAGTTCGCCGCGAGGGGCGCACCGGCAACGGGGAGCAGACGGAGTCGGATGTCGGCGTCCTCGGCGAGGTGGTCGGCGTACGCGCGCTCGTCGTGCCCGAGGGAACCCCAGGTCGCGGCCTTGCGTGCAGCCGAGACGATGCCCGCGACGGCGGCGTTCCGCGCTTCGCGTTCCTGCATCGCCACGACCCGCTTCGTCGCCCCGCGGCCGATGAGCGCCGCGATGACGCCCGCCACGACGATCGCGACGAACGGGATGAGCGCGCCGGAGATCACGCGCCAGCCGTTGTCGGACGAGATCCAGTCGGTCAGGTCGTTCCACCAGTCCATGCGCGCACCCTACTCACGAAACGGTCAGGCATCGGGGAGGTCGGGCGGCGTTCCGCGCATCCGACCGGACATGATTCCAATGTGGAACATCATGTCGTCCGGTGGGGCCGGATCAGCCCCAGCGCAGGCAGTCCACGGCGTCGTCGGCTGACCACACGTTCGGGAGCTCGACGAAGCGTCGTTCGGTCGACACGTACCGACGGGCGCGGTAGGCGGTGCCCCCGGCGACGTCGACGCGGTCCACGTACCCGACGATCTCGCCGTTCGCCCGGGTCACGCGGCTGAGGTCATCGCGGACGTCGAGGATCCGGAGGTCGCCGCGCGAGCGGGCCACGGGCGCGGTACGGATCCGGAAGACCGGTTCGTTCGTCGTCTGCATCGTGGTGCCTCCTGCTCGTCGGTGTGTCCCCGACGGTACGGCCGACCACCGACACGCCGAGTGCGCTCGGACGATCCGGGGAGCGCTGCCGGGGGAGTGCGCGTTGTGGAGGAGGCGTGCCCCGGTCGTGGCTCGCTCCGAGCGGGGAGCGGTAGGTTGCGGCCATGACGACGTTCGTGCTCGCAGGTGGATGTTTCTGGTGTCTCGACGCCGTGTACCGCACGCTCCAGGGCGTGCAGGACGTGGTGTCCGGCTACGTCGGCGGCGAGGTCGAGAACCCCTCGTACGAGTCGGTGTGCACGGGGACGACCGGTCACGCCGAGGCCGTGGCGGTCACCTTCGACGAGACGGTCATCCCGGCCGACGTCATCCTCGACGTGTTCTTCACGCTGCACGACCCGCGGCAGCTGAACCGGCAGGGCGCCGACGTCGGCACGCAGTACCGCTCGGCGATGTTCCCGGCCGACGACGACCAGAAGGCCCTGTTCGAGCGGGCGATCGCGCGCGCCTCGGACATCTGGGACGGCGGCATCGTGACGACGATCGAACCGCTCGGTACCTTCTACCGTGCGGAGGAGTACCACCAGGACTTCTTCGCGAAGAACCCCGGTCAGGGCTACTGCCTCGCGGTGGCGCTGCCCAAGGTGAACAAGGTCCGCAAGGCCTACAGTCAGTACATCCTGGCGTCCTGAGACTCCGGACGTCGGGGCCACGAGGAGGTGGTCGAACGATGACGAACAACACCGGGACCTGGGTCGCGGTCGGACCAGCGGGAGCGGTCGGCAGCATCCACCGAGCAGACGGCGGGTTCCGCGTCGAGCTCTACGGTCGGAGCGCGGGCGGTGGGACGTACCCGTCGCTCGAGTCGGCGAAGGGTGCTGTGCACGCAGCGCTCGGCCCGTTGGCGGACCGACCCGAGTTCCGCGCGCACTGAACGCGCGGTGCCCACGTCTCGACCAGGAGGCGCGGGGGACTCGTCCTCCACAACGCACCTGATCGAGTCATCTAGTCACAGATCGAGCCCCGGGTCGCTTCCGCGACCCGGGGCTCGATGACGATCGACGCATGAACGACACCATCACCGTCTGCGGGATCATCGCCACCGAGCCACGTCACCTCGTGACCGACACCGGCATCGCCATCACGAGCATGCGCCTCGCCTCACCGTCCCGACGCTGGGACCGGGCGACCTCGACCTGGACCAACGGCGCCACGAACTGGTACACCGTCACGGCCTTCCGATCGCTCGCGGCCAACGTGCACCGTTCCCTGAAGAAGGGCGACCGCATCGTCGTCACCGGGCGCATCCGCATCCGGACGTGGGAGCGGGACGGTCGCGGCGGCACCTCCGTCGAGATCGACGCAGAGGCACTCGGGCACGACCTCGCCTGGGGCATCAGCAACTGGGTCCGCGTCCCGCGGCACACGGGTGAGGCGACCGCGCCTCCGGGGAGCACCTCGGGCGTCCTGCCGAACGTCGACCCGCTCACCGGCGAGGTCGGCACGGCGGGCACGGACCGCACCCCCGTACCGGGTGTCGACCCCGACCCGACGGAGCCGGACGTCCGCGAGGAACTGCCCGACGGCGCCGAGGCCGCTCGCCACGCCGCGGCGGCGATCGGTCACGAGTTCGACGTCGTCGTGGGCGTCGACCCGGTGGTGGACGGGGACGAGCGTGCCGCGGCCTGAGCCGGTCCCCGCCCCCGCTCCCGGGTGCCTACCGCCAGTTCTGGGCGATCATCGCGATGCCCGCGACCTCGGTCGTGTCCCAGTTGCCGCCGCGGGGGAGCCCCGAGACCCGTCCGTCGATCGAGAAGCTCGCACCCTGGACCTTCGGGCTGTTCGTCTGCTTCGCCTTGAGCCCGTGGAACGAGAAGCTCGTGTTCCACGTGCCGGCGAGCCCCGTCCGACCGGACGAGTCGCCGACCTTGATCGAGATGTCGTTCACCTGCGAGTGCACGACGTCACCGTTGAGCCGGGCGTTCGCCTCGGCGTTGAAGAAGAGCCGCCCGTCGAGGTTCAGGGCGATCGTGCCGACCGTGCGGTTGTTGAGGATGACCGACGCGACGTCGTTCTTGTACCAGCGCAGCCCGACCGACGTCTTGCTGTGCGAGGCGCCGCCCATGTAGCCGTACGTGAACTTGCCGTTCTGCACCCGCTCCCAGATGAACCGGGGCTGCCCCTTGCTCACGGACGAGGCGGTGTCGGACTGGATCCCCACGGCGAACGCGTTGTTGTGGGCGTCGTGGACGTTGATGTACGACGAGTACCCGGTGCCCGAGCCGCTCTCGATGAGGTGCGCGGTGTACTGGACGTAGGGGTTGCCGCGCGGGACGGGCGACGCTGCCGAGGCAGCCGTCGCCGGGGCGAGCAGCGCGACGGTGAGCGCGGTGGCTCCCGCGAGGGGGAGCGCGAGACGGCGCAGACGCTTGGTGAACATGTCCTGATCCTCTCCGGTGGTCGATCGACCGTGCTCCCGGTGCGGAGCGGGGAAACGGTACGTCGAAGTCGGCGAGCGCAACAGCCCCCGTGCGTGATCCGGCGAACCGGCGACCGGGCAGACGGACGCCCCGCACTGTCAGTACACTTGGCGCGATATGGCTGAGTACATCTACCAGATGGTCCGCGCCCGCAAGGCGGTCGGCGACAAGCTGATCCTCGACGACGTCACGATGTCGTTCCTCCCCGGCGCCAAGATCGGCGTCGTCGGGCCGAACGGTGCGGGCAAGTCGACGATCCTGAAGATCATGGCGGGTCTCGACCAGCCGTCCAACGGCGAGGCGAAGCTCACCCCGGGCTTCACCGTCGGCATCCTCATGCAGGAGCCGGAGCTCGACGAGTCGAAGACGGTGCTCGAGAACGTGCAGGAAGGCGTCGGCGAGATCCACGCGAAGATCACGCGCTTCAACGAGATCTCCGCGCAGATGGCCGAGCCGGACGCCGACTTCGACGCGCTCCTCGCCGAGATGGGCACCCTGCAGGAGGACATCGACGCGGCGGACGCGTGGGACCTCGACTCGCAGCTCGAGCAGGCCATGGCCGCGCTCCAGTGCCCCCCGGGGGACGAGCTCGTCACGCACCTGTCGGGTGGTGAGAAGCGTCGTGTGGCGCTCTGCAAGCTGCTGCTCCAGAAGCCGGACCTGCTCCTCCTCGACGAGCCCACCAACCACCTCGACGCCGAGTCCGTCCTCTGGCTCGAGCAGCACCTGCAGCAGTACCACGGTGCCGTCCTGGCCGTGACCCACGACCGGTACTTCCTCGACCACGTCGCGCAGTGGATCGCCGAGGTCGACCGCGGTCGTCTCTACCCGTACGAGGGCAACTACTCGACCTACCTCGAGAAGAAGCGTGCCCGGCTCGAGGTCCAGGGCAAGAAGGACGCCAAGCTCGCGAAGCGCCTCTCCTCGGAGCTCGACTGGGTCCGCAGCAACACGAAGGGCCGCCAGGCGAAGTCCAAGGCCCGTCTCGCCCGCTACGAGGAGATGGTCACCGAGGCCGAGCGCACGCGCAAGCTCGACTTCGAGGAGATCGTCATCCCCGTCGGCCCGCGCCTGGGCTCGCAGGTCATCGACGCCGAGAAGCTGCACAAGCAGTTCGGCGAGCGCATCATCATCGACGACCTGTCCTTCACGCTGCCCCGCAACGGCATCGTCGGCGTGATCGGCCCGAACGGCGTCGGCAAGACCACGCTGTTCAAGACGATCGTCGGCCTCGAGCCGCTCGACGGCGGCACGCTGAAGATCGGCGACACGGTCGACATCTCGTACGTCGACCAGAGCCGTGGTGGCATCGACCCGAACAAGAACCTGTGGGAGGTCGTGTCCGACGGGCTCGACTACATCCAGGTCGGCAAGACCGAGATCCCGTCGCGTGCGTACGTGTCGCAGTTCGGGTTCAAGGGTCCGGACCAGCAGAAGAAGGCCGGGGTGCTCTCCGGTGGTGAGCGCAACCGTCTGAACCTGGCGCTGACGCTCAAGCAGGGCGGCAACCTGCTGCTCCTCGACGAGCCGACGAACGACCTCGACGTCGAGACCCTCGGCAGCCTCGAGAACGCGCTGCTCGAGTACCCGGGTTGTGCCGTGGTCATCACGCACGACCGGTGGTTCCTCGACCGCATCGCGACGCACATCCTCGCGTGGGAAGGCCTGAACGAGGACGGCACGCCGAACTGGTACTGGTTCGAGGGCAACTTCGAGGCGTACGAGGAGAACAAGATCGAGCGGCTCGGCGCCGACGCGGCGAAGCCGGGTCGGGCGACGTACCGCAAGCTCACCCGCGACTGACCGTGGCGCGGTTGCACGCTCCGGTCCGCATGCGGTGGAGCGACATCGACGCCTACGGTCACGTCAACAACTCCGCGATGCTGCGCCTCCTGGAAGAGGCGCGCATCGTGGGGTTCTGGGGACCCGACCCCGAGGAGCGCGCTCCGGACGGGTCGGTCCCGGAGCCGATCATCGACGGGCGGCCGGGTTCCGGCACCATGACCGTGATCGCGGCGCAGCGCCTCGAGTACCTCGCGTCGATCCCGTACCTGCGGCAGCCGCTCGACATCCAGATGTGGATCGGGCGGCTCGGCGGCGCGAGCATCGACGTCTCGTACGAGGTCTGGTCGCCGGTCGGGCACGAGCCCGCGGTGCTGTACACCCGGGCGACGACCGCGCTCGTGATGGTCGACGCCGTCAGCAACCGTCCGCGTCGGCTGACCGAGGCCGAGCGGGACGCGTGCGCCGCCTACGTCGAAGCCCCGGTGGAGTTCTCCCGCCCGTAGGACGGACTGCAGCACCGTCGGCCGGGTCAGCGCGGGACGCGCATCATCCCCTCCTGCGCGACCGAAGCCAGCAGCCGTCCGTCCGGCGAGAACATCCGCCCGAACGCGAGTCCCCGACCGCCCTGCGCGCTCGGGGACTCCTGCGTGTAGAGCACCCACTCGTCGGCCCGGCCGTCACGGTGCCACCACATCGCGTGGTCGAGGCTCGCGCTCTTCACACCGGGGGTGCCCCAGGCCACCCCGTGACGCCGCATGATCGGCTCGAGGATGGACAGGTCGCTCGCGTAGGCGAGGACGGCACGGTGCAGCGCCGGGTCGGCGGGGAGGTCGCCGTCGACCCGGAACCACACCGCCTGGTGGGCGATGTGCTCGCCCTGGACGTCGACGAACACCGGGCCCTCGACGTGCCGCAGGTCGATGGAGCGTTCGGCCCACGCCCGAGCGACCGGGTGGTCGATGGCCGACAGGATCGACGCGGCCGAGGGCAGGGACTCCGGTTCGGGCACGTCGACGGGGAACGGGTCCTGGTGCTCGACGCCGACGTCCGGGCGCTGGAACGAGGCGATCATCGAGAAGATCGGCACACCGCGCTGGTAGGCCTGCACCCGCCGCGCGGCGAACGATCGCCCGTCGTGGATGCGTTCCACACCGAAGGTGATCGGGACGTCGATGTCGCCGGGGCGGAGGAAGTAGCCGTGCATCGAGTGGATGTCGCGGTCCTCGATGGTGGCCTGCGCGGCGACGATGCACTGCGCGAGCACCTGCCCGCCGAACACCCGGCCGCCGGGGGACCAGTGGCTCGCGCCGGTGAGGATGGTCTCGCCGGTGCTCGCGCCGGTGTCCTCGAGTCTGAGGGTCCGCAGGAAGTCCGGTTCGCCGTTCACACCGAGCAGTCTACGAACGCCCCGGCGCCGAGCCGTGCCCGGTAGGCTGCTGGGTGACATGGGCACCTCGTTCACGCTTCCCGACGCAGCCTCCCTCGGGGACCTGCGCACCTACCTCGGACGGGCCGCCCGCATCGAGGACGGCTCCGTCCGACTCATCGCGGACTCCGGCGTCCTCGCGGTCTACACCGCGATCCTCTACCCGCTCGGGCTGCTCGACGAACTGCCGACGGTCCTCGGCCTGCGGACGTTCTCGCTCGCGCAGCCGGCGACCGTCGACGCGGTCGTCCCGCTGGCCTCGCTGCAGGAACGCCTGCGGCTGCTCGCCGACGCGCACGACGCCGAGCACGCCGACGGCGCCGACCCCACCCGGGCGACCCCGATCGAGGTGGAACTCCCGCTCGAGGTCCACACCGTCACCTGGGCAGCGATCTCCCCGCCCCGCGGTGGCTGGGTCCCGCTGCCCGACGTCTCGCCGGAGCTCCTCCGCCGTGCCGCGCGCGACGGCATCGCCGAGGTCGCCGACGCCGTCCCGACGAACGCCGGCGAGGCCATCGTCCGCAAGGTCCGTTCCGAGGTCTGGGGCCGTCCGGTCGCGGGCATCGAGCACGTCCCCGCCGGCGCGGGCTTCGCGGGAGAGAGCCTCGGCTTCCTCGGCCACGACCCGGTGCGGCTCTTCGAGACCGGACCGTGGAGCCGCCTGACCACCTCGCGCGGGCACGTGCTCGTCAAGCGTCGCGCCTGGACCCTCAACTCGTAGGCAGCCGGTTCCCGGACCGGTCGTGGTTGGCTGGCTCCATGCACGTCTTCCTCACCGGCGCGTCCGGGTACATCGGTTCCTCGGTCCTCCGCGCACTCGTCGCCCACGAGCACGAGGTCACCGCCCTCGTCCGCACGGACGAGAAGGCACAGGCGGTCCGCGACGCGGGTGGCCGCGCCCTCGTCGGTGACGTCACCGACACCGACGTCGTCCGCCGGCTCGCACACGAGGCGGACGCCGTCGTGCACACGGCCTCGGCCCAGGGCATCGACGCGGACTTCATCGCGACCGTGCTCGCGGCGCTCGAGGGCACCCCGAAGCCGTTCGTGCACACCGGCGGGATCTTCACCTTCGGCGACTCGACCGACATCTCCGAGCAGTCGCCGCTGTCGCCGCCGGCACTGACCGCCTGGCGCGTGCCGAACGAGGCGACCGTGCGGGCGAGCAACGTCCGGACGACGATCATCGCCCCCGGCATCGTCTACGGCCGCGGCGCCGGCATCCCCGCGATGTTCGTCGGGGACGGCGAGCACGAGGTCCGACTCGTCGGTGACGGTTCGCAGCGCTGGACGACGGTGCACACCGACGACCTCGGCGAGCTCTACGTCCTCGCCCTGCACCGCGGTGAGCAGGACGGCTACGTCGTCGCGGACACCGGGGACAACCCGACGGTCCGCGAGATCGCGGAGGCGGGAGCGCACGGTTCGCCGATCGTGGCCGAGAGCGTGGACGCCAGCCGCGAGCGTCTCGGCACCGAGTACGCCGACGCGCTGCTGCTCCACCAGGAGGCCTCGGGCGCCCACGCGCGCAGCGCGTTCGGGTGGAACCCGACCCGGCCCCCGCTCGTCGAGGACCTCGCCGACGGCTCCTACGTCCGCTGACGCGACCGGTGACGGACTGGAGGTGGGCCCCACCGGCCGGTACCGGCGCACCGCGCCAGCGGGGTGACGGCCGTGCCAGGAGGGACGGTGCCAGCTGGCACCGCGCCTCCAGTCCGTCAGCCGCGCACGTCCGTCAGTCGAACGTGTTCGTCATGGCGTGTGCCGCCCGGTCGAGGTAGGCCCAGAGCTCTGCCTCGTCGAGGGGCGCGAGCTGGAGGGACTCGACCGCCTCGCGCATGTGGTGGAGCCAGCGCTCACGGGCCTCGGACGTGATCCGGAACGGCATGTGCCGCATCCGCAGACGGGGGTGCCCGCGTTCTTCGCTGTAGGTCCCCGGGCCGCCCCAGTACTGCTGCAGGAAGGCCGAGAGACGCCAGATCGCCCCCTCGAGGTCGTCCGCCGGGTACATCGGCCAGATGACGTCGTCCTGCTGCACGCCCTCGTAGAAGCGCCGGACGAGCCGGTCGAAGGTGGGTGCGCCGCCGATGCGCTCGTAGAGGGAGCCGGTGGCCGAGGCGCCGTGCTCGCCGACCCGCAGCGTGATCGGCTGTGCGGGCGGGGTGGGGTCGGTCATCGCGGGTCCTTCCCGGCGTCGGGGTCGTCGGTCCGGATCGGCTGACCGAGGACGTTCTTGCGGCCGCGTCGGGGCTTGGTCGGCGCCGGCGTGGGCTGGGTCCGCACGGTGCGCAGACCGTTGATCGAGGTCGCGTTCTCCCACCCGGCGGGCATGATCATCGCCATCGCGGGCAGGGTCACGCCGAGTTCGTCGACGGCGTGCTTCAGTCGGACGCGGAGCTCGCGGCCGACGACGTCGAGCTCGGACGCCCGCGTCTTCACGACGAGCCGGAACACCATGCCGGCGTCCGTGATCGACTGCAGGCCCCAGATCTCCGGCTTCTCGACGATGCGTTGGCGCCACCGGGGCTCCTGCGACATCGTGACCGCGGCCTTGAGGAGGGCGTCCTGCACGGCGTCGATGTCGGTGTCGTACGGGACCGTGATGTCGACGAGGACGCGCGACCAGCCCTGTGAGAGGTTGCCGACGCGCAGGATCTGCCCGTTCGGCACGAACCAGAGGATGCCGTTCACGTCGCGGATCTGCATGACCCGCAGCCCGACGTTCTCGACGACGCCGGTGGCCTGGCCGGTGTCGACGACGTCGCCGACGCCGGCCTGGTCCTCGAGGATCATGAACACGCCGGAGAGCAGGTCGCGCACGATGCTCTGTGCGCCGACCGCGAGCCCGGCGGCGACGAGCGAGGCGCCACCGACGATCCCGACGGCCGCGTTCGGGATGACGAGCGGGATGATGACGACGAGTGCGAGCACGACGACGATCACCGTCGCGAGGTTCTCGAGCACGCTGCCGAGCGTGCGGGTGCGCTGGACGACGCGGGCGGTCTGGATCGGCGACGCGATGAGTGCCTGCGTGTCGGTCGCGCCCTGGCGCTTCTTCACGCCGTTCACGACGCGGTCGACGACGCCCTTGATCGAGTGCCGCAGGATGATCCGCAGGACCAGCGCGGCGAGGATCGTGATGACGATCGTGATCGGGACGTGCCAGGTGTCGACGAACTCGCCGAACGT
Source organism: Curtobacterium sp. USHLN213 (assembly GCF_037144815.1). Taxonomy (NCBI): domain Bacteria; kingdom Bacillati; phylum Actinomycetota; class Actinomycetes; order Micrococcales; family Microbacteriaceae; genus Curtobacterium; species Curtobacterium sp. USHLN213. Next base: position 40,481 of record NZ_JBBCYQ010000005.1, on the reverse strand, counting down.
CTGCGAGACGGCCTCTGCCGGGCCTGACGGGGTCGGGGAGGGAACTGCAGCCAAGATCATGATCCGGTCGATGCTAGAGGGCGGGGCCCTGGTGTCCGCTGGGGAACGCCAGGACCCCGCCGATCCTCATCCGAGACTCAGGCGTCCGCCGCCTGGACCCGCAGGGCACGCTCGGTCCCCGCCAGGCTCTCGGACACGATGCGACGCAGCGCCGGGGTCTCCGGGTGCGCCTCGAGCCACGCGGCCGCGGCGTCCCGCAGCTCGGCCGACGCGAGCGGCGCCGGGTAGAGCCCCGAGACGATGGTGTCGGCCATGTGGTAGCTGCGCTCGGCCCAGATGCGCGTGAGCACGTCGAAGTACTTCGGGACGAGCCCCTCGAGCACGACCGGGCTGTTCACGTGCTGGTACCCGACCGTGGTCTGGCGCACGATCGCGTTGGGCAGCTCGGACGAGTCCACGAGCGACGAGAACGCCGCGAGCTTGCCCTCGGCCGTCGGGATCGTCGCACGGGCGCGCGCGGCGGCCTGCTCGCCCGACGCGGTCTTGTCCGCAGCGAGCTCGGCGTCGACCTCGGCACCGGAGGCGGCACCCGCGAGCACGAGGCCCTCGAGCAGCTCCCAGCGCAGGTCGGTGTCGATCTCGAGCCCGTTCAGCGTCACCGACCCGTCGCGCAGACCGCTCAGGGTGGCCACGTGCTCGGGCGTGGAGGCGATCTGCGCGAAGAACTTCACGAACTGGAACTGCGCGTCGGAACCGGCCTCGGCGCTCGACGCGAGGTTCCAGAGCGTGTCGCCGACGGTGCGCACGGTCTGGTCGACCTTCGCCGGCGCGACGTAGTTGCGCGCGGTCAGGAGCAGCTGCGAGAGCGTCGTGCGGATCGTGGTCGACTCGGTCTCGGTGGCGATGTTGCCGAGCACCAGGCGGACGTAGTCGCTGGCGGGCGACTCGGCGTCACGCGTGGCGTCCCACATCGCGCCCCACACGATCGAGCGGGCGAGGGGGTTCGCGATCGAGGCGAGGTGCTCGATGGCGGTCCGGCGCGAGTGCTCGTCGAGACGGATCTTGGCGTAGGCGAGGTCGTCGTCGTTGAGGAGCACGAGGTCGCCGCGCTGCACGCCGACGAGCTCCGGGACCTCGGTGCGGGCACCGTCGACGTCGATCTCGACGCGGTGCACGCGCTCGAGCTTGCCGCCGGAGGACGCGGTGTCGGCGCCGAACGGTGCGTCCGCGTCCTGCGTGACGGCGTAGACGCCGATCGCCAGACGGTGCGGACGGAGCGTCGGGTAGTCGGCCGGCGCTTCCTGCAGCACGGCGAACGACGTGATCGCGCCGGACTCGTCGACCTCGATCTCGGGGCGGAGCGTGTTCACCCCGGCGGTCTCGAGCCAGGCCTTCGACCACTCGGAGAGGTCACGGCCGCTGGTGGCCTCGAGCTCGACGAGCAGGTCGCGCAGCTCGGTGTTCGAGTGGTGGTGCTTCTTGAAGTACGCCGAGACGCCCGCGAAGAACGCGTCGATGCCGACCCACGCCACGAGCTGCTTCAGGACGGAGCCGCCCTTGGCGTACGTGATGCCGTCGAAGTTGACCTGGACGTCCTCGAGGTCGTTGATCGTCGCGACGATCGGGTGGGTCGAGGGGAGCTGGTCCTGGCGGTAGGCCCAGGACTTCTCCATCGCCTGGAACGTGGTCCACGCCTCGGTCCACTCGGTGGCCTCGGCCGTGGCGATCGTCGAGGCCCACTCGGCGAAGGACTCGTTGAGCCACAGGTCGTTCCACCACTTCATGGTGACGAGGTCGCCGAACCACATGTGGGCGAGCTCGTGCAGGATCGTGACGACCCGGCGCTCCTTGATGGCGTCGGTCACCTTCGACCGGAAGACGTAGGTCTCGGTGAAGGTGACGGCCCCGGCGTTCTCCATCGCGCCGGCGTTGAACTCCGGCACGAACAGCTGGTCGTACTTCTCGAAGGGGTACGGGACGTCGAACTTCTCCTCGTAGTAGGCGAAGCCCTTCTTCGTGGTCTCGAAGACGTACTCGGGGTCGAGGTACTCGGCCAGCGACTTCCGCGCGAAGACGCCCAGCGGGATGGTCCGACCGTCGCGGCTCGTCAGTTCGTCGCGAACGACCTCGTACGGGCCGGCGACGAGCGCGGTGATGTAGCTCGAGATCTTCGCCGTCGGGGGGAAGGCCCACGTGGCGATGTCGCCGTCGACGTGCGGCTCGGGCGTGGGGGAGTTCGAGACGACCTGCCACCGGGACGGCGCCGTCACGGTGAAGGTGAACTCGGCCTTGAGGTCGGGCTGCTCGAACACGGCGAACATGCGACGCGAGTCGGGCACCTCGAACTGGGAGTACAGGTACACCTCGTCGTCGACCGGGTCGACGAAGCGGTGCAGGCCCTCGCCCGTGTTCGTGTAGAGCGCGTCGCTGACGACCACGAGCTCGTTCTGCTCCTGCAGTCCGTCGAGCTGGATGCGGACCCCGTCGTTCACGGCGGCGACGTCGAGCGCCGTGCCGTTCAGCGTGATCGAGTGCACCGACTTCGTGATGGCGTCGATGAACGTGGACGCACCGGCGGTGGCGGTGAAGCGCACCCGCGTGGTGCTGCCGAACGTCTCGGCGCCGCGGGTCAGGTCGAGCTCGACGTCGTACGTCTGCACGTCGACGATCGCGGCACGTTCCTGGGCTTCGATTCGGGTGAGGTTCTCTCCGGGCACGGACGCTCCATCTTCGCGGTTGCACACGGACGGTCCTTGTCCGCGTGAGGGGGGTCCCGGCACGGCGTCGTGCACCGGCGGGACGGTCGCCTCCAGCCTAGCGAGCACGCGTACGCTCGCATCCGTGACCGACACGACTGTGGACAAGACGACCGCCGACCGCACCGCTGTGGAGTTCTGGTTCGACCCGAACTGCCCCTGGGCCTGGATGACGAGCCGCTGGGTCGGCGAGGTCGCCCGGCACCGCGACCTCGACGTCACCTGGAACGTGATGAGCCTGTTCGTCCTCAACGAGGACCAGGACGTCCCGGACACCTACCGCGAGCGGCTCGTGGCCGGGCAGGTCTACCCGCGCATCGTGACCGCTGCACGGCTCCGCCTCGGCCAGGAGATCGTCAAGCCGCTCTACGACGCGCTCGGCGAGCACATCCACCACCGCCAGGAGCAGGACCCGGAGCAGGTCGTGCCGGCGGTGCTCGCGGAGCTCGGCCTCGACGCCGACCTGCTCGAGTACGCCTGGACGGACGAGGTCGACCAGGCCGTCCGTGTCAGCCACCAGGACGGCATCGACCGGGTCGGCCAGGACGTCGGCACGCCGGTCATCGCCGTCGAGGGCACCGCATTCTTCGGCCCGGTCATCTCGCCCGCGCCGAAGGGCCAGGAGGCGCTCGACCTCTGGGACGGCGTCGTCGCGGTCGCCAAGTACCCGGGCTTCTTCGAGCTCAAGCGCTCGCGGACCGTCGGACCGATCTTCGACACCACCGACTGACGTCGGCCCGGCGGCGCCGCCACCCGGCGCGGATGGTCGCCGCACGACCGGAGTGCACCCGAACCGCGGGAACGTCCGGTTCGGATGCGCTTTGGTTGCGCGCCGTCACGCGCCACGACCACGGGAACCGTCCGGTCACGCTCGCTGCTGGCCGGTTGCTGCGCGCGGCGGCCTGGAGGCGCGGGTCGCGCCCGCAGCGCTCGGCACGCGGCGCGGATGGTCGCCGCACAACCGGAGTGCACCCGAACCGCGGGAACGTCCGGTTCGGATGCGCTTTGGTTGTGCGCGGGGGCCAGGAGGCGCGGCTCGCGTCCGCCCCGCCGGCCCGGCTCAGGCGAGCGGCAGCCGCATGAGCGTCAGGTCGAGCCAGCGGTCGAACTTGCGTCCGACCTCGGGCACGACGGCGACCGTGTCGAACCCGAGCTTGGTGTGCAGGGCGATCGACCCCGCGTTCTCGCTGCAGATCCCCGCCATCAGGACGTGCCGCCCCTCCGCCCGTGCCCGTGCGACGAGGGCGTCCATGAGCACGGTCGCGATGCCCCGCCCACGGAACGCCTCGACGACGTACACGCTGTGCTCCACCGTCAGCCGGTACCCCTGGTGCGGCCGCCACTGCGAGTACGTCGCGTAGCCGGCGACCTGCCCATCGACCTCGGCGACGAGGACCGGCCAGCCGTCGGCGCGACGCCCGGCGAGCCAGCCGTCGAAGTACGAGCGGGAGTGCGGCTCCTCCTGCCAGATGGCGGTGGAGTGCAGGACGGCGTCGACGTGCAGCGCGTGGACGACGTCGAGGTCGCGCGGCTCGCACTCCCGGACGGTGACCGGACCCGACCCGTTCGTCGCATATGCTGTCGTCATGTCTCACATCGTAGACGCACCGGAGTCGGAACCGGAAACGGCGGACGACGCCGACCAGCGACGGCTCGGCGAGCGCCTGCAGCGCCTCCGCACGGAGCGGAAGTGGAGCCTCACCGAGCTCGCCGAGGAGTCCGGGGTCTCCCGCGCCATGATCAACCGCGTCGAACGCGGGGTGTCGAGCCCGACGGCGACCATCCTCGGGCGGCTGTCGGGAGCGTTCGGACTCACGGTCTCACAGCTCCTCGACGAGTCCCTCGACCACGAGGTGCCCCGGGCGACCGATCCCGACGACGCGCGGGGCGTCCAGCGCGGCGCGACCGCCGACTCCTGGACCGATCCCGAGACCGGGTACCGGCGTCGACCGATCTCGAGTGCGGCCTTCCCCGCGGACGTCACCGAGGTGCGCCTCCCGTCCGGCCGCGAAGTGGCCTACCCGGCGTCCGCGTACGCGTTCCTGCGCCACTGCATCTGGGTGGTCGACGGCGTGCTCGAACTCGTCGTCGGCGGCGAGCCGACGCGGCTCGCCGCGGGGGACCGCATCGAGCTCGGGGACCCCGCCGACGTCGTCTACCGGAACCCGGGCGAGGAGCCCACGCGGTACGTCGTGGTCGTGGTCCGGGGGCAGTAGTCGCAGGAATAGGATCGATCCCATGCGCATCCACCTCGGAACGGACCACGCCGGCCTCGAGTTCAACAAGACCCTCGCCACCCACCTGACGGAGGCCGGGCACGAGGTGGTGGACCACGGTCCGACCGAGTACGACGCGCTCGACGACTACCCCTCGTTCTGCATCAACGCCGCGCACGCCGTGGTGCAGGACCAGCGTGCGGGCGTCCAGGCGCTCGGTGTCGTGTTCGGGGGGTCCGGCAACGGCGAGCAGATCGCCGCGAACAAGGTCGAGGGCGTCCGCGCCGCGCTCGTGTGGAACGAGTCCACCGCGCTCCTCGCCCGCCAGCACAACGACGCCAACGTCATCTCGATCGGCGCCCGCCAGCACACCGAGGACGAAGCGATCCGGTTCGTCGACCTGTTCATCGCCGAGCCGTTCTCGGGCGAGGAGCGTCACGCCCGCCGCATCGCGCAGCTCGCCGAGTACGAGACCACCGGTCTGATCGCCGGCAAGCAGATCGACCAGTAAGGCCGAGTAGACAAGAGCAATGCCCGAGGGTCACTCCGTCCACCGCATCGCCAACCAGTTCACCCGGCACTTCGTCGGCAAACGCTGCGAGGTGTCGAGTCCGCAGGGACGGTTCGCCGCCGGTGCCGCCCAGCTCGACGGCTCGCGCATGGTCGCTGCCCGGGCCGTCGGCAAGCAGATGTTCCTCGAGTTCGAGGGCGATCGGTTCCTGCGCGTCCACCTCGGCCTCTACGGGGCGTGGGACTTCGCGGGGGACCTCTCCACCGCCGGGGCGCTGTCGGACGACGACGGCGAGGAGTCCCTGACGTCGATCGGCGCTCCCCGCCTCGCCCGCTACCGGATGGCCGAGCAGGAGAAGGTCGAGGACCCGATCGAGGCGTTCCCGCCGGACCCCGTCGGACAGGTGCGCGTGCGGCTGCTCACCGAGGACACGGTCGCCGACCTCCGCGGCCCGACGGCGTGCGTCGTCGAGGACCCGGCCGGCGTGCAGAAGGCGCTCGACAAGCTCGGCCCGGACCCGATCAACGACGACGGCCCCGAGGCCGAGAAGACCTTCGTCGACAACGTCCGGAAGCGGAACGTCGCGATCGGGCAGCTGCTCATGGACCAGGCCGTCGTGAGCGGCATCGGCAACATCTACCGCGCCGAGCTGCTGTTCCGGCAGCGCATCGACCCCTACAAGCCGGGCAAGCAGCTCACCGTCAAGCAGGCGAAGGCGCTCTGGCACGACTGGTCGAAGCTCCTGCACGAGGGTGTCCGCGACGGCCTCATGCTGACCATGGACGGCCTGTCGAAGAGCGAGCACGCGAAGGCCGTCCGGTCCCGGAAGGACCGGCACTGGGTGTACCACCGTCAGGGCGAACCCTGCCGGGTGTGCGGCACCGAGATCCGGATGGCCGACATGGCCGGCCGCAAGCTCTACTGGTGCCCGAAGGACCAGAAGTAGCGCCGGTCACACGTCCCGGTAGGTGAACCGTCCGGCGATCGCGGTCGCCAGCACCCGTGCTCGCCGGAGCGGCCCGGACCCGGTCGCCGCGAGCGGGTCCGCCTCGAGCAGCACCAGGTCCGCGACGTCGCCGACGGCCACCCCGACCCGACCGCCCTCGGTCGACCCGCGCCAGGCCGTCAGCACGCCGAGGCGTTCGGCCGGGTGCCACGGCTCGCGGCCGTCCCGGTCGCGTCCGACGGCCGCGGCCAACGACACCCACGGGTCGAGCGGCGCGACCGGCGCGTCCGAGCCGAGCAGCAGCCGGGCACCGGCACGGTCGAGGGACGCGAACGGGAACGCCCGCTCGGTCATCCCGGCCCAGTAGCGGTCGGCGATGTCGCGGTCGTCCATCGCGTGCTCGGGCTGCACCGACGCGGCCACCCCGAGCCGTGCGAACCGCTCCAAGTCGGTGTCCGCCAGCAACTGCGCGTGCTCGATCGTGCCGCGTGCGCCCACCGCCTCGAAGACGTCGAGCGCGAGGGTGTTCGCCCGGTCACCGATCGCGTGCACTGCGGGGACGAGCCCGGCGTCGACCGCCCGACGGACCATCGCCACGAGGTCCTCGAACGACCACACGAGCACGCCGTCGCCGGAAGCCGTCGCCGCCGTCCGGGTGCCGAGCGAGCCGTCGGTGATCACCTTGAACGGGCCCGTCCGGACGAGCCCGCGGGTGCCGTCGACGACGTCGCCGGTGCGGAGTCCCCGACGGATCGCGGCGTCGAGGTCGGCCGGGTAGACCCCGGAGTCGACGCGGAGGCCGTCCGTGCCGGCCTGCACACGGCGGGTCCAGCGGTCGAGTCCGAAGGTCATCTCGAGGTCGGTCACCCGGGTCACGCCGCGGGCGGCGGCCGCCTCGACGGCGTCGGCGACGAAGCCGTCGAGCACCTCGTCCGGCACGCGGGAGAGCGCGCCGGTCACGTCGAACGCGTCCTGCTCGCGGAGCACCCCGTCGTCGCCGGCGACGAGCGGGCGGCCGACGATGCCGGAGAAGTGCTCCAGCGCAGCGGCGTTGCACCAGACGGCGTGCAGGTCACCGCTGATGACGACGATCGGGAGGCGCGGCTCGATCCGGTCGAGCAGCGCACGTCGTGCAGGGCGGGGCCACATCCCGTCGCGGTAGCCGTGGCCGATCAGGACGCGGTCCGCCACACCCGTGCGTGCCACCTCCGCGAGCAGGTCGGCGGTCGCCTCCGCCGAGTCGCAGGCCGACACGTCGACGCGACGGCGGACGAGGGCCCACTGGTCGAAGTGCACGTGGTGGTCGACGAGACCGGGACCGAGCCAGGCGCCGGCCGTCTCGACGAGGTCGGTGTCGGCGTCCGTGGGGTCGAGCGTGCCGGCCGGCGCGATCGCGGTGACCAGCCCGTCGACGATCCGGACGTCGGACGGGGCGCCGGACGTGCCCACCCGTCGGACGGTGCGGAGCAGGATCTCGTTCACCGCGCCTCCAGGCCGTGTGCACGCTCCATCTCGTCGGCGAGTGCCGGCGAGGCGTACGGTCCGTCGCCGCGCAGCCCCGCGACGATCCGGTCCACCACCTCCGGTGCCTTGTTCTGGGAGAGCTTCGCGCGGGCGTCGAACCGGGTGACCCGGATGCGGATCCCGACGGTGCCCTTCGCCATCCGGCGTGCCGTCTCCTCGTCGACCTCGAGGGAGACCGGCTCCGGCATCACCCGCTCGAAGTGGTCGACGAGTTCGCCGAGGACGCGGAAGTTCTCCTCGTCGGACAGGATCTCCGGCGTGCCCCAGCAGTGCGCCGTCACGTGGTTCCAGGTCGGCACGAACTGCTCCGGCGGGTACCAGGCGGGCGAGACGTAGCCGTGCGGGCCCTGGAACACGACGAGCACCTCGTGTCGACCGAGTTCGTGGGCCACCTCGTCCGGGCGGCCGACGTGCGACACGAGGACGAGCCCGTCGGGGTCGGGGTCGGTAGCGCCGCCCGGTGCGGGCGTCTCGAGCAGGAACGGGTAGTGCGACGCGACCAGCCCGGCCTCGGTGTGCGAGACGATCGTCGCCCACGGGTTGCCCCCGATGAGGCGTCGCACCTCGTCGACGTCGGTCATCAGGAAGTGCGGTGTGTGTCGCATGCCCGCCAGCGTGGCACACGCGGTGACCACGGCGCGAGGGCCGCCGTTTCCGGTGTGTTTCAGAACGGTAAAGCTTTCAGAGATCACTGAAAGAAGTCTTGTGTTCGGGTTTCCGCCGGGCCTAGCTTCTCGGTCAACGACGACCGGGCCGGACCCGGGAGCGGGACTCGAGGAGCACACATGCGACGCAGGACGATCGCCGCGCTGGCTGCAGCAGCCACGCTGGCGCTGGTGGCCACGGGCTGTTCGGCCACCGGGAACGCGGACGACCAGGCCGGCTCCGGCGGGAGCCTCGTCTACGCCACCGGCGAGCCCGACCACCTCACGCCGGGTCGCCAGACCGTGGCCTTCACCCAGGTGCTCAGCCTGTTCGCGCCGCTCACCGAGACCGACTCGAAGGGGAAGCTCCACGACGTCGCCGCGAAGAGCGTGGAGTCGACCGACAACACCACGTGGACGATCACCCTCCGCGACGGGTGGACGTTCCAGAACGGCGAGGAGGTCACGCCGGAGAGCTACGTCAAGGCGTGGAACCACACCGCCTACGGCCCGAACGCGTGGGAGAACAGCGGGGAGCTCGCCGCGATCGTCGGCTACGAGGACCTCAACCCGGCGTCCGGTACGCCGAAGACCAAGGAGATGTCGGGACTCAAGGTGACCGGGAAGGACACCTTCACCGTGACGCTCGACCACGCGGACAGCCAGTTCCCGCTCCAGCTCAGCCAGGCGCAGACCGCGTTCTACCCGATGCCCGAGGCCGCGTACGAGGACCTCAAGGCCTACGACGCGAAGCCGATCGGCAACGGCCCCTACGAGATGACCGAGGCGTGGAAGGCGAACCAGCCGTTCACCGTCACCGCGTGGAAGGGCTACGAGGGCACGAAGGCGAAGACGAAGGACGTCACCTTCAAGAGCTACTCCGACATGAACACCGCCTACACCGACGTCCTCGCGGGCAACGCCGACGTCCTCTTCCTGCCGGCCGACAAGATGACGAGCGCCGGCGCGGACTTCGGCGACCGCCTGCACTCCTTCGACGCCCCCGGCATCGACTACCTCGGCTTCCCGCTCTGGGACGAGCGCTACTCGGACCCCGACGTGCGCCGGGCGATCTCGATGTCGATCAACCGCAAGCAGGTCAACAAGGCGATCTACGGTGGGCTGTACGAACCCGCCACGGCGCTGACCCCGCCGAACATGTCCGGGACCGAGGAGGGCATCTGCGGCGAGGCGTGCGAGTTCTCGCCGACGAAGGCCAAGGCGCTGCTCGCGAAGGCCGGCGGATTCGACGGCACCATCACCCTCGTCTACCCCGGCGGCAACGGCCTCGACTCGCTCTACCAGGCGTACGCGAACCAGATCCGGCAGAACCTCGGCGTCGACACCGTCGCGAAGGCCACCACCGACTGGGCCTCGTACTACTCCGAACTCACCGACAAGAAGATCGAGGGGCCGCACTTCGGGCACTGGGGCGCGCTCTACGCCAGCCAGCAGAACACCCTCCGCGCACTGTTCACCTCCGCGGGTGGCTGCGCCCCCTGCACCGGCTACTACCAGTCGGACGAGGTCGACCAGCTCCTCGCGAAGGCGGACTCCGCCGGCTCGCAGGACGAGGCGAACGACTACTACGCCCAGACGCAGAAGGCCGTGCTCGAGGACTTCCCGATCGTCCCGACGTTCTTCGACAAGTACTCGTACGTGGTGAGCGACAAGATCGCCTCGCTGCCCGCGGTCGACGGCAGCCCGGTCGTCCCCGCGATCACCGTCAAGTAGGGACCGGCACCACCGCATGGACCAGCGCACCATCCTCCGCCTCGTCGCCGAGGTCCCCGACCGCGACGGCTTCCCGCTCGTCGACGACCTGCACGCCCGGTTCGACGCGCTCGCCGCGGCCCATCCGGAGCAGGTCACCGTCACCCGGATCGGCACCAGTCGGCTCGGCGAGCCACTCCACTCCTACCGCATCGGTTCCGGGTCGCACGCCGCCGTCGTCGTCGGCGGCGTGCACCCGAACGAACCGATCGGCTCGTGGACGGCGCTGCACCTCGCCGAGACGATGGTCGGCGACGAGGCGACGGCCCGGGCACTGGACACGACGTGGCACATCGTCCCGACGATCGACCCGGACGGCATGCGGTTGAACGAGGCGTGGTTCCGCGACCCGTTCGACCGGGCCTGGTACGCGCGGCACTTCTACCGTCCGGCGCCGGACAGCCAGGTGGAGTGGACGTTCCCGAACAGCTACCGGTCGGTGTACTTCGACCAGGTGCTGCCGGAGACCCTGGCGTTCATGCGGCTCATCGACGACACCCGGCCGGATCTGCTCGTGTCGCTGCACAACGGCGAGATGGGCGGGGTCTACTACTACCTGTCCGAGGACCTGCCGGACGTGATCGACACCCTGCACGCGGTGCCGGCCTCGCTGGGGCTCCTGCTGGACACGGGTGAGCCGGAGTCGCCGTACCTGCGGGAGCTCGCCCCGGCGGTGTTCGCGATGGACGGCATCGAGACGGCGTACGACTACCTCGAGGGCCTCGGCGTCGACCCCGGCGAGCACATCCACGGGGCGTCCAGCGCCGCGTGGGCGATGCGCCACGGTGCGCTGTGCATGGTCGCCGAGCTGCCGTACTGGAGCCACCCGGACGCCGACGACCAGACCCCGACGTCGGAGTCCTACGCGGATCTGCTCCGCCGCTGCGCCGACGACCTCGGTGCGTCGGGCGCGGAACTGCAGGAGATCCTCGACGACGCCTCGCCGATGCTCACGATCGAGTCACCGTTCCTCGAGGGGGCCCGCGCGTTCATCCCGATGATCGCCGGGATGACCGACACCGACCGGGCCCGCGCCGACCGTGAGCCCGCGGACCGGACGGCCACCGTCGCCGAGCGGTTCGGCTGCGAGGACCTGGTGCGCTGCTTCCGCCTGCGGTACGGCGGGATGCTGCTCCGGGCACTCGAGGCCGAGACGACCGCGGGGACCGCGCCCGCGCCGCTGCGGCGGCTCCGCGACCGCCTCGCCCAGCGGTACGCGACCTGGCAGGCCGACGAGGCGACCGGCGCGGAGCCGATCCCGATCAGCAAGCTGGTGGGGGTGCAGTTCGGCGCGATCCTCGCCTGCGCGAGCCACGTCGCCGAAGGCGACGACGGCATGCACGGTGCGGGGCCGACCCGCGCCTCCCGTCCGTCCCTGGCCACGACCATGCCAGGAGGCGCGTGATGCGCCCGGCGCTCGCCGTCGGTCGCCGGGTCGGCGGCCTGGTCGTCGTCTTCCTCGGGGTGACCTTCCTCATCTACGCGATGACGTTCGCGCTGCCGGGAGACCCCATCAAGGCGCTCGGCGGCGACCGGCCACTCAGCGACGCCGTCGTCCGGGCGCTGCGCGCCGAGTACCACCTCGACCAGCCGCTGTGGCTGCAGTACGTGCAGTACCTCGCCGGGCTGTTCCGCGGCGACTTCGGCACGGATTTCAGCGGCCAGTCCGTCGGCGAGCAGATGGCCTCGCGCTGGCCGGTCACCATCACGCTCGCGCTGACGGCCTGGGCGATCGAGATCCTGCTCGGCATCGGGCTCGGCGTGGTCTCGGCCCTCCGCCGCGGGACCGTCCTCGACAAGACGGTCCTGGTCGGGACGATCGTCGTCGGTGCCGTCCCCGTCTTCGTGCTCGGCGTCGCGCTGCAGCTCGTGTTCTCGGTCCGGCTCCACTGGTTCCCGGTCGCGGGCGCCACGGCGGGGTGGCCGACGGCCTACGTGCTGCCGGCGTTCGTGATCGCGCTGTTCGGTCTCGCGGCGGTGTCCCGGCTGACACGGACGTCGATGATCGAGACGCTCGACGCGGACTTCGTGCGGACCGCCCGGGCGAAGGGACTCGCGCCGGGACGGATCGTCGGCGTGCACGTGATGCGCAACTCGCTCATCCCGACGGCGACCTACCTCGCCACGGACCTGGGCTACCTGATGGGCGGGACCGTGATCATCGAGGGCATCTTCAACCTCCCCGGTGTCGGGAACCTGCTGTTCCAGGGCATCCGGTCGCACGAAGGGGCCGTCGTCGTCGGCATCTCGACGGCACTCATCCTGGTGTTCCTCGTCACGAGCGTGCTCGTCGACCTGCTGCACGCCGCACTCGACCCGCGCGTCCGGACAGGAGCCTCCGCATGACCACCTCCGCCATCGGCGCGACCGTCCCGTCGTCCGTCGTCACGAAGCGGCGTCCCCTGCGTGCGGCCGTCCGTCGTCCGGGGTTCTGGCTGCCGGCCGGGGTCCTCGCCGTCGTCGTGCTCGTCGCAGTCTTCCCGGGGTTCTTCGCCGGCTTCTTCGGCCACGGCGACCCGCGGGTGTGCGACCTCGGTCGGAGCGGCGCGTCGCCGACCGGCGGTCACCCGTTCGGCTTCGACCTGCAGGGCTGCGACGTGTACGCCAACGTCGTCTACGGGACGCGCTCGTCGATCGCCGTCGCCGTGCTCACCACGGTCCTCGCCGGGGTCGTCGCCGTCGTCGTCGGCACCGTCGCGGGCATGGTCGGCGGCTGGGTCGACGCGGTGCTCGCGCGGCTCACCGACGTGTTCCTCGGCTTCCCGTTCCTGCTCGGCGCCGTCGTCGTCCTGAACAGCGTGGGGGAGCGCTCGGTGCTGACGGTCTCGCTCGTGCTCGCGCTGTTCGGCTGGCCGACGATGGCCCGGCTCGTGCGGTCGAGCGTGCGGAGCGTCCGGAACGCCGAGTTCGTGCTCGCCGCGCGGACGATGGGGCTCTCCACGTGGCGGATCACGACGCGGTACGTCCTGCCGTCCTCGATCTCGCCCCTGCTCGTGCTCGCGACGATCACCGTCGGCGGCGTGATCGTGTCGGAGTCGTCCCTGACGTACCTCGGCATCGGGCTCGAGAGTCCGGCGATCTCGTGGGGGCTGCAGCTCTCCGCCGCGACGAGCCAGTTCCTCCGAGCGCCGCACATGCTCATCGCGCCCGCGGTGTTCCTCGCCGTGACGGTGCTCTGCGTCATCGCGCTCGGGGACACGCTGCGCGCCGCGCTCGACCCACGACGGCGCTGATCCGTCAGACTCGACCCACCGCCCCTCGAAAGGACCACCGTGACAGACACCCTCGCCGCCTACCGGAAGACCCTGCCCTACATCCACGAGTGGGTGTCGTACAAGGTGTGGCAGCTCCGCGTCCCCGGCGTGCAGGTCGCGATCGGGTTCGGCAACGAGGTCCTCTTCGACGAGGCCTGGGGCTACGCGGACGTCGAGGCCGGGCGCCGCCTCACCACCACCGACCTGTTCCGCATCGCCTCGCACTCGAAGACCTTCACCGCCACCGCGCTCCTGCAGCTCGCCGAGCGCGGGTCGCTGCGGCTCGACGACACGGTGGGCACGTATCTCCCGGCGCTCGTCGACGGCGGCTCGCCCCTCGCCGACGCGACGATCCGGGAGCTCATGGAGATGGGGGCCGGCGTGATCCGGGACGGTCACGACGGCGACTACTGGTCGCTGCTCCGGCCCTTCCCGGACGAACAGGAACTCCTCGCGCTCGTCCTCGACCGCGGGCAGAAGGTGCCCACCGGATCGTCGTTCAACTACTCGAACCTCGGGTACTCCCTGCTCGGACTCGTCATCGCCGCGGTGTCCGGTCGGTCGTACAACGACTTCGTCCGCGAGTCGATCACCGAACCGCTCGGCCTGCGGAACACCGGGCCCGACTGGGACCCCGCGCGCGCCGACGACTTCGTGGTCGGGTACACCGGGTTCCACGTCGCTCGGCAGCGTCGGCGGATCGACCACGTCGACACCCGCGCGATGGCAGCGGCGACGGGCTTCCACGGCACCGCCTCCGACCTCGTCCGGTACTTCTCGCAGCACGTCATCGGGCAGGGCACCCTGCTCGACGACCACTCGAAGCGGCTCGCTCAGCGCAAGGCGTGGAGCGCGACGGACGACCCCGCGGCGCGCGGCTACGGTGCCGGGTTCATCGTCGACCGGATCGGTGGCCGGGAGATCCGCGGCCACTCCGGCGGCTTCCCCGGGCACATCACGCAGTCGATGTTCGACCCGGCCTCCGGTCTCGTCGTCTCGGTGCTCACCAGCGCCGCGGCCGGCCCGGCGACGCTCATCGCCACCGCGATCATCCGGATGCTCGACGCCGCGGCGGACGACGACGCCCCCGGGACGCCGGTGCCCGACGATGTCGACACCGACACGTTCACGGGGCGCTTCGCGAACCCGTGGGGCGTCACCGACATCGCCCGGATCGGGGACCGACTCGTCGAGGTCGACCCGTCGGGCCCCGAGCCGCTCGACACTCCGACCCGGCTCGAGGTCGTCGACGCCGACACGCTCCGGATGACCCACGGCAACCGCTTCGGGTCGATCGACGAGGACATCGCCTACGAGCGCGACGCCGACGGCACCGTGGTGTCGATCCGCGGAGGCGGCGGCATGAGCGAGGAACCCTGGACGATCCCGTCCGAGCGACCCGAGGTCGCGGCTGGACTGGCACCGTGAGCGGCGACGACCGCGCCGGTGTCCGCGCGCACACCGACGAGCACCCCGTCGACGACGTCGTCCTCGAACCGGAGCGGCAGACCTTCGTCGAGGAGTTCGCCCTCATGCTCAACGACGCCGCGGGCATGCCCCTCACCGACGCCCGGGTGCTCGGGTACCTCATGATGACGCGCGCTCCGCACTCGTCGTCCGCCGACCTGCAGGCCGCCCTCGGCGCCAGCTCGGGCTCGGTGTCGATGGCGACCAGGCGGCTCGTCGACTCCGGCTTCGTGAAGCGGCACACCGTCCCCGGCGAGCGCAGCCACTACTTCCGCGCCGAGGCCGACGTGTGGGGGTCCTGGCTCGCGAGCGAGCGGAAGTACCTCGACCGCCAGCGCGACATCATCGGCCACGGTCTCGCCGTCGTCGAGGCGGCGGGCCGGACCGGTTCCGGCGACGTCGACGCCGAGGTCCGCGAGCGCCTGCTCAACGGCCGCGACTACATGCAGTGGCTGCAGGGCTACCACCGCAAGATGCTCGAGGAGTGGGAGGCGTTCAAGGACGCCCGCGACCACCCCGACCGATCGGAGACCCCATGAGCGACGTCCTCACCGTCGAGCACCTCAGCGTCACGTTCGACGTCGACGGCACCGTGGTCCGTGCGGTCGACGACGCCTCGTTCACCGTCGGTCGCGGCGAGGTGGTCGCCGTCGTCGGCGAGTCCGGCTCCGGCAAGAGCATGACCGCTATGACGGCGATGGGCATCGCCCCGGACGGCGCACGTGCCACCGGCAGCATCCGCCTCGGTGACCTCGAGGTCCTCGGCGCCGACGAGCGCACCCTCCGAGCCGCACGTGGCCGCCGGGTCTCGATGATCTTCCAGGACCCGTCCGCCGCATTGAACCCGGTCTTCACGGTCGGGTTCCAGCTCGCCGAGGCCGTCCGTCGCGCCGAGGACGGCCTCGACCGTGCCGCGGTGCGGGAACGGTCGCTCGACCTCCTCCGCGCCGTCGAGGTCCCGGAGCCCGAACGCCGACTCGGCCAGTACCCGCACGAACTCTCCGGCGGCCAGTGCCAGCGCGTCATGATCGCGATGGCGCTCGCGGCCGACCCGGACCTCCTCATCGCGGACGAGCCGACGACCGCGCTCGACGTGACCGTGCAGGCCGAGGTCCTCGGCGTCCTCCGCAGGCTGCGCGAACGCACCGGGACCGCGATTCTCCTCATCACGCACGACATGGGCGTCGTGGCGGACATCGCCGACCGCGTGGTGGTGATGCGCCGCGGAAGCGTGGTCGAGACCGGCTCGGCGAGCGCGGTCTTCGCCGCACCCGCCGCCGACTACACGCGCGAACTCCTCGCCGCCGTCCCGCGGATGGGCACCGGTGTGGTCCAGGAGGCGCGGGTCGACCCCGCCGCGGAGGTCGCCGCACCCGTCCTGGACGTCCGGCACCTCGTGGTCGAGTACGGCGGAGCACTCCGTGGGCGCTTCCGTGCGGTCGACGACGTGTCGTTCACCGTCGGCCGGGGAGAGATCGTCGGCCTGGTCGGGGAGTCCGGCAGCGGCAAGACCACCATCGGCCGAGCCGCCGTCGGACTCGCACCGATCACCGCGGGCGCCGTCCTCGTCGAGGGGACGGACGTGGCGGGCGCGCACCGTGCCTCCCGGCGTGCCATGCGCCGTCGCGTCGGCGTCGTCTTCCAGAACCCGCTGCGTTCCCTGAACCCGCGGTACACGGTCGGGCAGACGGTCGCCGAACCGCTCCGGCAGATCCTCGGACTGCCCGCGGACGAGGTCCGGGAGCGGGTGGAGCGCCTGCTCGCGGACGTCGGGCTCGACGGCGGCTTCCGCGAGCGCTTCCCGCACGAGCTCTCCGGCGGCCAGCGGCAGCGCGTCGCGATCGCCCGTGCCGTCGCGTTGGACCCCGCGCTGCTCATCGCGGACGAGCCCACCAGCGCGCTCGACGTCTCGGTGCAGGCACGGGTGCTCGACGTCTTCCGGGAGCTCCAGGAACGACTCGGGTTCGCCTGCCTCTTCGTCACGCACGACCTGGCCGTGGTGGACACGCTCTGCGACCGGGTCGTGGTGCTGCACGGCGGACGGGTCGCCGAGCAGGGGAGCCGCGACGCGATCCTGCGCGCGCCGCAGGACCCGTACACGCGGCGGCTCATCCAGGCGGCACCCGTGCCGGACCCGGTCGAGCAGGCCGCCCGTCGCTCCGAACGGCTGGCGTCGCTCGGCGCGTGAGCCCCGGGCGACCGCACGTTCTGTCCGGCGATTGACCGTCCTGGTTCGCGGATCCCGGGATCCGCGAACCAGAACGGTCAGAGCGCGGATGGAACACGGACATCGGGCGCTCGCACGCGCCGGAGCGAGCGCCGCATCGAACTCGTGGTGCTGAACCCGGCGTGGGCAGCGACGGCGGCCGGGTCGGCGTCGTCGGCGGCGAGTGCGGCACGGAGGGCGAGCGACCGGAACCACCGTCGGAGCTCCTCGGGCGAGCAGCCGGTCGTCGCGCGGAACCGGCGCCGCACGGTGCTCGCCGACATGCCGGTGCCGCGCCGCAGCTCGTCGATCGGCACGGGGTCGCCGCCGTCGAGGAGCCGATCGATGCACGTCGTCAGGCTCGCATCCGCGAGGAACGACGGTGGGTTGTCGCCGAGCACGGTCATGACGACGACACGCGCGAGGGCGTCCCGGCGCGATGCCCTCCACCGGCCGCCGACGAGCGACGCGATGTGGGCGAGGGCGAGCACGATGTCCTCGTGCGGTGCCTCGGGTGGCTCGGTGTGGACGAGCGCGCCGAGCCCGAGCGCTTCGTCGACGAACGGGCCGAACGACGCGGTCCCGAGGTGGACGCCCGTCGGACTGCACCACGCATCGTCGGCCGTCGGCCGTCGGTGCTGGTGAGCGATCCGGGCCGGTGCCCACCGTCACCGGAACTCCCGGCGCGACGATCGCTGCGGTCCCCGGCGAGACCACCCAGACGTCGTCGCCGCGTCGGAGCCACACCTCGGTGCGGGCGGTCGACGCAACCCAGACGTGGTCGGTCGTCGAGCCGAGGTCGAGCGTCCAGCGCTCGTCGTCGGCGAGGACCTCGTCGCCGTATTGAACGTCGAGGCCGACGGCGTCCACCAGTGCTCGGAGTGCATCTTCCACGCCATGACGCTGCCATGTCGGACACCCGGGCGAGGGCGCCGGTGTCCGATCTGTGGAGCGTGCGGGTCAGCGGACCTCGGCGGAGGACCAGAGCGACCCCGCGCCGGCACCGACCGGGCGGAGCAGGGGCACGGCGACGAGGACGGCCGCCGCGAGGAACACGACCGCCTGCAGCACGCCGGGGACCGCGTACACGACGGCGAGGACCTCCTGCGCGGTGGAGGGCGGCGGGACCGTCTGTGTCAGGACGGACACGACGAACCACAGCGCCGCGGCGATCGTCACGACCCAGCCGAGCACGCGCTGCGGTCCGCGCAGACCACGGACGGTCAGCACGCCGAACGCCACGAGCGCCGCGACCCCGAACGCGATGGCGCGGCGGTCCCGGGACCGCAGGGCGGCCACGAGCACGACCGCTCCGCAGACACCCGCCACGACCGTGGCGACGAACACCGCCGCCGGCCGGTGCGGGGGATAACCCCACCTCCGGTTCGGGAGGGGGCAGGATGGGGGATCGAGCCGGTGATCGCGAGGCTTGGTGTCATGACCGACACCGCCCGCCTCGACCAGGCCGAGACCGTCCCGCTGCACGACTCCGTCCCGCCAGGAGCCACCGAACCGATGCCCGCACAGCCGAACCAGACGCCCCCGACGTGGTCGTCGACGCCGCCCGCGAGCGGCCAGGGCCCGAGCGTCCCGCCGGCACACCCGACCGCGCCCGGTGGGTCCGGATCGGGCACGGGCATGACCGCCGGTGCGTTCTACCGCGAGGCGTGGAAGCGCCTGCCGCGCGACTTCGGCTACATGGCCCTCACGGCGGTGCTGCTCTGCACGCTCTACGCCGCGTTCCCCGCGGCGATCTTCGGCGGCGGCTTCCGCGACCTCTTCAACCCGTTCGTCCTGCTGATGTTCTTCATCGCGCTGTTCGTCGCGCGGTGGCTCGGCCAGTTCGAGAAGCTCCGCATCGGGTGGGCCGACAGCCGCCCGATCCGACCGGTCGACTGGACGCCCCGGTGGCAGCAGAACTGGTGGACGCGCACGGGTTCGGCCGTCGCCAACCCGCACTACTGGCTGTACCTGCTGCACGCGGCGGTCGTGTACCCGATCGCGGCGCTCTGCACGGTGGGTGCCGGCGCACTGCTCCTCGCCGGCTTCCTCTGGCCGATCGGCCTCGCCGGGGTCGCGTTCGTGAACGGCATGAGCGCGCAGTACTTCGGGTGGGACATGACGTCCGTCGTGGGCTTCGGGTTCCTCGGACTCCTGTCGATGGCCGCCTCGGTGGTGCTCTTCCCGCTGTGGGCCCGCGGTTCCGTGATCGCGCACTTCTGGATCGACTTCGGTCTGCTCGGCGGGTTCCGTGCGGAGCAGCTCGAGCGTCGGGTCGCCGGGCTCCAGGCCTCCCGTGCCGGTGCCGTCACCGCCGAGGGCCAGGCACTCCGCCAGATCGAGCGCGACCTGCACGACGGCCCGCAGCAGCGACTCGTCCGCCTGCGCATGGACCTGTCCGCGGCCGAGCGCGCCTTCGACAAGGACCCGGTGAAGGCGAAGCAGCTCATCGGCGAGGCGTCGGAGCACGCCCAGGACGCCCTCGACGAACTGCGTGCCCTGTCCCGCGGGTTCGCACCGCCCATCCTGCTCGACCGCGGGCTCGTCGCCGCGCTCGAGGCCCTCGTCGCCCGGACCCCGATCCCCGTCGGCCTGGACGTCCGCCTGCCCGACGGGCTCGAGCTCGCGACCGAGATCCAGCGCAACGTGTACTTCACGGTGAGCGAGCTGCTGACGAACACCACGAAGCACGCCGGTGCCTCGACCGCCGGGGTGTACCTCGGACTCGTGGTCGACGCCTCCGGACTCTGGTACCTCACGGTCAGCGTCACCGACGACGGCCGCGGTGGGGCCCGCCCGCAGGAGGGGCACGGCATCGAGGGGCTGATGGGCCGGATGCGCGCCCTCGACGGCGAGCTGACGGTCTCGAGCCCCGAGGGCGGTCCGACCGAGGCGACGGCACGGATCCCGCTCGGCGCCCTGAACGGCGTGCCCACGACGCGCTCGTGAGCCCCCGGGAGCGTCCGCGCTCCCACTAGGCTGGTCGGCATGAGCGACGGCCCGGATGCAGCACGCATCCGGGCCGTCGTCGTCGACGACGCCGTGCTCCTGCGCGAAGGACTCTCGCGGGTGCTCGACGAAGCGGGCATCGACGTCATCGGGCAGTACGCCGACGCCGACTCCTTCCTCGCCACGCTCCCCGACGGTGCCCCCGACGTCGTGGTGATGGACGTGCGGATGCCACCGACCTTCACCGACGAGGGCGTCCGCGCCGCGGTCGAGACCCGGCGCCGGGCTCCGCGCACCGGCGTGCTCCTGCTGTCCCAGTACGTCGAGGCCACCTACGCCGAGGACGTTCTCGCGGCGGGCGCGACCGGCATCGGCTACCTGCTCAAGGACCGCGTCACCCGGCTCGAGGAGATCGACGACGCCGTCCGCCGCATCGCCGCCGGCGGCACCGTCCTCGACCCCGAGGTCGTCACCCAGCTCATGAGCCGCCGCCGTGATCCGCTCGCAGCGCTCACGCCGCGCGAGCGGGACGTCCTCGGGCTGATGGCCGAGGGCCGCACCAACGCCGCGATCGCCCGCGCGCTCGTGATCGGCACCGGCGCGGTCGAGAAGCACGTCTCGAGCATCTTCGGCAAGCTCGCGCTCGAGGACACGGGCGAGGACCACCGTCGGGTCCTCGCCGTGCTCGCCTACCTCGGGTGACGGCGCACCGGTGAACCGCGTCCCGGCGCCGCTCCTCGCCCTCGCGGCGATGGTGTCCGTGCAGCTCGGCGCCGCGATCGCGAAGACCCGGTTCGACGACGTCGGCTCGGTCGGTGCCGCCACACTGCGGCTCGTCATCGGGGCCGTCGTCCTCGCGCTCGTGGTCCGGCCGCGCGTCCGGCACTGGACCCGGCAGCAGTGGCTCGGTGCGATCGGCCTCGGGCTGGCGCTCGGCGGCATGAACGTCTTCATCTACGTGGCGTTCGCGAGCATCCCGATCGGGGTCGCGGTGACGATCGAGTTCCTCGGCCCGCTCGCCCTCTCCCTCGTGCACACCCGACGGTGGCGCGACGTGCTCTGGGCGGTGCTGGCGCTCGCCGGGGTCGTGCTGCTCGGGGTCGGTCCGGCGGCGGTGACCGCGGTGGGCGGTGTCGTGTTCGCCGTCCTCGCCGCGGGGTGCTGGGCGGGCTACATCGTCATGAACCGGCACGTGGGCGCCGCGATCCCCGGCGTGGACGGGCTCGCCGTGTCGATGCTCGTCGCGATGCTCGTGTCGCTGCCGTTCGGGCTCCGGTCGGCGGTCGACGGGGTCGTCCGTGAACCGGTGCTCCTCCTCGTGTTCGGCGGCGTCGCCGTGCTGTCGAGCGTCCTGCCCTACGCGCTCGAGATGCTCGCGCTCCGGCGGATGCCGACCCGTGTCTTCGGGGTGCTGCAGAGCCTCGGGCCGGCGATCGCAGCCCTCGCGGGCCTGCTGATCCTGCACGAGGCGCTCGCGCTGCTCGAGGTCGTCGCCCTCGCGTGCGTCACCGCCGCGAGCGTGGGCGTGACGCTGTCCGCGCGTCGTGGTCGGGGCGGTCGAACGGGAGGCGCGGATCCCGTTCCGTGAGTCAAGAACGTGTGCCGCGCCTCCGGAAAGACCGTCTACTCGTCGCGGAGGAAGTCCGCGTACGTGGGTTCCGTGTGTTCACCCGTCAGCAACGCCGGGTCGTTGACCCGTCGTTCGACGTAGGCCGCGATGACCTCGGGCGGGGTGAGCACGTGGGCGACCCAGGACGGCACCTCGCTCTTCTTCATGGTGCCTCCTCCCAGCGTCAGCACTCGGACCGAATGTCTCGATCAGTGAGTTACTTGCTGTACCGGTGTTCCGTAAACGATCCTCGCGATGTCGGGGGAAGTCAACGTGGTGCGTTCTGCGGACTGCGCCGCGACGCGTCGGCACGCAGGGTGCGGTGCTTCACCGCGGACCGCCACACCCACGCGTTCGCCTGCTGCCCGAACTGCGCCCACTCGACGAGTACGGCATCGCGGGTCCAGCTCTTCGCGAAGGCCTTCACGCGGACGTGGAACGTGGGGAACTGGATCCACGCCCAGACCGGCACGGGGGTGACGGCGTGGCAGACGTCCGGACCGCGGGCGTCCTCGGAGAGGGAGTAGGCGCGCGGACGCTCGACCTCCGGGTGTTCCGGGGGCTGCCACCGGTTCTCGCGACGCCGTCCCACGAGAGTATTCGAACGTGTGTTCGAACCGGCGTCAAGTCGGCCGCGCTGCCCGTGCGCACGCGGCGCCCGGGATCGGCGTGTCGACGGGCCTGCGCCGCAGGCGGGTCAGGGGTGCACGCGGCCGGTCGACTCGCGCACGCTGAGCGTCAGCGACGGCCCCGGGCGCGACGGCAGCGGCGAGCCGGCGTCGATCTGCTCGCGCAGGAGCGTCGCTGCCCGCTGCCCGAGCTCGACCGTGTCACGCGTGAGCGAGGTGATCGACGGCCGCACGAGCCGGACCATCGCCGAGTCGTCGAACGACACGATCGAGACGTCACCCGGCACGCGCACGCCCATCTCGCTCGCCACGCCCAGTCCGGCGACCGCGAGCACGTCGTTGTCGTACACGATCGCGGTGGGGCGGACGCTCCGCGAGAGCAGGGACCTGGTCGCGCTCGCCCCGGCCTCGGCGGAGTAGTCGGTCGGGATCGACACGGCGTCCTCGAGCCCCTCGGCCGCGGTGAACTCGCGGAGGCGGTCGATCCGCATCGCCGTGTGCTCGAACTCCGGTCGTCCGGCGACGTGCGCGATCCGCCGGTGCCCGAGCGCGTGGAGGTACCGCAGCACGGTGTCGGTCGCGTCGGAGTCGTCGATCCAGACCGTCGGTGCCGCGGGCTCGGCCGAGGGGTGCGACCCGACGACGACGGTGGGCATCCCGAGCTCGGTGAGCAGCGTGAGCCGGTCGTCGTCGCGGCGGGGGTCGATCACGATCACGCCGTCGACCCGGTGTCCGCGCCACCAGTCCCGGTAGGTCTGGAGCTCCTCGGCGGCGTCCCGCGCGACGAGGAGGTTCATGCCGACGTGACTGCCGGCGAGCCCGAGCTGGATCCCCGAGATGAGGTCGCCGAAGAACGACTCGGTGCCGAGTGTCCGGGCCGGCCGGTTCAGCACGAAGCCGATCGACCCGGCCTTCGCACCGCCCAGGGCCCGTGCGGCGGTGTGCGGCTGCCAGTCGAGTTCGCGGGCGATGGCCTGCACCCGCGCGCGGGTCTCGTCGGACACGCCGGGGCGGTCGTTGAGCGCGAACGAGACCGCGCTGATGGACACGCCGGCTCGTGCGGCGATGTCGGCGATCGTCGTACGACGGTTCTGGGCCACGGGGTTGACTATAACGCTTTAGTCGGAAATCATCGCTCCATTCACACGGATCGGTGACGGGGACTGAACCGGTTCAGCACGACGCGCACCACGACGAAGGAGTCACGAGCGATGAAGAACACCACACGCAGGACGACGGGACGCGCCCTCGCGATCCTCGCCGGAGCGGCCGTCACGGCCCTCGTGCTGACCGCGTGCTCGAGCGGCAGCAGCGCGGGCAGCGGCGGCGGGAGCGGCAAGGTCGACGGATCCATCACCCTGCAGACCTGGGCGCTGACCCCGACCTACACGGACTACCTCAACGGCGTGATCAAGGACTTCGAGGCGAAGTACCCGGACGCGAAGGTGAAGCTCGTCGACCAGCCCGGCGACGGCTACGCCGACAAGGTCCTCAGCCAGGCGTCGTCGAACTCCCTGCCCGACGTGATCAACCTGCCGCCGGACATCGCCCTGCCCCTCGCCAAGCGCGGCTTCCTGCAGGACGTCGCGAAGGACGACTCGAAGCTCTCGAGCACCTACGTCAAGGGCGCGCTCGCCGCGTACAACTACAAGGGCGTCGACGGCACCTTCGGCTACCCGTGGTACCTCAACACGGACGTCGACTACTGGAACAAGACGATGTTCGAGCAGTGCGGCCTCGACCCGGCGAACCCGCCGAAGACGACCGACGAGCTCTTCGCGCAGGCCGAGACCATGCACCAGAAGTGCCCGGACGACTACCTGATGAGCCGCAAGCCCGGCCTGTCGGACTTCTCGCTCGCCGGCGTCAAGATCATCAACGACCAGGGCACGAAGTTCACCTTCGCGAACTCGTCGAAGGCGGCCGACCTCATCGCGAAGTACGCGAAGGCCTACAAGGAGGGCCTGATGCCCTCGTCCGTCCTGAACACCGACTACCTCGGCAACTCCACCCTGTTCACGCAGGGCAAGGTCGCCTGGACCACCGGTGGCGCAACCGCGATCAGCGACTTCGAGAAGAACAACCCCTCGCTCAAGGGCAACATCGTCGTGTCGTCGGCCCTCGACAACCCGCCGCTCTACGTGCAGGGCCTCAGCGTCAGCGCGAAGAGCAAGCACATCGCCACGGCCGAGGCGCTCGCCGCCTTCATGACGAACGCGAAGAACCAGGAGGCCTTCGCGCACCTGGTCAACATCTTCCCGTCGACCACCTCGTCGCAGTCGGACCCGTACTTCTCGAAGGACGACGGCACCGTCGAGGCCAAGGCCCGCGTGCTCGCCAACGACGCCCTGAAGACGGCGAAGAACCTCAACCCGGTCGAGGCGAACTCGGCGATGACCGACTTCCTCGACCAGCAGATCGCGCTGGCGATGAAGGGCGGCACGACGCCCGAAAAGGCGCTGCAGACCGCGCAGACCAAGATGAACAGCCTGCTGGCGAACAGCTGATGCGCGCCAACCGCTGGTTCACGCCCTGGCTGCTCGTCCTGCCGGCGCTCGTCTGGTTGCTCGCGTTCAGTCTCTGGCCGTCGATCAACACCGTCCGGCTGTCGTTCACGAACGCCAGCCCGCTCGGGGGCGTGAGCCAGTGGGTGGGCCTCGAGAACTTCGAGACGCTGCTCGCCGACCCGCAGGTGTGGGAGGCGCTCCTCAACAGCGTCATCTACATGGCGGTGTGCCTGCCGCTGCTGACGGTGCTCCCGCTGCTCATGGCGGTGCTCGTCGAGCGGAAGCTCCCCGGCATCGCGTTCTTCCGGACCGCGTACTACACGCCGGTGATCGCCAGCGCCGTGGTCGTCGGGCTCATCTGGAACTGGATCCTCGACGACCGCGGGGTCATCAACGAGATGGCGCAGTCCCTCGGGATCGTGCAGAGCTCCATCCCGTTCCTCACCGACCGGTGGCTGCTCGTCTTCAGCGCGATCAGCCTGACGGTCTGGAAGGGCCTCGGGTACTACATGATCATCTTCCTGGCGGCCCTCGGGAACGTCGGCAAGGACCTGCACGAAGCCGCGGCCCTCGACGGCGCCGGCTCCGTCCGCCGGTTCTGGTCGGTGACCATGCCCGGTGTCCGGGGGACCATGACCCTCGTCGGCATCCTCGTGTGCGTGAGCGCGCTCCGGGTGTTCAGCGAGCTCTACATCCTCACCAACGGCACCGGCGGACCGGGCGGGCAGGACAACTCGCTCGTCATGCTCATCCAGCAGTACGCCCGCGGCTTCACCGGCAACCTCGGCTACGCGTCCGCCCTGAGCCTCCTGCTCTTCGTCGTGACGCTCATCCCGATGCTCGCCCTCGCCCGGATGAACAGCAAGGCGGACAAGTGACCAACACGACCTCGACCACCGAACCCGTCCTCGGGGGCGCCGCCGGCGCGGCCGCACCCGCGCCGGACGTGACCGGCGCGACCGACGGGAGCCGCGCCTCCCGGCCGAACGGACGCAACGGACGCAACGGACGCAACGGACGCAACGGGCGCAAGCGGCGCCGCGCCGCGTGGGGCGTCATGTCCACCCGCGAGAAGGTGCTCCGCTACGTCCTGCTCGTCGTGGTCCTCTTCATCACGATCGGGCCGTTCCTCTGGCAGCTGTCGACCTCGCTGAAGGGCACGGGGGAGGACATCTACACGGCGAACCCGTCCTTCATCCCCACGCAGCCGACCTTCGGCAACTACCTGCGGGTGGGCGAAGCGATCCCCGTGTTCGGGTACATCGGCAACTCCCTCGTCGTCGCCGCGATCGACGTGCTCGGCAACATCGTGTTCGCGACCCTCGCGGGCTTCGCGCTGGCCCGGCTGCAGTGGCGCTTCCGCAAGGCCGTGCTCGGGCTCTTCCTGGCCACCCTGGTGCTCCCGGGCGAGGCGACGATCATCTCCCAGTTCGTCACAGTGAAGGACCTCGGCCTCGCCGACTCCCTCGTCGGCGTCGCCCTGCCCGGCATGATCGCGGCGCTCAACGTCCTGCTCATGTTCAACGCGTTCCGGCAGATCCCCGAGGAGATCGACCAGGCAGCCGTGATGGACGGCGCGAACGCCCTGCAGCGGCTCCGGTACATCTCGCTGCCCGCCGTGCAGGGGACCATCGCCGTCATCGCGATCTTCTCGTTCATCGGCGCGTGGGACGACTTCCTCTGGCCGCTCATCGTGCTGCAGTCGCCGGACAAGCTGACGCTGACCGTCGGGCTGCAGTACCTGCAGGGCACGTTCGCGACCGACCAGCGCATGATCGCGGCCGGCACGATGATCGCGTTCATCCCGATCGCGGTGATCTTCGCGATCCTGCAGCGGTTCTTCTTCAAGGGCGTCGAAGAGGGCGGGGTGAAGGGCTGATGCGCTTCGGCGTCAACCACACCCCCTCGGTCGGCTGGTTCCACTCGTGGCTCGACTTCTCGCCGTCGGACACGGCGCGGGACATGGAGCAGATCGCGTCGCTCGGCGCGGACCACGTGCGGATCTTCCCGCTCTGGCCGGTCGTGCAGCCGAACCGGACGCTCATCCGGCCGTCGGCGCTCCGGGACGTCGCGACGGTCGTCGACATCGCGGGCTCGTTCGGGCTCGACGTCAACGTCGACGCGCTGCAGGGGCACCTGTCGAGCTTCGACTTCGTGCCCTCGTGGCTCGAGAGCTGGCACCGCCGGAACATGTTCACCGACCCGGACGTGGTCGCGTCGACGGCGGCCTACGTCGAGGCGCTCGCCGCGTCCGTCGCCGACAAGCCGAACCTGCTCGGGATCACCATCGGCAACGAGGTGAACCAGTTCGCGCACGCGCCGCACCCGACGCCGCACGACATCACGGCGGAGCAGGGGCACGCGTGGGCGGCAGCGATGGTCGCGGCAGCGCGGGCCGGGCTGTCGAGTCCGGTCGGCCTGGAGGCGCGGCTCGGCTCGGCACCGCCCGCCCGCCCCGGCACCGGGTCGCGTCCACGGCCCCTGGTCACCGTCGCGCAGTACGACGCGGCCTGGTACGACGACGCCCAGCCGTTCGGCCCCGAACACGCGGCCGACCACGGCGACGCGACCGTCACGCACTCGTGGGTGTTCAACGGCTCGGCGACCCTGCACGGCGCACTCGGGGCCGGCTCGGTCCGCCACGGCGAGTACCTGCTGCAGCTCGCGAGCGCGTGGAACCGCGACCCCGAGCGCCCGAACTGGCTGCAGGAGGTGGGCGCCCCGACGAACGTGGTCGACCCCGCCGACGCCGCCGCGTTCACCGAGCAGACGATTCGGCACGTGCTCGACGCGCAGCACGTGCTCGGCGTCACGTGGTGGTGCTCGCACGACGTCTCGCGGTCGCTCGCGGACTTCCCGGAGCTCGAGTACGACCTCGGCCTCTTCACGAACGACGGTCGGCTGAAGCCGGCGGGGGAGGCCTTCGCCGCCCTCGCCCGCGAGCACGGCACCCGCGGCCGGGCCGACACGACCGGTGCCGTGTCCGCGCCGCCGGCCACCGCCCTCGTGCTTGACGACGTGCTCGCGGACGGCACCGAACGCGGCGGGCTCCGGGCCGACTGCGCGCCGGGCGGCCGGTTCGCCGCCGCCTGGCTCGACCTCGCCTCGACGGCACCGGACGGACGCGGGCCCCAGGTGGTCCTGCGCTCGCGGGTCGACGACCACGCGCTGCTCGCCGCCCGGGGCATCACCCGGTACGTCGACGTCCCCGAGGACACCGCCACCGAGCTCCTGTCGGTGGCCCACCCGGCCACGATGGCCTGAGCCGCACACCCCGCACACCCCGCACACCCCGCACACCCGCACGTCCAGCAGCACCGCACGACAGGAAGGTCCCCATGCACGACGACATCCCCCTCACCACCGGCCGGGCGCGACGCGTCCTCGACGAACGCATCCTGCCGGCGGTGCACGCCACCGCGACGCCGCTCGAGACCGCGTGGCACGAGCTGCCGGGGGAGCCGATCGCGCCCGCCGCCGGGCTCGCGCTCGAGTTCACGCCGTACGAGGTGGGGACGACGTGGGGTGCAGCATGGGGGACGACGTGGTTCCGGCTGACCGGGACCGTGCCGGACGAGTGGGCCGGCCGCCGTGTGGAGGCCGTCGTCGACCTCGGCTTCGACAAGAACATGCCCGGGTTCCAGTGCGAGGGACTCGTCTACCGCGCGGACGGCACGCCTGTGAAGTCGATCAACCCCCGGAACCAGTGGGTGCTCGTCGCGGAGGAGGCCGTCGGCGGCGAGACCGTCGAGCTCTTCGTCGAGGCGGCGTCGAACCCCGTCCTGCTCGACTACCACCCCTTCCTCCCGACGCAGGAGGGCGACGTCCAGACCTCGTCGTCGACGCGCCTCTACACGAGTCGCCGGATGGACCTCGCCGTCTTCGAGTCCGAGGTGCACGAACTCGCGCTCGACATCGACGTCCTGCTCGAACTGCAGGCCGAGCTCCCGGAGGGGCCGCGGCGGATGCGGATCCTGCAGGCGCTCGACGACGCCCTCGACCGGCTCGACCTGCAGCACATCGCCGCGACCGCCCCCGAGGCCCGAGCGGCCCTCGCGGACGTCCTCGCCGCGCCCGCCGAGGCCTCCGCCCACACGATCTCCGCCGTCGGGCACGCGCACATCGACTCCGCCTGGCTCTGGCCGGTCCGCGAGACGATCCGCAAGGTCGCCCGCACCACCTCGACGATGACCGAGCTCATCGACCAGACCGACGACTTCCTGTACGGCATGTCGAGCGCGCAGCAGTACGCGTGGATCAAGGAGCACCGGCCCGAGGTCTACGCCCGGGTCAAGGCCGCCGTGGCGGCCGGACGCTTCCTGCCGATCGGCGGCATGTGGGTCGAGTCCGACACCGTGATGCCGACGGGCGAGAGCATCGTCCGTCAGTTCTCCCAGGGGCAGCGGTTCTTCGAGCGCGAGTTCGGGATCCGGCCGAAGGGGGTCTGGCTGCCGGACAGCTTCGGGTACTCCCCGGCCCTGCCGCAGCTCATGCGTCGCGCGGGCTTCGAGTGGTTCTTCACGCAGAAGATCTCGTGGAACCAGGTGAACAAGTTCCCGCACCACACCTTCCTCTGGGAGGGCATCGACGGGTCGCGGGTGTTCTCGCACTTTCCGTCGATGGACACGTACAACTCGCGGCTGTCCGGCAGCGAGGTCGCGAAGGCCTCCCGGCAGTTCCGCGAGAACCGGCTCGCCTCGGGGTCGATCGCGCCGGTCGGCTGGGGCGACGGCGGCGGTGGCACGACCCGCGAGATGACCGGCACGGCGAAGCGCCTCGCCGACCTCGAGGGGAGTGCGAAGGTCCGCTGGGAGCACCCGGACACGTTCTTCGACCGGGCGAAGTCCGAGCTGCCCGACCCGCCGGTGTGGGTGGGGGAGCTCTACCTCGAGCTGCACCGTGCGACCCTGACCAGCCAGCACGGCACGAAGCAGGGCAACCGCCGTTCCGAGCAGCTCCTCATCGAGGCCGAACTCTGGGCCACGACCGCCGCATCCCGGACCGAGTTCGAGTACCCGTACGACGAGCTCGACGCGCTCTGGCAGCAGGTCCTGCTCCAGCAGTTCCACGACATCCTGCCGGGGACCTCGATCGCGTGGGTGCACCGCGAAGCGGTCGCGAAGTACGCCGAGACGGACCGCGCCCTGACCGCGATCATCGACCAGGCGCTGTCGGCGCTCGCCGGTACCGGGGACGCGGCCGTCGTCGTGAACCCGGCCCCGTTCCTCCAGGCCGGTGCACCCGCGCAGGGCGCGGTCTTGGCGACCGACGTGCCGGAGCCGACCGCCGTGGCACTGACCGAGGAGGACGGCGGCTACGTGCTCGCCAACGACCTCGTCCGGGTCGTCGTCGACGCGCAGGGGCTCGTGACGAGCGCCGTCGACCGGGCGACCGGGCGTGAGGCGATCGCTCCCGGGCAGGCGGCGAACCTGCTGCAGCTGCACCAGGACTTCCCGAACATGTGGGACGCCTGGGACGTCGACCGGTACTACCGGAACCGGGTCGAGGACCTCGTGTCGGTCACCGGGCTGCACGGTTCGGTCGACGCGGACGGCGTCGCGCGCGTCGTCGTCGAGCGGGCGTTCGGCGACTCGACGGTCCGGCAGGAGCTCGTGCTCGCGCCGGACTCCCGCACGCTGGAGTTCGACCAGACGACCGACTGGCACGAGACCGAGAAGTTCCTCAAGGTCGCGTTCCCGCTCGACGTCCGCGCCGAGCACACCGTCGCCGAGACACAGTTCGGGGCGCAGAAGCGGGTGACGCACACGAACACCTCGTGGGAGGCCGCGAAGTTCGAGACCTCGATGCACCGCTACGTGCTCGTGTCCGAGCCGGGTTTCGGCGTCGCCCTCGTGAACGACTCGATCCACGGGTTCGACACCACGCGCGACGCCGTCGACGGGCACGTGACCACCACCGTGCGGCTCTCGCTGCTGCGGGCACCGCGGTTCCCCGACCCCGAGACCGACCAGGGCGTGCAGACGCACCGGTACGGGATCGTCATCGGCACCGACCAGCTCGGGGCGACGGCGGCCGGCGTGGTCATGAACGCCGCTGCGCGGGTGACCACCGGTGGGCACGGGTTCGACCCGCTCGTGCAGGTCTCCGGGGACGTCGTGCTGTCGAGCGTCAAGCTCGCCGACGACCGGTCCGGCGACCTGGTCGTGCGGGTGTACGAGCCGTCCGGGCAGCGGGGGACCGGCGGGATCGTGGTCGACGGCCCGTTCGGTGCGGGGGCGGAGGTCACCTTGCTCGAAGAGCCACTGGCCTCGGCCGGGACCGTCGACGCGTCCTCGTTCGCCGTCGACGCCTACGAGGTGCGGACCTTCCGCTTCCCACACAACTGAACGACCGACCCATTCAAGGAGGAATGTGATGAAGAAGACGATGAAGTTCGGCATCGTGGCGGCCATCGCCGCGATGGTCGCGGCACCACTCGTGCCGTCCGCAGCGACCGCCGTCCCGGCGCGAGCGACCGCGTCTGCGACCAGCGCGACGAAGTCCGGGCCCACGAGCATCGCGTACGTCGAGGTCAACAACGACCAGCTCGCGAACGTCGGCCGCTACCAGCTGGCGAACG
Source organism: Curtobacterium sp. USHLN213 (assembly GCF_037144815.1). Taxonomy (NCBI): domain Bacteria; kingdom Bacillati; phylum Actinomycetota; class Actinomycetes; order Micrococcales; family Microbacteriaceae; genus Curtobacterium; species Curtobacterium sp. USHLN213. Next base: position 8,910 of record NZ_JBBCYQ010000005.1, on the reverse strand, counting down.
GGGCGAACGCGTTCGACGTGGCGATCATCTTCGCCGCGAACATCAACTGGAACGGCTCGAAGGCCGTTCTGTACAACAACGACAAGGTGCAGGCGACGCTCGACGCCGCGGCGACGCAGATCAAGCCGCTGCAGGCCAAGGGCATCAAGGTCTCGCTGTCGATCCTCGGCAACCACCAGGGCGCCGGGATCGCGAACTTCCCGACCCAGGCCGCCGCCGCGGACTTCGCGTCCCAGGTCACCGCCACGGTCACGAAGTACGGCCTCGACGGGGTCGACCTCGACGACGAGTACTCCGACTACGGCACGAACGGCACGCCGCAGCCGAACCAGCAGTCGATCGGCTGGCTCATCACCGCGCTCCGTGCCCAGATGCCCGGCAAGCTCATCTCGTTCTACGACATCGGCCCGGCGTCCTCGTCGCTCTCGTCGTCGAGCAGCACCATCGGCTCGAAGCTCGACTACGCCTGGAACCCGTACTACGGGACCTACTCGGCGCCGTCGATCCCGGGCCTCGGGAAGGCGAAGCTGTCCGCCGCCGCGGTCGACATCCAGAACACGGCGCAGTCCACCGCGGTGTCGCTCGCACAGCGCACGAAGGCCGACGGGTACGGCGTCTTCATGACGTACAACCTGCCGGACGGTGACGTCTCGTCGTACGTGTCGTCGATGACGCAGGTGCTCTACGGGCAGGCCGCGACGTACCACTGACGTCGCGTCCGGTGCGGCGGCTCGCGCCCCGCGTCTCCTCGGCACGGTCCAGGAGGCGCGGGGCGCGTCCGTCCCGTCCCTCGCCTCCCGTCGCTGGAGCAGGATGCGCGCGTGCGCGTTGACCGTCCTGGTTCGCGGAACCCGGGATTCGTGAACCGGAACGGTCACGAACGCGGCCGAACCCGCCCGTCCGCGTGCGGTGCGCCGTACGATCGCGACGTGGAGCTCCAGTTCACCGGCGAGGTCATCGAGTGGCGCGGTCCGGCGCCGTTCTTCTACGCCGTCGTGCCGCCGGACGCCGCCGAGGTGATCCACGACCTCGCTCCGATGCTCACCTACGGCTGGGGCGTGATCCCCGCCCGCGTGACGATCGGGTCGGTGACCTGGACGACCTCGCTCTTCCCGAAGGACGGCGGGTACCTCGTGCCCCTCCGGGCCGCGGAACGTCGCCGAGCGGGTGTCGAGCTGGGCGACGAACCGGCGATCACCCTCGAGCTCGCAGGTCCCTGAGGTCCGCGGACGGTGGTCGTGCCGGGCGGGTCACCAGCGCCGACGGAGCTCGGCCGCGACCAGGTCGGTCGTCGTGCTCGTGATCGCCGGGGCCTGCTCACCGAGCGCGCGACGGAGAGCGCGTTCGCGGGCCGTGACGGCTCGGAGGGCACGGCGTTCGGCGTGCCGGAGGCTCCAGCGGACGAGCGCGGTGCCGAGCCGGTTGGTCAGGACCTCGATCGGCGAGATGGGCGGGACCGGGAGCGTGCGGGGCTGGTAGGTGGTCACGGTGTCGGCTCCTCGTCGATGATCGGGACGCTGCGGACCTGGGCGAACACGCGACGGACGCCCTCGGGCAGATCGGCCGCCTGCCCGCGGATGGCGCGGTACCGCTCGATGACGGCCTCGAACTCCCGCCACATCGCGCCGTACTCGTCGGGAGTGAGCGCGACGTAGGTCGACGACCCCGAGACGCCACGCCAGTCGGCCGGGACGGTGTCGGGGTCACGGGTGGTCCACTCGCGCACCAGGTCGTTCTCGGCGTCCATCACGGCGAGGCTCGCGAGCTGCGTCGCCGTCTGCTGCGCGGGGGAGGCCGGGCCCTCGTCGGGGCTGCCGATGCTGATCCGACCGGCGGTGCGTTCCCACCAGCGCTCGCGGGCGTTGCCGCGGTCGGGGAGCTCGTGGACGAACCCGTGGCGCTCGAGCTGCCGGAGGTGGTAGCTCGTCGAGCCGCTCGACTCGCCCAGCTTCGCGCCGAGCGACGTCGCGGTCGAGGGGCCGTTCTGGGAGAGCAGGTCGAGCAGGCGCGCCCGGAGCGGGTGCGCCAGCGCCTTGAGGGCGGCGACGTCGAGGATGCGGGTCTCGTCGGTCATGGCTCGACCGTACACCGCAAAGAGATGTTTGCAAACAGTTCGTTGCAAACACTTCCTTGCAGTCGGTTCACCGCACACCGATCGACGGCCCGGAAGGGCCGAGATCGAGGAGTGGAGGGGATGACGGGAATCGAACCCGCGTGGCCAGTTTGGAAGACTGGGGCTCTACCATTGAGCTACATCCCCGCGCCTGCGCACCAGGCGCAGCCCGACCATCGTAGCGGACGAACGAGCACCGACATGTCACCACGTACCGTGTCGTCCCGGGTCGTGCTCCCGCCGACCGACCGGAATGCCCGGCGGATCAAGCGCTCGCGCGTGCTCTCCTACGTGCTGGTCGTCCTCGCGGCGATCGTCCTCTCGTTGCGGCCGGAGCTGTTCGGGGACCCGCAGACCCAGCCCGCGCACGCGCTCCTGCACGCGTGGCGCATCGTCGCCGGCATCCTGCTCGCGGTGGCCGCGCTCGGCGTGCAGGTCGTCGTCGGCGTGCGATGGCGGACGGGCCTGCGACGACGCGCGCAGGACGACGCCGAAGACGGCTCCGAACCTGCCGGGAACCGCGCGCCCGGGGACCGCTAGACTCATCGGCGTCGCATGCGCCCCACCGGCGTGCGCGGACACCCCTGGCCCAGTCAAACGGGGCGTAGCTCAGCTTGGTAGAGCGCCCGCTTTGGGAGCGGGAGGTCGCAGGTTCAAATCCTGTCGCCCCGACCAGGACCACACGAACGTCAACCAACAGGAGAACATCCCTTGGCCACCAGCACCGTCGACAAGGTGAGCGACACCCGCGTCAAGCTCACCGTGAACGTGACGCCGGAAGATCTCAAGCCGAGCATCGACCACGCGTACAAGCACATCGCCGAGCAGATCAACATCCCCGGCTTCCGCAAGGGCAAGGTCCCGCCGGCGATCGTCGACCAGCGCGTCGGCCGCGGCGAGGTCCTGAACCACGCCGTCGGCGACGCCATCGACAACTTCTACCGCCAGGCGGTGGAGCAGCAGGAGCTGCGCATCCTCGGTCGTGCCGAGGCCGATGTCGCCGAGCTCCCGAACGTCAAGGACTTCACGGGCGACCTCGTCCTCACCTTCGAGGTGGACGTCCGCCCCGAGTTCGACCTGCCGGAGTACGACAAGTACGAGCTCACCGTCGACGCGGTCGAGGTCTCGGACGACGAGATCGAAGAGGAGCTGCAGAACCTGCGCACCCGCTTCGGCACGCTCGTCACGGTCGACCGCCCGGCGACGACGGGTGACTTCGCCCAGATCGACCTCACCGCCACCATCGGCGACGACGAGGTCGACTCGGCCACCGGCGTCTCCTACGAGATCGGCTCCGGCGACCTGCTCGAGGGCATCGACGAGGCGCTCGAGTCCCTCACCGCCGGCGAGTCCACCACCTTCGAGTCGAAGCTCGTCGGTGGCGACCGCGAAGGCGAGATCGCCCAGATCGCCGTGACCGTCACCGCCGTCAAGGAGCGCGAGCTCCCCGAGGCCGACGACGAGTTCGCGCAGATCGCCAGCCAGTTCGACACGATCGACGAGCTCAAGGCGGACCTCAAGGAGCAGATCGCGAAGTCCAAGACCTTCGGTCAGGGCGCCGCGGCTCGCGACAAGCTCGTCGAGAAGCTCATCGAGGACGTCAACATCCCGATCTCGGAGCAGCTCATCGAGGACGAGGTGCACCGTCACCTCGAGCAGGAGAACCGCCTCGAGGACGACGAGCACCGCAAGGAGGTCTCCGAGTCCAGCGAGAAGGCCTTCCGCTCGCAGATCCTGCTCGACTCGATCGCCGAGAAGGAAGAGATCCAGGTCTCGCAGGAAGAGCTCACGCAGTACCTCATCCAGGCCGCTGCGCAGTACGGCATGGAGCCGGGCGAGTTCATCAAGGTCATCGACCAGAACGGGCAGATCCCGGGCATGGTCGGCGAGGTCGCGCGCTCCAAGGCCGTCGCGACCGTCCTCTCCAAGGTGACCGTCAAGGACACCAACGGTGACGACGTCGACCTCTCCGCCTTCACGGCGGGGGTCGCGCAGACGCCTGCGGAGGACGCCGAGTAACGATCTCGCCGCCACCAGCACGACGGACGGGAGGCGCGGTGCCAGCTGGCACCACGCCTCCCGTCCCGTATTTCGGCACCACCGCATTGCCGACAGCGAACAGACGAGAAGTGGTGCGTTGCACCCGATAAGTTCGACAACAAGCGACAACTGAACGGGAGCTTTTCCATGGCCGAAGCGACACTGAACCCCAGTGTTTTTGACCGCCTTCTGAGAGACCGGATCGTGTGGCTCGGCTCCGAGGTCCGCGACGACAACTCGAACGAGATCGCAGCCAAGCTGCTGATGCTCGCCGCCGAGGACCCTGAGAAGGACATCTACCTCTACATCAACTCGCCCGGTGGCTCGATCACCGCCGGTATGGCGATCTACGACACGATGCAGTTCGTGCCGAACGACATCGTCACGGTGGGCATCGGCCTCGCCGCCTCGATGGGGCAGTTCCTGCTCTCGTCGGGCACCCCGGGCAAGCGCTACATCACCCCGAACGCGCGTGTGCTCCTGCACCAGCCGTCGGGTGGGTTCGGTGGCACGGCCGCCGACATCCAGACGCAGGCGAAGGTCATCCTCGACATGAAGCAGCGGATGGCCGAGCTCACGGCGGAGCAGACCGGCAAGTCGATCGAGCAGATCCTCAAGGACAACGACCGCGACAACTGGTTCACGGCGCAGGAAGCCCTCGAGTACGGCTTCGTCGACCACCTCCGTGCATCGTCGACCGAGGTCATCGGCGGTGGTGGCACCGTCGGCGACGGCGAGACCCTCACCGACGCGGCCGAGCCCGACGCCCAGTCCTGACCCCACCCACCGAAGAAAAGGAAACGAGAATGCATCTCCCCATGCTCGGTGGCGCGCAGAACGTCCCGGCCCCCACTGATCGGTACATCCTGCCGAGCTTCGAAGAGCGCACGGCCTACGGCTACAAGCGGCAGGACCCGTACGCGAAGCTGTTCGAGGACCGCATCGTGTTCCTCGGCGTCCAGGTCGACGACGCGTCGGCCGACGACGTCATGGCCCAGCTGCTCGTGCTCGAGTCGATGGACCCGGACCGCGACATCGTGATGTACATCAACTCGCCCGGTGGCTCGTTCACCGCGATGACGGCGATCTACGACACGATGCAGTACATCCGTCCGCAGATCCAGACGGTCTGCCTCGGTCAGGCTGCCTCGGCGGCGTCGGTGCTCCTCGCTGCCGGCACCCCCGGCAAGCGTCTGGCGCTCCCGAACGCCCGCGTGCTCATCCACCAGCCGGCGGTCCAGCAGGGCGGCGGTCAGGCCTCCGACATCGAGATCCAGGCAGCGGAGATCCTCCGCATGCGCACCTGGCTCGAGGAGACCCTGTCGAAGCACTCGAACCGCACGCCGGAGCAGGTCAACAACGACATCGAGCGCGACAAGATCATGTCCGCCGAAGAGGCGCTCGAGTACGGCCTGATCGACCAGGTCCTCACGAGCCGCAAGAACCTGCCGGCGCTCGTCAAGTAGGACCGGCGTCCCGCACGACGAAGGCCCCGCACCGATCGGTGCGGGGCCTTCGTCGTGCGGTGCGGTCAGTCGTCGGTGGGGTCGTCGTCGGCCGCGGGGGCGGGGCGACGACGCAGGAGCAGCAGGAGCGCGACGACGAGCCCGACGAGCACGACGCCGCCGGCACCGATCCAGAGGGCGTCGGACGTCGTGGAGTCGGTGTCGCCCGAGGCGGTGCCCGTGGTGTCGGCACTGGCACTCGCCGCACTGCCGGCCGTGGCGCAGACGGGCGGGGTGGACGAGCCCTTCGCCGGGGTGAACCCGGCGGGGGCGTCCCACGTGAAGCGGTACTCGTCGGACACGGTGTGCCCGTCGGCGGAGACGATCTGCCACTCGACGGTGTACTTCCCCGAGGCGCCGAGTGCGGCCGTCGTGGTCATCGAGGGGCCGTCCACGTCGAGGCAGCCGTCCTCGTAGTACTTCCCGTCGGGGCCGACGATCCGGTAGGCGAAGCCCGAGTTCGTGTCGTCGATGTCGAGCAGCTTGTCGTTCGTCGTGATCTCGAAGGCCTTCGGCAGCGCGGTCAGCGTGCCGTCGACCTTCGGGGTCGAGGCGATCATGTAGTTGTGCGCGCTGGCGGGGCCGGCCAGGCCGAGGACCGCACCGCCTGCGATGGCGAGGGTGGCGGCGACACCGGCACCGCGCCTCCAGGCCCGCCGGAGGCGCGGTGACCGCTCCGTCGATGTGACGCGCCTCGTCGACGCGACGCGCCCCTTCGACGTGTCGCGCTCCGTCACTTGGAGGCGCTCCGACGGCGGGTGCCGGCGACGGCGACGACCAGGGCGGCTGCGCCGAGCACCAGGCCGCCGAGGCCGAGGAAGCGTCCGACGAGGTCGGGGTCGGCGGGCGTGGACTCCGCTGCCGCTGCGGCCGTGGGGGTGGCGGCGACCGGGTCACCGTCGTCGTCGGTGGCCTCGGCCGCGGTCAGCGTGATCGAGGGCGCGGGGTGCTCGGGCTCGGCTTCTCCGGCCTTCTGCTCCTGGTTCCACTCGACGGAGCCCTTCTCGCAGGTCTGCAGGACGGGGAACTCGACGAGGTCGCCGGGCTTGCCGTCCGGCAGGGAGAAGGACAGCGCGAAGGTGTCGCGCTCGTCGGCGGGGAGCGGGGTCTTCGCCGTGTAGGTGATGCTCGTGACGCGTTCGCCCGCGTCCTCGGCGGACTCGTCGTCCGCAGAGGCCGACGGGCTCGTGTACGGCGCCGTGGCCTTCGTGATCGTCCAGTTCGGGTTGACGGTCGGCGTGACCTCGATGACGGACTCCGGCACCTGGAACTCGATCTTCGTCGTGGGGGAGCCGTCGCAGCCGTGCGGGACCGAGAAGGTCGCCGTCGTGTACGAGTTCGCCGCGGTCGAGGTGGCCGTCGCCGAGACGTGGGCGCTGGCGACACCCGCGGTGCCGAGGACGATCGCAGCGGTGACGCCGAGGGTCGCGGTGCCGACGACGGCGAGGCGCTTGGACATGGGGTTCCTTCCGGGACTGCGGGTCCTCCGACCCGCGACTGCGGTTCTACAACTTGTAGAGAAGTCGTGGACACGGTAGCAGGATCGAACGCCCTGGGCGAACGCGCCGGGCGAAACCGGCTCGGCGTCGCGGTCGGTGTCACCGGTTGCGATTAGGCTCGGTACGAGTCGGGCAGGTCGTCGACCTGCATCGGTCTACCAAGGAGGGCACCGACATGGCACGCATCGGAGAGAGCGCTGACCTGCTCAAGTGCTCCTTCTGCGGCAAGAGCCAGAAGCAGGTCCAGCAGCTGATCGCCGGTCCCGGGGTGTACATCTGCGACGAGTGCGTCGAGTTGTGCAACGAGATCATCGAAGAGCGACTGGCCGAAGCCGGCGAGGACACCGCCAGCGGTGACTTCGAGCTCCCCAAGCCGCGCGAGATCTTCGACTTCCTGCAGGAGTACGTCATCGGGCAGGACCCGGCGAAGCGCTCCCTCGCAGTGGCGGTCTACAACCACTACAAGCGCATCCGCGCGCAGGGGCAGATCACCGCAGCCGAAGACCGTGACGACATCGAGATCGCGAAGTCGAACATCCTGCTCATCGGGCCGACCGGCTGCGGCAAGACCTACCTCGCCCAGACCCTCGCGAAGCGGCTCAACGTGCCCTTCGCCGTCGCGGACGCCACTGCCCTGACCGAGGCCGGGTACGTCGGCGAAGACGTCGAGAACATCCTGCTCAAGCTCATCCAGGCAGCCGACTACGACGTGAAGCGTGCCGAGACCGGCATCATCTACATCGACGAGGTCGACAAGATCGCCCGCAAGGCCGAGAACCCGTCGATCACGCGCGACGTCTCGGGCGAAGGCGTGCAGCAGGCGCTGCTCAAGATCCTCGAGGGCACGGTCGCCTCCGTCCCGCCGCAGGGCGGTCGGAAGCACCCGCACCAGGAGTTCATCCAGATCGACACGACGAACGTGCTGTTCATCGTGGCGGGGGCGTTCGCCGGGCTCGAGGACATCGTCTCGTCGCGCGTCGGCAAGCGGGGCATCGGCTTCGGTGCACCCCTGCACAGCCCGCTCGACCAGCAGGACCTCTACGCCGACGTCCTGCCGGAGGACCTGCACAAGTTCGGGCTCATCCCGGAGTTCATCGGGCGTCTCCCCGTCGTGACCACGGTGTCGCAGCTCGACCAGTCGGCGCTCATGCAGATCCTGACCGAGCCGAAGAACGCGCTCGTGAAGCAGTACCAGCGGATGTTCCAGATCGACGGGGTGGAGCTCGAGTTCGATCGGGGTGCGCTCGAGGCGATCGCTGATCTCGCGGTACTGCGGCAGACGGGTGCTCGTGGGCTCCGGGCGATCCTCGAAGAGGTGCTCGGGCCGGTGATGTTCGACGTGCCGTCGGACGACGATGTCGCACGCGTCGTGATCACCCGCGAGTCGGTGCTCGAGAACGCTGCGCCGACGATCGTCCCGCGGCCGAGGGCGAAGCGCGTCGAGAAGTCCGCGTAGCGCAGGGCGCGCGGCGCGCGCTTGCGCGCCCTGCTGCGCTTCGCGCGCTTGCGCGCCGCGCGCGAGCTGGCGTCTCGCGCGGCGGCTGGCGTCGGGCGCACGTTCGAACCACGTTTCCGACGTCGAACCGGCCTTCGGTTGCGGTTCGACGTCGGATTCGTGGTTCGACGCTGCGCGTCGGCGCGCGGCGCACAACGCAAGTCACCCCGAGCCGCGCATGCGCGCGGTTCGGGGTGACTTTGATTGTGCGCCGGCAGCTTGCGCCGCGCGCCGCGCCGCGCGCCGCGCGCCGCGCCG